>NZ_CP047409.1:0-665205 GCF_013487865.1 Lactobacillus johnsonii
TTGTTTGATCTAGATAAATTTTGGCAATTTTTTAATGCTGAGATGAAAAAAAGCTACAGCACGGTTGCCTATAATGCTTGGTTTAAAAATACTAAACCAATTTCCTTTAATAAAAAGACAAAAGAAATGATAATCGCTGTTGAATCACCCGTTGCAAAGGGATACTGGGAAAAGAACTTAGCTTCTCAACTCATTCAAGAAGCATATGCTTATGCCGACATGGAAATTCAACCTAAATTTGAAGTTGCAGGTAAAGAAGGTCCTGAACGTTTAGTTACACCACAACCACGAATTAAAACTAATCAAGAAATATTAGAAAATCGCAGAGATGAATTTGCTCAAGACCTTCAACTAAATAGCAAGTATACTTTCGATACCTTTGTTCAAGGTGAGGGAAACAAGCTGGCAGCGGGTGCAGCCTTAGCAGTCGCTGATAATCCGGGAAGTTTTTACAATCCTTTGTTTATTTTTGGTGGGGTCGGTTTAGGTAAAACCCACTTAATGCAAGCCATTGGACACCAGATGTTGGCTGAAAAACCACATGCAAAAGTGGTTTATATTCAGAGTGAAACTTTCGTAAATGATTTTATTAACTCAATAAAAAACAAAACTCAGGCTGAATTTCGTAATAAGTATCGGAACTGTGATCTCCTATTAGTAGACGATATTCAATTCTTTTCTAAAAAAGAGGGAATCCAGGAGGAATTCTTCCATACTTTTGAAACCCTTTATAATGATCAAAAACAGATTGTTATGACTAGTGATCGTCTACCAACCGAAATTCCTGAATTATCAGAACGTTTAGTTTCACGCTTTGCTTGGGGACTACAAGTTGAAATTACGCCTCCAGATTTAGAGACTAGAATTGCGATTTTGCGAAAAAAGGCTGAAACCGATGGCCTAGCAATTGACGACAGTACCCTTGACTATATTGCTTCACAAGTTGATACCAATATTCGTGAACTCGAAGGAGCTTTAGTTAAAGTTCAAGCCCATGCAACAATTGAGCGCGAAGATATTAATGTTGACTTAGCCAAAGAGGCTCTAGCTGACTTAAAGTTGGTACAAAAAAATAGGGGGCTTCAAATTTCTAAGATTCAAGAAGTTGTGGCCAACTATTTCCAAACCTCAACTACTGAACTAAAGGGTAAGAAGCGTGTAAAACAAATTGTTGTTCCTCGACAAATTGCAATGTATTTGTCTCGTGAGTTAACAGATTCTAGTTTGCCTAAAATTGGACAGGAATTTGGCGGTAAGGATCACACAACTGTAATGCATGCTTGCGATAAAATTTCGCGTGCCTTAAAAACTGATGCTGAAATTAAAGCAGCTGTGTATGATTTAAAGGCTATGCTTGAACACTAAAAGTTAATAACATGTGGATAACTTTTAACTTTGTCCACATTTATTAAACATGCAAAAGTGTGTTTTATTCAGGTGTTTGGCTACTTTCCCACAGATTCCACTGGCCCTACTACTACTTCTAAGTATTTAAATATATAATTAAATAAAACAACTTACATATAATTTCACAGGAGGTAAACGATGCAGTTTACAATTAATCGTAATTTATTCCTCGAAAACCTAAATAATGCTATGCGTGCAATTTCTTCACGTGCTACTATTCCAATATTAAGTGGTATAAAACTTACCCTTACAGATGAAATGCTTACTTTAACCGGTAGTGATACTGACATTTCTATTGAAATTCAAATCCCAGTAAACGATGATTTAATTGTTCAATCTACGGGATCGATCGTTCTACCAGCACGATTTTTCAGTGAAATTGTAAAAAAATTACCAGGTAAAGATTTTTCATTTGAAGTAAAAGAAAGTTTTCAAACAAAAATTGTTTCTGAAAATACCGAATTCATGATTAATGGTTTAGATGCAAACAATTATCCACACTTACCAGAAATTTCTACTGATGCATCATTCAAAATTTCTGGTAAAACATTTAGAGAAATTATTAACGAAACTGTTTTTGCAGTCGCTACTCAAGAAAGTCGTCCAACTTTAACTGGTGTTAACTTTATCTTCAACAATTCATCAATTAAAGCAGTTGCTACCGACAGTCACCGACTATCTCAACGTCAAATTTCTCTAGAAAATGGTCCTCAAACAAGTACTGACTTAATTATTCCTGGAAAGAGCTTAGTAGAATTATCCCGAATTATCGGAGAAAGTGATCCCGAAATCACAGTAAATCCTGGTGAAAATCAAGTTTTATTTGAAGTTGGAAACATTGCGTTCTATTCACGTTTACTTGATGGACAATATCCAGACACTGATCGGTTAATTCCAACTGAATCTACAACATCAGTTGAATTTGAATTACCAGTTTTAGCTCGTTCTCTCGAACGTGCCAGTCTTCTTACTCACGAAAGCCGTAATAATGTGGTTAAGATGACTCTTGATGTTCAAAATCAATTGGTTAAACTCCAAGGTGATTCACCGGAGATAGGAAATGTGGAAGAAGAAATTGGCTTTAAGAATCTTGAAGGAGAGGGATTAACTATTTCCTTCAATCCTGATTATCTAAGAGAAGCTTTACGTGCCTCTATTACTGATTCCATTATTATGAACTTTACCCAGCCGCTAAGACCATTTACAGTGATACCGGCAAAACAAGATGTTAATTTCACTCAATTAATCACGCCAGTTAGAACATTTTAATTTATGTGTCTGGGAAAAAACTAATTCTCAGACATGAAAAAAGAACGATGATTTCCATTTTGGATTTCATCGTTCTTTTTATGTACTTTAAGTGCCTTCCTTGCTATTATTGAATCACCACAAAACAAAATGAAAGAAGGCAATCTCAATGTATCAAAATTATATCACAGGTCAAACTGCTTTAACACTTAATTTAGACTTCTCTATTCCTAACAATCATTTAGCTACTGTTATCAGCTGGTTTGTCGATTCAATTCCAGAAGATGTTTTATTGGGAGATACTGCCGAAACTGGACGTCCAGCCTATCATCCGGCCATGATGCTTAAAATTCTGCTTTTTGCTTATTCCAGAAGAGTATTTTCAGGCCGAAAGATCGAATTAATGTTGGAAGAAAACCTGCCCATGATGGTATTGGCAGAACATCAAAAGATTTCTTACCATACCATCAATAACTTTAGATCTAGCAAGCATGCCAATCAGCTCATTAAGAAAAGCTTTTTGTACTTTACCAACTTATTAGAACAAGAGGGTTTAATCAATGAAGGGACTATCTTTATTGATGGCACCAAGATTGAAGCGGATGCCAATCGCTATACTTTTGTTTGGCGTAAAGCTGTTGAAAAGTTTCATGAAAAGCTAAAAGATCAAGCAGTCAAGCTTTATGATGAATTGGTTGCCCAAGAAGTGGTTAAAGCAATGGAAAAAGAAAAAGTTCAAACTAGTCAAGGCTTAGCAGAACTAGCCCAAGAAACCGAAGCTGAAATTGAAAAACTGACTAAAGAAATTGAGCAAGAACCAAAAGCTATCCCAGGTGGCTCGCCTAGAAAAGCGAGAAGACGTGGACTTAAAAAGTATCTTCATCGCTTGAAAAAAGACTATCTGCCCCGAATGAAAAAATACGAGGAAGCCGAGAAGATTTTTGCTGGACGCAACAGCTACTCCAAGACAGACCATGATGCGACTTTCATGCATATGAAGGAAGACCACATGAAAAACGGCCAGCTTAAGCCAGGCTACAATATTCAAGCGGCTACGACGGATCAGTACGTGGTTGATTTTGCCTTATATCCTAATCCAACTGATTTCAAGACGCTGGAGCCTTTTTTGAAACAGATGACGGTCCTAGATAAGTTTGACAAGATTGTCGCCGACGCTGGCTATGGGAGTGAATATAATTACACACAGCTGGAAGAAAAGTATTCAGACAAAGAGTATTTCATTCCTTACACCATGTATGAAAAGGAACAAACCAGAAAGTACAAAAATGATCCAAGCCGGCTGTCTAACTGGTTCTACAATGAAAAAGATGATTATTATTTAGATCAAAACGGCGTTAGATTCAATTTCAAATATTATAGCCAGCGCAAGGACCACTCTACTGGTCAGGTTCGTGATTTTAAGATATATGAAGCAGATGAATTCCAAATCACACCAGAATTGGAACGCTTAGCTAAAACAAAAAGCGGCCGTCAAAGGCAAGTACGTTATAATCCTAACTGGCAGTATTTAAAAGAAAAGACAAAAGAAGTTCTTCAAAGTCCTGAAGGCAAGCACATCTACAGCATGAGAAAGTATGATGTCGAGCCAGTTTTTGGACATTTGAAGAACGTCTTTGGCATGCGCCGAACTCATCTAAGAGGTAAAAAGAAGGTTGAAACTGATGTAGGAATAGCCTTGATGATGATGAACTTAAGCAAGTATTGGCACAGAAGATGGTCCAAAGACCGATCTGCTTTATGTGCAAATAAAAATAGAAAAAAAAAGACGGTCAAGCTACTCAAATTAAGAGTTGGCTTGATCGTCTTTTTGTACCTGAGAATTAGTTTTTTCCCAGACACTTCTTGCATTGTATTTAAAAGCTAAATTTAGGCTGATTAAGCGAATTTTTATCTAGTTAAGTATAGTCATATTAAATTGGAATAAAGCGGCTTAAAAAAGGCTACAATACGTCATAAAATTGAATTTCACATAAAAAAACGGTATAATGACTAGGTATGACAAGGTAAATGGGGTGATATTATCAAAAAATTCACAATTAAGGGAGAATATATTACGCTGGCTCAGTTTTTAAAAGAAAAGAGTGTGATATCTTCTGGTGGTCAAGCTAAATGGTATCTAAAAGAAAATCCTGTTAAGTTGAACGGTGAAGTAGAAGATCGCCGTGGAAAGAAAATACATCCTGGAGATGTACTGAACTTGGCTGGAGAAGAGTATGAATTTTTTTCAGAGTAGCCGATGTATCTTGCAAACTTTGAATTAAAAGATTTTAGAAATTTTGAAGAACTAAAGATAAATTTTGACCCTCATGTAAATATTTTTATTGGTCCAAACGCCCAAGGAAAAACTAATTTACTTGAGGCGATTTATTTTTTGGCCCTAACTCGATCTCATCGAACAAATAGCGATAAAGAATTAATTCGTTTTGGAAGTAAATTTGCGGGCTTACAAGGAAAAGTTCATAAAAGTCAATTAAAAGTAGAGTTAAAATTGCGTTTAACGCCAAACGGAAAAAAAGCCTGGGTAAATAGACTAGAGCAAAAGAAGCTTTCCGCTTATGTAGGACAAATGAATGCAATTTTGTTTTCTCCCGAAGACCTAGCACTGGTTAAAGGAGCTCCATCAATTAGAAGACGTTTTATGGATTTAGAGTTTGGGCAAATTAATTCAGAATATCTATATTTTCTAAGTCAGTATCGGCAGGTACTGCAACAAAGAAATAATTACTTGAAGCAATTGAGCATAAAAAAGGCAAATGATCTAGTTTTTTTAGATGTGTTGTCAGATCAGCTGGCAGGAATTGCAGCAGAGATAATTTCGAGAAGAATTAAATACATCCAAAAGCTTAATTCATATGCTCAAATTGCGCATAGTGAGATTAGTGGTCAAGCTGAAAAATTGCAGATTTTTTATCGGCCATCAGTTAAGGAAATTACCCCAGATGATGATGTAGAGACCATTTATCAAAAAGTTATTACTAGTTATAAAAAAAATCGTCCTAATGAAATTCGAAAGGGAACTACGTTAAGTGGCCCCCATCGAGATGACTTGGATTTTTTAATTAACGATAAAAATGCCCATGATTTTGCATCTCAGGGACAGCAACGGACGATTTCTTTAAGTGTAAAGTTGGCTGAAATTCAATTAGTACATGAATTGACACAAGAGTATCCAATTTTACTTTTAGATGATGTAATGAGCGAATTAGATCATCGAAGACAGAGCAGTTTACTGAATTATATTCATGGAAAAACGCAAACTTTTATCACAACAACAGATTTAGAAGGTATTTCTTGGGAAATCGTGAAAGAACCTAAGGTCTATCACATTTCTGCTGGAACGATCAGTACAAAGGAGAGTTAAATGGCAGAAGATAAGAGCAAGGCAGCATTAAATAAAGCTAAAGATTTTGAAAAGCGTGCTGATACTTATAACGCAAGTCAAATTCAAGTTCTAGGTGGACTTGAAGCAGTTAGAAAACGCCCAGGTATGTACATTGGCTCAACCAGTAGCCAAGGCTTACACCACCTTGTTTGGGAAATTATTGACAATAGTATTGACGAACGATTAGCAGGTTTTGCAACTAAGATTGAAGTCACTGTTAATGAAGATGGCAGTGTTACAGTCCAAGATGATGGACGTGGTATTCCGGTTGATATTCAAGCTAAAACAGGTCGTCCAGCCCTAGAAACTGTATTTACTGTTTTGCATGCTGGTGGTAAATTCGGCGGTGGCGGATATAAAGTATCTGGTGGTCTTCACGGTGTTGGTGCTTCTGTAGTAAACGCCCTCTCAACTAAACTTGATGTTACTGTTATGAGGGATGGAAAGAAATATGCAATTTCTTTTGATCATGGCCGTGTAGTAGACGAAATGAAACAAGTAGGAACTGTACCTCTTGAAGAACATGGAACGACCGTTCGTTTCTATCCTGATCCAGATATTTTTACAGAAACTACAACTTTCGACGATAAAATTTTAAAGAATAGAATTCGTGAACTTGCTTTCTTAAACAAGGGCTTAAAATTAACCTTTACCGATAAGCGTAAAGAAAGTGCTGAGACCGATGTTTACCATTTTGAAGGCGGGATCAAAGAATACGTTGCCTTTTTAAACAAAGGTCAAGAAGTATTATTTGATGAACCCATCTATGTTGAAGGTAATTATGAAGGTATTGATGTTGAAGTTGCGTTGCAATACACCGATGGCTATAAAACAACTTTAATGACCTTCGCAAACAATATTCACACTTATGAAGGTGGGATGCACGAAGCAGGCTTTAAGACCGCTTTAACTCGTGTAGTTAACGATTATGCTCATAAGGCTAAAATCTTAAAAGATAAAGATGACAACTTATCTGGTGAGGATATTCGTGAAGGAATTACGGCAGTTGTATCGGTTAAGCACCCTAATCCTCAGTTTGAAGGTCAGACTAAGACTAAGCTTGGAAACTCAGATGCCAGAACTGCAGTGGACCGAGCATTTTCAGAAACGTTTAGTCGTTTCTTAATGGAAAACCCTTCTGTTGGTCGTAAGATTGTTGAAAAAGGACAACTTGCTGAAAGAGCTAGAACTGCTGCTAAGCGTGCACGTGAAGTTACCCGTAAGAAATCAGGACTTGAAATTGCTAACTTGCCAGGAAAACTAGCTGACAATACCAGTAATGATCCAAGTATTTCAGAGTTATTTATCGTTGAGGGTAACTCTGCCGGTGGATCTGCAAAGCAAGGACGTTCTCGTTTAACGCAAGCAATTTTGCCAATTAGAGGTAAGATTCTGAACGTTGAAAAAGCTTCAATGGATAGAATACTTGCTAACCAAGAAATTAGATCCCTCTTTACCGCTTTAGGTACAGGATTTGGTGCTGATTTTGATGTTTCAAAGGCAAGATACCATAAGTTGATCATTATGACAGATGCCGATGTCGATGGTGCTCACATTAGAACTCTGCTTTTGACTCTCTTTTACAACTACATGCGTCCAATGATCGAAAAAGGGTATGTTTATATCGCTCGTCCGCCTCTATATCAAGTTCGCCAAGGTAAGGTAGAGAAATATCTCGATACCGACGAAGAATTGCATGATTACTTAGGTACCTTGCAACCAAGTCCTAAACCAATTGTTCAACGTTATAAGGGACTAGGAGAAATGGATCCAGAGCAATTATGGGAAACTACGATGAATCCAGAAAATCGTCGTTTAGATCGAGTAAGTCCTGAATATGCTGAAGATGCTGACAAGATATTTGACCTCTTGATGGGTAATGAAGTAGGTCCAAGACGAGAATTTATTGAAAAGAACGCTAAATACGTTGAGAATTTAGATGCTTAGGAGGCTTTAGATGGCTAACGAAAATCAACCTCAAGATCATAGAATACGTAATGTTGATTTAACCTATACCATGCGTACATCCTTCTTAGACTACGCTATGTCAGTTATTGTGGCTCGTGCCTTACCTGATGTTCGAGATGGTTTAAAGCCTGTACAACGTCGTATTCTTTACGGAATGCATGAATTAGGAGTTACACCAGATAAGCAATATAAGAAGAGTGCCAGAATTGTTGGGGAAGTTATGGGTAAGTTTCACCCGCATGGTGACTCTTCAATCTATCTAGCTATGGCCCACATGGCTCAGGACTTTTCATATCGTTACATGCTAGTTGATGGACACGGAAATTTTGGTTCTGTCGATGGGGATGAGCCAGCCGCAATGCGTTATACTGAGGCAAAAATGAGTAAGATTGCGGTTGAAATGCTTCGTGATATCAATAAAGAAACTATTGATTGGCAACGTAACTATGATGATACAGAAAATGAACCAGTAGTATTACCAGCAAGAATTCCTAACTTACTTGTCAATGGTGCCAGTGGTATTGCAGTTGGTATGACAACAAATATTCCACCACATAATTTGGCAGAGGTAATTCGCGGCATTCACATGTTGATGGATAATCCCGATGTTACTACTAAAGATTTAATGAAGGTGATTCCTGGTCCTGATTTCCCAACTGGTGGAATTGTGATGGGACGCGGAGGTATTTACCGCGCCTATGAAACAGGAAAAGGAAATATCGTTGTTCGGGCAAAGACTGAAATTGAAACTGAAAAAAATGGTCGCGAGCGAATTGTAGTTACGGAACTTCCTTACTTAGTAAATAAGGCTGAATTAGTTAAAAAGATAGCTGATTTAGCCCGTGAAAAGACAATTGATGGTATTACTGGTGTACGAGACGAATCAGACCAGACTGGTATGAGAATTACCATTGATATTCGCCGTGATGCAAGTGCTAGTGTGGTTTTGAATAATTTATTTAAAGAAACCCAAATGCAAGCAAACTTCGGAATGAATATGGTAGCCATTGTTAATGGTGCACCGCATTTCCTAACTTTGAAGCAAATGCTTGAGTACTACCTTCACCACCAAGAAGATGTTATTACTCGTAGAACTAAGTTTGAGTTAAAGAAGGCTGAAGCTAGAGCACATATTTTAGCTGGATTAAGAATTGCCCTTGATCATATCGATGAGATCATTAAGATTATTCGCGGTTCACAAAATAGCGATATTGCTAAGGCACAATTAATTCAAAACTTTGGCTTAGACGATCGTCAATCTCAAGCTATTTTAGATATGAGATTGGTTCGTTTAACAGGCTTAGAGCGCGATAAAATTGAAACTGAATATCAAGATTTGCAAGCAAAAATAGCAGATTACAAAGATATCTTAGCTAAACCAGAACGAATTGATGAGATTATTTACAACGAGTTACTTGATATTCAAAAGCGTTTTGGTGATGATCGTCGTACTAAGATTGCCGAAGGTGAAGCTGTTTCAATTGAAGATGAAGATTTAATTGAACAAAAAGATGTTCTTTTAACTCTAACTCACAATGGCTACATTAAGCGTATGCCAGCGGATGAATTTAAGGTACAAAACCGTGGTGGACGTGGAATAAAGGGAATGGGAGTTCAAGATGATGATTTCATCAACCATTTAATCTTCTCAAGTACCCATGACTTTTTACTATTCTTCACTAACTTAGGTAAGGTTTACTCAAAGAAAGCCTATGAAATTCCAGAATTTGGAAGAAATGCTAAGGGCTTGCCAATAGTTAATCTCTTGGAACTTGATAAAGGTGAAAAAATTCAAGCTGTAATCAATGTACCTGAAGGAGCAGACGATAATTATCTCTTCTTTGTTACTAAGATGGGAACAGTTAAAAGAACAAAAGTCAGCGAATTCCAGAATATTCGTCGAAGTGGGTTAATTGCCTTAACTTTGCGAGACGGGGATGAACTGAATAATGTTTTAACTACCGATGGAAAACAAAATATTCTTATCGGTACCCATTTAGGTTATGCAGTTACCTTTAATGAAAAAGATGTTCGTTCGATGGGAAGAACAGCAGCTGGTGTCCGTGGAATCAATTTAAGAGATAACGATTATGTCGTTGGATCTGATATTCTAGAACCTGATTCAGAAGTATTAGTAATTTCTGAAAAAGGATATGGAAAACGTACTGCAGCTTCTGAATACCCAGTTAAGGGACGCGGCGGTAAAGGAATTAAGACTGCAAACATTACTGAAAAGAACGGTCCTTTAGCCGGTGTAACAGTAGTTAATGGCGATGAAGATATTATGCTAATTACCAGTGCGGGAGTCATGATTCGATTTGATGTGGACGATGTTTCTCAAACTGGAAGAGCTACATTGGGTGTACGTTTAATCAAGGTTGACGATGGTGCACAAGTAGCAAGTATTACTGCTGTTCCTAAAGCTAGGGATGAAGACGAAGAAACCACTACTGAAGAAGAACCAGTAGAAGAAAATTAATAAATAAAAAATTACCAAATTTTTTGCGTAATAATAATTGAGTAATAAAACTCAGGATCACGTGAAAAAATATTTGGTAATTTTTTATTTATGTGATAAAATCAAGCATTGTGAGTAATATTATTCATTACTCCTTGTTCTTGATTTTAACAAGAACCATTTAGTCCAAGAGGAGGTGCAATTATTATGGCAAAAACTAAGTACGAAGTTACTTACATCATCAAGCCTGATATTGACGAAGATTCAAAGAAAGCATTGATCGATCGTTTCGATAAAGTTGTTACTGACAACGGTGCTGAAGAACTTGAATCTAAAGATTGGGGTAAGAGACGTTTCGCATACGAAATTGAAAAATACCGTGAAGGTACTTATCACATTATGACTTTCGTTGCAGAAAACTCTGAACCAGTTGATGAATTTGGTCGTCTTTCTCGTATTGATAACCAAATTTTACGTTCAATGACTGTAAAATTAGACAAGTAATTTGTTTTCGTGAATTAGGAAGGGGACAAAAGTATGATTAATAATGTTGTACTTGTTGGCCGTTTAACACGTGATCCTGATTTACGTACAACCGGGAGTGGAATCTCAGTTGCTACGTTTACTCTAGCTGTTGACCGTCAATATACCAATAGTCAAGGTGAACGTGGTGCTGATTTCATCAACTGTGTAATTTGGCGTAAAGCAGCAGAAAATTTTGCTAACTTTACTTCAAAAGGTTCATTAGTTGGTATTCAAGGTCGGATTCAAACTAGAACGTACGATGATAAAGACGGTAAGAGAGTATACGTGACTGAAGTCATTATTGATAATTTCTCTTTACTAGAATCACGTCGTGATCGTGAAAATCGTCAGACTAATGGTGGCAATTTTGCTCCCCAAGGAGGAAATGCTCCAAGTACCAATAACTTTGGTGGATCAAGTGCTCCAAGCATGAATAATGCTCCTGCTGGTGGAGAAAGCAATAAACCGCAAGATCCATTTGCAGATTCAGGTAGCACAATTGACATCTCAGATGATGATCTCCCATTTTAATTTTAATTAGAAAGGATCTTTGATATGGCTCAACAAAGAAGAGGTGGCCGTCGTCGTCGTAAGGTTGACTTTATTGCAGCTAACCACATTGACTACATCGACTACAAGGATGTTGATTTGTTGAAACGTTTTATCTCTGAAAGAGGTAAGATCTTACCACGTCGTGTCACTGGCACTAGCGCAAAGAATCAACGTAAGTTGACTGTTGCTATTAAGAGAGCTCGTGTTATGGGCTTATTGCCATTCGTCGCAGAAGACTAATAACAGATCACAATTAATAAAAAGAGTAGCTTATGCTACTCTTTTTATTTTGTTTTTTGCGGTATTATAAAAGAAGTAAATGGAAGGATTGTCATGATTATTAAGCAAAAACTAGCCGGAAACATTGATTTTGACTACAAATGGTACGATATTTATAACTGTGACGATCATGATATTAGGCTACTAAAAGATGATTTTGATTTAACATCAGAAATTATCTCTTATATTACCGACCTTCACGAACGTCCTCACTTTGATCATGATTATATTACTAACAGTGATTTGTTGGTTTACGATGTTCCAGTTTGGCCAACAGCTGATGCAGATCATTTTACGACTTTACCAATTAAGTTTTTAATGGTCGACCATACGCTTTTTACTGTTCATTCTCCTGATACAACTTATATGATTGAAGAATTTAGGCAACGCCCCGATGAGCATATTCATAGTGAAAAAGAATTAATTTTTGCTATTCTTTTTGCTGTTACAAAATACTTTCAAAGGGCACTTAGCCAGCTAAACAGTCAACGACTAGTCTTGGATAATAACTTAAGTAAGCGAATTCATAATAAAGACCTACAAGAATTATCACAAGTTGAAAAAAGTTTGGTTTACTTATCTAGCTCAATTAGAACTAATCTAATGATGCTTGAAAGTCTAAAAAATAAAAAGTCGGGACTTCATATGAATGCTTCTGAAGAGGAAATGTGTGATGATATTATCATTGAAGTTCAGCAATCTTCACAGATGATCAAAATTTATAGTGAAGTGACTGAAGAAATTTCTAAGACGTCCAACAATATTCTGAATAATAACTTGAACAATACTATGCAGTTTTTGACTGTGTGGTCACTTCTTTTAACAATTCCAACAATTGTAACAGGATTCTTTGGGATGAATGTTGACTTACCTATTTTTCATAATCCATTTGATTGGGTAATAATTATGGTAGGTTCGATTATTGTAATGGCAATTTTGCTTTGGTATCTACGTCGACATAATATGCTGTAATGCTTGCTTAGCTTAGATGATAAGCAGGCATTTTTTGATGTATAATATAAAATGATGCAGTATATTATTTTTGATGATATTAATGCTATAAACAGGAAGGAATTTCAATGAAAGGCTTTTTACGCAAATTAGAATTGCCTGAATTTGTTAAAGATACACGTTTAACAGCATCGTTGATTATTGTCCTTGTTTTGTCCTTATTAGGAGCAATTATTGGGACATTAATTAGTCCGCTTTTTGGACTAGCCATGGTGCTGTTATTTATCTTAACAATTATTTTTGTAATGTATGGAATTTATGTTCTAGCCGGGAATACTAATAATTATGCTGCTAATCTTTCATACCGCATAAAGCGTGGGGAACAAGAAGCGATGATTAAAATGCCTCTTGGAATTATGCTTTATGATAAAGATCGACAAATTCAATGGATTAATCCTTATCTGCAAATGTATTTGCATGGTAAAGATATTATTGGCTCTTCTATCTCATCTGTAGATAAAGAGTTAGCTAAATATGTTAATGATGCTATTAAGTCAAATAGCAATCAAAACAAAATTATTAAATGGGGCGACCGCAAGTTTGAAATGGTTGTCCAAGATGACTTGGGTGTCGTATATTTACTTGATATTACGCGCTATGCCAATATTGAGGAAAAGTATAAACAGGAGAGATTAGCAATTGGCTTAATATTTATTGATAATTATGATGAACTAAGCCAATCTATGAGTGATCAGAACTTAACAAATATGAGTTCATATGTCCAAAATGCCCTCAGCAATTACGCTGGACAATTTAATTCATATCTTAAACGTATTGATGAAGATCACTTTATTTTGCTGACGCATATGCATGATTTAGCCAAGATGGAAGAAGATAAGTTCTCTATTTTGGATAAAGTTAGAACTGAATCAAGTCGAAAGAATATGCCATTGACCTTGTCTATTGGGATTGCATTTGGCTCAGAAAGCTTAAATGAAATTGCTGATCAAGCTCAATCCAACTTAGATTTAGCTTTAGGACGTGGTGGAGACCAAGTTGTTGTAAAACAATCGGGTCATGAAGCTCATTTTTATGGTGGAAAATCTAATCCAATGGAGAAACGAACTCGGGTAAGAGCTAGAATGGTTTCTCAGGCCTTGGTAGAATTATTTAAGGGCGTTGACCATGTTTTTGTTCAAGGACATCGAAATCCTGACTTAGATGCGATTGGATCTGCAATTGGAATTGTAAAAATTGCTCGAATTCATGGTGTAAAAGCTAGTGTTGTTTTAGATGTTGATCACGTTAATTATGATGTGGGACGTTTGATTGCCAAAATGCAAGCTGCCGGTATAGATAAAGATGTATTTATTTCGCCTAAAGATGCTTTAGAAGAAGCAACAGATGAGTCTTTACTAGTTTTAACAGATCACTCTAAGTACAGTATTACTTATGATCCAGAACTTTACGACCGATTGAAGAATCGATTAATTATTATTGATCACCACCGCCGCGGGGAAGAATTCCCTGAAAATCCAATGCTGGTATACATTGAGCCGTATGCATCTTCGACTTGTGAGCTTGTAACTGAAATGATTGAGTACCAACCTCAAGGCGGAGAAGGTGTCTTGACTGATTTAGAAGCATCAGCTATGCTAGCTGGTATTACAGTCGACTCAAAGGAATTCTCCTTGAGAACTGGAACTAGAACTTTTGATGCAGCAAGTTATTTACGGTCAATTGGAGCAGATACGCAAGTTGTATCTGAACTTTTGAAAGAAAATATCGATAATTACTTGCAAAGAAGTCACTTAGTTTCTACGATTGACATGATTGAACCAGATATGGCTCTCTTAGTGGGTGAAGAAAATAAGATTTATGATCCCATTATTACTGCTCAAGCAGCCGATACAGCTTTATCTCTTGAACATGTAGATGCCAGTTTTGCATTAACTAGACGGAGTAAAGATGCAGTTGGTATCTCAGCTCGTTCAATGGGTAATGTTAACGTTCAAGTAATTATGGAGAAACTAGGCGGGGGCGGGCACTTATCTAATGCCGCAACTCAGCTCAAGGGGATAACAATCGAAGAAGCTAAAGTTAAGCTCTTGGGAGCAATTAATGACTATCTCAAAGAAAATGAATAGGAGTGAAACTTATGAAAGTTATTTTTATTAAAGACATGAAGGGTAAAGGTAAACGCGGAGAAGTTAAGAACGTACCTGATGGCTATGCTCAAAACTTCTTGATTAAAAATGGATACGCTAAAGAAGCTACTAGTTCTAACTTAAATACCTTAAAACGTGTTCAAAAAGCTGAAAAAGATGCTTATGAAGCAGAAAAGGCTGCTGCTGAAGATATTAAGAAAAAACTTGAAGACGACAAAACTATTGTTAACTTTAAGTCTAAGGCTGGTACTGATTCTCGCTTATTTGGTTCTATTTCAAGTAAGAAGATTGTTGAAGGACTTGAAAAGCAATACGGAATCAAGGTTGATAAGCGTAAATTAGAGCTTCCAGAACCAATTAAATCATTAGGGTATACAAATGTACCTGTTAAATTATTTAAAGGCGTAGAAGCAGTAATTCGCGTTCACATTACGGAGCAAGACTAATAATGGATAATGTTGTTTCTCAACAAATTCCCCATGATAGTGAAGCAGAAAAGGCGGTCCTAGGGGCCGTCTTTTTAGATCCGGAAGCAATTATTGATGCTTCAGATGTATTACAGCCTGATGATTTTTATGAACATGCAAATAGAATTGTTTTTCAGGCAATGCTTAATATCTCAGATCGTGAGGAAGTAATTGACCCAGTTACTTTACAAGATGAGTTAAAGAAAAATAATCAAGTGGATGATATTGGAGGTATTGCCTACGTTACAGAACTATCAATGGCAACTCCAACAGCAGCCCATGTTACTTACTACGCAAAAATTGTAAAGCGAAAAGCTATTCTTAGAAATCTAATTTCTACTAGTCAAAGGATTATTCAAAATGCAATTGAAGGCTCTGATGATGTAACTGATATCTTAGATGATGCAGAAAGCCAAATAATGGGGGTCTCCCAGGATAATGCAAGTGGTGGGTTCAAATCTATTCATGATGTATTAAACACGGCTATGGAAGAAATTAACTCAATTCCTGATGATGGAAATATGGTGACTGGTTTACCATCTGGATTTTCTGAATTAGATAAGATGACAACTGGTTTTCACGATGATGAATTAATTATCTTGGCCGCTCGTCCTGGGGTTGGTAAAACTGCTTTTGCTCTTAATGTGGCACAATTTGTTGGACTAAAGACTGATAAAACTGTTGCTATGTTCTCTCTTGAAATGGGAGCTGAGCAATTAGTTCAAAGAATGCTAGCTTCTGAGGGACTAATTGATTCACAGCATCTTAGAACCGGTCAACTGACTGATGAAGAGTGGCGTAAGCTAGTTGTAGCAGCTGGTTCACTAGATAATACCAGTATCTACATTGATGATACGCCAGGAATTAAAATGAGTGAGATTCGAGCTAAAGCCCGTAGATTAGCTAAAGAAAAGGGAAAATTAGGCTTAATTGTAATTGACTACTTGCAGCTAATTGAAGGACCACGCAGTGAATCTCGTCAACAAGAAGTTTCTGCAATTTCACGTCAATTAAAGAAATTAGCTAAAGAACTACATATTCCTGTTATTGCCCTCTCACAACTTTCTCGTTCAGTTGAACAACGTCAAGATAAGCGCCCAGTTTTATCTGATATTCGTGAATCTGGGTCTATTGAACAAGATGCCGATATTGTTGCCTTCCTTTATCGTGATGATTATTATCGTGATGAGCGCGACGAAGATGATGAGGGCGAAGTAGAAGCAGAAGAAGATAACGGCGAAGTAGAAGTAATTATCGAGAAAAACCGTTCTGGTACACGTGGAACAGTTAAATTAATGTTCTCTAAACCATATAACCGTTTTTCAAATCTTGACTATACTCATAGCGAGGCTTAAAAAAAAGGTTTGTAAGCGTTTTATTAATTAGCTATACTATAATAGTTAAAAGTATATCTTTTTAGTAAAGTTAAGTGAATGAGAAGGTGTAAGTTGAATGGTAGAAAATAAATATGTCGGTAGTATTGAAGCTGGTGGAACTAAATTTATCTTGGCAGTTCAAGATACAGAAACTGGCAAAATTGTAGCTAAGAAGAGAATTCCAACAACAGATGCAAAAGAAACTTTAGCAAGAAGTATTGAATTCTTTAAAGAGCACCCAGTAGCTGCTTTGGGAATTGGTACTTTTGGTCCAATTGACATCAATCCAAATTCTAGAACATTTGGTTATATCTTAGATACACCTAAGCGTGGTTGGTCAGGAACCAATGTTAAAGGCACTTTTGAAAAAGAACTAGGTATTCCTGTGGTAATGACTACGGACGTGAATGCTTCTTGTTATGGTGAGTATATTGCACGTGGAAAAGATGATTCTAAGACTTATTTCTATGTAACAATTGGAACAGGAGTTGGTGCCGGCGCGGTACAAGCAGGTAAATTTATTGGTTTAAATAATCACCCAGAAATGGGCCACATGCTAGTCACTCCTTACCCTGGCGACAACTATACTGGGAAATGTCCATTTCATGGGAATAAATGTGTTGAAGGAATGGCAGCTGGACCTTCTCTAGAAGGAAGAACTGGTATTCCAGGTGAAAAACTACCTAGAGACCATAAGGTATTTACCTACGTTTCATACTATGTAGCTCAATTATTATTCAATGCTTACATGACTATGCGCCCAGATGTAATGGTTGTTGGCGGCTCAGTACTCAATGATCAAGACTTGGTCCGAGTTCGTGGATTCTTTAGAGAATTTAATAATAATTATGTTGCAACGCCAGACGTTGACGAATTAATCGTACGTCCAGCAGTTGAAGATAATGGTTCTGCCACTTTAGGTGACTTTGAACTAGCTAAGGAAGCTTTGAAAAATCAATAAAAATATGGCTCTTTTGCAAATCCTGTTGATGGATAATTTTAAGAAGGAATTAAGCAGCTAAGAAATAGCTGTTTGATTCCTTTTCTTTTATAATATTTTCTTCGAGTCTAATTCTAATTAATAAATGTTTGAAATTTCTATAGCCATAAGCAGTACGTTCAATTTGTTTAATCTTGCGGTTAACTCCTTCAAGACAACCATTAGAATAAGTTGAGGTAATACCGTTTAGGACACCAGAATAATTATGCTTAAAGGTCAGTAGTGTTTGATGCATTTGTTTACCAACACTTTGTTTTGAATGAAGTAGATGGATAACTTTCTTTTCATCGTTATCCTGAATAGCAGTCATAAAGTCCTGCATAACCCAATAAGCATTTTCTAAGGTTTGGTCACAATCTAAACCATCTAAGACAACATGTTCCTGAGTGAGAGAGTCTTTAAAGTGCCAATCGTAGTAGGGAGTAGTCTTATTAAGTTTGTCATATTTCATGAGATAAAGCTTCCAAGGAGACTTTAAAAGCTTATATTCATGGCTTTGCTTTTTAAATTGCTTCATGATTTGAACTCTGAAAATATTAAACGATCTAGTAAGCATTTGAACCATATGAAAACGGTCAATAACTATCTGAGCATTTGGAAATAATTCTCTAGCAACTAAAGGATAATAACAATTAAGATCCATAGTTACTGTTTTAACCATTGCACGAGCTTTAGGAGTGAACTTGTAAAAATAGCGTAGAATATCAGGTTTGAAACGAGTTCTAAGAATTTGAACAACTTTGTGAGTATCACCATCTAGACAAATAAAGTGAAGCTTTTTGCCTACACCTTTGAATTCATCAAAGGCTAAGTGTTCAGGGAGATGATCAAAGTCATCATAGAACTTAGAAGAGCAGGCTTCTAATACTCTTTGAACCGTGTTGACAGATACATTATGTTCTCTAGCAATGCTGGTCATTGAACGATCTTCAGTAAGAGCAGAAAGTATTTTTCGCTTAGAAGTGTTAGAGATATAGGAGCCTTTATTAACCAGATTAGATTGAGCCATAGATCTTTTTAAACAGTCATTGCAGAGAACACGTTGTTTTCTTAATCTGATAGTAACGGGCTTACTAGCATCAGCAGTAATGAAACGAACGTTAGAAACGTAATGACCGTTATGCTTAAGATTAGTAGAACTACAATAAGGACAAGTAGGCTGGATCAGCTCAGCTAAATATATTTTGTAAATCTTACCGTTAATATTTTCATTTGAATAATCAGAAAAAATAATGTTTTTATCTTCAATATCAAGAGTAAATTTAATATAATCATTTAAAGAGGACATAGTTTGAATCTCCATACACTTAATTGAATTGGTCGAAGAAGGATTTTAAGTAAGAGAGGACTATGGCCTCTTTTTTTACGTAAAAAAATCCTGTCGATAGAATATCATAGATATTCATCAACAGGAAAAATTATACAGCCAAAAATATATAGTAAAAAGGCAACTTCATTTGAAGTTGCCTTTTTTGTGTTTCACATGAAACAAATTTAACTTCCATCATATGAATCATCAACAATTGGTCCTTTACTTGAGTCGTTGCCAAGGGGCTCTAGATGTTCAGTATGGTTAAGAAATGGAAGATTAATGTATTGACGTGCGGTTGTGGTAATATCAGATACTATTTCATTAGCAATTAAGCGAGTTTTGGGATCTAATGAAAGATAAGCATGACTAAATTGGATTGCGCCACGAATTTTATTAGTTGTTAGTTGGCTAGCATCGGTAATTTTTTGGGATTCTAGAGCAGTAAAGAAAGCAAGCCAGAGCTCTTCACGTTTTTCACGTGGAATTTTTGTATTCCAGGAAATAAATGTACTCCTAATAATTCTACTAGCATTACTGAGACCAGGAGCCATAACAAAGCTATTTCGAGCAACTTCCCAATGCAGGGGATTATGTTGCTGCATTAAATGTTTCATCTTACTTTTAACTACGATGACACGTTCAGGATGATCGAGCATCATTCCAAAAATTGATCCTTCGGGAACATAGGTAATCATCTTGGGAATAGCTCTTTGAAATTCTAGTTGATCATAAGTTTCTTTCATAAACCCAGGACCATCAAAACTATATGCTTTTATTATTTGATCTTGAATTTTAGGTGAAACAGCAGAGATAGCATAAGCAGCAAAATTTCCACCTTTTGAATGACCAGTAGTATAAATTTGCTTATCAGGATAAGTCTGGGCAATTTTATCTAAATAGTCTGCTGCTACACTTTGTCCAAAAATTTCTGGCTGATAACTCATATCTACATCTTCATTCAGTCCGACCATGGATCCATCAGTTCCTCGATAGGCTACTAGAATAGTCTGAGGATCTAATTCAATTGTCATGGCTGTGAACTGTACTGGTGGCTTTTTCTGGGAAAGATGAGACCAGTCTAAAAAGCGCATATTTTTATATCGATCACTAAGGTTGATTAATTGAGCTTCTACTTTATCTGAATGAATTAATGTCTTTTTTTGTATTAAACGTTTTGTAGCTGCTTCGAGAGTATGCCCTTTAACACTAGAATCAAAAGGAAGATAAGCAAATGCGGCAAAAAGTCCAGCATCTAAACTATTAAATGGTTCTCGATCAAGTGTTAGGTCTCCTCGCCAGCGAACATAATCAAGTATTTTACCCAAGATAAAAGTCCTCTCATTAAGGGTTATATTATTTTTTATTTTAATGCTTTTTGGCTTAAAGATAAAAGCAGAACACATTTATCTATAAAAAAAGAAGAGCTAATGCTCTTCTTGATTACTAAAATATCAGTTGAATAGTTTCAAGAGGTGAAAGGGAAGACTTAATTGTAGCAAGATTATCTCTTACATCAATTTTAACTACTTCCTTTTCAATGCTACTACCATGCTTTCTAATTAAGGTAGCCGTAGTAGATGGTAAAGGCTCACTGATGTGCCATTTAATCTCTGTATAACTATCTAAGTTGAAATTAGCTAGTCAGACTACTTTGCCATTTTCTTGAATATTTAATTTAACGTGAGGCATATTGATTAAGTAGTCAGTAGGTTTAACGCTAGCCATAATTTGTTGCATCAACCCTTGTTTATATGAAGAAAATTGTGATTCCCAACCGTGTTTTGGATCTTGATCCATGGGAAGGACAATTATATGGTCATCAATAACTGCCATGAAATTTCCAAGTTTTTGATCGATAGAATTATAAGCCGAACTCCAAATTTTGACATTGCTATTTGGCTGATAATCAAGCTGTAAATAATTACCAGTGTGTTGAAGCATGGTAATACGTGGATTTTTAACGCCTTGAACAGTAACACCATATGCTTGTTCAAATGATTGATATCCACTTTTAGCTGCATGCCATTTAGCCGATTGAATATGGAGTAAGTTACCTAAATCTCGATCAAGCAAAACTTGAATACTTTCACCATCAAGTAGAACTGTATTTTGTGTGATTAGTTTAGTGATTTGACTATCTGTAAGATTGCGCAGCAATTGGCCAGCGATTGCAATTGTTTGATCTTCGATTTCAAAATTATCTTGAATAGGCAAAATAGTTGTTGCAAAGCTAAAACTGGCTAAAAGACTAGCCCAGTTTTTTTCATGGGGAAGCAATTCTTCTGGCTCTTTGCCCCAAGTAGTATGAGCAGTATAAGCAGAATCCTGATCTACTAGAACTTTAATACCTCTTAATTCTTTCATATTGAGACGGTGGTTAGATAAGGCAGAAGCAAATGGTTTAATATCTGCAAGCATTTTGCCATAGCCCCAATCTTCATTAATTCCGTTGCCCATCATATCAAAGATATTAAGCATAATGCCCTTTGCACCAAGAAGGGCAGTCGTAATAATTTGAAAAGCAATAAAGGTATTAGATTTTACTTGCGGCGTCCACATTGAATTTTCTAGTTCTGGATATAATTCAGCATGTGGGCCTAAAAACGCAGCAGTAGTACGGCTATATTCTTCGAATTTGCGCCCATAAATCAAAGGAGCTACTTCGTTATAAGCTGGTAGGTGAGGCCGGGCTACACGTGGGTGTTCAGGACCAGCTTGAGCATCAAATAGTTTAGCCCAGTCTCTGCCTTCAATAGCGTGCCAGTCCGGAAATGAAGTCATTTGTCCCATATCAGTATCTGGACTTACCTTATGGACTGCTTCTTCAATCAAATGCTCGTTTTCAATCATTTCCTTGCGAGCTTGATCAAGATAAATTTTTCGTTCAATGGTAGGTTCGCCAGGCTTTAACATATTTTTGACAAATTCTGCTCGACTTTCATCCTTACCTAGTTTTTCTTGGTATAGTTTCATATGATAGTCGCAGAAACACATCAATTTTAGAGGAGTATGGTTATAGTGTCTAAAGTCATCCTCCATCCATAAACGACGAGGATGAATTGAGGCATATTGTGCATATCTCTGAGCTAAATATTTACGCCAAGTCGGATCTGCAGGACATGCCATATCTTTAGCCTTGTTACCATTAATATCTACAAAAGTATTAAAGCCAATCTTAGGATTAACACTAAATCCACGGTCTGAGTGCATAATAGTTGTCCATGGATTTAAACTAGTCGTAACACCAAGTTTAGCTAGTTGCTTTTGTAGGGGATAATGGCATCCAACCAAACTTGAGTCTCTTCTTTTGTTAAGTGGCTATGGTTTAATTTTTCACCGTTAATAATGAAAGCTACGTCATCAATTTTTGCTTTTTGTACAAAATTTAAGAGTTTTTCATCTTTTTCAGGTGTGTTGGTACGTGGATCAAAAACGTAACGTAATGTATAAGTGTAGCTCATGTTATATCCTCAATATTCATACTCAATTAATATTAGTAATGTTTGTCAATGTAACTTATTATATTAAGCTACACTGACATAGTAACATTATTTGAAAGCGTTTTCCATAATAACAAAATAAAATATTACTAACTTAACTAAAAAATCAAAAAAACTCTTGTGTATTAATAAAATATATGATTAAATACATAATTATCATATAAATAGGCTGACTTAGCTCAGTTGGCAGAGCACGTCACTAGTAATGATGAGGTCGAAGGTTCGAATCCTTTAGTCAGCATTATAAGAACAAAAAAGGCGCTAGTTTATCTAGCGTCTTTTTTTATTTTTATGCTAATCATGATTTTCATTTATTTCTATCGCCTTATTTCTACTTGTTTTTTCCTTACGCTTAAGATAGTAAAAAATAGGTAGGCCAACAGCTACTATTCCTAAAAATAGAACTACACCAGCAGGATCATTAAATAGTTCACTGACAACGATAAATAATCCACCTAAAATTGCAACGATTGGTACTAAAGGATAGAGCGGAGTACTAAAAGGACGATTAGAATTTTCTCGTCTTAATTTAAAAATGCCGAAAAAGGCCAAAATATAAAAGCAATATATCGTAAAGACACATAAGTCTGATAAGCGATCAGGATCGAACAATACTAGCATTAAAGTTGCTAATACGGTGATAAAAATAGTAGCAACGATAGGAGATTTTCCTTTTGGAGTTAAATAGGTTAAATAAGATGAAAATGGCAAATCATTTCTTTTAGCCATAGCATAAACAATTCTTGGAAAAGTAATAATTTTACCATTGAGAGTACCAAGCATCGAAATAATTATTCCTAATGTTAATAGCTTTCCACCAATATTACCAAAAGCTTTTGTAGCTAAATACGTAGTTGTATCCTCTCCTAGGCGCTCAATAAGGTCGGCTGGAATAAAGCGTAAGATACCGACTGTAATTAGAGTGTAGATCGTTAAAACAATCGTAATTCCTAAGATAATCGCTTGCGGAAGAACTTTTTGAGGATTTTTCATTTCACCACCTAAGTTCGCAATTAAAATCCAGCCGTCGTAAGCAAACAAGGTAGCTAACACAGCAACTCCAAATCCGCCACTACTTTGTTTAGCGTCAGAAATAGTCTTACCTAGGGCGTTATTTTGACCCCAAAAGATACCAAAAATAATAATTGCAGCAATCGGAATCATTTTTCCAATTGTAGTAATAACAGAAAATGCGGCACCTATCTTATTGTCTAAAAAATTAATCATACTGATAAAAAGCATACAGCCGATTGATAGAGGAATGCGCCAGGAATCATCTAGATTAAAGAAATTAGCGATAAGAATTCCGGTAAAACCACCTACGGCTGCAATAATTGCTGGGCCATAGACGATAACTTGCATCCATCCGTCTAGAAAACCAAGAATCCGCCCATATAACTTCTCGATATAAACATATAATCCGCCAGTATATGGCATTTGAGCTCCAATTTCAGCAATTGTTAAACCAGCTGCTAGTGTAATAACACCACCAAAGATCCAAGCACTAATAGCTAGGGTTGAATTATGAGCACTTTGGAGAACTGAAGCTTGTTTGAAAAAGATACCTGATCCGATGATTGTCCCAATAACAATTGAAATAGCTGAAAAGAAGCCTAACGAACGCTTAAGATGGTTTTGTTGTTTCATCTTGATAATCCTTTCTAAAAGAAAAAAAGCCCAGATTCACAAAAATCACTCTGCTACAAAAGTGATTAAGTGAATCCAGGCTTTTTTTGAAATATTTGGCTACACAAAATCACTCATGTTCCACTGGAGGTGGAAGATGAGGAGGAAGAAGTATTTAAATTAGTGCGGTGTAAATATTTCATGATTTTAACTCCTAAATGATTTTATATTAGAATATCATGATATTATTAAAAAGCAAATAATAAATACATCTTTAATTAAGCAATTAATTTTATTGTAAAAAAGTTTTGCTTTTTCCAAAATCATCTGCTATACTAGTTAACGTTGTGAGAAACGCTGACTTAGCTCAGTTGGCAGAGCACGTCACTAGTAATGATGAGGTCGAAGGTTCGAATCCTTTAGTCAGCATTATAAAGACTCACTTTTATTGATTAACCTTGATTTATCAACGTTTTTACGAAGATAAGTTAAGGTTAATTTTTTTGTGTGAAGAAAATGATGCACACTAAGTGCACGCAGTTAAATTATTAAAGTGCAATTTTTGCACACAGTTTTTAGAGTGGAATAATGATTAAAGCAAGTGTTCAGGCATGATATACTTACTTTTTTTTAGTAGTTAACATTAAGATGAAATAAAAAGATTTGAAAATGGTAAGATGAACTGGCCCAAGAATCAAGATGAGGTAAAAGCACTAACTTCTGAACAAGTTGATTGGTTAATGCAGGGCTTCTCTATTACGCCAAAAATAAATGGGCTGTTTGTCAAATCCTGTTGATGAATAGTTTGTAAAGAGAGCTAAGCAACTAGAAAATAGTTGTTTGGCTCTTTTTCTTTTACAATATTTTCTTCAAGTCTAATTCTAATTAATAAATGTTTGAAATTTCTATAGCCATAAGCAGTACGTTCAATTTGCTTAATCTTCCGATTGACACCTTCAAGACAACCATTAGAGTAGTTAGAAGATATACCGTTTAGGACACCGGTATAATTATGCTTAAAGGTCAGTAGTGTTTGATGCATTTGTTTACCAACACTTTGTTTTGAATGAAGTAGATGGATAACTTTCTTTTCATCGTTATCCTGAATAGCAGTCATAAAGTCCTGCATAACCCAATAAGTATTTTCTAAGGTTTGGTCACAATCTAAACCATCTAAGACAACATGTTCCTGAGTGAGAGAGTCTTTAAAGTGCCAATCGTAGTAGGGAGTAGTCTTATTAAGTTTGTCATATTTCATGAGATAAAGCTTCCAAGGAGACTTTAAAAGCTTATATTCATGGCTTTGCTTTTTAAATTGCTTCATGATTTGAACTCTGAAAATATTAAACGATCTAGTAAGCATTTGAACCATATGAAAACGGTCAATAACTATCTGAGCATTTGGAAATAATTCTCTAGCAACTAAAGGATAATAACAATTAAGATCCATAGTTACTGTTTTAACCATTGCACGAGCTTTAGGAGTGAACTTGTAAAAATAGCGTAGAATATCAGGTTTGAAACGAGTTCTAAGAATTTGAACAACTTTGTGAGTATCACCATCTAGACAAATAAAGTGAAGCTTTTTGCCTACACCTTTGAATTCATCAAAGGCTAAGTGTTCAGGGAGATGATCAAAGTCATCATAGAACTTAGAAGAGCAGGCTTCTAATACTCTTTGAACCGTGTTGACAGATACATTATGTTCTCTAGCAATGCTGGTCATTGAACGATCTTCAGTAAGAGCAGAAAGTATTTTTCGCTTAGAAGTGTTAGAGATATAGGAGCCTTTATTAACCAGATTAGATTGAGCCATAGATCTTTTTAAACAGTCATTGCAGAGAACACGTTGTTTTCTTAATCTGATAGTAACGGGCTTACTAGCATCAGCAGTAATGAAACGAACGTTAGAAACGTAATGACCGTTATGCTTAAGATTAGTAGAACGACAATAAGGACAATGGGACTGAATAAGTTCAGCTACATAGAGATTATGATATTTGCCGTTAATATATTTTTTAAAATAATCAGAAAAATAATATTAGGATCTTCAATATTGAGATGAAATTTAATACAATCATTGTTAGAGGACATAAGCAATCACCTTTATTCTTTAGAGTGGAATCAGAAGATTTAATGCAGTGAGGCTTATGGCCTCTTTCTTTGTGCAATAAAAATCCTGTCGATAGAATATCATAGATATCCATCAACAGGAAAAAGTATAGAGCCCTATTAATAACTTAAATGAAGAAATAGCCCTTCTCAGAGAACAAGTAGCGTACTTAACGCAAAAGAGATACGGTAAATCTTCTGAACAGATGCCACTATCTGGTCAAACCAGTTTGTTTGAAGAAGATCAAATTAGTGAAGATGATGATCTTCCCAGGAGAAGAGCCAGAAGAAACTATTATCTATAAGAGAAGTAAACATAAAGCTAAAAGAGAAGCTATTCTATCAGCTTTTCCTTCAGAAGAAGTACATCATAAACTATCTGAAGCAGAACAAATCTGTTCAGATTGCCAACATGAATTAAAAGAAATTGGCTCCTGGATTGTAAGAAAAGAATTAGTCTTTATTCCTGCACAAATTAAGCGGCTCGATCATATACAGCATGCTTACAAGTGTAAACATTGCAGCTTAAATAATGAAAGAGACAAAATTATTAAAGCACCTATTCCTAAGGCTCCTTTAGCCCATAGTTATGGTTCAAGTTCAATTATTGCTCATAGTATTTACCAAAAGTATGAGTTAAAAATACCAGCTTACCGTCAAAAGAACGACTGGCAAAAGCTAGGCTTGCCTATTCAAAGACAAGATCTAGTTAACTGGCAAATGAAGTGCAGTGAATATTACTTCAAACCGCTTTATGACTTATTGAAGGAAAGACTTCTGCAACAGGAGATTCTTCATGCAGATGAAACCAGTTATCGAGTACTTGAAAGTGAAACTATTAAAACTTACTATTGGACTTTCTTATCGGGCAAACAAGAAAAGAAACCAATAATTCTTTATCATCATGACCCACACCGCAGCGGTAAAGTTGCGATAGACTTTTTAGGCAATTTTTCCGGGTATCTTCACTGTGATATGTGGCAAGCTTATAAGCCATTATCTAGTACAACGCTAGTTGGCTGCTGGGCACATGTTAGAAGAAAGTTTAAAGAAGCAATGCCACCTACTAATAAGGGAAAGTCTCTGTCTAAACAAGGGGTTCACTATTGTAATAGGATGTTTACCTTAGAGAGGTCATGGGAGAAGCTATCTAATGAAGAACGATATCAAAGACGACAAAAAGAACTAAAGCCTTTATTTGAAGAATTCTTCGACTGGTGTCGAAATAATCAACCGATGGTTTTACCAGGATCCAAGCTTGGTAAAGCGATTGCTTATGCACTGAATCATGAAGAGACCTTCAAGAATGTCTTGCTTGATAGCAAACTGGTTTTATCTAATAATCACGCAGAACGAGCAATCAAAACATTAGTGATTGGACGAAAGAACTGGTTATTCTCACAAAGCTTTGAAGGTGCACAATCATCAGCTATAATTTTGAGTTTAATTGAGACAGCCAAAAGAAATAGCCTTGATTCAGAAAAATATATTGAATACTTACTAGATAAATTACCAAATGAAGATACTCTGACAGATAAAGAAGCACTGTCGGCTTATTTACCATGGACAAAAGAAGTTCAGAAAGTATGTAAAACATAAAGCGGCCTAGCAGATACACTCTGTATCAAAGCTAGGCCGCTTTATGTTTTACATACTTCAGTTTTTGACGCTTACCTTACGATGCTTACGACTTTTAGAAGAAAAATATTATAAAGAAAAAGAATTAAGCAACCATTATGAGGCAGTTTGATTCTTTCCATTTATTTTTTAGCAACAGAATTTGCCAAAAAATATGATTTCTGTCTTTTTAACTTTCAGTTATTACAAAAAATAAAAACCTATAGTAGAACTTATTTTGTATGCTTTCTATTATCACTCAGATTAAATAGGGTAAGTACTGAAGCTAAAGCTACGCTGATGATACCAAGAATTGAGTTGGAATGTTTCTCTCCAGTTTGTGGCAAAATTTCTTTCTTTTGATTAACTGAAACAGGAGTTTTTGGTTTAGGGTAAGTTGTTGGCTTTGGAGGATTGGATGGAGTAGGAGGATTGGATGGAGTAGGAGGGTTAGATGGAGTAGGAGGGTTAGATGGAGTAGGAGGGTTAGATGGAGTAGGAGGGTTAGATGGAGTAGGAGGGTTGGATGGAGTAGGAGGATTAGATGGAGTAGGTATAGTACTTCCAGAGATACTACCTGTATTAAAGCCAGTATAGGTTTGAGTTTGAGTTTGAGTATTATTACCAATTCCTGCTGCAGTCATATTAGGCAAAATAATTTTGGAATAAGAAACTGCCGGACCACTCCCCCCGTCAAAAGGTGAAGTCTCTTTCATTTCTTGTGGTAGTAATTGTGTATCAATTTGGAAGAAATAAGCACCTTTTCTTGAGTAATCTTGACCATCAACTAAGAATGGTCCATTTTGGTTAATCTCAATACCATTATTATTGAAAGTTTTGTTATCAGGATTTTGAGAAACTAAATTTCGTAAAAAGTTTTCAAAGTCGGTGTCTTCGTTTGCAAAAGTACCATTGCTGCCGTCATATTGCCCAACGATTTTTTGATAAATTTCTGAACTTATCTTAGTTCTGTTACCTGCTTGTGTAAGTAACTGAGGGTCAGTGATATGAAATACTTTAATGGACGAAGGTACAATTCTTTGATTATCGGTGAATTTAATAAATGCTTTAACATTGTCAAGTGGATCAAGGGTTGGTCCCACGCCTTTTCCAAAGTTCCAGTCAAACATATATTGCATTAAACGAGCTTGATTTTCAGGCCCCTCTAATTCATTTGCATTAACATTCTCAGGTCCGGTATAGGTTACTGATACATTGTCGCCATAAGTTTCAATATAACGTCCATCTGAAACTTTCCCTGTTGAATTGGGGATAGCAGCGTTGTTAGGAATGTTATCGTTAGGATTCCAAGTAACCTTAGGACCAGAAATAAATCCGTGCAATATTTCTTGCTCATTTACATTATCCTCGTATTTCTTAATAGTAGAAACAAATTCTTTTTGAACAGATGGGGTTTGAGGCAATTTAACAGTAACAGTATTCGTAACTTCAACAGAATTACTAGTAGAACTATTTGGTAAATTACCATTTACGCTAATTGAAATATTGGATGAATGTATTTGATAATTTTGCTCATTTCCGTGATAAGTAAATGTAAATATGGTAGCATCATCATTGTTTGAGGATGTAGTAGTCCAATTATCATTCAAAACAGGAAGACTGTCAGTTTTAACTTTTAAATTATGGTTACTGATGGAAATTGAAAAACTATCATTATCGTTAAAAACAGGAAGCGAGTCGCCACTTCCTGAAATGTTAACATTAACTTGACCAGAATTTCCATCGGTGACTAATTCATTGGTACCAGTTGTGGATATGTCAACTGTATACTGATCAGTAGACGTTGATACAGCCTTACTTTCTAGTAAAGAACTTCTAGAAAATGGGGGGGTAGAACCACTGTTCGTATTTAAAGTCACAGTTCTACTTTCTACAGTGTTTCCATCTGTGGCAACGTTGGTAACTGAAGATTCTTCATTAGCTTTTTGTGCAGCAACACCTGTGTTAATATCACTAGATTTGACTATAGTTAGAGTACTATTTGTCGGTTGAATATTGCTACTACTTTGTTGATTTTTTTCGAGTTGATTATTAGAAGCAGCTGCTTGCACTGAGTTATTAGTAACAAACAAAAAACTGGTTCCTAAAGCAACTGTAGATAAACCAATAGATAGTTTTCTAAAACCGAATTTCTGCTTGCTATATAATTTGGCATTAAATAAATTATCATTCTTATGTTTCATATTTAGACATTCCTTTTTAATTTAAAGAATTTTACATTTTTCGTTCACTTGTAATGAGACATTACAAAAATATCTACAAATCATATTATATAAGGTGCGAGGTATTAGGTATATCTTTTTAAAACATTTAAATCCGGGAAATTAATTTAACACACAATTTGCCACAACAAAATAATTAGAGACGCTTGATATATTGTAATATTGAGAAGTTGCAGTTGAAACTTCTATGCTTTTAGTCAGCACATGTTAAAAGTCCTAACTTAATAGTTAGGACTTTTTTTGTTGCATTTTTCACTTTATATAATAAGTAAAAAGTTTTAATACCAATAAATTTATTTTATTCATGATTGCCATCTTTCATAGATATTGAACTCTATACCATTAAAATTGGTCTATACACATATAACTGAAAGCGCTATATTTGATGTGGAATAAGAAATTTGGGAGGAGATATTATGAATAAGTTTATGCATTGGCTTCAAACTAAACTAATGCCACCAATGGCAAAAGTAGGGAATAATAAATACTTGGTTGCTATTCGAGATGGTCTAGTTGTGACACTACCTGCAGTAATTGGTGGATCAATTTTCTTAATTATTGGTAATCTGCCTATACCGGCATGGACGAATTTTATCAAGCCATATAGTTGGATGTTGAATCAAGCTGTTAGTGGATCATTTAGAATCATATCGTTGCGAGCAGTAATCGGAATTTCATATCAACTTGCTAGAAAAGTTGATGTAGACGCAATTTAAAGTGTAGGATTATCAGTCATGACATTTATCATTTGCTCTTTTAATGATAAACATGTATTGAATTATGATAATTTAGGGTCAAATGGGATCTTTACTTCTATTTTGACAGCATTTGTAGCAACATTAATTTTTGCCTTTTTTGTTAAGAAGAAGATTATTATCAAGCTTCCAGAAGGAGTACCAACGGCAGTATCAAATTCCTTTGTAGCGTTATTACCTGGTATGACTGTATTAGGTCTGTTTTGGCTTGTTAGAGTAGTTTTGATAGATATTAATCAGGTTATTCAAACGATTTTCCATCCATTAGTATTTGCTCTAAATTCATTGCCAGGAATTTTAGTATACACATTTATGGTCAGTTTGCTCTGGGTATGTGGTATTCATGGAGATATGACTCTAGAAGGAATTTCAGATCCGATATTTTTACAATTCTTAACAGCAAATGCCACAGCTTATGCGCATCATCAGCCACTACCGTACATAACAGCTTCTGGATTTTCTAGTTTATTAGTTAATGTTGGTGGTACTGGTGCAACTTTAACGTTAGTTGTTCTAATGCTATTTTCTAAAAGTAAGGCTTATCGTGATTTAGGTAGAGTAGCATTTCCGAGTGCACTTTTTGAAATTAATGAACCTGTTATTTTCGGATTTCCAATTGTGATGAATCCGATGATTATGATTCCATTTATCCTTGTTCCGTTAGTATTAGCTACTTTGAGCTATATTTTAATTGCGATCCATTGGATTACCGCACCGGTTGTGATGGTTCCATGGACGATGCCACCAATTATTGGTCCAATGATGGCATGTGGCTGGGATTGGCGTGCAGGCGTTTGGTCAGCTATTGAATGTATTATTGCAACATGTATGTGCTATCCATTCTTTAAGGCATGCGAAAGACAAATGTTAGAAAAGGTAAAAGCAGATGAAGTTAAATAAAGATAAAGAAACTTTAGATCAAGTAGCACCATTAGTTGAGTATGCTTTTTTTAAAAATAATGATATACGTAAGGATTCCAATTTTTTAACCATAGTATGGATTTTGGTGAATATAAGGATAACCATCTTGCTAGCTATATTATGGTAAATGAATTTAAGAGTAGAATTTTTGCTAAAACAGTTAAAATGGGTGGAGTTGGCTATGTTGCTTCTTATCCCGAAAATCGTGGTCAGGGTGATATTAATCGCTTGATGAAAGAAATTATTTTAGAATTACACGATCAAAATTATGCAATTTCTAATCTGGTCCCATTTTCAGAGACTTTTTATCGTCGTTATGGCTATGAAAATGCTATTTATGAAAAAATGTATCAAATTGAGCCTGCCTATTTACGTTTCTTTAAACCTATCAAAGAGGGAAAAGTGATTCGTGGCAAATGGCAGGATTTAATCTTAAGAGATGCTGTTATTAAGTTATATCAGGATAAATTAGATCAAAATGATCAAAGAAATACGGTTAATCGCGAAAATTGGTGGTGGAATAGGTTAGATACTTACTATCCTGGTAGGTCAATTTGTGTTTACTTTGATAAAAATAAACAACCACAGGGATATATGTTTTACCGAATTGTTGAGCGCAATTTCCGAGCAGAAGAAATGTACTACCAAGCTCCGCAAGCAGCTAAAGATCTACTTAGTATTATTGCAAGCCACAGCTCAAGCGACTTGAAGTACTATGTAAAAATGCCTGAAGATAGTTTGTTAGGAGAATTTTTCCCTGAACAAGAAGGAATTACTGTAAAGACAATCCCTTATATGATGACTAGAATAATTGATGTTAAACAGGTATTAGAAGGGTTGCCTTTAGTTAACAATAAGAAACTAAGGTAAGAAAAGTAGAAATATCACCAGACTATACTGCTTCTCTAACTAACTGGACAAAAGTGCTTTTAGGTCATTTAACTTTAAAGCAGGCAGTTCAATTAGGTTTTGTTAAAGAAAATCACCCAGTTGATAATGACTTTGTTAAAGGCGAAGTCTCATTTTATGATTACTTTTAATTAAAAATAGTTTTTCTGTTGTTCTAGAACGGAAAAACTATTTTTTGTTATAGCCAGCAATATCCCAGTCTGTAAATTTGTAGTTTAATTTTTTATGATAGGCTTTTTCATAAGCTTGTTTCTTTTGTTGGTAGTCAATTTCTTGCATTTTTTGTGCATTTTCGCTGGTTGAGAGCTTAGGATTAGGATAGATAGTTGGTAAGACATGAAGAATCCAGTGAGTTTTATTAAATTCAGGATGCAATATCTCTCGCTTTTTTGTGTCTTTAATTTCAACAAAACAAGAAATAATAGGAACATTCATTTTAGCTGCATAATAATAGGCACCTTTTTGCAAGGGTCGAGGTTTGCGATAATTTTGCCATAATTCTTGCTCTGGATAAATTACAATCCAATTATTTCTAATCAGAATTCGCTCTAAGTGTCTTGGAAAATCCCGTCCTAAATACTCTATGCTAGCAGTAACGGGAATGCTGTCGATGTTTCTCATTAGGAATCCAATCCAGCTAGGAAGTTTGAGGTTAGTATCTTCAATAACAAAGTACAGTCTCTTATGGTATTTCATTGCTAGACGTTTGAGTGGTAAGCAATCGAACTGATTGTAATGGTTACAAGTAACAATAGCTGAAGAAAGATTCTTGAGCGAAGTAGAGTTATCAATTTTGGTATTGAAAGTTAATATGGGAGTTCCAACATTGAGAATTCCCCGGGCAATTAAATTAATTATTCTAGAAAATAATTTATCATGATTAGCCCAAAAGTTTTTGACTAAGTTCAAGCGTTCTTTTTTACCTAAAATTGGATCATTTGGCTCAACTTTTGCATTAAAATTTTTCTCTTTGACGCTTTTTTTGATATTTAAAATAACTTGTCGCCGATTTTTTCCAATAATCATCTATACTCTCCAAGATTTTATGTGATAGTTATAAGTTCTATTTTATTTATTTTGCTTTTTAAAACCAAATATTATCCCACTCATTGTTTTTCATGCTAAGCTAAGGTAACAGATAAAACACAGAGAGGAGAAATTATAATGAAAGTAGGTATTATTGGTGCTTCAGGTATGGCAGGAAGTGCAATTTATAAATTAGCTAGTCAAAATAAAGATTTAGAAGTAACTGGCATTGTTAGAGACGAAGATAAAGCTAAGAGAGTCTTAGGTAAGGATGCTAAGCTTTTAATTGGCGACGTACTAACAATGGATGACAGTTTACTTCAAGAATTTAATGTGATTGTTGATGCTTTTGGAACTATTCCAGAAAAGGCAAGAGACCAGGTAAAACTTGCTACTAAATTATGCGATTTAGCTAAGAATAAAGATATTAGAGTGATCTTTATTTTAGGAGCTGGTAGTCTTAGAACTGGAATTGATAACCACCTAGTTGTTGAAGATATTAAGAAATTAACTGGTTCTGAAAACTGGATTAATACGTCAAAAGAACAGTTGAATGAATTGAATTACTTAAAGCAAGTTGAAAATGTAGATTGGCTTGGAATTTCACCAGCCTTAACCTTTGAAGCAGGTCCAGAAGCAGCTGGTTACATGTTAGGTAATGATACGCTGCTCTCCAACGATAATAATGAATCTAAAGTAACTTCAGGCACGATGGCACGCTTAGTTGTAAATGAAATTGTTCACCCAGAACACCATAAGGAAAGAATTACTTTAGTTGATGAATAAAAAATAACCGCTACAATGCTCAGGCGCTATAGCGGTTATTTTTATGTAATATTTAATTATTAGCAACTAATGAACGATAAAAGTTGGCTTTGGTTTGACGGTAGTAAGGAGTAATCCAAATAAATCCAATACCGCAAGTAATTAAACCAAGTAAGCCCCAACCGATGAAACTTAAGTCTAGGACAAACAAGTCCATCTTGTGTCCATCCATTAACTTACGACTTTCGGTAATAGCTTCAGTTGCTCCAATATCAGTTTGGCCAGCTGAAAACTTATCTTTCAAAATATATGGCGTCATTGCGTAGGAGTAACCTTTAATGAAGCCAGGAATAATGAATAAAATGGTCCATAAGCTAACAAATAAATTAGTCATAAATAGAGTGGATAAACTATTTTTAAAGCGACCATTGCTATAAGCGCTAAAAATACCAGAATACCAAGTCTCCATCTTGCCTGTTTCAACGAAATCTAGGATTGTGTAGGCAACTCCCCATAAGATCAACCCTGTAATCAAGCCGACAATAAATTCTGAAAGGTTATAGGCTGGCTTATATCCTTGAAGTAAGTTGTCTTTATTAAAACGTAGAACAGTATAAGTAAAATCTTTTCCAGTCCAGATCCAGCGGTTGAGATCCATAATAACGGCGTTAACTAACCAAGCAAAGATAGTTAGGCAAATAGCCCAGCCCCAGTTGCCGCGTAGTTGATCCTTAGCAGCTTGTTTCATTTGTGCACGTGTCATAGTATTACTTCCTCTAACAATATATTAACTTTTATTCAATTATAATCTTACCACTAATCTTTAAGTAATTTGAAAAACTAAATTCTGCTATCTTCTGCTATAATCAAAATTACTAACTTAAATAGAAGAAGGGGTGCTACTTGAAATATAAACAATTAATTTTTGACGTTGATGATACTTTGATCGACTTTGCGGCTACGGAAGATTCATCTTTGCATGCATTATTTAAATCGCACAAGTTGCCTCTTTCTTCTGATTTGCAGAAACAATATCATACTTATAATCAAGGACTTTGGCGCAGGCTTGAACTAGGTGAGATTACGTATGATGAGTTAAGTGAGATGACGTTTCATGATTTCATTAAGGAGCATTTTGATCTAGATATAGATGGAAACGAATGGATGAATGAATACCGTTCCTACTTTGGCGAAGCACACCAGTTATTACCTGGTGTGGAAGACACGCTTAAGTTTGTCAAGAAGCAGGGATACAAGTTAACTGTATTAAGTAACGGTGAAAAGTTTATGCAGCGCCACCGCTTAGAGTTAGCAGGAATTAAGGATTATTTTGATTTGATTGTAACGTCTGAAGAAGCTCATTATTCTAAGCCAAATCCACATGCTTTTGATTATTTCTTTAGTAGAACTGAGATTGGGCCTAATGAAACATTGTTCTTTGGGGATGGTTTACAGTCAGATATTCTAGGCGCTGAAAAATACGGCTTTGATAGTATTTGGTATAACCATCGTCACAGAAAAGATACTATTGGACTTCATCCCTTGTTTGAAGTGGAAACATATCCTGAATTTGTAAAAATAATGCAAAATGATTTTCAAAAAGCATATTAAAAGGAGTGCCTGGAGCACTCCTTTTGTGTTATATACTATTCCTTTTCAAAACCAACCATTAAACCGCCATCTTCGGCATAGAAACTGCAGAGGGCACCGCATTCGCCGATAGTTACTTTAGCATCTGGGAAGTTATCTAAGATAATTTCTTTCATGCTTAGGGCAGAACCTTCATTTTGAACATGATCGATTTGAACGCGGCCACCGTTATAGCCTGACTTGACCATTTCGTCTAAGAGCTTTCTTCTAGCTTTCTTAGCGCCTCGTGCCTTACCCAAAAGTTCAAATTCACCTTTATTGTTGGCAGTTCCGATAACGAAAAGCTTTAACAAACCAGCGATTTTTGCGACTGCTGGTGGGATACGGCCATTATTTCCTAAGTTAGTTAAGTCTTGCAAGGCAAACATTAAGTCAAGATGGTGTTGATACTCTTCAGTAGCCTTAACAATTTCTTCAAAAGACTTATCAGCATTTGCTAGGCTAGCGATTTTTTCAGCTAGTAATCTTAATTGAGGACCAGCTGAGCGAGAATCAAAAACCAAGATCTTAGCTTTTGGATTCTTTTCGTGATATATTTTTGCGGCTTGAGTAGCTGAATTATAACTACCAGAAAGTGCGCTAGTTAAAGTAATAACAAAAATTTCATCGCTGCCCTCAAAGGCTTTTAGCCAGTCATTTACGTTAGGGCAAGCAGATGTAGATTTATTTTTCGTATGCTTTAGCGTATGAAGAAACTTGTCTAAATCAATATCAGGCGTATCCATCCAAAGTTTGCCATCAACGTGAAGTGATAAAGGAACGGTAACGTGATCAATTCCGTTAATTTGATTAGCTGTGATATTCGCAGTTGAATCTGTGATAATTTTTATTGGCATATAGATTACCTCGAATTAAATATATTAATCTGTTTTCTTTCAGTCTAGAGAAGATAGATAGTAAAGTCAAAGAAAAAGCTAGCAAAAAAGACAGCGCTAAGGCTGTCTTGATTAACGTGAAAAAACTAGTCCAAGGAGACCGCCAATTGCGATTAATGCTAAAAGCGGTAGTACTAGATAAGAAACGAAGGCAAATAGCAAGCCAACGATGATTAAGAAACCAACAATTTTTAGCATGCCAATTCCTAGTTTCCAGAACAGCCAAATAATTAATAAGGCTAATAAAAGTGAAAACATATTTCGAACCTTCTTATAAAAATCAATTATATTTTAATATTAATCATAGTACGAATTAAGGAAAAAATGTAGATAAGTTTTTATTAAGAATATTTAGGATAATTTTCGTTAACGAAAGTTGTGTTCAAATACGATAAACTAAGAACATTTTAACCTCTTTATCTAAAAATGATGATAGAGGTGAAGAAAATGAAATGCTTATTGAGATATTTAAAAAAAGAACCAGTAAAGGTTGGGGTTGTAATTATCCTAACAATTATTACTTCTGCTTTGCGTGCTACTCATGCACTAATCAATGTAAATATTCTAAATTCTTTGATCAAATTACAGATGTATAACTTTTTTAACTGGGTAATGATTGATATTGGAGTGTTTGCAATCCTATCTATTTTTCTAATTTTACTTCAAATTCAAACAGCTAAAACAATTGAATTTTTATGCTTGGATTTAAGAAAAGATATTGTTCGCCAAATTGCTAATAAGCCAATTATGAAATACCAGGAAAAAGATACAGGAGTCTATGCTTCCTGGCTAACTAATGATATAAATACAATCGAAAATAATGGTTTTTATAATATTTTACAATCCATTCAAATTATTACCGACCCATTATTTTCAATTATTGCCTTACTACAATTCTCTTGGACATTTATACCTTTAATTTTACTAGTCTCATTTTTAACAGTTTTTTTACCACAAATTGTTCATGATAGATTAGCTAGTGCGAGTTTATCAACTACTCAAGCTAATGAAAATTTACTTAGTACTATTAATGATGGCTTGAGGGGCTTTGCAACATATTCTATTTTTGGCGTTGAGAGACAACTTGAAAATAGAATTACTGGTGCCACGATGGCCTTAATTGGTAAGAAAGTACGACAAGCGAAATATCAAGCAGTAGCTAATAATATTGCTGGTTTTTCAAATATTTTAGGACAAACTGGTATTGAAGCTTGGACTGGTTTTCTAGCTCTGCAAAAAAGTATTTCCATTGGTGTAATCGGATCTTCAGGAAATTTGTCCTACAATGTTTTTAATTCATTAGCTGCGATTGCACCAATGTGGGCAGAAATGACTGCGTTGACGCCAATTTTTGAAAAATATCATCTTGATGATAAAAGTAAGCCTAAACAAATTGGTAGAACACTTGAAAATAATGATTTTCAATGTTTAGATATTAAGAATCTACAAATTTCTTTTGGAGATAAACCAGTTTTTAAGCAACCATTAAATTTACATATAAGTAAAAATCAAAAGATTGCTCTTGATGGCGATTCTGGTAGTGGTAAAAGTACACTTTTAAAAATAATTTCAGGTCAAATAAAAAATTATCAGGGGTCAGTTAAAATTAATAATCAAGATGAAAAAACTCTCAGTTATGATGCCATTAGAGAAACATTGATTTATGTGGATCAGATTCCATATTTATTTAACGGGACGATTCGTTATAACTTAGAGTTAGGTGAGCATTTTAGCGATCAAGAGATATTCGATGCCTTAAGAAAAGCTGATTTGTTTGATTATGTTAAAGAGTTATCAGCAGGATTAAATACAAAAGTTGGCGAAAATGGCACAAAAATGTCTGGAGGACAGAAGCAAAGATTAGCTTTAGCCCGTGGCTTACTAAGAAATAGAAAGCTATTTTTATTAGATGAGAGTACAAGCAGTTTAGATAAGAAAAGTGCTTTGAATGTTGAAAATATCTTTCTGAGTCAACCAGATATTACAGTTATTTTTGTTAGCCATCAGCTACATGATGAAAACAAACAGAAATTTGATAGGATCATTAAGATATAAAAGAGATGAATATACTATATTTTCGGTAACATACTTACAAAGTCACTATATCCTGTAAGCTTTAAAACGTTGGTTATTTCCTGACAAGTAGCAGGATCCTTTTGAAAAACAGACGCGTAATATTTTCCAAGTAACTTTATAAATAGGACGGGCCCTTTGCTATTAATGGTTGAGATATATGCTAATACCTCTTGGATTAACTTTGTGGAGTTTTTCTCGTAGCAATTATCTAGGTAATTAATACAGATTGCGCCAATACATTCTTGCAAAGAACTTTGTAGAATATTTGGATTAGAATATTTCGCTAAGATAGTACCTACTAAAAAGTTCAGCTCATCTATATCGTAGATACGCATTGTTTCTCTAAAAATTTGAAGGGAATGAATATTCCAATTGTTGTTGACGAGAATGTATTGTTTCAGTTTATTTTTTAATTCAATTGGAATTTCTTTAGCTTTAGGAAGATAGACCTCTAAAGTAAGCTGCAATTGCAATTTATAATATTCAGTTTGGCGATTATTAGGAAGTAAATCTATCTCCTGTTTTATTTTTAATAATTTATCTTTGCTTTTTTGCTCAAAAGCTACAGAAATTCTATCCATAATATCTTCTGAGATATTTTCTTTATCATTTAGATTTTCAAAAAAATAGGTAGCATTTATTTGATGTTTATTAAGAATTTGAAGGAGATCGTTAGTCCCAATATTATGAATATTTCTTTCAACTTTTGAATAAAAAGAGGTTGAGACTACATTTGCAGCCATTTCTGTTTGAGTTAATCCTAGTTGTTTTCTAAGATTTAGCAGTGCTTCACCAATTGTCATTCTGTATACCTCAAATTTAATTTTTTAATAATAATCTTATTTAGTCTTTATTCTATCATGTTATAGGATGATAATAATTTCAATTGCATTAATAAGCTATAATAAAGAGAAATTACCACAAATTTACTACGATTACATTTAGAAAACTAGAAAAATGAAAAAACTAACAACAGGAATTTTAGCCCATGTAGATGCTGGAAAAACTACCTTGTCAGAAGGGATGCTCTACAAAAGTGGCACATTGAGGAAATTAGGTGCAGTTGATAAAGGAACTGCCTATTTAGACAGTGATGATTTAGAAAAGAAGCGCGGGATTACGATTTTTTCCCATATTGCGCGCATTCAAACCGGTAATAGTGAATTACAAATTTTAGATACGCCGGGCCATATTGATTTCGCTCAAGAAATGGAAGAGACGTTAAGTGTTTTAGATTATGCCATCTTAGTTGTATCAGCTAGTGAAGGAGTAACTGGATATACACGAACTCTTTGGAGCTTACTAAAAAAGCATGAAATTCCAGTTTTTGTCTTTGTCAATAAAATGGATACCTTGAAAGCTGATAAGGAAAATATTCTTAAGCAACTTAATGAGCTGGATGACAATTTTATTGAGTTTGACAATCAAGATGCAGATTTTTATGAAAAAGTTGCTACTGCAGATGAAACAACCTTAGATCAATATCTAGAACTTGGAAAAATAGAAGATAGTGCAGTCAAAAAATTAGTTAATCAAAGAAAAATTTTTCCAGTATATTTTGGCGCAGCTTTAAAATTAATTGGAATAGATGAATTTCTAGCGGGCTTAGATAAGTGGACTGATGGAAAAAAGTATCCCAATGACTTTGGAGCTAGAATTTTTAAGGTTTCTTATGATGAAAAAGGCGAACGCTTAACTTGGGTAAAGATTACAGGTGGTAGTTTAAAAGCCAAGACCGAGATATTTCCTGATGAAAAGATAAATGAAATTCGTCGCTATAACGGCACTAAGTATCAAGTTATTCCACAGGCAGAAGCTAGTGAGATTATTGCTGTTAGCGGCTTGAAAAGTACTTATCCCGGACAAGGGTTGGGCTTTGAAAATGATCAGACTAATTTTACCGTTCAGCCGGTTCTAACTTATGCAGTAAAAGTTGATTCAGCTAATACAAATACTTGCTTGCAAGCATTAAAACAGCTTGAAGATGAGAATCCTCAACTCCATGTTAAGTGGAACAAGCAGACAGAAGAGATAAGTATTGATGTTTTGGGGAAGATTCAATTAGAGATTCTCCAGCAACTATTACTCGATCGCTTTAATTTAGAAGTTGAATTTACTCAGGGCAAGATTCTTTACCAAGAAAGTATTAAAGCTTCAGTGGAAGGGGTAGGTCACTTTGAACCTTTAAGGCACTATGCAGAAGTTCACTTGTTACTCACTCCTGGTAAAAACGGAAGTAGCTTGGTTTTCAAAAATAAGTGTAGTTTAGAAGTTTTGCCTAAAAAATGGCAAGATCAAGTAATGGAAAGTTTATCTAATAAGGAACACTTAGGCGTCTTAACTGGGTCACCTATCACAGATCTTGAAATTACCCTAGTTGGAGGCCGCGGAAGCAATGTTCATACAGTTGGCGGAGATTTTCGTGAGGCAACTTATCGTGCAGTCCGGCAAGGATTAATGGAGCTAAAAGCTAAAAAACAAGTTTATTTACTTGAACCTTGGTATCAATTCACTTTAAGAATTAATCAGGATCAAGTTGGTCGCGCAATTAATGATATTGAGAGAATGGGTGGAAAATTTGAACTTGGAGAAAGTAGTGGGAACGTCACTACGATTACCGGTCAAGCACCGGTAGCACAGATGCAAGATTATGCCACTGAAGTTAGAAACTACACGCATGGTAGTGGACAACTAGAATGTTTATTCTTGGGTTATCGAGAATGTAAAGATAGTGCTGCTATTATTGAAGAAATGGCTTATGATCCACTATCTGACATTAACAATACTCCTAACTCCGTCTTCTGCTCACATGGCGCAGGTCATACAGTTGTGTGGAATGAGGTACCAAGTCATGCACAGTATCCATATTTAGGATAAATTGCTGCACGATTTTGGTAGATTAAGCTAAATGATTTTTATTATAAAACGCTTTCATTATTTATGAAAAGGTGCTATATTAAAAGTGTGAAATAGCTCTAGTAGAAGTCACGATTAGGATTGTTAATATTTATATTTTTTATTAAGTCGACGATACTCTAGCTATTGCAATTCATAAATATATTTTATAAGAAAAGGAAGTTCTGATTAATGAACTTCCTTTTTTGTGCTAATAAAAATGTAAGTAAAGTAACTATTTGAATCCCATTTGCTTGCGTAGGACCGTGTAGATTGGTTCTCCACCTAAGAGAGCTAGAATTAGATAGGCAATAAAGACACTCATAATCATTGGCAAAACTTGTTCTACGGTTCCGATCATTTCTGTCAACAAAATAATTGCGGTAAATGGGGCTCGCAAAATTGCCCCGAGGTAGGCTGCCATAGAGACAACAATGATATTAGTATAGTTGTCAGTCGGAATGAGGCCTAAGTGGATAAAGACAGTCGCAAAAATCGTCCCCATTAAAGCTCCTAAAACTAAAATCGGCATAAAAGTACCACTAGGAATAGAACTACAATAAGAAATCATAGAAAAAATTAGTCTTAGTAGAAAGAAGACAACTGGGATTAAAATCCATGAAAGCTGCCCTAGTTTTTCTTCTTGGATAATTAATGGATTGTGAAAGAGTGAATCGATCAAGTAATGTGATCCACCCAAAACATGCGGAAAGGCAAGCCCAATCGGAATAACTAATAAAAGTGGAACAATACTGTGGTATTGCATCGGAATAATTTTTAGCTTGCTGAAAAGCCATTTAGTATTTAAAAGAGACCGTTGATATCCATATGCCATTAGACCCGCTACAATTCCCACAGTGATTAAGGACCAGTAGGAGTGAACGGGTAATTTTTTAGCAATTGGAAGATAAAGACAGGGCCGAGTTCCAAAAAATATAATGGTAACTAAGTCTGCTGAAGCAGCGGCTCCTAAGGCACTGATACATTCTTTAGGTTTAAAAGAATGGGTAATGACTTCAACAAGAAAAAATACACCTGCAAGTGGGGCTGAGACTGCTGCACTAAGGCCAGCCGCAATTCCAGCGCATTGAAGCAAGCTTCTATCTTCTTCACTACACTCAAAAATATTTTCTGCAAAACCTTGACCTACTAAAGCTCCCATTTAGATACAAGGTCCTTCTCGTCCAAGAAAAAGACCCATTGAGCTTACTAAGAGGCCGCCTACGAATTTTCGCCATAAGACGGGGAACCAGTCAACTTCGTGTTCTCCCATTAAGGTTGCTTCGACTTGAGGAATACCTGAACCAGATAAGTCTAGTAAATATGGTTTAATAATTTTGCTCACAAGGATACAGATAAAAAATGTAAAGATGGTATATAGACTTATCCATTGGGGATGGGCTGCGAGATAGGGATAGAGAAAGTATAAAAAATGGATGCTTTTATCGATAACAAAACGGAAAATGCTGACTATCATCCCTATAATTAATCCGATAATGATGCTTTGAACTAAAAGCTCGGGCACTCGGGTAGTGAAGGGGCGTCTAAGAAAATCTTTAGCAGGCTTCATAATTGTGACTTCTTTCATAGATTGTTAGGTTCATTGTATGATGAAAATAATGCGCCTTACAAAGAAAATGAATTTAATTATTAGAGGAGTACAAGCAATAAAAATAGAGAAGTAAACAATCTATTTAGAATATAGAATTATTTTAGATAATTTTTCCTCCGTAAAAAGAATGATGAAATAATAGCTAAAGCAAGTCCAAATAATAATACCCATAAAAATCCGAACTTATTTTCTTTGCCTGGCAATCCACCTACGTTCATTCCCCAAATACTACTAATTAATGCAGGGATTGAGATAATAAGTGCAACTGAGTCAAGATACTTCATTAGGTTATTTAAGTGATTATCCATCATTGCTGAAAATAATCCATTAATTGATTCTAAAAGATCTCGATAAACTTTGATTTGCTTAGTTATTCGCTGTTGTGAAAGAATTAGATCAATGATTAGGATTGAGTCAGCAAGATGCTGTTCCTTAAAAAACTTTGTGAGGGAATTGATGGATGTAGTTTGGTCGTTCATTGTGTGATTAAAGTAAACCAGCGTTTTCATTAAATCAGTTGCTTGTTTTAAGGATTGAGTTTTTGTGCTAGTACGTGCTGCATGATCTAGCTCATCAATAGCTTGTTTTATGTTGTCTAATTCCTTGTTAAATTGATAATTTTGATATAGCAATTGTTTAATTAAAAGTACTTCAACTGAAAGTTTAGTAATTGAAGTTTTATCCTGAAAAATAGGTGTCGGTGATTTTTGTAAAATTAGTATTAAATGTTGAGAATTAAATATGGCAATTGTTGGGTAAAGGGAGTCTTCAATTTCACTTTGTTTAGGGTCAAAATTAAAGGATACAAAAATATGTGCACCCTTTAATTTACAGTCGGGAAGAGCGTTAAAGTGAGATACTTCAGTTACAGAAGTTTGCTTAGTGAAAATATGCGTATCACAATTTATTGTTTTTTCTAGATGGTTTAATTCAGCAGCAGTAGGTTGAACTAAAATTATAAGTTTAGCTGATAAAAGGTCATGTGATATTAACTGACCCTGATTATTGTACATAGTAAGCATAAAATAACCTCCTACTCTCAACTCTCAAATTTTTAGACTAAATATATCATAAAGAGGAAGTATAAGTAGGTTTAATGCCTAGTAATGAATTATATGTGTACAATATGTGTATAGAAAATATTAATTTTTAATTAATATACATAACAAGTTATTAAGGAAATGTTAAGCTTACAGAGCTGTAGGCAGTAGAATATCTTTATTGATCAGGACTTGGTATGATTAAGTTAATCAATCATAAGTCATACAAAGATTAAAAATAGCTAGCTAAATCAATCTTTTATGTGTTTTAGGAAAGGAAGCCTAATTATGATGGAAGATAAACATGGAATTAAAGACAAAGTAGCAGGTAAACTTAAAGAAGTAGAAGGAAAAATCACCGGTGATAAAGCTCGTGAGGTCGAAGGAAAAGCTCAACAAGCTAAAGGAAAGGTGAAATCTAAGGCTACTGAAGTAAAAGAAGACTTAGAATAATCTACTTATTGTATATTTTAGAAATAGGAGGCGATCCCCATGCTTCACTGGATTTGGGTTTTGATTGTCGGAGGCGTAATCGGGTTGATTGCAGGAGCCATTACTCATAAAGGCGGCTCAATGAACTGGATTGCAAATATTATTGCTGGGCTAGTAGGCTCATCTCTAGGCGAGGCTTTGCTGGGTGCCTGGGGTCCGCAAGTAGCGGGAATGGCAATTGTTCCATCGTTACTAGGAGCTATTATTTTAGTTATCTTAGTTTCATGGATTATGACAATGCTATTTGGGTCAAAAGCTCATTCATAAATCATATTTAACACAATTTAATAATTTTCTCTCAAAAGAGCAGTCTTAGTCGACTGCTTTTTTCTGTGGGCGGTCTTTTAAATTTTCATAGTATAATGGATGTGATATAAAAATCTAGGTAAGAAAAGAGATAACAATGCGTTTAATTTCATGGAATATTGACTCCCTTAATGCCGCTTTAACCAGTGATTCACCGCGTGCCCAACTTACGCGTAGCGTTTTAAATACAATAAAAGAAAAAGATGCCGATATTATTGCTATTCAAGAAACTAAACTACGTTCTACTGGTCCAACAAAGAAGCACCAAGAAGTTCTTGCAGAGATGTTTCCTAACTATGACTATGTCTGGCGTTCTTCTGAAGAGCCGGCAAGAAAAGGCTATGCAGGAACCATGTTTTTATATAAAAACACTTTAACGCCTGAAGTAACTAAGCCGACTATTGGCGCACCGGATACAATGGATTATGAGGGACGAATTTTAACCTTAGAATTCGATAATTATTATGTTACTCAAGTCTACACTCCTAACTCTGGTAATGAATTGAAGCGATTAGAAGATCGGCAAATTTGGGATGAAAAGTATACAGAATATTTACAAAAATTAGATAAAAGTAAACCAGTAATTGCGAGTGGTGACTATAATGTTGCCCATACTCCAATTGATTTGAAACACCCCGAAAATAATCACCATAACGCTGGCTTTACTGATGAAGAACGTCAAGGCTTTGATACATTATTGAAGCTTGGCTTTACTGATACCTTCAGAAAAATACATGGTAATGTAGAAGGTGTTTACTCATGGTGGGCTCAAAGAGTAAGAACGAGTAAAGACAATAACTCGGGCTGGAGAATTGACTATTACATTGTTTCTGATAGAATTGCTGATCAGGTAACTAAATCAGAAATGATCGATACCGGAGATCGCAAAGATCATTGTCCAATTATGCTAGAAATTAATTTATAATTATCCACTTGTGGATAAGTAAAGAAGATCGTTTAGGTCTTCTTTTTTAATTTAGATGGGAAGTGAAAGTTGTGGATAACGTTTTAAAAGAAGCAATTTTAAATGGGTTATACGATAAGGATAAAAATAATGGCAATGAATTCTTGAGTCCCCAGTTAGTAAGTAATGATAAGGAGAACAAGATATGGTTTACTTTGCGGCAAGAATTACTGTCAGCTACTTCTTTTACTTGGGCAGTTGCATTTATTTCTGAAAATATGCTTGTTCCATTTAAATTAGTGATGTCGGAACTAGCTAAAAAAGGAATTAGCGGTACGTTAATTACAGGTACTTATCTTGGCTTTAATAGTCCGAAAGTTTTCAAGGAATTAATGAAAATACCGAACCTGAAAGTTCGTTTAAGTGAAGAAGCTGGTTTTCATGCTAAGGGATATATCTTTAATCATGAAGATTATCAAACTATTTTAATTGGGAGTGCAAATTTTACTAGATCAGCTTTATTAAAAAATTGTGAGTGGGGATTAAAAGTAACGTCTCATGAAAATGGCCACTTAGTTCAAGAAGTTAATAATCAAATTCAAATTACATTGACTACTAGCATTCCGCTTACCAATTCCTGGATTAGAGAATACGAGAAAAATTGGCAGCCTGTCAAAAAGATAGCTAGGCATTTGGTAAATAATCAGAAAGAAGATATTTTGCCTAATAAGATGCAAAAAGCAGCTTTAAATAATTTAACTGCTCTAGTAAATGAGAATGCAAAAAGAGCCCTAGTCGTTTCTGCCACGGGGACTGGAAAAACATATTTAGGAGCCTTTGCAGTTCGAGAATATCACCCTAAAAAGTTTCTTTATCTAGTACATCGAGAACAAATTGCAAAAAAATCTTTAGAGAGTTTTTATAAGGTAATTGGCGGAAGTCGTGAGGACTATGGTTTATTAACTGGAAATAAGCATGATTTTAATAAAAAGTATCTTTTTGGAACTATTCAAACTTTAAGCCAGGACAAAGTTTTAGCAAAATTGGATCCAAAAGAATTCGATTATATTTTAATTGATGAAGCCCATCGAGTGGCGGCTCCAACTTATCAAAAAATTTTAGAACACTTTACGCCCAAATTTTTACTAGGGATGACCGCTACGCCAGAAAGAATGGATAAGCAAAACATCTATGAAGTATTTGATTATCACTTAGCTTATGAAATTAGGCTAAAGGATGCCTTGAATGAGCAGATGTTAACACCATTTCATTATGTGGGAGTAGAAGATTATACGGTAGGCGATGAGATAATTACTGAAACTAGTAAATTAAAAGACCTAGTTGCCGAAAAACGAGTTGATTATGTCCTTAAGCAGCTTGATTACTATGGGTATTATGGTAAAAAAGCTAAAGGCTTAGTATTTTGCAGTCGGCAAGAAGAAGCACGAAAGTTAGCAGAATTATTTACGCAAGCAGGCCACCCAGCACAGGCTCTGACTAATGAGGACAATCAGAAGAAACGAGTAGAAGTAACTAAGACGTTAGAAAATGGTGAATTAGAATATATATTTACCGTAGATTTATTTAACGAAGGAATCGATATTCCGTCGCTAAATCAAATTGTGATGCTCCGAAATACCCAGTCGAGTATCATTTTTATTCAACAACTAGGGCGTGGACTGCGTAAATTTCCGGGAAAAGACTATGTAACTGTAATTGATTTCCTGGGTAATTATAAGAATAACTATCTAATTCCAATTGCCTTAAATGGTGATAAGAGTTGTGACAAAGACCAAGTTGTTAGAGAAAGTAAATTACCGCAAGTTATCGATGTTTCAACAATTAACTTTACTGAGGTAGCTTCACAAAGAATTTTAGATTCACTTGAAAAAATAAAACTAGATAGCATGCGAGAACTAAAAAAGTCTTACGAAGATTTGAAGGCAAAACTAGGTCACGCACCTCTTTTATATGACTTCTATCAATATGGAACAACCGCTCCAACTGTTTTTGCCAAAAATCACCTTTTAGCCCACTATGGCGATTTTTTAAAGAAAATGGGAGAAAACGTCGAGCTAACAGATTATCAAAGTTCTGTTTTATCTTTTGTAACGAAGGAATTGTTATTTGGTAAAAGACCGCATGAATTATTTCTACTAGAAAACTGTTTAATTAAAGAAAAGGTAAGTGAAGCATCCTATATGCAATTACTTGAAGGAAAAAATTGTTACGTAAATGATGCTGTACTAGATTCAGTTGAGAAAGTTTTATCCTTAGGATTTTTTGACGTGAAACAGGGAAAAACAACGAAAAAAGAGCAGTATGGAAATGTTCCTTTAGTTGAAAAGACCGGAACGCACTATCTATTTTCAAGTCAACTTTCACAGGCCCTAAGTGCTAATAAGCAATTTAAAGACCTATTTAAAGATGTCATAAAAACAGGCTTGGCGCTTTCAAAAGAATATAATTCTGATCAACAATTTACTCTGTATAAGCAATATGATCGTAAAGACGTTTGTCGCCTCTTAAACTGGCCTAAGGACGTTTCAGCACCAATGTATGGTTATCGTGTTGGTGAAAAAGAAACGCCAATTTTTATCACTTACCAAAAAGATTCAAAGAAGAAGAGAAGTGCCCGCTATCATAATACTTTAGAAAATGGACATAGTTTGCGCTGGTATACCCGTACGCCGCGTCACATTGATTCAGATGAGGTAAAACGGCTGCTTAATACAAAAGATATGAAATTACACCTATTTGTTAAGCAAAGCGATGCAGCGGGAAAGGAATTTTATTACTTAGGTACTGCCGATATCCAAAAGGATTCTGTTAAAGAAGAAAAAATAGGTTTAAAGCAAAAGAGTACAGTTGGAATGAATCTGATTCTCAAGCATCCGTTAAATCAGGCAATCTATGATTTGCTTTTCAGTTAAGAATTAAGCATAGTTTAGGATAAATTATAGAAATTCATAATAATTATTTGATAAATTTTAAGTTGCGAAAATGAAGGGATGAGATAAGGGTGAAAATAAAACTAGTCTCTTTAATTACGTTATTAGCGTTAGTTTTGACAGGATGCAGTTTTCAAAACAAACCTAATAGAGCTAATGCAGCACATAAATACTATGTTGAAAAAAGTGAAACGCCGAAAAACAATCTCAATGTAATTCCAACATTATTTTTCCATGGTGGACTAAGTAATTATCATGGAGAAGAGAATATGGTAAAAGCTGCTCAAGAAGCTGGAGTGACGAATTCTGTCATTAGAGCCGATGTAGATGCAAATGGAAAGGTTAAACTGATTGGTACTATTCCAAATAACGCTGTTAATCCAATTGTAGAGGTAAACTATCGAAATAACGTTCAACTTGATTTTAAAGAAAATGGACGTTACGCCAGAAATGTAGTCCAGACTTTACAAAATGAGTATGGAATTAAAAAGGTAAATATGGTGGGACATTCCCTGGGAAATACTTCAATTATGTATTATCTATTGCAAGCTGCCCATAATCCAAATTTACCAAGATTAAATAAGCAAGTCTCAATTGGTGGACATTTTGATGGACTTGATTTTAAGCAGCTGCCAATTGCTATTAGACAGCCTTCTAATCTTCGAGTTAATAATGAAGGAAAGCCAAATAAAATGAATGCCACCTATCGTGAAATGACAAAATTACGAACTCTTTATCCAAACAAAGAAATAGACGTCTTAAACATTATTGGTAATATTGGTGGAAATTCGGATGGGATTGTAAAAAATGCTTCATCTCTTTCATTAGAATACTTAGTTGCTCCTATGGCTAAAAGCTATCGTGTAGTCACAATAACTGGCAAGAATGCGGAACATGGGCAATTAACTTATAATAAACAGGTAGAGAAACAAATTATTAATTTTTTATGGCTACAATAGCAAAATAAAAGAAGATGTTTGAAAGGTAGTGACCCCGGAATTCGGACATGGATTTCGGGGTTTTCCTATGACCAAATTATCTAAAGAAGATCAAATGAATCTCTTTAAAGAATGGAAATACTAACATAAAGGTACTAAGTATTTAAGTAAAAATATGGGATGAACTAAGATGAGTAAAATTCAAGAGTTTATTAGAGAAGACATTAGAAAAAATCCAGAATTGAAAGAACAATATGAGCAAGTGAATTTAAATTTGGATGCTTCAATTTTTGTTAGAGAAATGCGCGACTGCTAATGTTTTTGGTTAAAAGAGATATTTTAATTAAAAACTTTTCAAATTTAGAGTACGAAAAAAGCCACTTAAGAAAAGTGACTTCTGATTGTTTTGCTCACGAAGCATTAACGCTTAATTTCGTGGATCAATCGAGTGACTGAAACAACGAGTCGTGAAGCTTGGTACAATATTAAACCAATAGCAATTAAAGTAAATGCGTCAAGCAAGGCGTACAATTCCTTAAAGAGAACTTGATTAGGCTACGTTGCTAGCGCGCATATATTTGTCAAAAGACGTCTTGTGGGTGGTCGTTGAACCACCTTTTTTTATTGCAAAATTTTCAGGTTTCTCGTATCACAATATATTATATTAAAAATAGCTAAAATTATAATTTAACTAATAAATAATTAAAATTATTGTTGACTTTTAATTTTTATCGTTGTAATATTATGTTCAATCAAAAATAAAAACGGCTTTGATAAGGAAAGTAAGTTTTACTGAAGTCCTACAGAGAGTTTCTGGTTGGTGCGAAGAAACAACGAAGGTTTAGCTGAAAATCACCTTTGAGCAGAAATTACGAATTGAGTAGTTTCAGGGCACGCCCTTTATAGCGTCGACGTATCGCTCTTTTTGAGCCGCACGTGCAACGAGGCTGGAGCTATGCTCAGCGAACATAGGTGGTACAGCGCATAAGCGCCCTATTAGATCAAAATAATTGGTCTGGTAGGGCGCTTTTTTCTTTAACAAAGCTATTAAGTATAGGAATAATTGGGAGAAAATTATTATGAAAAAGTTTATCAAGAGGTGGAGTATACAGTACAAATGCTTTTTCACCTGATAGATTTGGAAAGTGTATATTAAATAAAATGGACCTAGGAGAATTAAAAAATTTGGCCAAAATAATTTTTAAACCTGCAACTGTGAGATATTTAAAATCTCATGCATGGAAGAAAGCATCAGCAATGATGGTAAATGCAATTGTGCAGTATGCACCTAAGAAAGTTGCTAGTTTGGCTGTTAAAAAGTTTGCAAATCTTACACTGCCTGGAGTTGGTTGGGCATCAGTAGCATGGTGGGGGCTCAATGTGGTTGGGATGAATTCCATTAAAAAGTTTTTAAAATGGATATTTGGATTATTACTAATTAATTTTGCAGGACTAATACTAATTACACTTTATTCGGCTTATTACAGCTTTGGTACTATGATTTTTGGAGTTCATACTGAAGCCGCCATAAAGGATTTTTGGAATACTGAATTTATTACTGCGGTTCCTTTTATTATTGGAGTAAATTTACTCGCAATTAGCACTGCACTTTTTCGAATGTATAAGAATAAGAAGAAAAAAACTCTTAGTTAGTTTGATAAATTGGTGTAAGTCATATTTCGAAAGATACACTCACTGGATATAGAGGACAATAATCTTATGAAAAGAAAGCAATTAATTTTATATTTTATTTGTTTAACATTGGTAATTGAACTTTATAATTTTCTAATTGCCCCATATATTTCAAATTTGTTTTTGAATATTATATTAAGCGGAATATGCGGAGGACTAATTACTTTAGTAGTTTATAAATTGAGCAAATAGAAAAGTTTTTAATTTAGTAGTAGATTTTTTTGCTTATTATAAAATTTATTTCATTTTTATAGTTCAAATTTAATCTAGCTACCATTAAGGATTTTTCGGAATACTGAAATCTTATGAAAATACGAGAAACTATTATGAAAAAAGGTATTGTTACAACTCTTTTTTATAAATATGATGTAACAACAACTTTTGTGTTATTAGCCATATTAAATCTTGGGTCACCGTGGGGAAATATTTCTTTTCGTGTGGTTATGGTTCTAATGAACATTGTTGTTGGAGCTAGTATGGAATATTTAGTTAATAGATTTTCTTCAACAAGACGCCCATTGTTTAAAGGGATGGTAGCTTTAATTTTACTTTTTATAAATATAATTTGGATTTTAGTTACGGTCATCTAGTCAAGTGATGGTGAATTATGAAAAAGCTACTACTAGTTTTGAAATAGTATTAGGATTAATTCCTTTTCTTCCTATATTTTCAGATACTATTTTCAAAACGAATATCCATACTTCAATTATAAATGTGACAATGCAGTGGCCACTGTGGGTTAAGATTCCTCTTTTACTCATTTGTATTTTGTTATATCTGTATTTTTGGTACACAATTTTTAAAGAAATTAAAAAAAAACTACTATAATTGAAAGATATATGTAATTCTCTAAAGCGTAGCGCTTGGCTATTCCGAGACGACACGGAAGACGGCTTTAGCTGCCTGGAGCGTCGAGGATAGACTTGCCCGAAGCGGATGGGAGTTAGAGAGCAAAACAAAAAGCAGTTTTTGAAGTTAACCCCCGGAGTGGGGCATGAATTTGGGCGTCACTACATTGAAGCATCTTCTTTTTTAAATCTTATTATCATGATGCTTCTTTTTATCAAAATTATGAAGCCAGATACCCCATGCGGCTTGAAATTCGATAATTAGCACGCTAGTAGAGATGAGTACTAAGAGAATTAAGGCATAACTAGCTGTTTCACCTAATTCAGAGGTATCAAAACCATATGTAAAGAATTTACCGCCTCCCTACATAATCAAAATTATCCAATAAATGTTTGCTAGCCACCACAATTTTCTCATTTAGATACCGCTTTCATTAACTATATATAGCTATTATAGCATTCTTATAGGTAATTAAAAGTTTACTGCAAAGCTCTTAGGAAAAAGATAAGTGTATAATTAAGTAAAAAATAGAGAGGCAAGTGAACTAAATGGGACAAGCGTGGGATAAATTTAAAGAAAATACAACTGTGCATCGTCTTGTGACCCTCTGTTTAATTATTCTCGTTTTATATGCAGCTCGCTCGATGATGAACACCATCTTGCTAACGTTTATTTTCACATATTTAATTGTGCATTTAATTCGGTTTACGCAAAAGAAAATTCCTAGCCTACCCGCGCAGATAATTGTAGTTCTTGCTTATCTCTTAGTAATTGCAATTATTTATTTTGCAATTACGATCTATGTGCCAATTTTAATTAAGCAAATTGTAAAAATGACTCATTCTCTGATTAAATTCTATCAATCGGATGATATGAACTGGGTATCACGCTACTTAAGTCATTACATTAGCAATAGTGAAATTACAACACAGGCAAAACATGGTGTAACTATTTTGGTTCATGCTTTAACTAATTTTGGAACATTGACTATAGCGTTTTTCATGTCGCTAATCATGAGCTTTTTCTATACGATTGAGCTTAATTCCATGACTGAATTTTCTCATACTTTTTTGCAGAGTCGTCACTTATCTTGGCTATTTGAAGATATTGCATATTTTGGCAATAAGTTTGTTAACACTTTTGGTGTTGTCTTAGAAGCCCAATTTTTTATTGCTTTATGTAATACTGCGATGACAATGATATGTTTAATTATTATGAGAATGCCGCAAATTATAGCTCTAGGATTGATGGTATTTATTCTTAGTTTAATCCCGGTTGCTGGGGTTATTATTTCTTTAATTCCCTTGAGCTTAGTTGCTTATTCAGTTGGGGGACTGAGGTATGTAATCTATATCTTTATTGTGATTATGATTATTCATGCCATTGAAGCCTATATTTTGAATCCAAAGTTTATGGCAAGCAAAACAGAATTACCAATCTTTTATACCTTCGTTGTTTTACTAGTCGGAGAACACTTTTTGGGAACCTGGGGTCTAATTGTTGGTGTGCCGATCTTTACATTTTTACTAGATATCCTCGGGGTAAAATCAGTTAAAAAGAAAAAACCACAAATTTTGAAAATTGAAGATAAAAAATAAAGCAGCTGTAAAGGCTGCTTTTTGTGTATTGTAAATATGATTGTAGGATATATGAGATTATGAATGGAGTTTGGTTATTCACAATACACTATTAATTACGCAAATAATTGTCTTTTTTGTTTTTTTATAAAAATCCCGAGTACTTATGATAGCGGTCTCATGCAACTTTTTGATAAACTGAAAATGAAAGAAAGATATGAGGCGACGTTATGAAAAAATATGATTATATAATTTTAGGAACTGGGTCTGCCGCTTATAAATTAGTTAAGCTCTTAGATACACAACATAAGTCTATTTTAACCGTCGAAAGTGGTTTGTTTGGTGGGACTTGCCCGAATGTTGGCTGTGAACCAAAAATATATTTAGATGGAGCAGTTCAAGCAGTTTTATCAAATCAACAATTTGAAAAAGAGGGAATAATTTCTCAAGGCGGAAAATTAAATTGGGCTCAACTAATGAAAGACAAAAAGGCACGATTTGCAAGCTGGCCAAATGAAACAAGAAAAAATATTAGTAAAATCAGTGATGTAATTAGCGGGAGTGCCCATTTTGTTGATCGACAAACAATTGAAGTAAATAGACAATATTTCCAGGGAAATAGAATTATAATTGCAACTGGAAGGAGCCCCCATGAACTCTCGATTCCAGGGGCGAAGTTCTTACATGATAGTTCCGATGTTTTCTCTTTAAATAAGCTTCCAGAGCATATTACGTTTATTGGCGGTGGATATGTAGCAATGGAATTAGCTACCTTTTTAGCTGCTGCGGGTAGTCAAGTAACTATTTTAGTGCGAGGAGATCGAGTATTACGGCATTTTTATCAAAAATATAGTCGTGAATTGGTTGTAAAAATGAAAGAACGAGGAATCCAATTTAAATTTGAAACGGAACCAACTCGTATTACTCAATTAAGTGATAAGTATGTTGTTGAATTGAATCAAGATGGACCAATGGTAACGGACTATGTAGTAAATGCTAGTGGACGTACTCCAAATATTGAAAAGCTAGATCTATCAGCTGCTCAAATTGATTATTCAACTAGAGGAATTGACGTAGACCGTCATCTTCAAACAAATGTTAATAATATTTATGCTATTGGAGATGTTACGAGCCAAGACATCCCAAACTTAACTCCTGTAGCAGAATTTCAAGCACAATACCTCTTTAATTCTCTTGAAAAGGGGATTACTCAGCCAATTAACTATCCGGCTATCGGAACGGGAGTATTTGCTTTTCCGCAACTAGCTCAAGCTGGAATCAATCCTGATAGTGTTCTTGAAGATGGAGATAATTTTGAAATTAGAGAATACGAACTAAGCCAAAGTAGTTTATATGCTGGTCAAAAGGAGAAGGACTTGTTAACTGTCGTTTATGATAAAGCCAATTACATTGTTGGTGTTAGTGAAATAAGTATGAGCGCAGTTAACGATATAAATTATTTTGTACCAATTATTGGTCTAAGAATTAATAAAAATGAATGGCATCGAAATGTATTACCAATTTATCCTGCATTGGCCGATAAAATTGAAGGAATTTTGAGATAGAAAAAAAGCACCATGAGGTGCTTTTTCATTACAAATATAAATTTTATAAGTCACTACCGCCATAGTTTGGAGCTTCCTTAGCCATTTGAACATCATGTGGGTGAGATTCGCGAAGACCAGCATTAGTAATTTGAACAAATTGACTATTTTCAATTAATTCTTTAATTGTACCTGCACCCACATATCCCATACCTGCACGTAGACCACCATTAATTTGGTAGATGATATTTGAAACATCGCCTTTATAAGGAACTAAGGTTTCAACACCTTCGGGAACTAATTTATTTGCCTCATTAACTCCACCTTGGAAGTAATGGTCAGATGAGCCATGTTGTTGAGACATAGCGCCAACTGAACCCATGCCGCGGTAGGATTTGACTTGCTTATCTTCATTAGTAAAGCTTGTTCCTGGAGCCTCAGTGGTTCCTGAGAACATTGAACCAAGCATTACAGCATTTCCCCTGCAGCTAAAGCTTTAACAACATCTCCAGAATACTTAATACCACCATCAGCAATTATCTTTTTGCCATATTTTTATGCAACACTAGCAGCGTCATAAATAGCTGTAATTTGTGGAACTCCCACACCAGCAACAATACGTGTAGTACAAATTGAACCAGGTCCAATTCCAACTTTAACAACATCTACTCCGGCATCAAATAGAGCAGCAGTTCCTTCCCCAGTAGCAACATTTCCAGCGATCAATGTAGCATTAGGGAAATGCTCATGAATTTCTTTGATTTTGCGTAAAACGCCAGCGGAATGAACGTGGGCTGTATCAATGACAATTGCGTCAGCACCAGCTTCAAGTAAACTTTCAGCACGTTCAAAAGTACCACTTGTAACGTCAACGGCAGCTGTAGCTAAAAGACGAGCTTGATCATCAACTGCAGGGTGAGGTAAGTTAGGATCTACAGTTTTACCTTTAGTTTTTTTACTTCTTCAACTTGGGCTTCGATTGAAAGGTTTTTATGAATAGCCCCTAAACCACCATTTTCTGCCATGGCAATTGCCATGTTTCCTTCAGTAACAGTGTCCATTCCTGCAGAAATGAGTGGAATATGAAGTTGAAGATTGGGCGCTAATTTAGTATCCAGTTTAACTTCATTCGGCAGCACATGACTTTCAGCTGGAATTAAAAGTACATCATCAAAAGTTAATCCTTTTTTGCAAATTTTGTTTCCCACAAACTCAGTGTAAAGTCCTTTCTTTAGAAGCAACGTTTTAATATTAAATTAGCTAAACTTTACTCGAATATCTGGCAAAAATCAATTAGAAATTTGATTTAATTTTTGACCAATTAATTTTGCGAGTAGTTCATAGCCTTTAACGCCAAAATGAAGGCCATCGTTCTTTTTACCATTGAAAATTTCTGGAAAATTTTTATTTGCCTGCATCTTACTTGCTAGATCAATAAACGAAAATTTATATTCATTTGCAATGCGTTTAATTATGTTGCTATACTCTTGCACTAAAAGATTATTTCGGACTTTTTGCTTATTTTCATCAACTGCAGGCGGAGTGATTAAGATAACTTTTCCTGGGTAATAAAGCCAAATAATACTAGAAGCAATTAATTTTAGATTATCCTCAAATTGTTGTAAGGGGACTTGCTTGTGTACTGCTAAGTCATTAGTGCCAACTAAAATGATCAAGTAATCGCATTTTGGTTGATTAAATACCAAATTGGGTAAAGAGAGAGCAAGTCCACCAGAATTAATTCCTGAGATAGCTGTATTGTAAATCTGATACGAATTTAGTTTTTGTAATTGAAAGTTAATTTCTGGGATAGTGTGGTTTTCTGAACGGGCAATAATACTGTCGCCAGTAAGAAGTAATTTCATTGTAAAAAATCCTTTAGGGTAGAAAAAAGACCTTGAGAAAATCTCAAGATCTTTTTAATTATCAATAATATAATCTTTAGAACTTGTTCTTGTCTAAAGCAACTGGTGAGTCAGGCTTTTCACCGTTGATTAACTTCAAGTTGTTGTCAAATGCCTTAACAACCATGTTACGTACTGCGTGAGTAGTGTAGAAAGCAGTATGTGGAGTTACTAAAACATTTGGACGATCGATTAAGTCAGCTAAACGAGCATCTGGGAATTCTTTACCTTCCCAATCCTTATTAAATACGCCGACTTCGCCTTCGTAAGTGTCCATTACGAAGCCAAAGATCTTACCTGAGTCTAAACCACGGATAACAGCATCAGTGTCAACAAGTGGACCACGTGAGCAGTTTACGATTACAACGCCGTCTTTCATCTTAGCGATTGAATCATCATTGATCATGTGAACATTTGCAGGAACATCTGGAACGTGAAGTGAAATTACATCAGCTTGCTTGTATAAGTCATCAAGTGAGTCAACGTAGTAACCCTTCTTTTCAAGTTCTGGATTCTTGAAGATATCGTAAGCAATAACTTTTGCGCCAAAGCCTTCCATAATCTTCATAAATACTTGACCAATGTGACCAGTACCTACAACACCAACAACTTGGTCACGAACTTCACGACCAATAGTAGGTGCCCAGCGTAAGTCGCGCTTAGCCATCTTTTCATCCATACGCTTATCTTGACGTAGTACACGAGCAGCTTGGATTGCAGCATGTTCAGCAATTGCGTCAGGAGAGTATACAGGAACGTTAGTGATTTCAAAGCCTAATTCCTTAGCCTTGTCCATATCGATGTTATCAACACCAACGTTACGTAATGACATCTTAGTTACGCCAGCATCAGCTAAAGCTTGAAGAGTTTCTGGAGTGTAGTCTAATTGTTGATAAACAACAACACCATCAGCACCCTTAGCTAATTTAGCAGTTTCAGGAGTTAAAAGTTGGTCAGTGTATTCAACTTCAATATCCTTGTGTGCGTCTTTCCATTCGTTTAAGAAAGGTTCTTCATCTTTACGAATAGCGTAAGCAAAAATCTTTGTCATAAATTAAACCTCCGTCAAAATTAATAGTATGACCGTCTTTTATTATACACTTGAGTTTGTTAATAAAAACACAAAATCTAATTTTTTTGAAACTTCTTTTGCAGATGTTTCATGTGAAACTGTTAATGTTATAAAAAATATATTTTCTTTTGCTTATCAATATAGGGTGCCTTATGATAATGATTAGGAAAAAAGCATGATAAGTAAGCTACTAATATGTTATTAAAATTTGATCAAGATAGATGAGGGAATAAGTAATGTCAGTTGTTGTTAAATATGTAGATCTAGACGATAATTTGGTTGAACTTGCAAATTCAGGAGAGTTAGAGGGAAAAGTAGGAGAAAGAATAGAGTACAGTACAAAAGATGAGATAAGAAAATTACTAGTTGCTGGTTATGTACTGATTAATAATCCGTTTGATCCAAATGATGAAGTGAATTTCTTTAATGAAGACTCTCAAGAATTCACGCTTACTTTTAAACATGGGAAAGAAGAAATAACTGCCAAAAATTTAAAATATGGTTGTCATCTAGAGGATGTTCAAATGCAAGGTGAGCAAGTAGTTCACTATGTTGGACTCGATCAAAGTATCCCTGACAAGGTTAGTGAGGGTGCTTTTAATAGAAAAATTATTTATGACAAAGTCACTAAGAAAAGATTATTAACTAATACCTGGCAACCAGAAAAGTATTCCTTTCCTTTAGTTGGAAGTCCGACGGTGATGAACTATACACCCGATCAGGCAGTGATTGGTGGAGAAACAGCAACTATTCAACAGCCAAAGTATGAATATGTAGTCACTTATTCACCTAATAAGAAAAATGCTAGAAGGCAAAAAGCTGAAATAAAATTTATTGACGTTGATGATAACAACCGCGAATTAGCAACTTCTGGAGAATTAAAAGGAAAACCTGGAAAAGAAATAGCTTATGATACTGCAGAAGTTTTGAAAAATTTAACAGCTAAGGGATATGAAGTTGTTACTAATGATTTTGATTCTGAGGAACAGAAGCCTGTTTTTGGAAATAGTAGAGACTATATTCAAATCTTTTTTGTGGTTTTAAAGCATAAAAAACAAGTAGTTAACTCTGAACATCCATTTACAGGAATTAATGCAAGTCTGTACGAAAAAGAAGTTCATCGGACAATTAATTTTTCAGGAGTAGATAATAAAAAGCTAGATGATGTAACTCAAACAGCTATTTTAAAACGGAACTTAACAGTTGATATCGTAACTAAACAAATTATTCCCGGAGAATACACAAGTCAATGGCAAAGTAATGAAACTTATCCCTCAGTTTCCGTACATGTAGTTTCGGGATATCATACTAAGATTAGTGAAGTAGTAGCTTCACCAGTAGAAAAACAGGATGTAACTGAAAAAGTTAAATACTATCCAAACGGATATTTAATTCCTGTTGATGTAAATTATAATGAATTTTCAGAAATAGGTAAAAAGCAACTACTTACTAATTCAATTGATCCAACTAAGGTAGTTTTACCGGAATTAGACCTAGAAAATATTGTCTTAAAACAAATTAAAGAAGAAAAAATTGCAGACCCAGGCCGTAACTATGAAATTCCATATTTATTAGTTCATAAATATGTTGCGGTCGATGAAAAACATCCTCAAGAAGCAATGAGTCCGGCCTATTACCGCCGAATTGTTACAGCCCGAGTTCATTATCAAGGAGCAGGTAGCCAAACTCCTCCAGATGCCGAACAAACAGTGCGTTGGACAAGAACAATTACTTATGATGAAGTAAGCAAAGAAATTATTGAGAATGGGATGTATACGACAGACTGGGTGGCTGATAAAGATATTTTTGAAGCAACTCCTACACCTGTAATTAAAGGTTTCGCCGCAAATATTGGCTTAATTGGCGAACACCCAGTTATGGAAACTGACTTAATGGCTACGATTACCTATACTCCGCTTGGAAAAATGATTCCGGTTGATGAGCATGGAAATGAAATAAAAAATGCTATGCACCCAACATACGTTAATGATCCATATGATCCTGTGCGTGTTCTCTTTACTGAAGAAGTACCAGAAGTGCCAGGATATGCACCAGTTAAAAATACAATTTCTGTCAATGATCCTTTTACGGATATTAAGGTGGCCTATACCTTAAAGCCACGCTATATCCCTGTGAATAGCGAACATCCTTATCGTCCGATTAAGCCCACTTTGTATAGCGTCCCAGTTAAAGAGATAATTAAATATGAGGGAGCTGGTGACCACACCCCAATTACTAGAATTCAGGGTGCTAATTGGACAAGAACTTTGACTGTTGATGAGAATACGGGTGAATTAGTAGATGCGGGTAAGTATACAACAGGGTGGTTGGTAGACAAGAAGCAATACATAGCGGTAAAAACACCAGTCATTGATGGTTATCATGCAGACAAAAATATAATTGATGAAGAGAAAGTAAAAAAAGCCGATCTAACCTTCACAGTAACTTATCAAGCTAATGGGCGAATAGTACCAGTTGATACAAAAGGTAATGTGTTGCAGGGCGTAGAGCAGCCACTCTATGTAACAGATCCAAGCGATGCAACTAAAGTAATCAAAACACAAGGTGTACCTAGAATCATGAACTATCTTCCAGAGCAAGCAATAATTACAGTAAGAAATGCTAGCGAAAATACACCGGTTAGATATTATACTTTTGATGAAATGAGCGAAATAAAAGCAGAATCTAAAAAAATAGCTCAAGAAAAGAATAAAGATGTAAAACCAGAAAAGAAGGTAGAGGAAAAAACTGAAGAGAAGGAAAAGGAGAAAAAGCACTCATTAAAAACAGAGGAAGAAAATAAAGCGGATACAAATCCTAAGAAAGAATCTACACAAGTAGAAGGACAAAATGAGCAAGACCATAAAGTTTTAAAGCACATTTTTCCATGGATGAAATAGAAGATAAAAGAGCTAGATTTGATTAAGCAAATCTAGCTCTTTTATTTTTAAAGTTTTTAGACCAATTTTGATGAAGAAGTGTATAATTAATTTTCGAAAAAACTTTTTCGGAGGAAAAATTGTGTCTGATAAAAGCGAGTCTTTGACTAAATTAGAAGAAGATGAAAAGTATAATCGGTTAACAGCACTGAAGTTGTTCGCAATGACTTCATCGATGGTTATCTCCGTTAATGAGTTAGCTCCATTTGGAAAAACTGGCCCCACAGCAGTCTTTTATTTGCTATTGGCAGGGCTAATATGGTTTGTACCAATTACGCAAATGGCAGGAGAAATGGCATCAGTTGATGACTGGGACAAGGGTGGAATTTTTACTTGGGTAAAAGGGTCCTTAGGAGATCGAGCTGGCTGGACAGCTATGTTTTACCAATGGATTCACATTACTGTTGGGATGAACACAATGATGTACGTAATTATTGGTGCATTATCTATTACCTTTGATACCCCTTGGTTTAACACTACACCAAGTATTAGATTTCTATTGATGATGGTAATTATTTGGTCAATTACTCTTGTTGAAATGGTAGGAGTTAAGAAAATAGGCCATATTGCAGAATGGTTATTTGGACTTGGAATAGCCTTACCTGTAATTTTGTTAATTATTACTTTCTTTGTATATCTCTTACAAGGGCGTCCTCTATACATGCATTTAAATTGGAATACTATCTTTCCGCATCATTTAACTGGAGACACCTTAGTAGCTTTTGTGCCATTTGTGTTGGCATTTTGTGGTGGTGAAGCATCTGCTCCACATGCAAAATATTTGGAAAATCCTAAGAAGTATTCCACTGTTATGCTCGCTTTAGCTGTTACTGCTATTTCTTTTGACTTACTTGGTAGTACTGCGATTGGAATGACAATTCCGAAAGATCAAATTCAAAATTCTACTGGGTTTGTTTATGCCTTTGGAAAAATTTTAGATTCAATTGGCTTACCAGGGGATGTAATTAAGAAATTTATCGGTGTGTTACTGGCAGCTGGTATTATTGGAGAACTCGGAAATTGGCTTGCTGGCCCTAGTCAGGGGATGTTTGAAGCTGCTAAAGAAGGCTATATGCCTAAGTTTTTCGCTAAATCTACTGATCGGGATGTACCGATGCGGCTGATTGTTTTACAGACTTTGATTGTAACTGCATCCGCAATTTTAATAACATTTACTAGTGGAAAGAACTCCGATTTTGCTTTTAATGTTTCGTTAGCTGCTACGACTGCTCAGTACTTGATGGTCTACATTTTAATGTTAATTTCCTATATTGTTTTAAAAGTAAAACACGGAAACTTAAAACGCAGTTATTATATGACAAAGAGCAAGGCTTTAGGAGTAATAATTGCAATTATTGCCCTGGTAATAACTGTGGTAGCTTTCTTTATTTCCTTTATTCCAGCACAAGGAACACCAGCTGAATTAAGAGGTGTTTATGTTTGGACGATGATTGGTTTGTGCCTAATCGTTACGATTTTGCCGTTGATTATCTATCACTACCATTACAAATTTTAATAGAATAAATAAAATTATAAGAATTATTAATAAATCAAATTTTTTACTTGTAAAAAATTATAAACCATATTAAATTAGGATTGTATTCAAGTAAAAAGTGTAAAGCAAAAGAGCTATGGTAAATTTGAGGTATCCATAGCTCTTTTGCTTATAATTTATAAACTATATTAAGGAAATAAATAATGAATAACCCAGAAGAAATACAGCATTTTATTGATGTATTACTCAAAGAAGATAGTTTTGTGAAAGCAGCAAAAAAGCTCTATATTTCTCAACCCTATCTCAACCAGTTAATAAAAAGAATAGAAGACCGGTTAAGAACGCCAATTATTGATCGGGATAAAAAGCCTTATGCATTGACTCAAGCAGGATTACTGTATTATCAATATTTAGAAAATATTTCTTATAACAAACAACAATTAAATAAAAAAATCGCCCAATACACTCATCCTAGTAAAGAAATTATCAAAATTGGAATTTTAGAGAGTCTAGGTACCTATTTACTACCAGAAATACTACCAGATTTTTGAAAACTTCCCCAGAGAAAGTGAAAGAAATTTACTAAGTGGAAATATTGATTGCTATATTGGTCAAACTCCAGAGGCAATTGATTCAAGCTTAGATATCGTAAGTAATGGCGGTGAAAGATACTATGTCGTAATTTCACCTTCATCGCCGTATTATCAGGAAGGAAAATTTATCCTTAAACCAGATGACTTAAATCTTAAGGAATTATTACAAGAACCATTTGTTTTAAGTGTTCCTGGTTCGGCGATTCGGCACCAAGTCAACGGAGTTTTCCAACGATTTCATTTAGAGCCACGAGTCGTTTTAGAATCGAAAAATATTATCACTGCGACTAGTCTGGCCATTCATGGGATGGGATTAACTATCTCCACTGCTAGTATCATTAAAAGAATTGGTGAAACACCCATTAATCTCTTTCCCTTAAGCTACGACTTAATTAATGTTACTTTCTTTATTGCAACAAAAGCCGAAAAAACGAAATCACAGGCTTTAAAAAATTTGGTTGAAGAATTTAAAAAGAAAAATTTACAACCCATTATTAGATAAGGTAAATGAGAAGTCACACTAGGCTAGCTATAACAAATTTGTTATTAGTGATTTGTAAAAAAGATATTTAAGCCTGCAGATTTAATAACTTATAATTTAGGTGAAAATATTTAAGAAAGGGTAGAAAAATTATGAAATCAGGAAAATACAATGTAAAAGCTCAAGGACATGGCGCAAGTTTCATGCCTATGGAAGTTACTCTTTCCGAAAATAAGATTGAAGATATTAAGGTTGACGCTAAAGGTGAAACTAAGGGAGTAGCTGACGAAGTATTTAGACGTTTGCCTGAAGAAATTGTTGAAAATCAGACTTTAAATGTTGATACAGTTAGTGGTGCTACTATTTCTAGCCATGGAGTTATTGATGGGGTAGCATTGGCAATTAGTGAAGCTGGCGGAGACCCAGATGAGTGGAAGAAGCGAGCTAAACCTAAAGAACAAAGAGCTAAAGATGAAACTTATACGACTGATCTTGTAGTTGTTGGAGCTGGTGGTGCAGGTCTAGCTGCAGCTGCTAGAAGTATTCAACATGGTAAAGATGTCATTGTACTTGAAAAGTTCCCACAAATTGGAGGAAACACTAGTCGTGCTGGTGGTCCAATGAATGCTGCAGAACCAGATTGGCAAAATGAATTTAAAGCTTTAGCCGGTGAAAAAGAAACCTTAGAAGAACTAGCAGCAACTCCACTTGAAGAGATTGATCCAGAGTATCAAGAAGACTTTAAAAAATTACAAAAGCAAATAAAAGAATATGTAGACTCTGGTGCTGATTATCTATTTGATTCAAAATTACTTCATGAAATCCAAACCTATTTAGGTGGTAAGAGAACCGACTTAAATGGAAATGAAATTCACGGTAACTATGCTTTAGTCAAAGAGTTAATCGATAATGCCCTGGATTCAGTGCACTGGTTAAGTGATTTAGGGGTAAAATTCGATCGCCGTCAAGTAACAATGCCAGTAGGTGCCTTATGGCGAAGAGGTCACAAGCCAGTTGAGCCAATGGGTTATGCCTTTATTCATGTTTTAGGTGATTGGGTAAAGGATCATGGTGGAAGAATTCTGACCGATACTCGAGCTAAGCACTTAATTATTGAAGATGATCAAGTTAAAGGCGTTCTCGCTAAAAGACCAGATGGCAGTACAATCACTGTTCATGCTAAGGCTGTAATTTTAACTGCTGGTGGATTTGGGGCAAATACGCCAATGGTTCAAAAATATAATACTTATTGGAAGCATATTGACGATAATATTGCCACTACTAATTCTCCTGCAATTACTGGTGACGGAATTAATCTTGGTAAAGAAGCAGGTGCAGATCTAGTCGGAATGGGCTTTATTCAGATGATGCCCGTTTCTGATCCAAAGACTGGTGAGCTATTTACTGGCCTACAAACTCCACCAGAAAACTATATTATGGTTAATCAAAAGGGCAAGCGTTTCGTAAATGAGTTTGCAGAACGTGATGTTTTAACTAAGGCAGCTATTGATAATGGTGGCTTGTTCTATTTAATTGCTGACGACAAGATCAAAGATACTGCTTATAACACAACTCAAGAATCAATTGATGCGCAAGTTAAAGCTGGTACCTTGTTTAGAGCGGATAGTTTAGAAGATCTAGCTAAGCAAGTTGGAATGGATCCTGCTACTTTAGTTGAGACCATTGAGAAATATAATTCTTATGTTGAAGCAGGAAAAGATCCAGATTTTGAAAAATCAGCCTTTAATCTAAAATGTGAAGTTGCTCCATTTTATGCAACACCGAGAAAGCCAGCCATCCACCATACTATGGGTGGCTTGAAGATTGATACAGGTGCTCATGTCTTAGATAAAGATGGTAAGCAAATTCCTGGTCTATATGCTGCTGGAGAAGTAGCCGGCGGAATTCACGCAGGTAACCGTTTAGGTGGAAATTCGCTTGCTGATATCTTTACTTTTGGTAGAATTGCCGCAAATAGCGCAAATGATGAATTAGAAAAATAGTATTAATCCATTAAAACGTTGTAAACACTAGAGTTTACAGCGTTTTTTTGCTAAAATACTAAAAATAATTGATTTTTTTGGAGGAATATAATTGAGAGAAGCGCAGGAAAATAAGCTGACAACAAAACAATATTTAATTGTAGCATCAATGATTTTTGCACTATTCTTTGGTGCAGGAAACTTAATTTTCCCACTTCATTTAGGCCAGCTTGCTGGTAAAAATTGGGGACCAGCAGCAATTGGTTTTTCAATTACTGGGGTAGTTTTACCGCTACTTTCACTCCTAGCAGTTGCTATTACTCGTAGTAATGGTGTTTATCAAATAGGTTTACCGGTAGGAAAAGTCTTTGCTCTTTTGTTTATGACTTTGATCCAGTTAACCATGGGCCCCTTATTTGCGGCACCAAGAAATGCGACTGTAGCATATACGGTAGGGGTAGCCCCACTTCTTCCTAAGCAATTTCAAGGCGGCGGATTAATTATTTTTACCGCTATCTTTTTTGCAATTGTTTTTGTTATTGCATATAACGAAAGTGACATCCTATCTTCTTTGGGTAAAATTTTAAATCCTATTTTTCTAGTTTTACTATTTCTAGTTTTTGTTATTGCCTTTGCCCGTCCGTTAGGTAATTTAGGAACTGTTCCCGTTAGTAAAGATTATGCTCAAGGAACAATAGTAAAAGGATTTTTAGAAGGATATAACACGATGGACGCTTTAGCTGGTCTTGCTTTTGGCGTAACCGTGGTAACAGCTATTAAAGAATTAATTGGTAACAATGAAAGTGAAACAGCAAAAATTACAGCAAAGTCTGGCTTAATAGCCGTTATTGCTATCGGAGTAATTTATACTTTGTTGATTATGGTCGGAGCAATGTCATTAGGACATTTTGGAATAACTAGTGATGGCGGAGTTCTGTTATCCCATATCGTTAGATACTATGCTGGTATCTTTGGTCAGGCTTTATTGGCTGTTTTAGTATTTTTAGCTTGTTTAACGACAGCGGTTGGGGTTTTAGCTGCTTTTGCACTAGATTTTTCCGCTAATTATACAAAATTTAGTTATAAGGAATGGTTAACCATCGCTTGTATCGGATCATTTGCAACTGCAAATTTAGGACTCGATAAAATTATTCACTGGTCACTTCCTGTCTTAATGTTCTTATATCCTTTAGCAATTGTTTTGATTATCTTGTCTTTATTCTCACCATTTTTCAAAAAAGATAGGGTAATCTATCAAATAACAATGGCATTAACTTTAATATCAGCAGTCTTTGATTTAATTACAAACTTGCCAGCACCAATTGCTGGAACGCCATTCTATAATGCAGTTAGTCGTATTCGACTTCAGTATTTGCCATTTGCTAATGTTGGTCTAGCCTGGGTTGTACCGACTATCTTAGGATTAGTTATTGGAATTTTAGTTCACATTTGGCGTCGTAAATCTAATCGAATTTAAGAAAAGCTATGGTTCATTTGAATCATAGCTTTTTTGTTGGGATAATAAATTTGGTGATAAAAATGAGTTTAACTAATAAAGTACCTGAAAAAGACGTTCATGATTTATTTACACGAGTTGCTCCGTATTACGATCAGATGAATAATCTAATTAGCTTAGGAACACAAAATGGCTGGCGGAAAAAGTTCTTTAAAGAATTAAGAGTAGCGCCTGGAGATTTTGCATTAGACTTATGTTGCGGGACGGGTGACTTAACAATTGCCCTTGCAAAACAAGTGGGTCCTTCTGGCAATGTAATTGGACTAGATTTTAATCAAAAAATGCTCGACTTAGCTGACAAAAAGATCAGAGTACAAAATTTACAAAAAGAAATTCAATTAAAGCAAGGGGATGCAATGCATCTGCCTTATCCGGACCAAAGCTTTGACATTGTAACAATTGGTTTTGGTTTGCGTAATGTGCCGGATGCAGATCAAGTTTTGAAAGAAATTTATCGGGTTTTAAAGCCAGGTGGAAAAGTTGGAATTCTAGAGACTTCACAGCCAACTAATCCAATTATTAAGTTAGGGTGGGAGAGTTACTTCAAACTATTTCCTAATTTTGCTAAATTACTGGGTGCTAATGTTGACGATTATAAGTACTTATCACATACGACGGCTAAATTTATTTCAGCTACGCGTTTAAAGGAAATGCTTGAGCAAGATGGTTTTAAAAATGTAACAATAACCAAATTAAATTTAGGTGCTGGTGCAATTCATATCGGAATTAAAAAGAAAATGAGATAAAATATAAAGTAAAAACTAAAAAGGAGAATTTTATGAGAACTGGCACTAAAATTATTACTTTAGACAACGGTTATCACTTGTGGACTAATACTCAAGGCGAAGGTGATATTCATTTATTAGCACTTCACGGTGGTCCTGGTGGAAATCATGAATATTGGGAAGATGCTGCAGAACAATTAAAGAAACAGGGACTTAATGTTCAAGTAACTATGTATGATCAACTAGGGTCACTTTATTCTGATCAACCAGATTACTCAGATCCAGAAATTGCTAAGAAGTATTTAACTTATGAATACTTCTTAGATGAAGTTGATGAAGTGCGGGAAAAGCTTGGCTTAGATAATTTCTACTTAATTGGCCAAAGCTGGGGTGGACTTTTGGTGCAAGAATATGCGGTTAAATATGGCCAGCATTTAAAGGGAGCAATTATCTCTTCAATGGTTGATGAAATTGATGAGTATGTTGATTCCGTAAACAGAAGAAGACAAGAAGTTCTTCCTCAAACAGAAATTGATTTCATGCATGAATGCGAAAAGAATAATGACTATGATAATCAACGCTACCAAGATGATGTACAAATTTTAAATATTAATTTTGTTGATAGAAAGCAACCTTCAAAGCTTTATCACTTAAAGGATCTTGGCGGAAGTGCTGTTTACAATGTCTTTCAAGGTGATAATGAATTTGTTATTACTGGTAAGCTTAAAGATTGGCACTTTAGAGACCAACTTAAGAATATTAAAGTACCAACTTTAATTACTTTTGGTGAAAATGAAACTATGCCAATTTCTACTGCTAAAATTATGCAAAAAGAAATTCCAAATTCACGCCTAGTTACTACTCCTGATGGCGGTCACCACCATATGGTTGATAATCCAGATGTTTACTACAAACACTTGGCTGACTTTATTCGTGAAGTTGAAGCAGGTAATTTTAAAGATAAATAAATCGCTTTCATTGAAATAATACTATATAATTTAAAGTAAATATAGTTTTGTTTTATTTTATTCAAGGAGAAAATGATGAGCAAAAATAATAAAATTACCCGATTATTAGCTGCTACAGCTGTAATTGGCATTATCGGAACTTCAGCTGCTGCGTGCAGTAATAACGATTCATCAAATCAAAGTAAACAATCTAGTGTAAAAAAGGAAACTAAAGATAAGAAAAGTAATACAGAAAATACACTAAAAAAGAGTCAAATTAAGCTTAGCCAAACTGAAGCTTTGAACAAATTTGATGAAAAATACAGTGATAAAGAGATTAAAGAAATAAACCTAAAGTTAGACGGTAACCGATACGTTTATGAGATTGATGGATTTGATAAGAGTAAAGAATACGAAATGACAATCAATGCTAGAACTGGTAAGGAAATTAAATCTAGTTCTGAAAAGCTTGATCTAGATGAACACCTACAAAAAGGTTTAGATTTAGATAAAACAATTTCGCGTAAAGAAGCTAGTGAAATAGCAGAAAAAGAAGTAAAAAATAGTGTTGCCAAGGAATGGGACTTAAAAATGGAAGATGGTAAGGCTATTTGGGAGGTAACAGTAGAATCCGGTAGCACAAAACATGAAGTTGAAATTGATGCTAGCTCTAAAAAAATAATTAGATCAGAAGAAGATTAATTAATAAAAAGGATATCGAGCGGTTGACGGTATTGCTATATCAGGCTATAATAATAGTCCTTTCTAAAATTAAACACTTGTATACGACAAAAGCCACCTGAAATGAAGTGCCATAGAAAAGTTAGACATTTATAAAATTTTAAAGATTTGATAATACACGATTTCTGTATTTTACAGGAGTCGTGTATTTTAATTTGTTTGATCTTCTAACATTGTTAAACCAATAAATATAATCTTTCAGAATTTCCTTCATCTCTTCTAAACTTCCAATCTTAAGTCGATTCAGTTTTTCTCTCTTCATTAGATTAAATATCGTTTCTCCTGGTGCATTATCATGACAATTTCCTTTTCGGGACATGCTTTGAATTATATTCATTTTCTTTAGTCGAGCCTGATAGCCTGGATTCTGATATTGAAAGCCTTGATCTGAATGAAGGATAGGAGCAGCTCCTGGTGGAAGATTATCTGCTAGTTCATCTAGCATATTATAAATAGTTTTCATTTCAGGAGAGTAACTTACTGCACAAGCTAGAATCTCCAAAGAAGCTTCATCTACTACAGGAGAAATATAAACTTTCTTGCCGTTAGTTAGTTTATATTCGGTTACATCGGTATGAAGAACTTTATAGGGGATAGTTTCATCAAAAGTTTGATTTAGGATATTTGGTGCTTTCTTTCCTACATTACCCTTATACGAACTATATTTACCAGTATTTTTATGATAAATTGTTGTTTTTATTCCTAAACTTCTCATTAACTTACGTACTGTTTCTAGAGAAAATTTAAATCCTTCATCTCTTAACGCTCCCCACATAGGACGATAACCATATGTTTCTTGTCCTTCATAGCCATAATAGATTTCTTGAATCTTCTCTTTTACTAAAGCATACTTATCAGCTTGATTAATTCTATTTTTTACATTGTCATAGTAAGTCTTTCTATTTAATTTAAGCACCTTAAATAAGACCTTAAGTTTAATTTGATGGTGTTTTGCCCGAATATCCTGTATTAATTGTGTTTTTTGTTTGTTGGATAACGTGGATATCGGGCAGCCACTTTTTTTAAGACAAGATTTTCCACTCTAAGTCTTTCTAATTCAGCTTCCTGCTTAAGAATTTTTTCTTCATACTTTTGCTTTTCACTAAGTTCTAACTTTTTAGTTGTCTTCTAACTCTTTTTAGGCACTTTCCTAGGCCGACCTTTCTGTTTAGGCAGCAGCCCAGCGTATCCTTCTTCATTGAACTTTTTAGCCCAATTGTATACTTGAGAATCACTAATATTAAACTTAGCCGCTACCTTTGAAACTCCAATAGAATGTGTTAAGTAGTAGCGTACCACATTTAGCCTAAAGTCAGAAGAATAAGTAGTTTTAGTATGTTTAACAGATAAGGCAGCTAAACCTTGACACTTAGCCTTATTAACCCACCTACGAATAAGAGTCCAATGAATATTATATTGTTTAGCTAAACCTTTTATTGAATCTTCATGATTTAAATATTTGGAAACAATTTCAATTTTTAATTCAGTCGAATATTTGGTCATAAAAAAATACCTCATAATTATTAGATTTTATGTCTAACAATTATGAGGCACTTCAAAATAGGTGGCTTTTTTGTTTTTTAGGAATATAGGATAGAAATAATAAAAATTAGTAAGTAATAAGACTAGTTGAATTCATTGTTTTATCGTCTAGTTTATAAGTCTTTAATTCAAAATCATCTTCAAAATTACAGTAGTAAGTCTTGCTTCCAGAAGAGTAGCATGCAGTATAAACAGTATATTCGTCACTGCCTTGATCATTGACTACACTGCCTTTGATCATGGCAACAGACTTTAAGATGTTGAAGAATTTAGCGACGTTTGCTTTTTCACCTTTAGCCATTGGATAGTTTGCGTTTAAATAAGCAGCTTTAACAAAACGGTCGGCTGGAATGCTGTCACCAGGCAGACCTAAGCTACCAGTTCCTACGCCCCAAGGAGCAACTTTTTGACCGTTCCAGTTTTGGGCTGTAGCGTCATGTGGGTTTAAACCGGTGTAGTTACCAAGGTTAGTAAGGTGCCAGTTAAAGTCAGGGCTATTAGTTAAAACGCCAACTTTGTCATCAAAGACTTTCATTCCATATTGTTTTGAAACCTCAACAATAATGGCTTCGTCACTATCACTAATGATCCAGTGAAGAGGGGCAACCGCAAATGATGTGTTAATAGCTTCATTTACTAAGTTAACATTCTTTAAAGCTTCCTTTACTTCACTAACATGAGTAAAGTTTTGAGTAACCCAGAGCATAATTTCGTAAGAAGCTAAGTTGATTTTACCGTCAATAGGACCATCACTAAATTTAGCAAAATGTGGGAAGTTTAAACCTGCAATACCTAATCCATCTTCGTTATAGCAGTCAAAGTATGATGGATAGCCATCAACCACAATTCCCATTCCAATAACAGCCTTTTTAGTAGTGATGTTATCTAAGAACTTATATGGAAGAGGATAATTACGCGGCGTAATAATAACGCCTTCGCCATAATCCTGTCCAACATCTAGATTACGGCCAAAGTATAAATTTCCTTGATCATCTGTGAATCTTAAACCAGTACACATTTCCAAAAAACCTCCTTATTTAGCATTAGCTTTTGCTGCTTGCTCTGCAATGTATTTCTTTTGGTATCTCTTAATTTGGATAACGGCAAATACTAAAATGATAAAACCAATTGCAACAAAGGCAATCATAAAGTACCAAGCGACTGTAAAGCTTGCAGCTCCTTTAATAATCCCAAAGAGTGGAGCACCAATGGCATAGCCGATTGCATAAGCTAAACCAACGTATCCAAGCATGACACCTTGATCTCTTGAACCAAAGAGGTCTTTTGCCATGAAGGCTGGGCCTGACATGTAACTAAATACAGCTAAGCCGCAAAAGATAGCATAGCCAATACCAGCAGCTTTACTAATAGATGAACCATATGGCTGGAAGCTAATAAAGATCATCATTAGAATAGATAAAATATACATACAACCAGCATAGGCCATTGATTTTGCTGTACCAAATTTATCAAATAAGAAACCACCAGAAATATTTCCGATTAAACAACCAACACCGTACATTGATCCAACTAAACCAACATCGGTTAAAGAAAGTTTAGTGTCAAGGAAGGCCGCATAGTCTTCGTTTAATGAGGCTAAGCCTAAACCAATGATTAAGAAGCCAAGGCTGAAAATCCAGAACCATTTCATTTGTAACACTTGTTTACTAGTCCAGCCTTTAAACTCTTTAGCTTTGGCTAAAGCCTCTTCTTTCTTGCTTTCAGCTAGTTCTTCATCAGAAACGACAATTTCGTCTTTCTTAGGGGTTCTAATGAAGCAGGCGATAATTACACCAATTACTAATAAAGCTACGGCAAAGATAAAGAATGGTGCCATAGAGGTTAAATGACCGGTCTTAGTATTACCTGTCATGTAGTGCTTTAAAATTGCTTGAGTTGCTGGCTGTAAAAAGATATTACCAATCGAACCCCCACAAAAGGCAATCCCTAAGGCAGCTCCACGTCCCTTTGCTGGGAACCAGTGGTTAATAACCCATGGAACACCTTGGCCGGAGTAAAAGGTTGAACCAACCATACAAATGATAGCGGCAATATAGAAGCCAGGTAGCTTTGTACTAATTCCAAAAATTACGTAGGCAATAGCAGAAAGACCAATACCAATTAAATACATTAGTCGGAAGTTAGCCTTTTCTAACGCCTTACCAATAAATGGAGAAGCAACTGAAGCAAAAACCGCACCAAACGTAAAAATTAATGTGTACGATGCTAAGGTAAAGTGAAAGGTATTAACTAAAGGGTGAATAAACAAAGGCTGAATATTTTGAGCAATTCCATAAGGAATAGCTTGGGTTAACATACACAGGAAAACCATGAAGTACTTATAGCCCTTACTTACTACCTTATCTTTAGTAGCGGCATCAGTAGACATGTAATTACCTTCTTTCTAACTAATTATTTATCTAAAATAATATTTGGCTTGTTCACAACAATACTTTTTTGAATTTGTTTAATTTTAATAGCTGCAAAAATCAATAATATAAAACCAATTGCAACAAAGAAGATGGTGGACCACCAAGCAGTTGTAAAGCTAGTAGCACCTTTGATAACGCCAAATAGGGGAGCTCCAATAGCAAAACCAATTGCATAGGCTAAACTAATGTAGCCTAAGTTAACTCCTTGTGCTTTGGCACCAAATAAACTCTTGGCCATGAAGGCAGGTCCAGACATGTAACTAAAGACAGATAAGCCACTTGTAACAGCCCAGCCCATACCAGCATATAAGTTAATACGATCTCCATAAGGATGTGTACTAATTAGGATCATCATTAAAATGGCGATAATTAACATGATTCCGGCATAAGCCATGGATTTAGCGGTACCAAATTTATCAAATAGGTAACCGCCAGAAATGTTACCAATAATACCAGCAATCCCGAAGACTGAGCCAATCATGCCGACTTCGGTTAAAGATAATTTAGTATCTAAAAAGGCTGCATAATCTTCATTTAAAGAAGCTAGCCCTAGGCCAATAATTAAAAAGCCGATACTAAAGATCCAGAACCACTTCATGTGAAGAACTTGCTTGCCGCTCCAACCCTGGAATTCATGAGCATGCTTTTGAGCAGCTTCATGCCGATTCTTTTTAATTTCTTCGGCAGAAGCTACGTCTTCATCCTTCTTTGGCACTCTAATAAAAGCGGCAATTATTAGACCAACGACTAAAAGAGCAACCGCAAAAATATAGAATGGAGCCATGGAAGTTAAATGACCAGTCTTGGTATTACCAGTCATAAAGTGCTTCAAAATTGCCTGGGTAATAGGCTGTAAGAAAATATCTCCAATTGATCCCCCACAAAAGGCTAATCCAAGAGCAACACCGCGGCCCTTAAATGGAAACCAGTGATTGATAATCCAAGGAACACCTTGACCAGAATAAAAGGTTGAACCGACCATACAAATAATTCCGGCTAAATAGAAACCAGGTAGTTTCGTACTAATTCCAAAAATTACATATGCTCCGGCTGAAAGGCAAATACCAATCAAGTACAAAATTTTAAAATTAACTTTCTGTAAAGCTTTACCAACCATTGGTGAAACTAGAGACCCTACGACAGCCCCAAAAGTAAAAATTAAGGTATAAGAAGCCAATGTAAAGTGAAAAGTATTAACCAGAGGGTGAACAAATAAAGGTTGGATTAATTGAGCAATTCCGTAAGGGATAGCTTGAGTTAACATACAGAGAAATACCATAAAGTATTTATAGCCTTTACTGACCACCTTGTGCCCATCGCTTGGTAGATCGTTTGACATCGTATCTCTCTTCTTTCTGATAAAATACTATTAGCTTTATAAGTTATATATTATTAAACACGTGAGCTTTGACTATAGCCACTTATATTGTCGTCTACTTAAGTAAGTAAATCAAAAATAATGACTTATTATGTTATTTAATGAATGTAATAAAAACCTGCCTAGATTTCCTAGAATAAAATGAATTACAAAAGAAAAAAAGATTGATTATCTTTGCTATTAAGCATCGATATATCAATCTTTTTTAGTTCGAACAGATAGACTTAGCGGTAGGTAGAAATTTTACATTAGGAAAGAATTATTAATCTTTTACATAACCCGCAATGTCATCGTAGTTAAAATCATAGTTTAATTTCTTACCATAGGCTTTTTCATAAGCCTTTTTCTTTTGCATATAATCAATGTCCCGCATTCTTTTAGCATTTTGATCAACTGTAAGGCGATCAACTGGGTAGATTGTCGGTAAGACGTGAAGAATATAGCGTGTCTTGTGGAATTCTTTACTATTTTTTTCCATTTCTGGAAGATCTTGAATTTCTACAAAGCAGGAGATAATCGGTACCTTAGCCTTAGCTGCGTAGTAATAAGCACCTTTTTGAAGGGGGCGAGGTTTACGGTAGTCATACCACATTTCTTGTTCAGGGTAGATTAAGACCCAGCCCTTTTTATCAAAGACTTTCTGCAAGTGCTTTGGAAATTCTCGTCCTAAGTATTGGTAGCTTTGAACAATTGGAATAGCATTAATGTTATTCATTAAAAAGCCGAAGAAACCTGGCAATTTTAGATTGGAGTCTTCAATTACAACATAGAGCTTTTTATGGCAGCGATTAGCTAATTTTTTAATTGGCAGGCTATCAGTTTGCTTAAAGTGATTAGTCGTTACAATTGCACCATGTTGCGGTCCTTTAGCTCTTTGTTTGTCTTTGATTTGGGTATGAGCCATTAAGACTAAAGTATCAAGATTGATAATAGTTTGGGCGATAATATTTTTAAATTTATGATTCAGCTTTTTTTGTTGCTCCCAATAATCGTTGACTAGTTTGATTCTTTCATCCTTAGTGAGGATCGGATCGCCCAATTCAACTTTAGCGTGCATTTTACCTTTTTTAACGGCTGCCTTGATATTTTCGATAACTTTCGCACGATTTTCGCCGATAATCATAGTTTAATCCTTTCGCCTTTAGCTTTTACATGAGCCCAATTATTGGGATCAACGACGGTGCTATCTTCTTTTTCAAGCATATGATCTAACTTAGCTCGATCTTCACTACGCTCTTCATCAGTATAATTATCTAATTCTGCGCGTAGTTCTTCATAGAAGGGCGTTTCTTTAGCGTACTTCCAGAAGTAATCTTGGTACTGAACGTTATCAAAGTGCCATGGCTTAAAGAACAAGTTATAGTGAATTAAACCTGGATTAGGAAGGGGTTCTGTATTTTCATTAGGCATTGCATCCCAGCGAGGATCAAGATGCAAGATTCGACCATCACCAATTTCATTCAAATAATCTTGATCTGGAGCAATACAGTCAAAATGATACTTCTCAAGCAAGTCCATAAAATGAGCAATAAAACCTTCATCTCTAAAGGCCTTAGAATTTAAGACCAGCATTCCAGAGTTAATATACTTTTTAGGATCAAGGTCTGGGACATCTTTGATATATTTCACCATTTTATCTACATATTGAATAGAAGAATCAGTACATGCGCCAAATAAATTATTGCCTAATTCCGTATTGTATAGCTTAGCAATGTCATCAGTGACTACTGTATCGCTGTCAATATAGATTGCCTTATCATATTGCGGGAAAAGGTCGGGAATGAAGAGGCGGTAAAAGATCGACATTGTGAAAAAGTCAGCCCGAAGATAGTTTTCTTTTCTATCTTGGATCGGCTTTACTAATTTCTCATCAATGTGGAAGAATTCAACGTGTACATGGTCATTACCCAAAGCTGCTAGTTGATCTTCGTGTTCTTTAGATAGATCTTGGTTTAGAAAGATAACTGTATAGTCATTTTCTGGATTAGAATTCTTAACTAATGAATTTAAAGATACTGCAGCATATTTGGTAAAATCATCGCTAATACTATAAAAAACTGGAATAGTCATTTTAATGCCTCTTTATATTTTTACGGACGTAGTCTTTTTAACTTTTGCCCAAGTTACATCTTCATTTTTAATTTCATCGACTTTTTTAATCATCCAATCAAGATCAGCGCGGGCTTTTTTACGATCTTCATCAGTAAAGCTGTCCAATTGTTCTTTTAACTCATCATAGTATGGGGATTTTTTAGCAACATCCCAGAAATATTGACCATATTGAACATCTGCAAAGTGCCATGGCTTAAAGAAAAGGTTGTAGTGAACGATTTTTGGATCTTTGATTTCATCCATATGTTCATTAGGCATTGCATCCCACTCAAGCGGTAAGTGATAGATCTTATCTTCACAAATTTCATTCATATAAGCTTGGTCAGGATCAATATTGTCAAAATGATATTTTTCAATTAATGAATAGAATTTATCAACGAATTTTTTATCTCTAAATTCTTTCATATTGAATAAAATCACACCATTATTGATGTATTTTTCTGGTGGGAAGATGCCTTGGCATTCCTTAATATAAACTTGTAGCGGTTTAATAAATCTAATTGACATATCAGGGACACTCGCAAACATGTTATCGCCAATTTCAGTATTGTAGAGTTCAGCAATATCAGTGCAGATAATTGTGTCGGCATCTAAGTAAACGGCCTTATCATATTGCGGGAAAAGATTAGGGATAAAGAGACGGTAGAAAATAGACATGGTAAAGAATTGTGCTCGTAAATAATTTTCTTCACTATTGTGAATTGGAGCTACCATTTCATCATCGATATGGAAAATATTAACATGAACATTTTCAGTTGAAAGATCTTCGAGACTCTTTTTATGTTCATCACTAATACTTTGGACTAAAAGAGTGATTGTATAGTCCTTCTTTGGATCAACATGATCAATTAAAGACTGAATCGAAACAGCTGCGTAAGGTGTGTAATTATCACTAATTGTGTAAAAAACTGGGATAGTCATTCTCAAACTCCATCTATATAATAATTTAGCGCTGCTTTAAAAGCGGCTTAAGTTCTGTGTACTGCTTAAGTAAATCATCATATTCATGTAATTTCAAGACACTATGAACACGTTCTACATCCCAAGGTTTAACTGTTAAAGTGTGGAAGTAGGGTTTAAAGCGAAAGCTAGTTGTAAAATGTTGGATTTTTGTATCAGGATGGAGCCGGTACTGTTCGTTGTAGCAGCGAGGAGCAATTCTTTTTTTGGTCGCAAGTTTGTTTAAGGCAGATTGGTCGGGAAGGAGCATTTTTTTATCGCTCATTTTTTCTCGAACTTTTGCAAATAATCTTGTCTTTTTAATTTCATTCATATTTAAAAGCAAAACTCCGGAGTTAAGGTAGTCAAAAGTTTTGTGGCTGTGAAGATTATGGAAGAAAAAGCGCCCCCAGAAATCTAAAACACCAACTAATTCCACATTAGTTAAGTCTTGGTTATAAAAATCACTAATATCCTTACGTACAATAATATCGTCATCTAAGTACAAGATGCGATCAGGGATTTGTGGAATTTGGTCCGCAAATAATCTCAGCATGGCATAAGGAGTGAAACGAGTCTCCATATTAGCGCGCGGAGGCTCTTTTTTGAACAACTCAGTACAGTCAATTAATTCAGCAGTGTTGTTTGGATCTTTTTCTTTAATAATTTTTTTGATTAAGTTAAAAGCTTGTTCATTAAAAGCTTCATATCCTTCTGCCTGCATGGTTAAGATATAGAGGTGCAGGGGAGCGGAGGTATTTTTTAATAAAGATAGAGTTGCAATTAAAATACCATCTTCGGCGTGAGAGTCGCCGCAAAACATAATATTCATTTTAATCTCCAATTTCTCGTTTTTGATAGTGATAATATTGATAGCCGCTATTTTTAGAACGCTTTTTTAGTTGATCGAAGACTTGATCATGGAGCTTTTTTTGTTGCTCTTTTTTGGTCAAGGTAGAGTCCGGGAAGAAGGGACCATCAATATAAACAGTAATTTTGGGATGCTTACCAAATTTGCGTTTTTGATAAGTTGTCGTCATTACAAAACTTACTTTATTTGCCTGGACGGGAAAATTAAAGCTGGTTTCTGGAAATGATCGAATACCGGTATAGTAAGGCCAGACATGAGCTTCTGGATAGATTACAATATGAGCATTTTCTTTAGTTAAGGTTTTAACAGCTTTAAGTAATTTGATAGCTTGTTTAATATTTTTACCTACTGGTAATCCCCCGTAAGGTAGGAGCGTTTTTCCAATAACAGGAATTCCCCAATTTGCCTGATTAGCAATAGCATAGTAATTTTTCCAGCCAAATAAGGTTAAAGGCATGAAGACATCGTTAACCATTTGAGTATGGTTTCCGTAAACAAAATAACCTTCATCTTTATATTTAGATAGCTTATCCCTACCTATTACTTTGACATGCATTAGGCCATAAGTAAAAAAATAAGCAAAACCGGCAGCTAAAAATCGCATTAGATAATTAAGTGGCGTGTGTTTAATGATTTGGTAATTATCAGGCAGGGTAAAATCTTGCCTTTTACTTTCAACAACGTCATCGGTTGTGGAATTATAGTAGATAGTATGATGTTTAGATGGTTTAGTATTCATGATATTAATTATAGAAAAAATTTAGAAACAAAAAAAGACACCGCAGATGCGATGTCTTCAAAGATATGGGTGGTCAGGGGATCGAACCCTGGACCCACGGATTAAGAGTCCGTTGCTCTGCCAGCTGAGCTAACCACCCATTGGATAACCAACAGATACTATTATGCCAAAAAAAAATAAAAATGCAAGAACTTTTTTAAGAAAATTGATATAAATTAACAGAAATTAGAAACAAAAAAGACACCGCAGATGCGATGCCTTTCAAAAATATGGGTGGTCAGGGGATCGAACCCTGGACCCACGGATTAAGAGTCCGTTGCTCTGCCAGCTGAGCTAACCACCCATTGGATAACCAACAAATAGTATTATGCCAGTAAAGTAAAGAAAGTGCAAGCTTTTTTTTGCATAAGTTTAAAAAAAGTGGGGAAAACAGTATAATATAGTTATTAATATTGAGGAGGCATCATTTATGCCAAAGAAGATTTTAGTCGTTGACGATGAAAAACCAATTTCTGACATTATTAAATTTAATCTGACTAAGGAAGGCTTTGATGTCGACACTGCATATGACGGCGAAGAAGCTGTTAAAAAAGTTGAGGAATATGATCCCGATTTAATGATTCTTGACTTGATGTTACCAAAAAAAGACGGTTTAGAGGTTGCACGTGAAGTGCGCCAAACTCATGATATGCCAATTATTATGGTAACGGCTAAAGACACTGAGATTGATAAGGTGTTAGGTCTTGAAATGGGAGCAGATGATTATGTTACTAAGCCTTTTTCTAACCGAGAATTAGTTGCTAGAGTAAAGGCAAACTTGCGTAGACGTGACTTGACTCAAAAAGCTACTGAAGATGATGAAGACAAAAATATTACCATTGGCAATCTTGTGATTATGCCTGAAGCTTATATGGTTGAAAAAAATGGTGAAAAAATTGAATTAACGCATCGTGAATTTGAATTACTTCATTATTTAGCACAGCATATGGGACAAGTAATGACTAGAGAGCATTTATTACAAACCGTTTGGGGCTATGACTATTTTGGGGATGTTAGAACTGTAGATGTAACTGTGCGACGCTTACGGGAAAAGATCGAAGACAATCCAAGTTCACCAACGATTTTAGTTACCAGACGTGGAGTAGGATATTACGTTAAAAACCCATCAGATGAATAAGGATCAAAGTCACTAGTGATAGTGGCTTTTTTTGCAATTAGGACCAATGAAGAAAATAAAAAGTGTACTAAATTCTATTAATTTTAAAATCGCAATCATTTTTATGTTGCTACTACTAGCAACGATTGAAGTAGTTGGAGCTTCTTTTACTAGACAACTTGAACAAAATTCAATTCAGAATTTTGAGTCTTCAATTCAAGTGCCAAACATTATTACTAACCAAATTGCCAGTCAATTGAGTAGGGCAAACAGTAAGAGTGCTAATCAGCAGCTAAGCCAGATTATTTCAAACTATAATCTCGGCGACATTAGTCAATTAATGGTAGTAGATAATAAAGGCGTGATCCGAGCTGTTTCAAATGTTAATGATCAGAATCGAATTGGCCAGCGGACTAGTAATGCGGATATAAAAAGCGTGCTTTCAAATGGAAAACAAGTTTCTAAGGTGATTAATGATAATGGAAACTATATGGTGCAAATTTCACCATTAACATCTGCTAATGGAACTAATACGCCTGTGGGAGCTATTTATGTAAGAGCTAGTTTACAGGGTGTATTCAATAATTTACGGCAAGTTTCTATTTACTTTTTGATTGCCTCATTAATTGCGGCTGTTTTAGGTGCAGTAGTTGCCTTGGTAATTTCCCGGGCCATAACTCGGCCGATTGAAGAAATGCGTAAGCAAGCTTTGCGGGTCGCAAATGGAGATTATTCTGGACACGTACGTGTCTATGCCCAAGATGAGTTAGGGCAATTAGCTGAAGCATTTAATACTTTGTCAGTACGAATTGAGAGAACACAAGAGATTTCTGATAGTGAACGACGACGGTTAGATAATGTTTTGACCCATATGACAGATGGGGTTATTGCGACTGATCGTCACGGAAATATTACTATCATTAATGAAACTGCCTTAGACTTTTTAGGCAAAACTGAAAAAGATGTTATTGGAAAACCAATTACTAATTTGCTTGGTTTAAAAGATGTTACAATTCAAGATCTTTTAAGTACGCAACAAGAATTAGTTGTGCGTGTAAATGATAATACAAGAGATGAAATGATTTTACATGCTAACTTTTCTTTAATTCAGCGTGTAACTGGCTTTGTTTCAGGTCTAGTTTGTGTTTTGCATGATATTACGCAACAGCAAAAAAATGAACGGGAACAACAGCAATTTGTGTCTAACGTTTCACATGAACTTAGAACTCCATTAACAAGCTTAAGAGCCTATGTTGAAGCCTTAAATGATGGGGCATGGAAGGATCCAAATATTGCACCGCAATTTTTACATGTTATCCAAGATGAAACTGAACGGATGATTAGGATGATTAATGATCTGCTTAGCTTATCAAGAATGGATCGTGGTGTAGCTAAAATGGACTTAGAGTGGGTTAACTTAAACGATTTTGTTAACCATGTTCTAAATCGTTTTGATATGATGCTGAAGTCTGATACAGATAAAACGCATAAAAAGAAGTATTCAATCAAGCGTGAATTTCCTCACCAAGCTTTATGGGTAGAAATCGATACTGATAAGATGATGCAAGTAATCGATAATATTATGAACAATGCAATTAAGTATTCACCTGACGGAGGCGTTATAACAGTTCGCCTTCTTCAAGCCCAAAAGCATGTCATCTTAAGTATTTCTGACCAAGGATTGGGAATCCCAAGAAAAGACTTAAATAAGATTTTCGATAGATTTTACCGTGTTGATAAAGCTCGTTCTCGTAAGCAAGGCGGAACTGGATTAGGATTAGCTATTTCTAAAGAAATAGTAGAAGCACACCATGGCCGGATTTGGGCAGATAGTGCTGAAGGTTCCGGATCAACTTTCTACATTTCTTTGCCCTATGAAGCAATTAGTGAGGAAGGAGAAAACTGGGATGAGGTTTAAAGATAAAGTTTCTAGAGTTGCATTGCGTGTTAGTTTAATTGTAATGGTTGTCTTATCAATAATTCTATCAGCGGTTATTTGGGGATCAGATGCTCGATTTTCTAGAATTGAAGAAACATCTAATCAAACGCAAACTAAGGATCTAGGGCAGCGTTCTTTAAGAGATATCTATCTCCCAACGCAAACTTTTTATTTTAAAAATAAACAAATGTATCAAGTCTACGATACAAAGAATAATTTACCTTTAGAATTCTCTAAATTAACTCAGTCTTTAAAGCCGCTACTACCAATCCGCGTTTGGTCTAGCCAAACTAAGTATGAAAAAATGTTAAAAAATCCTAACTATATTCAGTTAACATATCCAGATCAGATAACGATTTCATTATTTTTAACTAACGTAAGAAAAACTGATAGTCGGGAATTTAATCGCTTTTTTGTATTAACGACTTCTAGTGACTACATCTATTTAGGTAATGATGAGAACCATACACTCTATCGGGTTCGTTTAAACGATGTCTCATTCAAGACCCTAATTGAGCATATTAGAAACGCTCAAACTCAAATGCCAGTCACTATTGAAAAGGTACATGATGACTATTTACCTTTCTATGAAAAAAATCTAAGCTTGCCAGTTTATAGCTACTTAACTAATGAAGAATCTGATTCATATTTTGTTTATCGCTTGTTAGGATCAAATAATCCGACCCAGCATAATAATGGCAATACAATTACCTACTCTAATGGAGTATATGAACGTTTAATAGCTGCTAAGCATACTCATAACTATGAATATATTGATTATCAACAAGATCAAATTCCTAAGACAATTAGTCGAAAATTAAATGATAGTTTATATTTTGTACGAAAGATTGGTTTATCAGAACCAGATTTAAGATTCTTTGATGCAGACGACAATACAGTTATCTATCAAAATTATGTCGAAGAATATCCAATCTTTTTACCAGGAAAATATAAGATGCGAGCACAGGTAAAATTTGCACCTAATGGGATGACGATTAACTTCAATAGTTTAGACTTACAGATTCCAATTCCAACTAATGGGGAGAAGAAAACTTTAATTCCAACTACTGAGGCCATGGATGAGTTATACCAAAAAGGATATCACCGAAAAGATATTGAAAGAATTATTATTGGATACACAGCTAAATCTTCTAACAGTAAAAATAAGAAATTGGTAGATTTAGAGCCAGCTTATTATGTAAAAATTAATAAGCAGTGGAAGACCTTAGATGAATGGCTTAATACAAATAATCAGTTAGATAGTGCAGGAAAGGAGGGACTAGTAGATGGACTTTAAAAGAATTGAATGGATATTTTTAATTGTATTTATCGGGATTAATATCTTTTTGGGAATTGAGTTATGGCAAACGCCAACTCTCTTATCTGCTGGTTCTACTCCGACTCAGACTGATATTAAGAGTGAGACAAGTGCTGATCAAATTACTATTCCGAAGGTTAATGATAAACAAGAAGATGGATATTATTTGGCGGCTAAGAATGATGACTCGTGGATCAAAAAAGCTACTCAGCAGGTAAAAGGACAAGTAGAAAATAATTCAAGTGAAAATCTTATTTCTGTTCATCTAGATAAGCCAATTACTTTATCTAAAAATAAAAAAGAAGCCCTAAGAGAAGTCATGCGTTTTAAGGATGATAGTCAAAATGTATATCAAGGTAAAAACTATACCTACCTTTCAGAATTATCTGAGGGGGACGATTATATTTTTAACCAAAAGACTAAATATGGAGAATTTTTTGCTGCAACAGCTCGGCTTCATATTAGTGTAAAAGATAATCAAATTGTTTCTTATTCACAAAGTTATGTCGATGGCTTAAATCCTGTTCGTGAACGCCAAAATACAATTAGTTCAAAAGCCGCTGTAGACTCTTTATATACTTACAGTGAATTACCAAATAATTCTAAGGTTATCTTGTTGAAGCAAGTCTATACTAAATTATTAACAGTTAAGGGAAATACTATTTATATTCCAACTTGGTTAGCAGCAATTGAAAATAATACTTCTAAGACAGTTACCTTGAAGCGTGTAAATGCATTTACGGGAACAATTATTCAAAATAATGTTACGACTGATGATTCTAAGGAGTGAAAAAGTTGAAAGTATCAGTTTTATCAAGCGGATCAACAGGTAATTCTACTTTAATAGAAACTAAGCAACATAAAATTTTAATGGATGCAGGTTTATCTGGAAAAAAGACCAAGGACTTACTGGCTCAAGTCGAAGTTGATATTAAAGATATTGATATGATTTTTATTAGTCATGATCATACAGATCATTCAGGTGGCTTAGGAGTCTTAATGAGGCGGTATCCACAAATTTCAGCTTATGCGAATTCCGGTACCTGGAATTATTTAATTGAAAGTAAGAAAATTGGCAACTTGCCCGTTGAACAGATCAATACGTTTGAATCAGGGGTAACTAAAACTTTTGGGGACTTAGATGTAACTAGTTTTGCTACTAGTCATGACGCAGCTGAGCCCCAATATTATGTTTTTAGCAGTGGCGGTAAACGATTTGCTTGTTTAACAGATACAGGATATGTCTCAAGTGCTGTTAAAGATGAAATTAAGAATGCAGATGGCTATCTAATGGAGTTTAATTATGATGACATGATGCTTAGAAATGGACCATATTCTTGGGCTTTGAAGCATCGAATTATGTCTGATGTTGGACATCTTTCAAACAATCAGGCGGCTGATACATTACTTGATGTTGTTTCTTCAAAAACTAAAAACATCTTTTTGGCTCACCGTAGTCAACATAATAATACTCAGTATTTAGCTCATGAGACTGCACATGATTTATTGGTTGCAGGGGATGCAAATCTGCCCGCAGATGTTAAAATTATTGATACCAATCCACTAGAAGCCGGATCACTCACAGAAATATAATTTTTAGCAAATAATTTGACTTGAATTCATAAAAAATTCAAAATTTGTGATTAGGCTAGAGTGAATAGAAAAGGAGAATTTTTATGGCAGAAAATAATACTAAGAACTCTAATAAGCATAATGCTCTAATTAAAACTGGTATTGTAGGAGTGGTTGCAGGATTACTCGGTGGTGGAGTAGCTTATGCAGGTTTGTCTCAAATTAACGGACAGAATGCTCCACAAACAACTGTTGCGCCAACAGCTAAGGTTGAGAAGTCTAACAGTAAGAACAGCAGTCAGATGACTAATGCCTTTAATACGGTAAAGAATTCTGTTGTTTCTGTTGTAAACTTGAAGAGACAAAGTTCTTCTTCAACTAGTGATCCATTTGGTATTTTTGGGTCTGATAGTTCCAGCTCTTCAAAGAAGAATTCTAAATCAGATTTAGAAACTTACAGTGAAGGTTCTGGAGTTATTTACATGAAATCTAATGGTAAAGGCTACATTGTAACCAATAATCACGTGGTTTCTGGAAGTGATGAAATCCAAGTTATTTTAAGTGATGGTAAAAAGGTAACGGCTAAAAAAGTCGGAACTGATGCAGAAACAGACTTGGCTGTCTTAACTATTGATGGTAAATATGTTACTCAAACTGCCCAATTTGGTTCATCTAAGAACTTAGAGCCAGGTCAACAAGTAATTGCTGTTGGTTCTCCACTTGGGAGCGAATATGCAACTAGTGTAACTCAAGGTATTATTTCTGCTAAGAATAGAACAATAGATGTAACTAATTCATCTGGCCAAGTAACTAATCAGGCAACCGTTATTCAGACTGATGCAGCTATTAACCCCGGTAATTCAGGTGGTCCATTAGTTAATATGTCTGGCCAAGTAATTGGTATTAACTCAATGAAATTGTCTTCTTCTAGTGATGGGACTGCCGTTGAAGGAATGGGCTTTGCAATTCCTAGTGATGAAGTTGTTTCAATTATTAATCAATTGGTTAAGAATGGTAAAATTACGCGTCCTAAATTAGGCGTAAGAATTGTATCTGTTGATGAATTAACAGAATATGGCCGCAAGAAACTTGGTTTGCCTGACAGTGTTAAATCTGGTGTCTATGTCGCTAGTGTGACCAAGAATGGTAGTGCAGAGAAGGCTGGTATCAAGGCTCGTGATGTAATTACGAAGATTGATGGCAAAGATGTGGATAGCGTTGTTTCACTACATACAGCTCTTTATGCACATAAGATTGGCGATACAGTAACCCTTCAAGTGGTTAGAGATGGAAAATCACAAGATATCAAAGTTACCTTAAGTTAATTGAATATTATTAAATAGAGATAAAAAAGCTATGATTATACGATTTGTAAGCGGTAATCATAGCTTTTTCTTAATATTTAAAGTGTGAAACCTAATAAAGTTCGTATTTTAAAATTGTCAAGATCTTAGAATTATCGAATAGATTGTGGGAAAATGTGGAAAACTCTGTGGATTGTGCATAAGTTAGCGATAATAAAAATAAAAATGTGGAAAACTTGTGAATTGTGTGTAAATTAAGTCATGATTTTATAAAAGTTGAACGGCTGTTCAAGCCTAGTCTGTAAGGGATAGAGCGAAAAGTTTGGAAAATTAATCAAATTTATAAAAATGTGGAATAAATTTTGTAAAAAAGTTATCCACTTTTTTATAAACCACAATTTGTTGAGAGGTAATTGAGTGAACCACTAAATATAGTTTTTAGTAATCCACAGCCAGGGGAAAACTCATGTGGACGCTATGTCAATTAGGGGATAAAATAAAAAGCTAGATGTGTGAAAGGGATAAATTAGCATGAATATAAAAATTGTCTGTGTAGGGAAATTAAAGGAAAAGTATTTTAAAGACGGAATTGCAGAATATGTAAAGAGAATGAGTCGTTTTGCAAAAGTAAAAATAGTTCAAGTTCCAGATGAAAAAGCCCCCGAAAAACTAAGTCCTGCTGAAATGGAACAGGTCAAAGAAATCGAGGGAAAAAGAATTTTAGATAAGATAAAAGATAAAGAATATGTTTATGTAACTGCAATTAAGGGGAAAGAGCGAACTAGTGAGGCTTTTGCGAAAGAGTTATCTAATTTAACTACTTATGGGCATTCTGACATTACCTTTGTTATTGGAGGAAGTCTCGGTACAAGTGACGCAGTAAATAAGCGAGCAGATGACTTAATCAGTTTTGGTAAATTTACAATGCCTCATCAATTAATGCGCTTGGTTTTAATTGAACAAATTTACCGTGCATTTATGATTAATAGCGGCAGTCCATACCATAAATAATTATTTGAGAAGAAACAAGATTGGTTGAAGTAGTACTATGATGCTACTAAAAATAAGCCAGTCTTTTTTTGTTAAGGCGATCGGAACAATTACACTTCTTTCTTTGTCTTCACGATAGCCATGTGAAATCATTCCATCAGCTAAACTATTAGACCAAGAAATTGCGGCTAAAATTGCTTTAAAATATAAGGCCGGTGAGTAGAAAGATAAATGGTAGTGTCTCATATCCCCAACTAGGCGGATTCGATTCACTTCGGCATGAATTTTGGGAATAACATTAAAGGCAGCTAGAGTTCCATAAGCAAACTTACTAGGTAATTTAAAATTTTGTTCTAGTGAACGAGCTAGAGCAAGAAAAGAAGTCGTTTCAGTGAAAGCAGCTCCTAAAAAGACATAGGCGGAAATTCTCGTAAATAAGACACAAGCTTGATAAAGACTGCGACTAGGAGTGAAGTAGTAAATTGTAATAAAAACTACGGAAGCCGCGAATAAAGGAATGATAAATAATAAAAATAGCTTCTTAAGATTAATGTGCTTAAACAGAAGATAGATAAGACAAGCCCCGATAATAATGAGGTTTGCTCCTAAATTAGGCACAAGTGATATTTCCAGAGAAATAATTAAGATTAAAAATAATTTTAGTCCGGGATTCATTTTATTTACCTCTATTTAGCGTAGAAAAGTTGTTGGCCTTTTAAAACAAGATGATAGTCACATAGATTTTGAATCTGATCGAGCTGGTGACTAATTACGATTAAGCTATGGTTTTCATCTAAGAAGTAGTTCTTTAGTAAAAAAATGACTTCTGAGACGCTTTTTTGATCTAAACCACTAAATGGTTCATCTAGTAATAAAACGTCCGGATAGGCCATTAACATGACGAGAATTTGAAGCTTCCTTTTTTGACCACCAGAGAGAGAATAAACGACTTGTTCATCCATATTTTCTAAATTAAGTTTAGTTAGGATAGACTGAAGTTTAGACTCATTTAGAGAAGGATTTTGATTGTATTTTAAGCTAAAATCTAATTCTTCTTTTACCGTAACATTTAAGAATTGATCGTCTGGATTTTGAAAAATTTGTCCTACTTTTGACAAATAAGGGCGGCGACGCCATTTTTTAACCTCTTTATCTTTAAAGAGTAGTTCTCCCTGATAAGTAATAACCTTGCTTAAGGCCTTAAATAAAGAAGTTTTACCGCTACCATTCTCTCCAGTTAAGAGGGTTGCTTTCCCAGAATAGATTTTTAAATTAGTTGAAGAAAGTAACTCTTTTTCTGGAAATGATAGTGAAAAAGAATTAAAAGAATATACTGATTCTTGCTTTGTATGAGGAAGAGAAAAATTGGTTACTACTTCTTCTTGAGAAGGTAGAGGAGTAGTTTGAATTCTTTGATTTTTGATAGCAAAAATTTTGGGATCGATTTTTTCATAATTAGCAAAGTTATGATCACTAATCAAAATCGTTTTACCTTCTTGATGGAGTGAATCTAAGCAGTTAAGCAGAAAATTTCGATTATGAGAGTCGCAATTAGCAAATGGCTCATCTAATAAGAAGAGGTCACTTTGCATTGCAATTAAGACGGCTAAGGCTACACGCTGCTTTTCACCGCCTGAGAGATGAAGGAAGGGACGGTCTAACAAATGCGAAATATTCGTTTTATGGCTAACCTCATCGATAATCTTTTGAGCAGTAACTCGATCAATTAGTTTATTTTCTAAAGCAAAAATTAACTCTTCTCTTGGTGTTGCCATGGTGAATTGACGATTAGGGTCTTGAAAGACCATACCCCAATTAGTAAATGGCTGAGTTAAAGAGCCAGTAGTAATTTTGCTGGTAGAAGTAGGCTCAAGGCCAGCAATTAATTTTAAAAGCGTAGATTTTCCGCAACCGCTAGGACCAGTTAATAGGGCAAAGTCGCCTTGGTTAATAGTAAAATCTAAATTCTTAAAAATTAATTTGTCTTGGTATTGAAAAGAAAGTTGGTTAATTTTGATTTGTTTGGATGACATGAGCTTTTTCTAAAAGATTTACGATTAATTTTACTAATACACAGGTAAATAAGAGCATGGAGATCCAGCGAACTACAAAGTAGAGAATCATATTAAAGGTTGAAAAATAGCTATAGCCGTTTTTTATGAAATCGTACAAATAAGTGACAATGGTTGTGGTTGTAGCAGATAAGAAAAGCGTAAACCAATCATATCGACGGTAGCTAGTAAAGGTAAAACCTAATTCACTACCTAGACCTTGAACGGCACCAGAAATTAAATTAACAGCTCCCCACTGTTCCCCAGCAATCAATTCAACGCAGGAGCCTAAGAATTCTCCTAAGAAAGCAGAGCCAGGGATGCGAACAAGAAAGCCTGCTAATGGTCCTGCCATACACCAAATTCCCATCATAATGTCATTAGCTAACATCCCATAGCCAATTGGAGTAAGGAGAGCGGTTAGAGCATTATAGAGGCTGTCACTAGCTAAATAAATAAAACCAAAAATAATAGCAATTAAGGCAATTAAGATGATATCTCTTACATGTAATTTTTTCATTTTTTCCTCCAAAAATAAAAAGCCACCTCAAAGAGGTGACTTAAATAAAAGTCTAAAAATAGTCATTTTCCCTACGCTGATATTAATCAAACAGGTTCAATGGGTATATTCTCAGCCCGATAGGCACCCCAGATGTATTTACAGTTTAAGCTTACGCTTAATAAGACTAAAAGACAATTAAAAATAATAAAAAGGTTATAATTAAAACAGAATAGAATCAAAGGGGACTGATTGAGATGGCAACAGCGACATTAAAAAATTATTTATTAAGTTTAATGCAAAATAATCAAGCTAGTGAAGTAGAGCTTCGAACCCAGAATTTTTTGTCCTACCATCTTTATTTAGAAGGGATGCATTATGACTTTATTGAATATCAGTCCGGAAGTAGTCAATTAATATATTGCCTTGCAGGTAAATGTGAAGTACAGGTAGGGAAGCAAAGCTTTTCTTTAACGAGTGGAAACATCTTATTAATTGAAAAAGATAGCGCGTATGCAATCAAGCTTAGTGACAAGAATACAGTAATTATAAAATTTAAGCTAACTAGCGATTTTTCATGGGATGAGCAAATAGAAAACGTAACAATTGATACTCCCACTGAAGAGAAACTAAGTACCCTATTTTTAAAGAATTTATCTCAGGATAAAGCCTTTTTATTTACAACGACGTCAGTAATGTGGAGTAGCCAAAGTATCAGAGAGATAGTGCAAGATGATCTTAATCATGCGGCATTTAATAGTACAATTGGATTAGAGTTACTTAAAGTAATGATTTTGCGCAATTTACGTGAGCAGAACTTTAAATTGAGTGAAAAAAGAGAAAATAAGTTTAAGGATGAGACCTTAGATCAGTACATTGACCAGCACTATAATGACATTACGCTAGCAGAAGCGGCTGAATATTTTGGTTTTAATCGAAATTACTTCTCTACAATGGTAAAAGAAAAAACTGGTAAGAGTTTTGTGGAACATGTTGACGATCGGCGTATGAGAGAGGCTAGAAGACTGCTCGCTAAGCCAAATGTATCGTTAAAAGAAATAATTGAAACTATTGGTTATTCAAGTAAGTCATTTTTCTATAAAAAATTTAAGCATTATTATGGAATGACACCAGCAGAAATGAGAAAGAGATTATTTAGAGAAGCTCATATTAATTTGAAATAGGTATGTAAAAAGGGATGCTTTTAGAATAATTATATAGATGAAGAATAATACGACCAGAATAAAGTACAGCGCCTATTTGAAGAAAAGATAACTATTTACTCTGCTTTTGGCAGAGTTTTTTATTATACTAGCAATATAATTAATAAAAAAATAATATTGAAAAATTCATTAAATATAAATATAATACTAATTAATAAATGAGAAAGGACAATTAATATGAAAGTAAGAAAAAGTCTATTAACTCTTGGTACTGTAGTCGTATTGGGATTAAGTGCCTCTATCGTTTCTTCTAATAAAGTTTCAGCAGCTGAAGTAGGAAAGAATGAAACTGTTGCCTTTAATGTTAAAGAAAATGTATTAAGTTTTAATCAAAAACAGCTTTTCTTAGAAAGTAAAGCCGGTGGATGGCTTAATCATACTGCTCATACTGGTTACTGGGGTGGAGGTCCTTTGGGTGGTGGAGAAAGTCCAACCAATCCAATAAGAGACTATTATCCTTGGAGATAAGGAAAAATCAGTTTAGTTAGTTTACTTATAAAAACTTCAAATATTACTTCAAAGGAGAACCTTGATTTACAGGGTACTCCTTTTTATATATTTGTATAAAAAGCTCGAATAGAAAAGGAACTACATGTTAATGAAACAAAGTATATATTCTAAAGTTTTAACAACACAGGTAGCACTAAATATAGTACTAATGCTATTTATATTTAACCAAATGAATATCTTCTTCTTTGTTTTTCAAGAGATTCTTTTGATATTAAGCCTACTACTGAAAAAGAAAAATATTTTTTTAAGTATAGTATTCTTACCTTTTATTTTTATGTATAGTTATGGTCTGGCACTTTATACAGTAGTTCAAAAGAATTCAAGGCTAGCTGTACCCATATATATAGTTTATTTTATTGGGATGCTTTTAATTTTGATACCTATTGTTAAAGAAAAATTTGGAAAAATAAAACAAGAGTTATTGAGGCTAATAGCTCTAATTTGGCTTGTTGTGGTAACTTTACATACAGTCGGAATCTTTCGAATAGTTACTAAAAAAGAAAATGAATTATTGTATGCAATAAATGCAAGTGGCATTGTGTATTCATTTGTGACATTTATTTGTGTATATACTGTTTAAAATATGGGGATATAATTTTTACTTTAATCTTCACGTAAAAAATATGGGTATAAGATACTATAGTATATTTATATTGGCACTTTTATTTGTCATTTGGTATTCGTTCTTCTCTGTATTTTTGGGTTTAGCTCAATCAAGTGATGAAATTTTTAATAATTGGAATTTTTCTCTGATAAATCCAAGATATTCTGCGACATATCAAAGTAGTATAGAAGTTATATTGAATGCTTTGGAGCCTGCTATTTCCGAAGAAATAGTAAGATATGGATATATTATAATTTTATTAACTATTTTGAAAAATAGAAAATATCAATTGCAATGGTCAATATTTATAAGTGCTGTATTCTTTGCTTTAAGTCACATTAGCAATTTTTTTAATACAGATCAAGCATTTGATAACGTTATTTCTCAAATTATAGTAGCACTTGGATTAGGTTGTTTTTTAGGTGTCTTGCTATTATATACAGGTAAAATATGGATAAATATTTTAATTCATTTTTGCTTTGACTTTTTAGTTTTTTCGATAACCGATATAGGATATTTGACGGTAAGTGTATTTAGACAAAATAATGGCTGGATATTAAAATCGGGGATACAATTATGCATTTTACTAGTTGTGTCTTATCTATTAATGTCTTTGAATAAAAATATATTAAAAAATAATATTGAAAAATTAGTTGGGTAGCATGAAAAAAGCGAGCAATACATTCTTTACAATATAGAGAACGTATTGTTCGCTTCTTTGTTTGGAGAGATAATTTTTCCAGACACTTATTACATATTTTTTAATCTCTTAATTCGATCCGCAGTAGGCGGGTGAGTATCAAAGAGTGAGCTTAACCCACGATTATGAAGTGGAGTTTCAATGTAGAGCCCAGCACTTGATGGATCTGGATCTTTCATTGGCTCACTGTTAGAAATCTTCTCTAAAGCTGAAATTAGGCCTTGTGGATTCCTAGTAAGTTCTACTGAGCCCGCATCAGCCAGATATTCTCGATTACGAGACAGAGCCATTTGGGCAAGTCCTGCAGCAAGTGGTCCTAAAATTAGGGTAAAAACAATTGCTACTACCTTAAAAATTGCTTCTAAAGGACTTGAGTCTCGGTCATCGCGGTCTGAATTGCCGCCCCACCACCAAATGCGAGAGGCGAAGTTAGAAATAAAAGAAATTACTGCTACTAGTGCAACTCCAATAGTTGAAACTAAGATATCATAATTTCTAATATGAGAAATTTCATGACCTAAAACGCCCTCTAACTCACTTCTATTTAATCGTTCTCGTAAGCCAGTTGTAACGGCAACATAACTATGCTTAGGATCTCGTCCAGTCGTAAAAGCATTCGGGCTTGGATCATTGATAATAAAAACTCTTGGCATCGGAACTTGTCCAGACAGAGCCATATCTTCAACAATGTGCCAAAGTTCTGGATCGTCTTCTTCATGAATCTCTCGGCCGTGATTCATGCTCATCACTAGGTTTCCAGGATTTTGAAGAACAATAAAAAGATAAATTAAACTACCAATAAGAGCAATGGCGATTCCGGAAAAAGGTTCGCCATTAATTAAGTATCCTAACCCACCACCAACAAGAGCTAGAATAATAACGAATATAACAAGCAAAAATGCTGTTTTACGCTTATTGCGTGCTATTTGTTGATAGAGCATTAATTAACCTAAAATTTGACTTGAGGAACGGCCTTTTCTTCAGTTGGTGTTTGAAGATAGTCCATTTTCTTAAAGCCATGCATCTTAGCTACTAAGTTAGATGGGAAAGTTAGTAACTTCTCATTAAACATAGCAACTGTTGAGTTATAAAGTTGACGTGAGTAGGCAATCTTATTTTCAGTATTAGTAAGTTCTTCTTGAAGTGCTAAGAAGTTTTGGTTTGCTTTTAAGTCAGGATAATTTTCAGCTAAAGCAAAAATACTCTTCAACGAATCAGTAATTTGATTAGAAAGTTTATTAGCTTCTTCGTGATCAGAAGATGGAAGATTTACTAATTGGTTTCTTAATGAAACTACTTTTTCTAAAGTGCCGCTTTCGTGCTTAGCATAACCCTTAACTGTTTCAACTAAGTTAGGGATTAAGTCATTACGACGCTTTAATTGAACATCAATTTGGCTCCAAGCTTCATCGGCATGCACCTTAGCTTTTTGTAAGCCGTTATAGATGCCAATATAAATAGCTACCAATAAAATTAAAATAATGATAATAATCCAGGTTAAACTCATAAACTGAATCCTTTCTCTATATCATAAATATTAAGCTAAAATGTTAGGAATATTGTACCAAATAACAGAAAATTAGAACATAAAAAAAGCACAGTTTTGTGCTTTTTTACGATATCTAAATAACAAAGTCTAAGACGATCCATCCAAGGATTGTCAAAATAATCAAACCAGCAAATTCGAGAACTGAAAATACCCAGAAGAATTTGCGCTTTGATACTGTTCCGTTTTCAACGAAACTTTTGAAAACAAGCATGTTAGCCATTGATCCAACAAGTGAACCAAATCCTCCAATATTTGAACCTAAGAATAAGGCTTCAGCATAATTAGTAAATTTACCAATTAGGATGGTTGAAGGAACATTAGAAATAAATTGACTTGAAATGATTGAAGTCAAGAAGACAGAATGTTCAGAGAACATGGTCTTTGAAATAAGTGTAACGATAAATGGTATTTGCTGGATATCACTAATAAAAATAAAAAAGCATGTAAAAGTTAAGAGTAAAGCATAATCCACATGTAACATAATTGAAGGATTAATAATAAGAGCCAAAATTACGGCAACAATTGCTGGCACATATGCTGGAACAATATTGAAAACACCAAAGAAGAAGAAAATTGAAACAGCAATGGTCAAAATCATGGGTCTGACACTAATCCTAATATCTTCTAAAGGTACTGTAGGAATAGGTTTATCTTTAACAAAAAAGATGAACAATAGAACGGTAATTAAACTGATCAGCAATAATGGAAGTGACCAACTAAAAAACTTAAGTGGCGAAACGTTATAGCGATTAACTACAAAAATATTGTGAGGATTACCCCATGGAGTAAAAGCAGCCCCAATATTTGCTCCCATTCCGATTAAAGTGACAGGTAGTATTTCAGGTAAACCGTGTCGTTTAGCAATTGTCAAATACAATGGTATAAGAGTTAAAACGGTTATATCATTAGTTAAGAACATTGCAGATACAATTGATAAGATTGTAAAAATCGCAGTTAATCTTCTTGTACTTCTAGCACTAGCTGTAAGCTTATAAGCTAATACATCCAAAACGTGTAAGTAAGAAAAAATTTGGATGATAGTCAGCATCGCTAAAATTGAGTATAGTGTGTGGAAGTTAATATCTTCAATCCGTGGTCGGGCGAAGAATAAGCTTATGATCGTTATGACAACCGTAATTTGTAAAATACGGTCTTTAGCAATATTTTTGATGACGGTCATTAATGTCCCCTCTTAAAATTAAATCAACACTACTATTTTGAACTCTTTAGCGTAAGTTCGCAACGCTTTTTTCGGATTAAACTTTCCTATTAATATTATTTTGAGCATTTTATTAGGGGAAGAAGAAAGAAAACTGCTATATTTAAGTTAGTAAATAACATAGGAGGAATAGACTATGCTTGATGCAAAAAATATTGAACTAAAAATAAAAGATGATGCTAAAGAGGCTTTAGAAAAGAAGATTAAACCGGGACAAGTTGTTTTACTAGCCTTAAATGATGGCTCAAATGGTTATTCTAAATTAGGTGGGACTTGTACAATCGGTGCTAATTTTCAGCTTGTTTTATTAGATCATAAGGATCCGGATTTTTCTATTAAAATTAAAAATAATATGGACTTAGACATGTATACATCTGATAAAGAATTAGCATTTTTAGAGGATGGATTAGTCCTTAACGCTCGTGATGCTGCTCTATCTTTATCTTCAAATGAGGGGATTATTGATGGCGGAGTTACCATTTCCGAATTTAAAGGTGAAAAATTATCTGCAGATGAGATGAAAAAATTAGGTGGAAAGATCTGCTAGGTATTGAAGTGACGTGCTTCTTCGTGGTATGATAATAAAAGATTTTCGAAAATTTTATTTGAGAGGAAGTATAGATCTATGCGTAAAGGTGAAAACTACAACACAGGTGTTACACCAAACTTAAGACCTAAGAACAAGAAGAATTCTAAAGCTCGTGTTAAGAGAGCTGCTGAAGTAGTTGCTTTCTTAAACAAAGCTGCTAAAGACGAAAACAAGTAATTAAATTTACTGTTCAATAAAGGGAGAGACGCTGTTTAGCGTCTCTCCTTTTTTTGTATCAAAAGTTATATAAATCTAAATTAATATAATAACATTTTGTTGTGTTTGAAATTATATTACTATATAAATTGTCTTATAGAGGACAAAGTAATAAAGCATAGGATATAAATTTTAAAATGAATAACATTTCGATAAAAGGGCTAGAATTAAAAGCAATTTTCGCCCTTATTTTGCCGTCTCTTTTTTTAGGAGTAGCAGATAATTTTTTAGATAATGTTTTTTGGGGAGTTGCGATGCTTCTGGTATTAGGCGCACTTGTTGGCCTAATTTTGCCAAATATTGTTAGTACATGGCTTATTTTAATTTTAACTGTATTGGGAATCAGCGGCTTAACCCTTGGCTATGTGAGATTAGATATATATGCTAAGGCAATATTATTGCTTTCGTTTCCAATAGAAGCCTATCTAGCGAGTCAGTTGAGAGAATGCATTTTTAGGTGGAGTATCTATAAGAAAAATGAAGCTAGCGTTTATCGCTATATTACCCACTACGATCAAAATGTAAAACTCCAAACGACCTATAACGCACAGAAGCTATACCAGAAGATAAGCAGAATTTTAAGAGAAAAAAGTTATTTACCTTTGTGGGATGACTTTACAATCATTAAATGGGAGCATAATCAACAGTTTGCTCAGTTTAATTTAGAAGAGCATAGTCAAATTTTGAAACAAATAGCTAAAGTGCTTAAAAAGAGCAGATTAGTTGATGAAAATTTATATTACCTGGGAAATGGTGAATTTTTAATTATTTCTAATACAATTGCACCTGGAACTTTGATGGTTTTGAATGATGAATTAAAAGCAGAACTTCGAGCTTTAAAATATGAAGACTATCACCCAGCATTTAAAATGGCTACTCAGCATATTGTTGAGGAAGATTTGATATTATACCCAGATCTTGATGCAATTCTTAAACATTTAAAACGAAAGCTTGAAACAGATTTAGTTGTTGAGTATTTAAAGGGAGTCGAATCATGATAGATGTTTTCTTTATGCTGGCTATTTTAGTTACATTAATATTTTTAATTGCACTTTTTGCTATGATTCATAGTGTTTGGACGATTTATCATCAAACTGAACATACCGTCCTTCATTTAGGAAAGCATCATCATGTTAAATAATTTTTTAGCATTTTCAACTTTAGTATCTATTTGGTTTTCTCTTTTAGCGTCACTAGTAACGCTTTATGGTGCGATTCGCTTTTGGATTAAACATAGTAAAAAGATTGTTTCTATTACCGCTCTAAAACGCTACCCTACGATTACGATTGTAGTACCGGCCCATAATGAAGAGCTTGTAATTGCTAAAACGACAAAAGGAATTCTTGATTTAAACTATCCTGCTTCAAAAATAGAAGTACTTTTATATGCGGATAATTGTCAAGATAAGACAGCTGCTGAGATGCGAAAGGCAGTTGATATGCCTGAATATAGGTATCGAAACGTACAAATTATTGAAAGACAGGGTTCTGGAGGAAAAGCTGGCGTTTTGAATGATGCCTTAGAAATAGCTCAAGGAGAATATATCTGTGTCTATGATGCAGATGCATTACCAGAACAAAATGCCTTGTATTTTTTAGTTAAAAAAGTTTTAGAAAATCCAAGTCGCTACATGGCCACCTTTGGAAGAAATAAAACACGTAATGCAAAGCAAAACTTTTTAACTAGATGTATTAATCAAGAAGTTATTGTCTCTCAACGTATTCAACATGTTGGGGTCTGGAATTTATTTAAAATTGGACGAATTCCAGGAACAAATTTCATCATTAATACCGAGTATGTAAGAAGTATTGGTGGTTGGCAACAGGGTGCTTTAACTGAAGATACAGAAATTTCTTTTCGGATTATGGAAGATGGATACTTGATTGCTTTAGCTTATAATTCAGAAGCGTTTGAACAAGAGCCTGAGCACTTACGTGATTATTATTATTATCAACGATTGCGCTGGGCAAAAGGAAACTATCAAGTTGTGATAAATAATTTTAAGCATTTATTTGATAGGAGTAATTGGCGCGTTAAATTAGAAACGTTTTATTTAACCTGTATTTTCTTTTGGTTTAACTTAGCGGTTGTTCTTTCCGATATTATCTTCTTCGTAGATTTAGGATGTGTAGTGGCAAGATTTTTTAATCCTAAGATACCAATTATTTTTGCAATGGATTCCAATCTCTTACTGATGCAACTTTTATTAATTAATTGGTTACTGATGATTCTTTTATATGTAACTCAAATCAATCTGGCTTTAGCTACACAATATGGACAAGCCACTAGTGATCAAATTTGGTTAGCATTGGGTTCGTATTTTACCTATTCACAATTATTTATTGCTATTTCTATCCAAGCAGTTTGCTCAGTTATCGGGGATAAAATCTTTAAGCGAGACGGTAGTAAATGGGTAAAAACAAAGAGATTTGCAGATTAGGGATAGGGCATGAGAGTTAAAAATTTAATCTTGATTTTAGGTGTGATAGTAGCTTACTTAGGAATTATTGGATATGTAAGGATGAGCAATGATCGCACGATAGAAAAAAGATACTATCAGGTTTGGCGAGAAGATTATATAAAAAATCAAAGTGAAAGTGAGCAGTATGTTAACGCAGCTGGAAAAAATAAGCCACCGTTTGCCTTGTCGGAAGCACAGGGATATGGAATGTTACTAGCTGTAAAGGCAGGACAGAAGCACTTAGGAAGCCAAAATGATTTTCAAAAATTGGATAATTATTATTTAAGGCATCGATTGTCTAATTCAAACTTAATGAGCTGGAGACAAGAAAATAAAAAGGGAAGCTTACAGGATAATCCAGTGAGCGCAAGTGACGGCGATATGATGATTGCCCAAGCATTGCTTGAAGCTGATAAAGTTTGGCCAGGACATGGATATAAAGCTCAAGCTCTTAAATTAATCAGTGATATCAAAAAGTTAGAAAGCAATCGTTCGGCTAAAATAATTACTGTAGGAAATTGGGCAAATAAGAAATCACATTTTTATAATGTAATGAGAACATCAGATGTAATGCCACAAGCATTTGAAGAATTTTATCAAGCAACTGGAGATCACAGCTGGATAGAAATAAAATCACAGATGCTGGCTTATTTACAACAGCTTAGCAGCCAACATAAAACAGGACTAGTTCCGGATTTTACCTGGATTTCAAAGCAAAAACAGGCGTCTCCTGCTAAGGCTAATGATGTAGCAACCAAAGATGATGGTAATTACAGCGCCAATGCTTGCCGAGTTCCGATGCTCTTAGCAGCAAGTAATGATAAAGAAGCCAATAATATCGTAAAGAAAATGCTGAGTTTTTTTAAGCAAAAAGAAGAAATATCAAGTGGGTTTACCCTGAGTGGAAAAACCCTATATCCATATGAGTCTGCAAGCTTTAGTGCACCGATCTTTGTAGCCGCAAGTAAGTATCAAAATGAAGGATATGGTACTTTGGTAGAACATGAAAAATATATTTTTTCAAGACCGCTTCCTGCTAATAATTACTACGATGCAACATTGATTGTTTTAGCTGCTTTAAATACAAATGAGTTGACGGGATTAGAGAAATAGAGAAAGATTAAGGTGTTAAATCTTTCTCTATTTTTGATTTGCAAGAGTAGAGTGGTTTTGCTATGATAGTAGAAATTTTAGACATTTTTATATTTCTGGAAGGGGTAAGTTTTTATGGGATTAAATGCGTATATTCAAGGTTTTAATAGTTTAGAGTCGATTGACCGTGCACCAGGATATTTTAAATATCAACACCATTCTGTAGCTGATCATAGCTTTAGAACAGCAGAACTTGCTCAAATGATGGGAGATATCGAAGAAGTCATTGGTAAGCAAAAAGTAAATTGGAAAGCTCTTTATGAAAAGAGTCTTAACCATGATTATACTGAACGTTTTATTGGTGATATCAAGACACCGGTTAAGTATGCAACTCCGCAATTACGTAAGATGATTGGGGATGTTGAAGAAACCATGACTGCTAAATTTATTAAGGATGAAATTCCAAAAGAATTTCAAAAAATTTATACAAAACGCCTATCTGAAGGAAAAGATGATACTTTAGAGGGTAAGATCTTATCTATTTGTGATAAGTTGGATTTACTTTATGAAGCTTATGGTGAAATTGAATTAGGAAATCCAAATCCTGTGTTCATGCAGATGTTTAAAGAAAGTCTTGAAACTATTAAAAAGTTTGATGATTTAACTTGTGTTCAATACTTTATTAAGAAAATTTTGCCAGATTTATTTAAGGGCGATTTTGCCGGTAAAGATAAAATGCAAAGAATTGCATTTAGTATTTTGTTAATGGGGGAAGAATAGGTTGAAATTACAGTGTGCATCCTGTGGTTTACGACTTGATAGTCTTCATTTTAAGCAAGAAGGGTTAATGAACCCTAAGTTGACAAGTATTTGTGATATTTGTTTAACAAGAAATTTGGATGCAGAGAACTATGAAAATCCGGTAGTTGAAAGTATTTCCCAGGTAATGCTCTATAGCTTTGTAGGAAAGAAGAATAATGGTCAGATTAAGCCAGATTCTTTAAATCACTATCTTGTAGACAATAATAATAGACGACAGTATGAGTCATTCATTCAAGATTATGATGGTAATGAAGTTGCTCTACAACAAATTTCACGTCGTGAGTTTAATTTAGCAATTATTAAGAGTGAAGATAATGAAATAGACTATATTCCTGAGAATAATGTGGATTTTGCAGTAAATATGAAAAAGATGGGGATTGAAGTTGATTTTTCTTTAAATGAAGTTGACTTTGTAGATCGGGAACGAATTCGGCATAAGTATAATTACCGCTGTCAGTATTGCGGCCGGCGTGGAACGAGTGTAGATCACAAAGATCCCGTTTCTTTATCACATGATAATTCTTTTGATAATTTGATTTTATCGTGTAGTGAATGCAATAAGATTAAATCGAACATGCCATATCAATTATTTGTTAAATTGAACGATCAATTAACTATCGTAAATAAAAAGCTAGTTAAGTATGAAGATGCTTTAGCTAATTTGAAGGAAGAGTTTCAAGCTGCTAAAAGAGACTTGGCTGGCAAGGTTCATTTAAAAGGAATTGTGAATGATCCAGAATTAAATGCAATTCGGAAGCAAAATAAAAAATTACAGGACGCGATTGATAGTTTGCAAAGTGACTATGGTGCCTTGCGTAATGAACGCAAAACATACTTTGATATTGGTTGGAAATTAGAAAAAGAGCGAGAAAATAGCGAAATTATTTAATTCTAATAAATACAAAAGGCTAGTATAACACTGATAGTGGAATACTAGTCTTTTTAGATGATTAAAGTATTTTTTTGAGAGCTTAATTAGTACTGTTAAGTTTGCGGTAGCCGAAGTAAAATTGAAGGCAAGCTAAAACTACGTTAAGCCAATTTAGCCATAAGAAACAATCAGCTAATCCACCGGAGTGAGCACCAGTACCGTAGTAAACCCAAAAACCAATAATCACTGCTGCTACATTAATCCAGGCAAAGGATTTTTGATATGATTGTTTGTTTAATACAAACCACATCCAAATAACATTTATAATAAACCAGATTACTAAAACCCAAAATACAAAATCAAACATTATGTATTTTCCTTTCTTTTATGTTTAATAAAGTCTCAATTAGTATATTGGGACCATTCGCTCTTTTCGGGAATAGTATGAATCCTAGGAACCATGATTTCAATAATTTGTACTTTGTTAAAAGAAAAGATACTAAAAATAAATAGGTAGATAACAATAGACTAATAAAAAGGCTGATAGTTCAATGTTTATAACAAAGAGTATCAGCCTTTTTATAATTTATAGGGGAAAAGCAAATTCTATATTATTTTGCTTAAAGTTCATTATTTCTGAAGTTACGTAGGAACTTCTTAGTCTTTTCTTCTTGTGGATCGTTAAAGATCTGTTGTGGTGTTCCTTGTTCGGTAATAACTCCATCACTCATGAAGACAACTTGATCAGATACATCACGAGCGAATCCCATTTCGTGAGTAACAATCACCATTGTTAGTCCAGTCTTAGCTAGTAATTGCATGGTATTAAGTACTTCACCAACCATTTCTGGGTCAAGGGCACTAGTAGGTTCATCAAAGAGCAGAACTTCTGGATCCATAGAAATTGCCCGAGCAATTGCTACACGTTGTTGTTGACCACCAGATAATTGTTGAGGTTTAGCAGTAAGAAATGGATCCATTCCAACTTTCTGCAAGTTTTCAATAGCAACTTTTTTAGCTTCTTCTTTGGAGCGACCAAGAACCATTTCTTGGCCAATCATACAGTTTTGAAGGACATTCTTGTTGTTAAACAAGTTGAATTGCTGAAATACCATTCCGACCTTAGAACGGAAGGTATTACGATTAAAATGAGGATCAAGAATGTTTTCTCCATGGAAGAGAATTTTTCCATTACTTGGTTCTTCAAGAAGATTAATACATCTTAGCATCGTTGATTTACCACCACCAGATGGACCAATAATGGTCATTACTTCTCCTTTATTAATATTAAAAGAAATATCTTTTAATACTGTATGATCACCATATTTCTTTTGTAAATGTTGTACTTGTAAAATGTTTTCTTCGTTATTATTGTTCATGTTCAAATCCAGTCTCCTTTGGATCTTCTACTTGTAATTGGTTAGCCATTAAATTGTAGTTTTTTGGACCTTCAAGTTTCTTTTCAATGAAGTTAAAGATTCTAGTAATAGAGAATGTCAAAATTAAGTAGATCATTGAAATGATGAAGTAAGTTTGGAAGAATTGGAATGTTTGACTGGCAACAGTTGTACCAACAAAGAACAATTCTGAAACAGAGATAATACTTAATACTGAAGTATCCTTAATGTTAACAATAAATTCGTTAGTAATAGATGGTAAACAATTTCTAATGGCTTGAGGTAAAATAATATGCCACATTTGTTGTGAGTGTGTCATACCGATTGCAGAAGCTGCTTCGAATTGACCTTTAGGAGTGGCATTAATACCACCACGAATAACTTCGGCTAGGTAAGCTCCAGTATTAATTGAAACAATTACTAAAGCAGCTACAGTACGGTTTAAGTTGAGGTGCCATAATTGGGCAATTCCGTAGTAGATAACAGCAGCTTGAACCATCATAGGAGTTCCACGGAATACTTCAATATAAACAGCTAAAATCCAATCAACTATCTTTAGGCCCCACTTTTTACCAGCAGACTTAGGAGTTGGAATAGTTCTAACAATACCTACAAGTAAACCAATGAAGAAACCAACGATAGTACCAACTAAGGCAAGAAGAAGTGTCATACCAACACCGCCAAGGATCATTGAACCATAGCGATGCATAATTGACATAAACCAATTTTCTTTCTTGTTGCCCCCAGCTTGAGGTTGTTCTTTAACAGCTTGGGCCATTAATTGGTCACGCTTTTTATTAGAAATACCTTTTAAGATACTGTTAACTTGATCTAATAATTCAGTGTTGCCCTTCTTAACACCAATTGAAGTAATTGAGTCTTCGTAAGGAATGTGGAAACCTTGCATCTTATTAAGGTTAACGGCAACAATGTTAGGGTTAACAGTCTTGTAACTTTGATATTCAATATCTTCAGCGACATAACCGTCAATAGTACCTGATTGTAAACTTTGACGCATTGCAGAAAAGCTTCTCATTGCAGGTTCACGCTTAGCACCATGTAATTGTTTGATCAAGTCGTAGTGAAGAGTACCTTGTTGAGCAGTTAATTTAGCTCCCTTAAAGTCATTTAAGCCTTTTGCTTGAGCAAATTTTCCATCTTTGTTGGTAATTACTACGAAAGTACCTTTTCTATAAGGTTCAGAGAAATTGATAGCCTTTCTACGTTCAGCAGTAGGGGACATACCAGCGATAATCAAATCAATCTTTCCAGAAGTTAAGGCTGGTAATAATCCATCCCATTCGGTTTTTTCCACTACTACTTTACGATGAAGCTTTTTACCAATGATTTTTGCAATTTGGACATCATATCCGTTTGCATATTGCTTAGATCCATCAATTGGAACTGCACCATTTGCATCAGTTGTTTGAGTCCAATTGTATGGTGGATAGTTAGCTTCCATACCGATTTTTAGGGGTGCTTCTTTTTTAGCCGCTTCGGTTTGAGTAGAATTAAAGCTAAAACCGATAACTAAACTTAAAATTAGGGCTAATAAAGCACTAAACCATCTTATTTTTGACTTCACTTTGAAATACCTCCAAAAATTATTTCAAATAAAGCCAATACAATAAAAGCGTAAATAAAAAGCCTCGTTGTTTACCAAAAACAACGAGGTTTGAAAATCATCAGTAATTAAACCAAATCATATAGCGCTCCCTGGGGACGACCAGGACAGTATGTAAGATATTCTCTTACATCCCAACAAATTAACTTCACGAAAGAAAATTTATTTCGGCGGTAATCCTAAAATTGACTCTCACTGTATTCGCGTACTCAAGTAAATTCTGTGATTATCGCAACCTCTATTGCATTGGGGATTTATTTAACTGATGAAAAGATTAAACGATTTTTAATCTTTTGTCAAATAAATCCGTGATTTTTTTTGATGTCTTTTTTCTTAATGTCTGAAACATAAGGGTTACCGCTAACGATAAATCTTAATTTCTTCTGAGCCCATTCAGGATCTGACTGATTAATCCCTACTCTTGGAAGGGCAACAATTTTTTCTATTTGGCGTTTGTGATTTATATCAATATCAAAAGGCGAATCGGCCAAATTAACTAAATCCCATTTGCGACTGGTAATCCCTAAGGCTTGCATCATTTTTCCAGGGCCATTAGTCAAAAGTGGCCCTGTTTTACCGCTGCGGTTTTTAATCATCGTGTCAATTCCTGTTAGAGGATCGATCGCTCTGACTAATACTCCTTGCGGTTCACCTTCTTCTTGACAAGAAACGTCAAAGAAAAAATATTGTCTTTGAGAATAAATATATAAACTGCCACCCGGACGATATAAGCCCTCATTTGCGGGACTACGTCTGCCGCCATAAGAATGAGCAGCTCGGTCTTTTACACCGACATAGGCTTCTGCTTCAACAATAGTACCAGATAGAATTTCTTCTCCGTTATTGTAAGACAAGGTTCTACCTAGTAGGTCTTTACTAATTTCGCTTGTAGAACGATTAGTGAAAAATTCTGTGTAATTCATATTAATTTTTCTTTCTAAAAAAAGTTGTACACTCATAATTGAAGATAAATACTAATAGAGAGTGGGGAATTTAACCATGAATGAAATAAAAGTAGTTAGAATATATGACCATGAGCAACCAGCTGGTTATCGAATTTTGGTAGATCGTTTGTGGCCTAGAGGAATGAGCAAGGTAAAGGCTCATTTAGATGAATGGGATAAAGAGATTGGGCCGACTAATGAATTGAGAAAATGGTTTAATCATGAAGACGAAAAATATCCTGAATTCAAGTCTAAGTATATAGCGCAATTAAAAGCTAATCCAGCAACACCAGCTTTTATTAAAGACGTAAAAGAGAAACTAGCCAAAGAAAATGTTCTTTTCTTATATGGAGCTAAAAATAAAAAGTACAACCAAGCAGTTGTACTTAAGGAATTTATTGATCAGCAATTAAGTTAAGGCATTTTCTTACCATGTACATTTTGTCGTACATAGTGAAAAATTATTGTTAAAATAACTGTGCCAAATACAATCCCAGCAAAGATTGTATCAGGTAATTTAAAGTTTAAAGGTGGCAGTGAAATAAGTAGTTTAATCGCAATAATTGAGATTAAGACATAGGCCATAGTTTGAAGCTCTGGAATAATTTCCATTAACTTAATAATGATTTCAGCTATGCCACGCATGCATAAAATTCCAATCATTCCACCGACCAGAACTACTACTGGATTATTTGACATGGCTAAGGCAGCTAAAACTGAGTCAATGGAGAAGACAATATCCATTGATTCAATTGAGATTACAGTTCTCCAAAATAAGGAAAAATGGTGCTTTCTTTTTTTGGAGTTCTTTTTCTTGTGGTTTTCTTTTTTAGCAACCAGCTCAGGGTGGCGAACGTCATAGAAGTATTTGTAAACTAGGTAAAGTAAATATAGGCCCCCTAATAACTTGATTTCCCAGAAGTTAATTAAGTAAGTACCAATTCCAATTACAATGAAACGAAATAAATAGGCTCCCCATAAACCATAAACTAGAGATTTTCTTTGTTCATCTTTAGTGGGTAATACTTGTGTTTGAGCTGCTAGGACAACGGCGTTATCAACGGAAAGTAAACATTCCATCAAAATTAGGGTAAGAATCATCATCCAATCTTGACCGCTAGTTAAGACGTGCGCCCAATTATTAGCGTTAAAAAAAGGTTGATAAAGTTTAATTAGCTGCATTTAGATAGCCTTCTTCGAGATTTATTAAACGTTGTTTTTCTTTCTCTCCCATTCTATAACTTCCTCCCCTATCTGGAGCTAAAACTACACGATGACTTGGAATAAAAATTAAAGATGGGTTTAAAGCTACTGCATGGGCAACGGATCTAACTGAAGTAGAACTATTGATGGAAGCTGCTAGGTCACGATAGGAAATAGTAGTCCCATATGGAATATTTTCAATCATTTTTACAACCTTATTTTGAAATGGCGTCCCAAAGCTTGAATAATCAATTGGAACAGTAAAAGAACGGCGTTTGCCAGCAAAGTATTCTTCTAATTGTTGAACATAAGGAGCAAGTTTTTTTGAGTCTTGAATCAAAATGTGATTAGGATAGAAACCAAGGATAGATGCCTCAATGTTACTATTTTTTGTTCCAACAAATGCTAATCCCAAGCTGCTGATGACTAGTTCATAGATCCATGGTTTAATTTCAACAAAATCATAATAGAAAACTTTTGCTTGGGCAAGTAGCATTTAATCCTAACCTTTCTTTTAATTAATATATTAACTGCACCTTGTACAACAAAAAATAACATAAGGAGGAGAGAAACAAATTAAATAAAATGTTAGTTAAGATAATAGCGGTTATATATATAATTTGTCAAATACTTTTTCAGCAGTAGCAATAATTGTTGAAACTTCTCTGGGAGCTGGTACAGGGGTATTATTGACTACCCAAATTTTTGCATTAGCTTGCCGATAGGCAAGAAGTTGAGCAAAAGGATAAACAACAAAACTGGTTCCAGCAATAATAACTAAATCGCTATCATGAATCTTTTCAACAGATTTTGTGAGTACTTTTTCGTTAATTGGTTCACCGTATAAAACAATCCCTGGGCGAATAATTCCCTGATCTTTTTCATGAAGATATGATTTTTTATAGTTGTCATATGAAATTTTTTCATGACATTTAGTACAGTAGATATTATAAAGATTACCGTGAAATTCTATGACGTGTTTATTACCAGATTTTTTATCTAAACCATCTACATTTTGAGTAATTAAGGTTCCATTTTTATTACAACTAGCAGCAATCTTTTGATGAATAATATTAGGTTTTGCATCTGGAAAATACATATTTTCCATTACGAAGTGATAGAATTTAGCTGGTTGATGAAAAAGAGTTTCTTCACTTAAAATTTGTTCTGGGCTTTCCGAAATCCCATTGTAAATTCCATTTTTTGAACGATAGTCAGGAATATGCGATGGAGTTGAAACGCCGGCACCGGTTAAGTAAGTGACATAATGAGCTGCATTAAGATCAACTTGAAGTGCAGCAATTTGCTTATCTAAACTCATAATTAAAACCTCCTATATTATTAATTTTCAGCTAAGTCAATTATAGAATGCTGAGAGAAAAAGTGGTATTTGTTATAATTAAAGTAAGATTTTTAACGTTAATAAATACTTTTAGAGGGAAAATTATGTCACTTTTATATATTTCTTTTGATATTTTGCTAATTGGCTATATTTTTTATAGTTGGTATTGGCAAGCAAACATTGATTATAAGGCCCGCTTTAGAAGTTCATCAGTTATCTGGGCTCTAATTTTTTTACTAATTGGCTTTTATTTAGATTACTTCACTGATTCAACAGTTCTGATGAATGTTTTTATTGCTACATTTTTACTAATGAGCATAATTGATGGTGTTAGTGGCCTAGCTAAGAAACGTTTAGTTGTGAGTGGATATTTTAAGCGGACAGTTAAGTATAGCGATATTGCTCACGTTACATTAATTACCGTTCCCAATCCTAAAAAGCCAACTGTAATGGCAATCTTTCAAACTAATAATCGTCAGGCTTACTATCTTAGATTCTCACAGCAGGTTAGTGATGTGATTGTTAATATCAGAAAATATCTCGGCTCAAATGTTGGAATAGAAGTCCAATCAATGATGTAAAGTTAATAAAAAAGATAGAGCTCTAAGTACTCCTGATATGAACCCAAAAATTAGGACATATTATTAAACTGTTTGATTTAAAACCATATTTCGATATTGAATCGGAGTATGGTTTTTTATTGAGCTCTTAATTCTAAAATTATTATAGTAATAAATATACTCTTTGATTGCATCTTCTAGTTCATCTAAATTCTTAAAATTTTTTTCAAAGCCATACCACATTTCTCGCTTTAAGATACCAAAAAATCCTTCCATTAATCCATCATCTAATGAATTACCTTTTCTAGACATTGATTGCTCAATACCATGATCTGTAAGCCATTTTTGAAAGGTAGAATGTTGATATTGCCATCCTTGATCAGTGTGAAAAATAAGACCATTTAGAGCAGGATGAGCTTTATAAGCTAGGTCAAGCATGGTCATTACTTGTTCTAAAACTGGACGGCGACTTAATGTATAAGAAATTATCTCATGGGTACACCCATCCATAATTGGTGATAAATATAATTTTTCGCCGTTTAAATGAAACTCAGTTATATCTGAATACCACTTTCTATCTGGTAAAATGGCTAAAAAATTGCGACAGATCAAATTAGGTTTGATTTCACCTACAGTTCCTCGATAACTTGAATATCTTTTTCTACGTCTAATGGCAATACCAAATAAATGCATCTTTTTCATCAGACGCTTTACTTTCTTATGATTGATTTTAATTCCTTCAATGTGCAATTGAGCTGTAATTCTTCTATAGCCGTAGCGATGTTTATGTTCCTCAAATATTTCTTTGATACGTTTCATGATCTGATGATTTTTTGAATCTTTATCATTTTGTTTTAGAACATAGTAATAATTACTTTTAGATAAGTGAGGTAAATCAGGATTAGAATTGATTACATTTAATATGAAACTGACGGTTACATGAAGTTCTTGCCTTAGTTCAGTAACCACCTGAGCTATTTCTGGTGCTTTTGGTTTTTTCTTTTGGAAACTAAGGCGCTCAATTTTTTTACAAATTCGTTTTCGACAGTAAGCTTGAGATTCTCTTGTTTTAAGTCTTTTACTTGTTTTTGTAGTTCTTTGATTTGTTGGTCTTTGCTTTTCATGATGTGGTCTGCCTTTCTTATGATTAATGACATTATACCCATCCTCTTTATATTTGCGAAGCCAATTATAGATCATACCTGAGCTTGGCAATCCTAAGTCTAATGAAACTTAATTCGCTGGTTCATCGTTAATCAATATTCTTTTAATGGCAGTTTTCTTAAATTCTACTGAATAAGAAGAATATGATTTATTCAAAATTTCTAAGCCGTGAAGGTCTATTAGACGGATTAAATAATATAAATTGTCGGGTCTTACTCCATATTCTCTACCTAGTTGAGATAGTGACTTATGATAATGCTTCCAATTATTGTAGATGTCAATTTTGCCTTGCTTAAATAATTTAGACATAATAAAAAACTCGAAATTCTTGTCCGAATTTCGGGGTTCATATCACCTATTGTGAGTAGGAAAGATCTATCCTTTTTATAGAATGGGAGAAAGTAATCTAGAAAAAGCTTGTTTAAATCGAAGATAACGTGACCAGTTATCAGTAATCTCTAAAGTTAACTCTGTACATTTAGCTAAATCCTTTTCAAAAATATGATTTAATTCCCGGGTAATATTTTTATCGTAGAAGACTGCATCAGTTTCAAAATTCAAGCTGTACGAACGAAAATCTTGGTTCATTGATCCAACTGCAGCGAAGCGATCGTCAACCATAACGGTTTTTGCGTGAATAAAGCCATTGTCATAAACGTAGATTTTTATTCCCTCATGAAGTAGGTAATTTGCATACCATTGTGTAGCGCGGTAAATAAAGGGATGGTCAGGCATTGAAGGGATCATGATACGCACGTCAACGCCTGAATGAGCCGCAATAACCCAAGTGGCAATCATTGGATCGTCTGGAACAAGGTAGGGTGTTTGAATCCAGAGTGTTTTTCTAGCCATCATCATCATTCTAATCATGCCATTACGTAAATATGGAGTAGAAGTATCGGGACCATCTGAAACAATTTGAGTTGCAACATCGTCTTCTGTTAGTCTATTTTCTTCAATTTTTTGAAAAAGTTTTTCATTGAATGAAATGGTCTGATTTTTATCAGTAATTGAAGCATTCCAATCCATAACAAAACGCTCCTGGAGGAGGAGAGAGGCAGAACCCACTATTCTAAGATGTGTATCACGCCAGTAGCCAAATTTTTTACTTTTACTGACATATTGATCGCCGACATTAAAGCCGCCCGTCCAAGAGATGCGCCCGTCTATAACGACAATTTTACGGTGAAGGTGATAATTCATCCGATACTTTTTAATCATATTTTGAGCTGTAATGAAAGCTACAACTTCACCGCCCAAATCAGTTAAAGGTTTAAACCAAGTCTTTGAAGCCCCTGGAGAACCCCAAGGATCATAGATAAGTCTTACCTTAACCCCTTCGCGAGCTTTTTTGATTAATAAATTAAGAAATTTATTACCTAAATTATCATTCATGAAAGAATAATATTCAACATTAACTGTTTCTTGAGCGTGTTCGATGTCTTTAAAAAGAGCTTCAAACTTCTTTTCGCCATCAGTATAAAAACTGATTTTGTTGTTTTTAGAGAGGGGGGAATCGTGTTTAAAGTTAAAGTAATCAATTAAAATTTGGGCTTCTTTAGAAGTATCTGTTGGTCCAGCGGATTTAGGAACACGCGGGATCATTTTATTTACTTTATTTAAACCGATGTGTTTTTGATTGTTAATAGCGAAAAGATTCTCTTGCGATAATCCACGTCCAATAAAGCCGTATAAAATAAAGCCTAAAATTGGAAAAATTAGTAAAATAATTAGCCATGCCCAAGAAGTAGCGACAGATCTTTTTCGGTGGAATACAACATAGAAGGCTAAGATTGTGTTGACAGCCCAAAGAAGCGCCCAAAATTCATTCGAAAAAATAAGTATCCCTCCCTACTAGTTAGTTGTTATTGTTGTCATGGCCTCCAAAAATGAGTAGAAGTCTAAATAATTGTAACATGCTTGTTAAAACGGCTGCGACATATGTTAAAGCAGCCGCAAACAAGACTTTACGAGCCATTGGCATTTCCTGTGGAGATAAAATAGCGCCATTATTTAGCATCCGTAAGGCACGATGAGAAGCATTAAATTCAACCGGTAATGTTACTAATTAGAAAAGCAAAACTAAGGCAAAACACCAAATACCAATTTTAATTAGGGTTTGGTTCATTCCTAAGACTAATCCTAAAAGAATTAGTGGCATTGATAAATTAGAACCAAGAGAAACAATTGGCACTAAGGTAGATCGCATTCTCATAGGTGCATAATCACTAGCATCTTGCAAGGCATGACCAACTTCATGAGCTGCAACGCCAACTGCCGCAATTGAAGAGGAATTATAGACTGATTGTGAGAGACTCAGTACTTTATTGGTAGGGTTATAGTTATCAGTCAAGTTGCCGGCAACTTCACGAATTTCTACTTCATATAGACCAGCTTGGTCAAGAATATAGCGGGCAGCTGCTTTACCTGTATAATCTCTCTGATTTCTCACTTGATCATAACGATTAAAAGTTGAATTAACATTCATTGAGGCCCAGCCTGAAATTGCTACACCTAGAATAATCGTCCAAAAATATGGGTCATAAAAAAATGGCATATAATACATAGTTATTTTCTCTCTTTATAAAATTAATCACTTAACTTCAAAAATTTGTTAATAATATTAATTACAAAAGGGTTATCGTGTAAAACACTGTGCTCAGCTGCATCTCCTCGTACTTCTACTTCTTGAAAGGTATGAGCAACAGGAGCAAGAATATAGCGAATCGATTTAGCAGAAACAACAGAAATAAACCGATCTGTATTAGTCTCATCTAAAATATTTCCATAAATATTTAAAACTGAAATGTCAGGATTAAAACGTCTCTGATTAAAAAGCATCCCCATATAAGATGTACTCATCAAAATGGGGCGTCCCTTTTCATTAAGACGATTGACATTAGGTAAGTCACCTAAATACATTACTCCATCAAAAGGTCCAGCAATTAAGGCACAGTGATCTAGATGAGGGAAATTCTTTCTTAAACTTGTTTTCATCTCAGCTTTTATTACTGAAGGAGCACCTAAAGAATGGGCAACAGCACTGTATTTTTTAAAATGATATCTTTTACTTAAATAAGAAAGAGCAGCCCGAAGATAGTAAGAACTAGCATAAACCCCAGCAATTCGGTCCTTAAAAATAAGTTGCACGATCGGCTGCTTATCGGCTGTCCAAGTTCCTTCTAAGATAAAATTACCAAATGGATCAATTGTAGCCTTAAGAAATTTATTAGTGCCCTTTGCCTCGCAGGCGGCTTGGACCATTTTATTTGTTGTGTAGTCGCCACCACGAAAACCATGCACATAAAAAACAGGTATTTGCTCAATTGTTGGATCTATTTTTTCAGTAGTCGAGCTGTCTTCAACTTTTCTTTTGTGCATCCGTAGGAGCCAACGAGTAGGGGTAAAAGTAGCCATTAAACCTAAAACAGACATTCTAGCAATACTAGGTTCTTTATTTTTATGCTTATTGTTTTTTTCGACTTCTTCACTATATTTTTTCTGGATAAAAAACACTCTATTTCCTCCCTTCTTTCTTTGTAATTTTAGCGTTAAAATTATTCTAACATTTTATAGGTTAGAGCAAATGAAGAAAGGAATAATTATGAAATACTATGCAGTAAAAAAGGGCCGTACACCAGGTGTTTATCGAACATGGGAAGATGCTAAAAAGCAAGTAGATGGATTTTCTGGTGCAGAGTATAAGTCCTTTGAAAAAATTACCGATGCAACTGAATATCTAGATTGGAATAAGGAAACTCAGCCTGATATTGTTAAAGAAGATTCTTTAAGTAATGCAATTAAAAAAATTAAGTCAGCTAGTGAAACATCTCAAACTAACTCTAAGACTTCGGCTGACTATTTTGCTACTATTTATACCGATGGAGGATCTCGAAATACCGGTGTTCATAAAGGCGGCCATGTTAATGAGACCGATAAAGCAGCTTGGGCTTATTTAATTGAATGGAATAATGGTCGGACATATGGTTCCGGGGGAGAATTTGGTGCCACAAATAATAAGATGGAGCTGCTCGGACTAATTAATGCACTGGAAAAATTAATTGCGCTAAAATTCAATGACAAGCATTTATTGTTTGTTTTAGATTCACAATATGTTTTAAACGGAATCAATAAACACTGGATTGAAGGATGGAAGAAGCGCGGCTGGAAGAGATCAAATGGACCTTTAATTAATGCTTCTGAATGGAAGAAACTAGATAGTTTATTGGGACACTTTTCTGACAGTGAATTTAGCTGGACCAAGGGACATGCTGACAACCGAGGAAATAATTTCGTTGATCACGAGCTAAATAAATATATGGATCAAATGAAATAGAAAGTTCAAAAATTCGTAATATCACTAAGAGAGACTATAATTAGAAGTGAAAGCGCATAAACCAATTTAAATGAGGTGATATTATGAAAAAGTTCTTTAAAGTAGTTGGTATTGGTGCAGCTATTTGTACTGGCATTGGTGCGGCAGCTGCTGTAACCAAGAAGCTTATAGATAAAAACAATAATAGTGGCGAAGATGTAGTTGAAGACGAAGAACCAGAGTTTGAAGATGGAGAATCTGATGATAGTACTGAAAATTCGACTGAGACTACTGAGTCAACTGAAACAAACTAATTATTAAAAAATCCGCTTGCTAAATCAAAAAAGTCTGCAATTTTGCAGACTTTTTTGATGCACTTTTTTTAGTAGTTGCTATAATAATAAGTGAAAGACTAGAACGCACGCAGGTACTAGTTTTGACGACGGAGACGACTACAAAGTAGCCGTCTTTTTTCTTAGATTTTAGTTTAAGATAATTGCACCGCCAAAGATACCTCTGAACCAACTAACGATAGAATCGATTAGTTTTTGGAACCAGTTTCTAGTTTCTGGAGTATTGAATTTAGAAAAAATGTTTTTAGCCCCTGATTGAATTTGATCAGTTAATTGGCTAGCTTGTTGTTGGAAATTCTTATCCTTTAAGGCACCGGAATTTTTAACTTTGATTAGAACATTGATAATTTGTTCTTTTTGATTGTTAGTAATAGTATCACCAAGGTGGTTAATGTTAATTTGATTATTAACAATATCTCTAACTCGGCTATCAGAAATATTTTGACCTTGCTTAGCCATTTCTTTTTTAGCACCAGCAACTGCATTATTTAATTGAGCATCCGAGTAGCCATCTTTACCTTTATTTTGGCTAGTAATTTTGCTCAAAGTGTTCATTTCAGTTTGTGCCGCATTAATTTGCTTTTGGTTCAAAGAATCCCCATTTTTAGCGTAAGCTGCATAAACACCGGCTAAAGCACCTGATCCATCAATTGGAGTAGCAGAAGTTACATAAATATCTGCATCAGATATTCCGGCAGTTAGGGCTGCATTTTTATATTGGTTAGCTGTAATAGTTGTAATGTTATTATGACCGTTATAAGGTAAAATATGAACATTAATACCACTACCGGAGTTAGTCTTTTGAACCATGGCACTAGACCAAACGCCGGAGTTATCAGTAAAGTCATAACCAGACGGATTAAGGTATTTTACAAGATCAGATCCAGTAATGGTAATGGTAGTATAATTAGCGCCATTTAATGACTGGGTTAAGGTATCAATCGTGCCCTGTTTTTGAGAGGCAGTCAGGGATGTACCTAATGTTACAACAGGAGTGTCATTATCATCGGCTTTAGCAGTTTTAGTATTAGTAATGGCACTTAGCCCTAAGATTCCACTCGATAAGATAGCAACAAGTGTAGTTAGTATTTTTTTCATAATAAAATTTTCTCCTATGAAATATACTCATTTGATGGCTATATTATAACCTAAATAGTTAACTGAATTATGTAAATAAGTATTAAGATGCTATAATCATAAGCAAAAGGAGGCAGACGCCGTGTTACGCCAGCCAATGTTAACGGTAATTATGCCGGTCTACAATATGGAAAAATATTTAGGCAGGGCACTTGACGCTTTAGCTAAACAAAAAGATAGAAATTTCAAATTGCTAATTGTTAATGACGGATCAAAGGATAGAACTCGTGAAGTAGCCGAGTCCTATCGTGATCGGTTCCTTTATTTTGATATTATTAATAAGAAAAATGGGGGGCTTTCTGACGCTAGAAATGTTGGAATGGCTCATGTAACTACACCATATTTTACTTTTCATGATGGGGATGATTGGGTAGACTCAGGCTATACTGCTTACTTTGTCAGAGCCTTTGATGAGCACCCAGATGTTGATATTGTTTCTTGTGGTTTTTGGATTGATTCAGAAAAACGCCATGAAAGTCATCCTGTAGGAAATAAGCAAAGCGGTGGCTTAATTGATAAAAGAGAAGCTTATTTAAAGATGACTAATGTATTTGGCTCACCTGTTAAGGGCTACACCTGGAATAAGGGATACAAAATTAGCATCATTAAAAAATATCATTTGCGTTTTGTGGAAGATCTGGCATTTATGGAAGATCAGATTTTTAATGTAAAATATGTGTCTTTGACTAATGGTTTTTACTATAGCTCAACGCCTTATTATCATTATTGGCAGAGAGCAGATAGTATGGTTCACGACCTTAATCCAAAGAAAATACCAGATAATTTTAGAGCAAATTATCGAGTTTGGCGTCAAATTATTAAAAGTCTGATGGCAGAGCGTGAGTCCCAAAAAGAAAGTAAAAAAATCGCCAAAAAGGCATCTTTAAGTGATTTTGACCATCAAGATTTATAAGAACTTACAACTAAAGGAATAAATATGAAAGTAAAAGTTAATGGGGTAAAGATTTACTATCAAAAATTAGGTAAAGGACATCCCTTAATTTTATTGCATGGACATCGTCAAGATGGTGGGATCTTTGATAAGCTAGTTGCACCTCTTTCTCTATACTATACTGTGGTAGTTCCTGATATGCGTGGTCATGGACTAAGTGAAGGAGAGGCAAGTGAGCACTATCAAACAGAGGTAGAAGACTTACGAGCCTTTATTAACGCGCTTAAGTTAGATAAACCATATATTTTAGGCTTTGGTTCTGGTGGCTTGGTAGCCCTTTCTTTAGCTGCGCAAGCTCCAGAATTAGTTTCTAAAGTAATAGTTGCAGGTACTTATGTTAATGGAAATGGTGTGAACGCAAAACATATTGCTGCTAATACAATTCGTGGATTTTTTAAAGGGGATCGCGATAGTAAGGTGGCCTTAAGAGAAAGTCATATCCCTGTTGAAACGCTAAAGCGAATAAAAACTCCTACTCTATGTGTAGTTGGAGAAAGAGATTGGGTTAAAGTTGAACATGTTCGCTGGTATAGTCAATTATTACCTAATTGTCGCTTAGTCTTAATGCCGCGTCAAACTCATTACAGTTATGTTGTTCATAGCTTAAAATTATTAGATTTAATTAAAGATTTTTGTAAAGAGGACTAGTTTACTAGTCCTCTTTTTCTTTTTGTACTTAAATCAGATAGAATTAATATATAAAGTATAAATTAACGAGGCAGAGGATAAGGATTATGAAAGAAATAGTAGTGCAGGGAATGAATGGAGAAATGGTAGTAGAGGGAGATAAGATTACTGTGAAGCATACAGGACCTTTATTTTTAGGTAAGCGTGAAGTAGTGTTAGATATTCATAGTCTGCAAGCAGTAGTTTATAAAAAAGCACATCTATTGATTAATGGTTTTCTAAAATTAGTACCTAAGGGAGATAATCCTATGCTTTATCAAACAGCCACCTTACATCAAATGGGAAAAGACGAGTTCGCTATTATTTTACGTGCTTTTGAAAATACAAATCCACAAGATGCGGAAGATTTTTATACTTATGTTGTTGGTCGTTTAGATCAAATTAAGGCAGCTGAAAAGAATCATTTATAATCTACAGCTGAAAAGTAGAGCAAAATAGGAATTTTTCGTTATAATAAGAATAGCTGTTAATTTTACAAGGAAGGGCAAATTAATGAAAAAAGAAGAATTGCACGAAATGTTGCACCCAATGAAATTAATCGGACTTGGTGGAAACCAAGCTCTAGCAGAAAGAATTGCGGCTGCTTTAGATAAGCCATTACTTGAAACTGCTGTTCAACACTTTAGTGATGGAGAAATTCAAGTAAACATTACAGAAAGTGTTAGAGGTTGTGATGTCTACGTAATTCAATCTATTCAAGATCCTGTGAATGAAAACTTCATGGAATTAATGATTGTATTGGATGCTTTACATCGTGCATCTGCTCACTCTGTTAACGTAGTAATTCCTTATATGGCATATTCTCGTCAAGATACTAAGAATCGTTCACGTGAACCAATTACTGCAAAATTATTGGCTAACTTGCTTCAATTGACTGATATTGATGATTTAATTGCAGTTGATTTACATGCATCTCAAATTCAAGGATTCTACAATATCCCAGTTGATCACTTACATGCGATGCCAATTTTAGCTCAATACTTCTTAGATAATGGTATTGCAAGCAAGGATAATGATGATGTAGTAGTTGTTTCTCCTGATCACTCTGGTGCAAAACTTGCACGTACTTTTGGTTCATACTTCGATGCTCCAATTGCTATTGTTGATCAACGCGGTGCACGTTATGACGCAGAAGCTCACGATATGATTGGGGACGTCAAAGACAAGACAGTCATTATCGTTGATGACTTGATTGATACTGGTTCTAGAATTGCTTCTTCAACTAGATCAGTCTTAGCTGCCGGTGCTAAGAAAGTTTATGTTGCTGCAACTCACGCACTACTTTCTCAAAATGCGATCGATGTATTGAACGAATTGCCAGTAGAACAAATCGTAGTAACTGATACTATTAAGCACAAGAAGTACCCAGATAGAATGGTTCGTTTATCTGTAGCACGTTTACTTGCTAAAGGTATTGATTATATTTACAACGATAAGTCAATTCACCAAATTTTTGATGAACAAAACAGAATTCAAGGATAATTCACATTAAAATTTAATATTTAAGAAAAGACTGATCTTGGTTTAAAGTTTAGATCAGTCTTTTTGTGTTTGAACATTTTATATTTAATTAAGAGTAAAATCTAATTAAATCTATCCTTAAAATCATGACTAGCCTTCCAGACATAATTTGACAATTTTCTCATGCAAGTTATAATACAAACAAATAAAATAGCCAATTAATTGACTATACAAGAATTTTAATTTCATAAAAAGAAATGTCTCTAGTATATGTTAAATACTAGAGGCATTTTTGTCTTTAAGGGAGGACTATAAAATTGGATGAAAAGGAGAAGCTAAAGTTAAAAAGATCACTTAAGAGTCGTCATGTAACAATGATTGCAATTGGTGGAGCCATCGGTACTGGATTATTTTTAGGGTCTGGTACAGCTATTCAAAGTGCTGGTCCATCAATTATCTTATCTTATTTGATCGTTGGTATTATTAGCTTTTTTATGATGAGGGCCTTAGGAGAATTAATTTTAGCGGATCCTGAGCAACACTCATTTATTGAATCAGTGAAAAAATATCTTGGAAATCGAATGGAATTTGTTGCAGGCTGGACTTACTGGCTATGCTGGCTTAGTTTAGCTATGGCTGACTTAACTGCAACGGGAATTTATTTGAAATATTGGTTTAAAAATCTGCCTCAATGGGTCGGACCATTAGTGATTGTCATTTTGTTAATGCTAGTTAACATGGTTAATGTGGGCCTATTTGGAGAGCTTGAGAGTTGGTTTTCAATGATTAAAGTTTTAGCTATCTTAGCTTTGATCATTACGGGACTAATTCTTTTAATTATGCATACTAAAATCGATTCTAGAACTGTTTCACTAAGTAACTTGGTAAACTATGGTGGCTTTTTCCCAACAGGATCCTGGGGCTTTCTGAAGTCATTTCAGATGGTAGTTTTTGCATTTGTAGGAATTGAAATTGTGGGACTGACAGCTGGTGAAACAGCTAATCCTGACAAAGATATTCCCAAGGCAATAAATACTTTGCCAGTTAGAATTGGATTGTTTTATGTTGGCTCGATGATTGCTATTATGGCAGTTTATCCATGGAATAAGATTGTTACTACAACCAGTCCTTTTGTACAAGTTTTTGGAGCAATTGGTATTCCAGCAGCTGCCGGAATTTTAAACTTTGTTGTTTTAACAGCAGCAATGTCAGCGACAAATAGTGCAATTTTTTCAACTAGTAGATCCTTATATGCTTTATCTCGAGGCAATAATGCACCTAAGAGATTCGGCAAGTTAAGTAAAAAGGCCGTTCCGAATAATGCCTTAACATTTTCATCTTTAATTTTATTTATTGTGGTAATTCTTAACTATATTATGCCGGCTCAAGTTTTTGATATTATTTCTAGTGTTTCAACAATTAACTTTATTATGGTTTGGATAATCATTATGTGGACTCACTTGAAGTATCGAGCAGAAAATAAGGAGAACCTTGGTAAGTTTAGAATGCCCGGTTTTCCAATAACTAGCTGGATTACAATAATTTTTTATTTAGTAATTTTAGTAATATTAGCCCTAATTCCAGCGACTAGACTACCATTAATTATTTCAATTATTTTTATTTTAGCTTTAGCCTTAAGTTATACTCTTTTAGAAAGAAGAAAAAGCAAATAGCGAGAAAAGCTGACGAATTAAATCGTCAGCTTTTTTATATGGGATTAATCTTTAAAAAATGAATCCTAACTCGTTATTAGTAATAGCAGTTGGTATAATAATTGTAATTAACATCGTGAAAACGCTATACTGTATAGGAATAGAATAAATAGTACGAGGAAAAGGATATGGCACGACAAAAAAATTTAGTAAGACGGCATGAAATATTACGCAATACTTTTATCCTGCTAAAAAAGAGAGGGATGGAAAATGTATCGCTGCAAATGATTGCGGATAAGTCGGGGATTTCTAAATCATTGCTCCAATCTTACTACCCACATAAAAATCTGTTAATTACAGAAATTGTTACTAACTTTATGACGGCTGTTTTAAAAAGTTTAAATGCGACTGACTTTAAAGACTTAAATACATATTCTAAAATGAAAATTTTTATTTATTTAATTTTAGAGCAAGGTATTCAAGATGAAGGAGTAGAACGTGTAGTTAAGAGCATTTTAAGTGATAGTGATTCCCTAGATCGCTGGAGTCAAATTCTTGACGATTGGCTTAGAAATGAAGGCGTTAAGCATGATCTTGGGAGTGATCGTCAAGTTCAGATTGGCTTAAACTTCATTGTCACAGGTGGGGGAAGTTTATACATAAAACGTACTGAATTGGATTTAGATGCAGATGAAATTTCTGATATAATGGTAAAAACTTTTATGTCAACATTTCTATCAATAGATGAGTCTAAGATAGATCAAACAATTGATGAAGCAAAATCTGCTTTACAAAAATATGAATTAGCTACTTTGACCCAAATGATCAATGAGATGTTTGACAATTAATTTTTAAGGAAGGTCTAGAAAATGACAGTACGCACACGCAGTGAGCTACGGAGAATTGATCAAGCTCAAACTGTGCATGATAAAAGATCCTTTGGAATTGCAATCTTTACAATTGTGGTCTTATTTTTTGGCTTAGTAACTTTTATGAATCCAATTTTTATGAAGAGTCAAATTTCAAAGGAAAGCAACGGAGTAGTAGCGGAACGATATATTAATCAGAAATTTGATAATTTTGCTGCGGCAATTGGTGCTGATAGAAGTAGTAATAATAGCACTAATAATCTTCTTACCGTTGAACAAACAAGACCAATTGCAGATGTGATAATTAATTATACCGTAGGCATCCACCTATTTAGAGCTGAAAATTCTAGTTTAGCTGATCAAATTAGAAAAATTATATTAACAAAGATAGATGATAATTCTTCTATGGAAGCAAAATCAGTACAAGAAAAGCTCAGGAAGAATAAAAATAGCGGTCTTTATGCAATTATCACTAGTTTTGGCTTAGCAAATGTTACCTTAATGGCAAACATTGAGATAGTATTATTAGTTTTGAGCATTTTGATAATTATTTTTGTAGGTATCCTAGGTTATCAGCAAATTAAAAGATTACAAGAAATTGTTTCAACTAGACGTTTAATTCATATGGTTGCTGCTGGAGGGATGAGAGCATCAACTTGTATGATTGTGATCTTTGGATTACTAGCATTTATTCCAACAATTTTTGATGTTGAAGGCTTTATTTTAAATATCGGTTATTTTTTAGAAATAGCTAGTGGTATTTTCTTGGAATTAGTAATTGTTGGTGTAGCTTTATTTGTAATTAGTACTATAACGTGGCAGATTACTAGTGCTAAATAGAGAAATTGAATAAGCACACAAAAAGGTCTCAGATTTTAACCTGAGACCTTTTTGTGTGAAATGGCGCCGGATTGGATGATCTTAATTGTATTCAAGTAAGTGTAAAGTAGTTAGGGTATAAAATAATTGTAATATGCAACAGCCATAATGGCTCTTGTAAGGGTCCTCAACCATTTCTCAATACTTATTTTTACAGTAATTAAGCTTTAAATCAAGTTGAAACCATTAATTATTCTTAAATAATATAATATGTTTGGATTGTACCAAAAGAATATTCTTAAATTACAAATTAGTTACTTTAAAAGAGCTTTTAAAGTATTAGTTTATTAATTAAATTGCCTAATCCATTGCTTTTTACCAAGATAATACCAAGTTGTATGGTTGGTTGTAATAGATTGACCGTAAGCATAGCTTTTTCCAGGGGTAACGTGATTAGAAGTTGTTTTTTGTAAACTAGGATAAGGGCTAGTGTAAATATGAGTATCAAGAGAACTATTATCAATATTTACTACGCCGGCAGTTAGGTCTGGATTACCGTAAACATAGAAATTATGGAACCATTGATCTTCACCTAAATTGTAGTAAGAGTAACCGTCTTGATAAGAACGACCAAAAATTATCGGGTTCATGCGACGATTTTTATTTAAAGAATCACGTAACTCTTCTGCTTGAAGTAAAAGAGCAGATTTAATGGTTGTATTTGAAGAAGGATCATCAGCTTGTTTTAAGATATTGCGGGTTGTTTCATCAGTAGCCTCTTTAATATTTTGAGAGGATGAGATAGTAGATGAATTTTTAACCTTGTTTTTAGTCTTAGTGCTATCTTCCGAAACTTCTAATTCTGGTTGATTGGCTGCTACTTGATTAAAAAGCTTAAAGCTGTACTGATAGACATTAGAAATATTTACGTTATATTCATGTCCTGAGACTAACTTAATATCTCCAGGAAAATAGGTCAGAATAGTGTCGAAATAACCGTATCCTTTGTTACTAAAGTTATTAACTTTTGTTGCTTGACTTGTTTGACCGGTATCAAGATCAGTAATTGTAATTTTGGGAGTACCAGAAATAGTTTTGTCCGATAAATAGAGGGACCAGGCGATATTATTTCCCTGAAGTAATTCGATTGGAAAAACGCCACTATTTGGATAAGCAACTGTACTTTTTGCAGCTGCTTTGTAGCCATCACTTGGATAGGCAACTTGTTGAACAGAATAGCGATAATTATTTTCACCATAAGCTGCGCCAATACCTGTAGTTGTAAGTCGACTAGATAAAAGCCATGCGCGGTGTCCCGTGTCTGAACCATCAAGATTATAGGTATCAGTTAATAAATCTGTGATTACGTCCCCAGCGGATTGATTACTTACGTTAAAGTTAAGGTTTGAACTTGCAGAGACGTTTTTGGCAATTGTCCAGTATGTCTCATTAATATAATCAGGTTTAGTTTCACTAGGGAGGCCATGTTGGTTAGTGAATGGGTTAGCTTTGATTGCGGCCATAACGCTTGCCGTGATTTGAGCGTTATCATTATCGGTTTTATTTGTTGAAATACTTGGTAAGTCAAATAAAGCTCGGTAAAAATTAATATAATCTAATTGAGAATTGATATAAGAATTTGTAACAGAACCGGGTGAAAAGGGAGCCGTGAGATGAGGAGTGCTGGCATAAAGATTATCTGCATTGAAATTTTCTTTAGGTAAATTTTTATATTGATTTTGAATTTGATGAACTTCTTGAATTTCATCTTTAGTAAAGGTTGCAGCCTGTGCGTTAGTAACTATAACGGTAGAAGTAGTTGTACTTAACACAATAGTTGCTAAAAAAGTGGCTGCTTTTTTAGTAAAAGTCATAATTACTCCTTTTAGCGAATCATATAGTAGCATGATAGTAATATATATAACGTAATTATAAAAAAATTGCATTCTTTTTAGACTTTTTTTCGAAATTGATGCATTATAGCGTCACGATTGTTTATAATAAGGTTTCGAGGACAAAAAGGAGATAAAAATATGACTGACAAAATTAAGGTAGGTTTGATCTTCGGTGGAAATTCTTCAGAATATGAAGTTTCTATCATGTCTGCCCACAACATTTATGAAGAAATTGATACTAATAAATTTGATGTTTATCCAATGTGGATTACTAACGATGGATACTTAGCTGATGATGCAGATTCTCGCAAAGTATTAGATAATCCTAAAATGGAAGTAGCTAATCCTCATAAAGTAGCTAATATTTCTAACATTATTGAATTAAAAGATCGTCCTGAAATTGACGTATTTTTCCCAATTGTACACGGAAACTTAGGTGAAGATGGTTGTTTACAAGGACTATTTAGAGTTTTAGATAAGCCATTTGTTGGAGACGATGTTTTAGCAGCAGCTGTAACGATGGATAAGGAAATGACTAAGATCCTCGCTCAACGTGCTGGTGTTCCTGTAGCAAAATGGATTGCAGTTAAGCGTTTTGAATATAACGATCCAGATAACGAGAAGTTAGACTATGAATACGTAGCTAGCCAATTGGGATCAGATTTATTTGTTAAGCCTTCAAACCAAGGATCTTCAGTTGGTGTAAGTCATGTTACTAACGAAAAAGAATATAAGATTGCTTTAGCTGAAGCCTTTAAATACGATGATAAGGTTTTAGTTGAAGAAACTGTTCATGGTACTGAAGTAGAAACTGCTGTTTTAGGCAATGATAAACCAATCGTTGCTGGTGTTGGTCAAATTATTAACGCAAAAGATTCATTCTATACCTATGAAAATAAGTATGATGATGACTCAACATCAACTTTAGAAATTCCTGCTAAGCTTCCTGAGGGAATTGTTGAAACAGTTAGAAAGAATGCCTTAAAGGTGTTCCAAGCAACTGAATGTAGCGGCTTGGCTCGTATCGATTCGATGCTTCGTAGTGAAGATAATGAAGTTGTTCTAACAGAAGTAAATGCTCTTCCTGGTTTCACTAATATTAGTATGTATCCTAAGTTATTTGAAGAAATTGGAATTCCATACACTGACTTAATTACTAAATTAATTGATTACGCAATGGAACGCTACGATCATAAGAAGACTTTGTTACATAAACATGATTAAACTTAGTTTAAGTAAAGGGAGAATTTAGGATGGCAAGCGACCATAATTTTGAAGAACTTGAGGCCCCAGCAAAAACGGCAGAAGAACTTCATATTAGCGTAGCAACATTAAGAAAGTATTCTTTAATCGTGGAAAAGGTTACTGGAAATAAAGATTACTATGAAAGAACCAAGCAAAAGTCTCGCTTGTACTCGGCAAAGGATATTGAAGATTTAAAAGCTTTTAGAACATTGTCTAAAAATGCGGATTTAACCTTGCAAGAAGCAGCTAGACAAATCTTTGCAGTAAGCGATAAGAAAACTGAAGAAGTTAAAAAAGCAGCAAAAATGCAAAAATCAGTTGCTACTAATACTGCCACTGTTGATGCTGATCAAGTAGTAAAACTTTTAACAATGCTACAAAATACTATTGCAAGTCAGAATAAAGCAATTGAAGATTTGCAGAAGCAGGTAGCGCGTGTTGAAGCTCAAAATAGAAAATTAATTGATCGTTCACACCAATTAGCTGAGCCGGAATCAGAAGATTCTAAAGAAAAAGCTAATAATAAAGATCAGGAAGCTGCCAAAGAGATTACTGAAGAACAAAAAAGTGAGCAAGAGGCTCATGAAGAAATTTTAAAAAAAGCTAGAGAGAACGAAGAAAAGCGTCGTAAGCAACAGGTAGAAGAAAATATTCATCGTACCCTAGCTCAAATGCAAATTCGTCCTAAGAAAAAACACCATTGGTGGGATCGCTTTTTCAAGTAAAATAGGATGCCGAAATGCGGCATCCTATTTTTTTATTCATCATCAGATTCAATAATTAATGATTCAGCTAGTAATACGTCGTTATACAGACTTAAGATATACGTTCTATATTTACTCTCTTTTTGTCCAATCATTTCTAAATATTCACGCTCAATAGCAAATGCTCTAAAAAATGCTAAACGCTGTAAATACTGTTCTGATTTAGTTAGATTAGGCTGATCAATTGTTTTTAGCAACACACGCATGTATTCTCGTGTTTTAACAACTCTTTTTTGATTGAGTAAAGTATAGATAACATGGCGCTTAACTCTTTTAGGTAGGTACATTTTATGGACTGAAATTAGAGCTCGTTTAACCATTTCATTACGGATCTTCTCCATAACAATGTGTGCTTCTTCATCACTAACTTCATGGGGAAGAATAAATTGAAATACAATCGTGGGTACAAGCATGCTCAAAATAATTAAAACTGCTTCAGACATAATAACTAGATTGTAGTTTTTAGTTCCTAAAAAGTTAGCACTAATTGTTAAGGCTAGAGCAAGAGTAACAGCACCATGAATACCTCCAAGTGAAAATACAGTACTTTCTCGTCGATCATAGCGAATAACTAAACGTCCATAGACATAACGAACAAGTAAATTTGCGAGATAAACAATGAAGCCAACAAGAATCCACTTGGCTAAGTCACCATTAAATAATTTATTTCGGGATATTCTGACCATCATTAGTCCCAAAATGATAAAAACCATACTGTTGAAAATATCTGAAATAAGATTTTGCAAGTCTCGTCCCATATGGATTTGTCTTGAATTAAGAAGTAAACTTTGCTGAGATTCTGCATTATGTAATAAGCCAGCAACCACAACGGCAATAATTCCCGAAACATGTAAATCTTCTGCTAACGCATAAAGTGCTAGCGGGGTAAGGATATAAATTAAATTCTGTGCATTTAAAGAATTAAATCGTGATCTGATGAGACTTTGACGAAAAATAATGATTATCCAAGCGACTGCAAAACCTAATACTGCTCCACCTAATGAAGAAACAAAGAAGTCATGAATGGTTTGCCCATAATTGATGTAACCATTGGCAAACCATAGCAAGCTCATATTCAGTAAAATGATTCCCGAAGCATCATTAAAAAGTGACTCAGCTTTTAGGGAGGAAGTTACCCGTCTAGGCATTCGTAAACCATTAGTTACGGCTTCACTTGCCGTTGCGTCCGTTGGAGTACTGATACTACCAATGATAAAGGCTAGTGGAAGACTAATGCTAGTGAATAAATAAATACTGAATCCACTGATTATTAAGGCCAGAAGAACCATAATTACAGTTAATCCGATGATTTCCTTAATTCTTCTACCAATATTATGAATTCTAGTTTTTTGACCTTCAAAAAATAAAAGTGGAGCTACGATCAATTCCATAAAAATTTCTGAATCAAAGCTAGCAACTTGGCTATTTAATAAGGGAATAAGACCAATAATTATCCCAATGATCATGCTCACATAGTTAACAGATACCTTATCAATTGCTTGGGCAATGATAATACTAATTGCTGCAGCAATTGCTAGGGTAAAAGTTGAAATCATAAGTTCCATTAAATCTACCTCAGATAAATTACTATTTTTTAATAATTAGTAAAAACTTTTAATGCTACTATAGTAGCATACTAACTATTGAATTATTTAGGGAAGGCAAAAAAGTGAAGAAGAATGCGAAAATTTGGCTTAGTTTAGCAGTCTTATTTGTGGGAATATTTTTTACTCTAATTACCTATTTTTCAACTGCTTTTGCAAGTAAGCCAATTGCGGTCATTACTGATAGGCAAATAACAGATACATTAGTCGATAAGACAAAAGACAACTATGAAAACAAAGACGAGGTACGGCAACAAAATCTACATTTAAAAATTTTGTCTGGAAAATATAAGGGAAAGACATTTTTAGTTACTAATACTTATTCGCCGTCTCAAGCTGTTTCACAAAAGTATCGACCTCATCAACGTGTAATTGTTTCATTTATTAAAGGCAAACCTAAATTAGTTGAACCAAAACGTGACTGGGTTGTTGTTTTAAGCATGTTTTTGACGATTAGTGTAATTGTTTTAATTACAGGAAAACAGGCTAGTTTACTTTTAATTTCAATGATCTTAAATAGTATAATTTTTTATTTTGTAATTAAAAGTGATGTAAAGGAAAATGGAACAAGAATTTTCTTAATTTATAGTATTGCAGCAATTCTGTTTACTTTTATTTCTCTGGTAATAGTACAAGGCTTTAATCAAAAAATGCTGGTGACTTTAACTGCTACTTTGTTAGGAGTGTTTGTCTCTTTTGGCATCTTTTATTTAGTTATGAGAGTAACTCATGAGCGTGGAATTGACTATGAAGCAGTAGATTATGCTACTCAAGATCCTCGAGCTTTATTTTTATCTCAGACAATTCTAGGAGTTCTAGGAGCAGTAATGGATGAAGCTACTGATATTGTTTCTAGTCTTTATGCATTAGCAAAACATAAGTCAGAGCTAACATTTAAAGAGCTATTTATTAGCGGACGAACTCTAGGTCAAGAGATTATGGGGCCATTAATAAATGTACTAGTTTTAATTTTTATGGCCGAGGCCTTACCTATGACAATTTTGTATTTGAGAGATAATAATACTTTAGTCTATACCTTTAAATATACCCTTTCCTTAGGAGTCATCCAGAGTTTAAGCTCGGCAATCGGAATTGTACTGACAGTGATTTTTGCTACTCTATCTAGTGCTGTCTTTTTAAAAAACAAAAAAGCAGAGGTGGTAGAAAAATGACAACTTTAACTGCTCTTTTATTAATTCTTCTAGTATTAATGATTATAGTTGGAGGAAAAACTGGCTTTAAGAGTTATCTAAGTGTCGTTATCAATGCCTGTTTACTGATTTTAGTTGCACTACTTATTTCCTGGGGAGTAAATATAGTATTGGTTGGAGCAATATTTATTCCTTTAAAGTTATTAACGATTATTTATTTAGGAACACATGATTATACTGTGGCTAAAAATGCCTTTTTAACTGCTCTGTGCGTGAGTTTAATTGTGATGTTGATAATTATCTTGTTTGAAAATTTAGCGCAAACTCAAGGCTTTGGAGACCAGGCAGGGGAAGAATTAATTGGTTTATCATTAAATGTAGGAATTAGTTTTTCTCAAATTGCAATTTTAGTTGCAATCTTTTCAATGCTAGGAGCAATTGCGGAAGCTAGTGTTGCAATGAGTGCGGGCTTGCTTGAGTTAAAGCGACATGATCCTAGCATTACACAAAAGCAATTAATTAGAAGCGGGAATGAAGTTGGAGCGGATGTACTAGGAACGGCCATGAATACCATTTTATTTGGTTTATTTGGCAGTTTTTTACCAATATTTATTTGGTATATAAGACTAAATTATTCCTTATTTGAAATTTTAAATGATAAACTTTTTGTGGATGAGTTTTTAATTATTGTATATTCGTTTATTGGTGTGCTTTTAACGGTACCATTAACTACAATATTCTTAGCACATACTTTAACAAATAAAGAAAATAAAAAGTAGAGATAAATAGAGGCATTGTAAGATGAAAATAGAGAATTTAACGTTAACAAATTTTAATGGTCGTGAATTTAACGTTACTTATTATAGTTTGCAAGATAATCCGCAACTTCTCCTAAAGAAAAGACCACTAATGTTAGTCTTTCCAGGTGGTAGTTTTGATCATTTATCATTAAGAGAGGGAGAACCAGTTGCACTAGCTTATGCAGCTCATGGATTTGATGCAGCAATAGTGTCATATAATTTAACTACCGATCCTGGCAGAATTTATCCTGACGCGGCTTTATCTGGTTTAACTGCTGTTGCATACTTTAGAAAAAACAGTGAGAAGTTAGGGCTTGCTAAAGATAGAATTATGACAATTGGTTTCTCAGCCGGCGGCCATGTTGTTAGTTCGATGAATGTAATGGCAGAAAGTCAAAAATGGCAGTCTGAATATCATTTTGAGCATGATAAAGTATCACCAAATGCGACTATTTTAGGTTATCCGTTAATTAATATTAAAGACATTGGTTTTCCTTTACCTTCTTATGCTAAGGAAAAAATGCCAAGTGCAAAAGATTTACTCGATACAGCGGTCGGAGTTACTCCCCAAACCCCACCTACTTTTATTTTTCAGGCAGTAGATGATCCGGTTGTCTTAATTGATAATACGATTGAATATATTACTGCATTAAGAAAAAATAGAGTTCGCTTTGAGGCCCATTTGTTTAATAAGGGTGGACATGGTTTTTCTCTTGCTACTCCTGAGTTAGCTACTAAAGAACGTAAAGCTGACGCGCATCTTGCTCATTGGTTTGAATTGAGCCTTGAATGGTTGAAAGATAGAAAAATTTACGTTTGGTTTCACGTGAAACAAAAACATATATAGAAAAAGTCCGAAAAGATGAAATGACTATACATTTTCTTTTCGGACTTTTTAATTTTATTCTTTTGCCATAAAGAATAGAACTTCTTTTCCAGAGGCTAAATTATCGGAAGTTGCCAAAATTCTAAGTTTAATTGATTTAGCAACTACATCTCTTAAGCCAATTACCTTGTTTTTAGCATCATTTGGCCAATTAATTTCTTTACTAAAGTCGCTGAAGTTTTCTCCGTCTTTGGAAATAGCAACTTGAACACGTAAAACATGACCGATGCGATCACGTGAACGAGGAACATAAACCATGCGGCTGAGTTTATAAATATGGTTGAAATTAAAAGTTAAGTCTAAAGGACTATCTTTAGTGATTTGATCTTTAGAAAGCCACTCACTAGCTAATTTAAGATCAGTTAGATTTTCGACTGGTAAATCCTCTTCGCTTTCTCCCGTACTAGAAACTGTAACATTTGAAATGGCATAATCCATCTGATCACGCTTTGTATGGGTGCCAAAGTATTCTGACCAATCAGATACTTTATTACCGAACTTATTTCTAATTCTGAAGCGGTAGCGTGTATTAGGTTCAAGCTCATGGAAAGTAAAAGTATTACCGTCAATATTAGTATGAACAATTCCGTTAACTTCGATATCGGCCATTATATTTTTATCTGCTAAATTAGTTGGATTAGTCCAGGTAATAGTAATGCTCTTTGAAGTTAAGCGATCAGTTAAAATTGCTGCACTTCTTGGAGAAGCCATTGCTGAATCGATAATCGCATGTTGTTCTACTTCACTACCGTAGCTAAAGTTTTCAATCATTAGCTCGAACTTATTATCATGAATATCAACAGCAGGCATCTTCACTCTAAGAGCTGGTTGCAGTTGACCAGTAAAGTAACCAAATTCTTTGCATGGCATATAGTCTTGTTGGTAGAAGATACCTTCTTCAGCTTTGTTAAAGCTATCAAGATCGTTATATTCAGTTAGTGGAACAAATTGATCGTTTAGTTTAAGAGAAACTTTACCAGGATAACGATCAGACATAATAGTTAAATTAGTAATTTGTTTCTCTTCAAGACCAGTGTAGCTGCCTTCAGTTGGGTAGACAGTAATATGAAGGTTTGATCCGCTAACAGAGCTAGTGATTTGTGTGGTAGCTGCATGACCCTTTTCATAATCATTAGTTTGATTGTCATCTTCATATAAAATAGCTGAGCTTTTACTTTGTGGGTAAACAAGGGCACTTCTTAATGACTCTTGTAAAATTGCACCGCCGCGTACATATACAGGAAGATGCCAGAGTGGGTAATGCAACTTATCGTAAATTCGACCACCAATTAGTTTTTTACCAGTGAAGAGGTCAATCCACATTGTTCGATGATTAGGTAAGTAGAGGTTATCCTTTAGGGAAGCGCCACTTGGATCTTCTCGCCCGTTAGTGATTGGAGCGATTAGTAGGTTATTTCCTAGCATAAATTCATGTTTAACTTGGTTAGTATAGTTAACTCGTTCATGAGGGAAAGCTAAGAAGAGCGGTCTAACAATTGGCATTCCATCTTGAGCCGCGCGCGTAAGAGTATAGAGATATGGAGTGATTTTTTCTCTAAGTTTAAGATAGGCGCGAGTAATTCTAGTCATTTTTGAATTAAATGCAAATGGTGTTTTTTGGATATTACCATAATTATCAATTGAATAAAGAAGTGGAGTAAAGACTTTCCATTGTAAGTCACGGATATTTACTTGTGCATTACCGCCGCCTTCTTTTCCATCAATAGCACTTCCTACATTTGGCTGCCCAGAAAGAGACATACTTAAAAAGCTAGCAATTTCAGTAGCAATTTGTTCCCATTCACCACCAACACCTTCATTTGCAGTAGTAGCCAAAGTTTGAATAGCACTCCAGCCATTACTTGCCATTGCCCAAGGACGATTGGTTTGATTTTTATCAATTAGAGGTTCACTAGCGATAGCAAAGTCCTGCATTATTTTTTCATTAGGAAAATTAGCAGGATCAGTCTTGAACTTTAAAAAATTAGCTGGTGCATCAGTAGGCAGGGATCCATAGAATCCTATTTTTACATTTTGATCTTTTGCAAAATCAACTAAATTATTCATTTCATCTTCGTTTAAGTCTTGTTTGCTTTCATAGTTAGGAACAAACCAACTAAGTGGAAGATGATATGAATTGTACCTTTCAATCATTGCCCGAGCAGAAAATTGGTACTGTTCTTCTCCATTAAGAGAGGACTTGGCCACAATATCATCATTGCTATGCGCAATTTTATAAGTATTGCCGTCTTCAAATTTAATTGCACTATTTTCTTGAGGTTTAGCTGCTGTCCAACAAGTATCAAGGTAGTTACCAAGATAACCCAGACCGAGTGCATATTTTGGCAAGAAAAGAGGAGACCCCGTAATTTTATAGTACTGACGCAATATTCCCGCTGGAGAATCTCCTAAAAGATAGAAATTATCAAAAATAGGAGTTTGATGGGTAATAACTGCTGTAGTCCCGTCATCACTCTTAAAGTTGTAGATGCCATCTTTCCATGTGTTTCTCAACTCTGCAAAACCAGCATTTGACCAGAAAAATCCTTCTGGACAAGCAACAGCACCGGGACCAGTTAAATTAGTATTTTTAATCTCGATAATTTTTCCTTTGTGGCTGAAGCTTCCATTTTGCATCCCGCCACCGTAGTAGAATTCGTTTTTGTTCTGACGTAAGAATTCGCTAGAATGATCGCTCCCCAGTTCAATTGGACTACTTTGCATCATGCGGTAGCGATGTAGTTGATCATCGAAAATACTGAAGATAGCTGGATTCTTTTGCAAGCGAAGTGAAAATTGACCGCTTTTAATGGTGAAAGTCTCATCGGTTACTAAAAGCTGAGAATCTTCAAATGGACGCAAACTAAAGTTACTTGCTGCGATGGTTAATGATGGAGTTAAAGGCTTAAATTCTGCTGCTGGATCAACGATTAAACGAAAGATACCTTTAGCAATAATGTATAGACGCGCTCTTGTTCCATCTGCAAATTGCAAATCATAGTAGCGAGTACCCTTAGCCACGTGGACTAAACGACTTAAATGTTGAGGTTGTTGTTTGTTAGTAATTTCAGACATAATTAGTTTTCTTCTTTAAATTAAATTTTTCATTTACGTATAGTTCATATTATAACGAAAAAATGTGTTTCGTGTTTTTTTAGATTTGACATAAAGCGCTTTCTGGAATATTCTGTAGAAGGTGGTACTAACCAGTTGAAGATTGGATGGGGTTAGAAGATGAAAAAACCACTTTATCAGCAAGTTATTTCAGATCTCGAAAAGAAAATTAAGACTGAAATGAAGCCAAATGATCGATTACCGAGTGAACGACAACTTTTGAAAGAGTATGGTGTTAGTCGAAATACGATTCGATTGGCATTAAATGATTTAGAAGAGCGCGGCATTATTTATCGATTGCATGGGAAAGGTACATTTGTTTCGACAATTTATCTAGATCAAACCAACTTGGGAAGTATGTATTCTTTTAGTGAGCAAATGTCTGAAGCAGGTCACAAGCCAACAACACAAAACCGCACATTAGAACTTGTGACACCTGAAGAAGATGTTGCAAATCAGCTTAATTTAAAAACTGGTGAGAAGGCATACAAATTAGTTAGGTTACGTCTAGCTGATGGAGTACCACTAATGTATGGAGAAACTTATTTACCTGAAAAAATTTTCCCCGATCTAAAAATGTCTGACCTAGAGGAGAACTTATATACAGTGATGAAGCAAAAATATAATGAACAAAGTATTCTTGCTTTTGAAGATGTACAAGCAGTTAACCTGGACGAAAAAGACAGCAAAATCTTGGGTGTTAAGCCTGGGGATGCAAGTTTGAAGATTTTTAGACGGGCAATCAATGATAAAAATGTACCGATCGAGTTCACTATTTCTCTTGCTAGAGGAGATAGATTCATATATCGATCACGTCAATACAATCATTTAGTTTAATTATTGAAAGGAATAGGCTCATGTTTACTAAAACCGATGCAGAACTAAAAAAGATGGGTGCAGATATTACTACTAGAGAAATTCAACAACAGCCTTCTTTATGGAAAGAAACTTTTAAGATATATAAAGAAAAGAAAACAGAAATCGATGATTTTTTAGCTAAAATTACTAAAAAATTCGATAAGGTAAAAGTGATTTTTACTGGTGCAGGAACTAGCGCTTATGTAGGCAATACAGTAATGCCTTATTTGAGAAAGCATGGAGACCGTACTAAATATGACTTTGAAGCAATTGATACAACTAAAATTGTTTCAACACCGGAAGATTATCTTGAAGCAGATACACCAACAATTTTGGTTTCTTTTGCTCGTAGCGGTAATTCTCCTGAGTCAGTTGCAACTGTTGAACTTGCTAAGCAATTAGTTACTAATTTATATCAAATTGCTATTACCTGTGCTCCAGAAGGACATTTGGCTCAAGACTTAAAAGATGATCCAAATGGCTTAGTTCTTTTAATGCCTGCTAAATCATTAGACCAAGGTTTTGCGATGACTGGTTCGTTTTCATGTATGAGTTTAGCTACTTTATTAGTTTTTGATACTAGAAGTGATGCTGAAAAAGAAGCAATTGTTAATGAAATTGCTGAAATGGGCCAAAGTGTAATTGACCGTGAAGATGAAATTCAAAAGCTAGTTGATATTGATTTTGATCGAATTACTTATATTGGTAGTGGTGCTTTAGGTGGATTAGCTGAAGAAGCACGACTTAAAATTTTGGAATTAACAGCTGGAAAAGTAGCAGCCTTATTTGATACTTCGATGGGATTGAGACATGGTCCTAAGTCGTTTTTAGATAAGAAGACGATTGTTTTTGATTTTGTTTCTAACAACACTTATACCAGAAAATATGATTTGGATATTTTAGATGAGATTAAGGCCGATCAAATTGTTCCTTTAGTAATGGGAGTAGGTCAGCTTAAAAAGGGTCAAGATTTTGATGGGAAATTCTTTGCCTTTGCTGGAAAAGAAGTGCCTGATGCATATTTAGCCTTACCTGATATTATGTTTGGACAAACAATTGCATTGCTTACTTCAATCAAAGTAGGAAATACCCCAGATACTCCATCCCCAACAGGCACTGTTAACCGTGTGGTTAAGGGAGTAACAATTCACAAATTCATCAAATAAAATTCAAATTTTGAAAACAGTTTCAGACTAAAATATAAATTAATTTAAGGAGTTAACTATTATGTCATATTACATCCATGCAGGAAAATTCTTTTTAGAAAATAGAACTGAAAAGGGCGGTTATCTTGAAGTTCAAGATGATGGCAACTTTGGTTTATATTATCGAGAAGATGAAAAGCCGAGCCATGGCTTAATTAAAGAATATGGCGATCAATGGATTGCCCCTGGTTATGTAGATACACATATTCATGGTTTGCTTGATGAAGATACGATGAAGAGTGACTGGGAGGGCATTGACAAGATTTCAAACGGTTTGCTGCAAGCTGGTGTAACTAGCTGGCTACCAACAACTATTACTGCTAGTGACAAAGAATTAACAGAAACTTGTGAAAAGTTTGCTGCACATAAGGGTGAAGAAACTGGTGCTAAAATTCAAGGCTTACACTTTGAAGGACCTTTCTTTACTCCAAAGCATGGTGGAGCAGAAAATCCAAAGTACATGACTGATCCATCAATTATGCTTTTGAAAAAATGGCGTAAGGCTTCAGATGACCTGCTAATTAAGATTTCAATGGCACCTGAAAGAAAAAATGCTCGTCAGTTTGTACGTGAAGCAGTAAAAATGGGATTAGTCGTTGCTTTAGGCCATTCAGATTCTGATTTTGAAGATGCTATTGGTTGTGTTGAAGCTGGTGCTAGCGTATTTACTCATACATTTAATGGGATGAACAGTTTGTCACAACACTCACCTAATATTATTGGTGCTGCTTTTTCTTCACGTTTAACAACTGATGAATTAATCTGCGATGGTCACCATGTTGAAGAACCAGCTGTTCGTGCTTTGGTAAATGCACGTGGACCAGAACATATTGCTTTGATTACAGATTGTATGCAAGCAGGTTTAATGCCAGATGGGGACTATGTTTTAGGTGAGTTGCCAGTTTATGTTAAAGACGGAATGGCACGCCTAAAAGAAACTAATAATTTGGCAGGTAGTATTTTGCTCTTAAAGGATGCAGTTAAGAATGTAGTTGATTGGAATGTTGCAACACCTGAAGATGCAGTTATGATGGCGAGTTATGTGCCAGCTAAGAGCTGTCATTTACTTGATAAGTGTGGAGTGATTAAGCCAGATCACCCAGCTGATTTTGTTGTATTAAATCATGACATGACTGTAAGTGAAACTTATTTAAATGGTGAATCACGTTACAAAGCTTAAAAGTTTATACCTTTACAAGTAACTTTAGAAAATCTTAAAAAAGTGGTTGTAACCAGTTGACTAGCAAAACTTAATATACTAAGATTGAAATTGCGGAAAGCGCTTACAAAGTATTTACAAACAATGGAGGAATCTCTATGAATATTGTGGGAGCTAGAATTGATGGACGGCTTGTCCATGGTCAAGTAGCTAATCTTTGGACTCCAAAACTTCAAGCTGATCGTATTATTGTTGTTGATGAAGAAGCAGCAAAAAGCGACATTCAAAAAAGTGGGTTAAGAATGGCTACACCTCTTACTACTCGTCTTAGTGTTTTTACCAGCAAAGGTTGCAGCCGATCACTTAATTCATGATCGTTATGGTAATCAGCGAGTATTTATTGTCGCTAAAAAGCCAGCAGCCTTCTTAGATTTAATTAACTTAGGTCTTAAACTTGATACCTTGAATGTAGGTACTATGTCTCAAACTGATACTACTAAGCAAGTGACTAAGCAGATCAATGTTGAGGAAAAAGACGTTGAAGACTTTAAGAAAATAGCGGATAAGGGTGTGAAGATCACAGCTCAGTTAACTCCAAGCGATGATTCTCATGACTTTATGAAATTAATGAACGAAAAGATTAAATAGGAGGTTTAATTATGGCTTGGTGGCAAATATTACTACTTACCCTCTATGCTGGATATGAAATTCTTGATGAATTACAAATTTATTCATCATTGAATACACCAGTTGGAGCTGGCTTGATTGCTGGTTTAATCATGGGTGACTTAAAAACCGGTTTAATTATTGGTGGTGCCATGCAACTTACAGTTTTAGGTGTTGGTACTTTCGGTGGTGCTTCTAAGATTGATGCAACTACTGGTATAGTTTTAGCAACAGCATTTTCTGTAAGTATTAAAGGAATGAGCCCACAAGTAGCTATTTCTTCAATTGCGGTTCCTGTAGCTGCAATCATGGTTCAATTGGACGTTTTGGCAAGATTTGCTAACACTTATTTTGCTCACAGAATTGATCACTTAATTGAAGAAAACAATTATAAGGGAATCGAGAGAAACTTCCTTTACGGTGCGATTCCATGGGCTTTATCTCGTGCAATCCCTGTCTTTATTGCTTTAGCATTTGGACGCGGCTTGGTTCAAACAATTGCTAACTCATTGAATGGAAACTTAAAGTGGTTAGGTACTGGTTTAACAGTAGCCGGTGCTGTCCTTCCTGCAGTTGGTTTTGCTATTTTGCTTCGTTACTTACCAGTTAAGAAGCATACCGCTTACTTAATTATGGGATTCACATTTACTACTTTATTCTCAGTTTTATTTACAAGCATTCAAACCTTAGGTACAGGTCTTCAAGCAGCAATTAAATCATTTACTGCAACTTTCAATGGTCTACCAATGCTTGCAATGGCTTTAATTGGATTGGCATTCGCAATCTTACACTACAAGGATGAAATTAGTGGCAAAGGTGGTAGTGGTAAAGGCGGAACAAAAGAAGCCACAACTACTACAGAATCCACTAATGTAGCTTCGGAGGGGGAAATCACCGATGATGAACTCTAAACCAACTTATAAATTAACAGATAAAGACTTTAATCAAATTAACAGACGTTCTCTATTCGGTTTCCAACTAGGTTGGAACTATGAAAGAATGCAGAATACTGGATATTTATTCTTAATCTTGCCACAACTTCGTAAGATTTATGGTGATAATACTCCAGAATTACAAGAAATGATGAAGACGCATGTTCAGTTCTTTAACACTTCTAACTTCTTCAACACTATTATTACTGGTATTGACTTAGCTATTGAAGAAAATGAAGGCGTTGAAGGTAAAGATACTGTTACTGGTTTGAAGGTTGGATTAATGGGGACCTTTTGCCGCAATTGGTGACTCAATCTTTGCTGCATTAATTCCAACAATCTTCGGTGCCTTGGCTGCTTCGATGGCTTCTCAAGGAAACCCAGTTGGTGTATTTATCTGGATTGCTGCTCAAATTGCTATCTGTTTCTTCAGATGGAAGCAACTACGGTTTGCTTATGATAAAGGAGTGACTCTTGTTACTGATATGAGAGACCGTTTGAATGCTTTAACTGATGCTGCTACAGTACTTGGTGTATTTATGGTTGGTGCTTCAGTAGCTACGATGGTTAACGTTAAGTTTGCTTGGGTACCACAAATTGGTAAAGTTACCATGGATATCCAAAATAACTTAGATATGATCATTCCTAAACTCTTGCCTGCTTTGATTGTTGGCTTTGTTTACTGGTTACTTGGAAAGAAGAAGATGACTTCAACTAAAGCTATCTTAATTGTTTTAGTTCTTTCAGTTATTCTTGGCGGTGTTGGTGTTCTTGCTAAGATTTAGCAGTAAATTAAAGGAAAAATATTATGACAAAAGAATTAGTGCTAATCAGTCATGGTAAGATGGCTGAAGAAGTTAAAAAAAGTGCAGAGTTAATTATGGGTCCTCAAGAATATATTCATGTAGTATGTTTACTTCCAGAAGAAGGACCAGAAGATTTTGAAAAGAAGTTTCAAGATACCATTAACGGTATTCCTGAAGAAGATCTAACAGTATTTGCTGACTTAATGGGCGGCACACCAGCTAACACAGTTAGTCGCTTGATTATGAGTGGTCAAGATATTCACCTAATTGCAGGAATGAATCTGGCAATGGTAATTGATTGGCTCAATAGTCAAATGATTGGTAATGATGCAGATTCTGTGAATGCGGGTAAGGCAGGTATTGTAGATATTAATCAAATGCTTGCTAGTATGAAGAAATAGCTTATTTATATAGATGTCGAAAACGACTTGCGTTGGTAAAACCATACGTGGGTCGTTTTTTATAATGAAAAATGTATAAATTACTGCGTAATAAACTATTGGACATCTCTTCAAATATTCCTTTTTCTAATCCTAATAGTGAATTAACATGATTTAAATATTTAGAAATAACTTTAATTTTTAATTCAGTTGAATATTTGGCCATAAAAAAGTGCCGCACAATCATTAGATTTATGTCTAACAATTATGAGGCACTTCATTTCGTTTCTATCAGCTTTTTTTGTTGATTAATTTGTTACAATATAAATAATTTAATGACAGTGCTATACTTTACCCTTTTAGAAAGGTCAAAGTATGAATAAATTTTGTCCCCATTGTGGGAAATCAATTAAGCCTACGGACCGATTCTGTCCACATTGCGGAAGGTCAGTTATATATTCCAATTCAGAAATGCCTAAAAGAAGTGAAATTCACCGCAATAGATTAAAATCCAAAAAAAGAAATATTATTATTGGATCAATTATCGCCGCATTTATCCTTATTTTTGGTGGCTGGGGATTGTATCAACATGGTCGAAATTCGACTAATAGCACTGTGATTGGTGGTAATGGAAAATTAACTAGTGCTGAGATTAAAAAGATTCCAAGTAAGCAACTAGCTGCTTGGGCAATCCTTTATGCCGATAAAAAATATGGCAAAAAATGGGGAGAAGCAGCTGATGATTTAGGAAGCGGTCACTTAACAATAGAAAGTTATTCAAAATATCGTTTTGGAGATTATGAGATCAGTGCTACTGACAGAAGTAGATTATATGTTATAAATGATCAGGTTGGCTATTTAGTTTCTAAGGATAATAAAGAGATAACTTATATTGGAAATAAGTCTGGCTACAGTAATAGAAGTGTTTTAACTCAGATTTATCCAGAAATTAAATCTGAAAACACGGAGAAAAATGTAAATATTTGGAATGATAATCTATCGATTGTTGCTGGTAAGTCGGATGAAAAAGCTAATGATCGGAGTTCTAAAACTAACACAAAATCTAAGAAGACTACATCTAAAGACCGGCTATGGTCAAATAACCAAAATGATGAATTAATTAGTTATATGGATGAATTCGGCAATAAGATGCATCAATCTTATGAACATTATAATGAAGGAGAAGATGATCTGGTAACATTAGCTGGAGAGCATTTCCCACGCGATATTAGTGAAGATACTTACCCATTTAAATTGAGCTCTGGAGATCACGATAGTAGGGATCCTAAAGATATGGAAACTATTAAGTTGAAATGGAATCCGCAAGTAACTAATAAAGATAATGACAGTGATACATATAATGTAGTTGCTATTTTTAATCATAATGGTAAAAGTGCAGAAGATCATATAACGTATCTGTTCTGTTTTTATCATGGAGAACCAGTTGCCTTGGTTGATCAGACGACAAATGGAGGATATGTGGTAGTTCATCCAACTGCTAACCAAGATTTAGCTTCTCACTTTAACGAAATCGCGGAGAATAATTAATTTTAGTATTTCATAAAGTGTCTGTGTCTGGAAAAAACTCAGAAATTAAGAAATTATGCTAAATCTTGGTATTGATAAACTTTGATTTAATAAGATTTTTCTTTTGAGTAAAAGTCCAAAATTAACTAAAAACGGACTTTTTTCCAGACACTTTTTTCGTAGAGAAAATAGGTCAAAGAGTATTATTGCAGACTGAAATATTTAAATAAGATAAGGGTGGTATCATAAAATGTTAATGTGTTATAAAACAAGGAGATGACAATGACTAAACGTAAGATATGGACTTTAATCGTATCTGTTATTTTAATTCTAGGATGTATTTGGTTTACATTTTATTATGCTAATGGTCTACAAAAGGATACTGTTAAATTCCAAGATGGTACAGTCTATCAAGGCACAACTGAAAATAGAGAACTTCGTTCTGGCGTAATGCATTTTAACAATGGCGATACTTATACTGGTGCGTTTAAAAACGGCCATTTTGAAGGCTTAGGTACTTATAAATCGCATGAAGGTTGGACATTTAAAGGACAATTTCATCACGGAGTTGCCCAAGGAAATGGACAGTTAATGAAGAAAGGAAAAGTAATTCAGTCTGGGAAGTATGAGAGGGGAGTATATGTTAAACAATGAGAATTAAATGGTTTAGTTTAATCCGAGTCACGGGTTTAATTTGTGTGCTTCTTTATCACTTCTTCCAGATGCGCTACACTGGTGGCTTTATTGGTGTAGATATCTTTTTCACATTTTCTGGATATTTGATTACTGCTTTAGCCTTAGATGAGTTTAGCCGGTCTAATAAATTTAGGTTAGGAGATTTTTATTATCGTCGAATAATGAGGATCTTGCCGCCTTTATTGTTAATGATAGCCTTTGTCTTACCTTTTACGCTTTTGGTAGGTAAAGACTATATTACTGATCTTCCTAAACAATTAGCAGCCGCAGTTGGTTTTTCAACTAATATTTTTGAAATTAATACTGGTGGAACTTATGAATCGCGCTTTATACCACATCTATTTGTGCATACGTGGTCATTAGCTATTGAAGTCCAATTTTACTTAGTTTGGGGCTTTATTTTATATCTTTTAACCAAGATTACACCTAATGTTAAAAAGTTCAGAATACGTGTATTTTTTGCATCTGCAGTTTTAGCGGCTGTAAGTGCGACGGTAATGTATTTACGTGCACAAAGTTTAAGCGAATTTTCACCAATTTATTTCTCAAGTATTGCGCATATTTTCCCATTCTTTATTGGAAGTATGCTCGGTTCGATTGCAGGAATTCAAGATTTATTGCCTGCGTTTAGTAATAGTGTAGCAAAACATTGGAATAAAGCTGGTGCCGTTACTTTTATGGTGCTAAATTTAGCGTGTTTATTTGCTTTAGCTTATGTTTTACGCTTTGATCAACGTAAGACTTATATGTTTGGCTTTTTGTTAGCAAGTTTATTTGCGGCTTGTGCAATCTTAGGAGCTAATATTTTACACCGTAAAACACCTAACACTAAGGAACCGTTTATTTTTACTTATATTGCAGACATTAGTTACAGTGTCTACTTATTCCACTGGCCTTTGTTTGTAATTTTTTCAAAAATTTATCCAACTTGGCTAGCAGCTTTAATTACGACAATTCTTTCAGTTCTTTTTGCAAGTGTATCGTTTTATTTCTTAGAACCTTTAATCAGAGGAAAAGCTGTTTCAATTGGAGAACATAAAATTACTTTCAAGCATATTGTGGCTCCATTAGGACTAGGCTTAACACTTGCTATCGGTCTTGGGGTGTATTTATGCCTGCAGGCACCTTCAATTTCTTCTTTAGAAAAAAATCTACTGCTTGGCGGAATTCAGCAGGACGCAGATCAATTAAGTACTACCTATGTTCAAGCAGCACCTAAGCCTCCTAAGAAAGAAAATGCGCAAAATAGTGTACAAGATGATGGAGCAACTATTATTGGTGATAGTGTGACTTTAGGAAGTAGAAAATATCTCTTAGATCATATGAAAAATGTTGATATTGATGCAGAAGGTAATCGTACTATGGATAAGGCCTACGATGTGTTGATGAACGCGCAAAATTCAGGTCGATTAAAACGCAATGTTGTAATTTGTATTGGGACCAATTCTTTAGATGATTATCAACAGCAGACTGAGAAGGTTATTAAAGATCTAAAACCAGGCCATCATTTAATCTTTATTACTCCGCATGATGGTCATGCCGATTCATCATATAATTCCTATAAGTTAGCCGTTTGGGAACGAACTCTTCCTAAGAAGTACAAGTTCATTACAATTGGTGATTGGGACAAGGTGGCTCGGGCACATCAGAATCTATTTGCAGGTACTGATGGAACACACTTTGGAGGTCGAGACGATATTAGTAAATTGTATCTAGACTGCATTAAGGGTGCCTTGACTCGTGCGGAGAAGATACCAGTAAAAAAGTAGGATAAAAATGGCTTTGCAATAGTTCGCAAAGCCGTTTTTGGTAATTTAAATAATATTAATAGATAGTTAGATGGGAAAGTAAAATGAAAAGGAAGATAATTATTTATATGTCAGTGGCAGGTGTATTATTAGGATTAACAGGTTGTGAAAGGTTTTACTACTATTTTAAATTTTACGGCTAAAACAAAAAAATAGTGAATCAGCTATCCCGTCGGATAATCGATTCACTATTTAGCTTAGAATGTTTTATTTAAATTAATATACAGCACCATCGTAAAAGTTATATTTAGGACGGTTGAAATCAAATGTAGCTAATTCACTCATTTTAATTACGTTGTCAGCAACGCCCCAACTCATCAAGTTGATTGATTCACCATATAATTCATCAGGAATTACAAGTAAAACATACTTTCCTTGAGACATAGCGTAACCTAATTCCATCCCTAAACCAACGTCTTCTTCTTTAGGAACGTAAACGCCAAGCATAACGTCGCTAGTTTTAATACCAACTAAGTCACCGTTGTAAGTTGCTTGAGCCCATTCTTTATCATGTAAGTATTCGGGATGTTCGTCAACACGAATATCTTTATATTGATTTTGAAGAGGAACATAGCTATTTTCTAAATCAACCGTTGGATTAGCATTGAGAGCACTCATTGCATCTTTGTAAGCCTTGTTTTGAGTTTCAGTAAACCAACCAGCACCAAAATAAACTGTTTTTTGTTTTGTCATGGAAAAAAACCTTTCTTTCTTATCGGTGGAATATTTTTTACATTAACTAACTTTAACAAAATTTGCCCAAAAGAAACACCTACTTTTGTGTTTTTGAAATCGGTTTTATATAATGAAACTAGAAATTTTTGCTTAGGAAAGGCGGAACCTACTACGAATACTAAAAAAAGTCTTTTCGATCCAGAAGCTGTCTTTGTGACAGACTTAACTGATCGAAACGAAATATTCAAGACCGTTTCTCAAAAATTATATGACTTAGGCTATGTTAAAGAAGATTTTTTAGGCGATATTATTGAACGTGAAGATAAGTATCCAACTGGAATTTCAATGAGACCTTTATCTAGAGAACTTCCAGATGTTGCAGTTCCTCATACTGAAGGGGATTATGTTAGCGCACAATTAATTGTACCGATTGCTCTTAGAAATTCAGCAACTTTTAATAATATGGTTAATCCAAGCGAAGCATTGGAAGTTAAGTTCTTATTTTTGATTTTAAATAATGATCCAGATATGCATTCAACTATTTTGGCTAAAATTATGGACTTTCTAGCTGGAACTTCAGTTGATGATTTAAATGAATTATTTAATTCAGATTCAAATGAAGAAATTTATGATTTTTTAGAGAATAATTTTGAAATTGAAAAATAAAAAGAAGCTGCTTTGCAGCTTCTTTTTGTCTCCAGATTAAATTATTAAACTTCCGGATAATCAGTACTTGAAAATGAAAGTGAAAAGTAATCACACCGTTTATAGCCAACAACTAGTTCAACTACTTCACTTGTAGTAGATAAAATGGTTTTTTTGACTTGTCGTACAACAGGATAATCTTTAGCTATTTTTAGTTGCTTACTAATTTCGCTATCAGCTTTTACAATTGTGTCTGTTTCAGTAAAGGGCTCATCAAATAGATACAATTGCTTATCGCTTTGCAAGGTTTCATAGATACTATGATAATTATTCGGATCTTTAGCTAAATTTCGATTAATAAATTTAGCTGGTATAAATGAACGGTGCACCATAAATGGCGTGTCACCAATTAAGCGTAAACGTTCAATATAGTAGTAACTATCATATTTGGGTAAGCCGAGTTTTTTTAATATTTCACTCTGTTTTTCTTCTTGGAGTTTCAAAACTTTAACTGTATCTTCTTCTTGTTTGTTTGAGAAGACTTCATTATCACTAAGACGAACTAATTTATCTTTTCTTGATCGTGAAATAAAAGTGCCTTTTCCTTGATGACGAACTAAGTAGCCTGCCTTAACGAGATCTTTTACAGCTCGGATAACAGTAATTGAAGAAACATTAAACTTATCTTTTAATTGAGCTTCACTATAAAATTTATCTCCATATTTAAATTTGCCAGAGATAATTTCTTGCTTTAGCTCATTTTCAATTTGTAAATATTTTGGAATATCCATAATCTATATCAATCCTCAAGATAGATTCTCCTAAGATCCATGATATCACTGCTTGAGAGTTTCATGGTAGAACGAAGATATTCATTAATTCCTCCGTATTGCTGGTTTAGGACATGTACAGCATGGTCTAAGTATTCTGGATATACTGACTGAATATCCTTAATAGACTGCAATACACGCTTGCTAGAGCCGTCAGCGGCTGCTTGCTTAAGCATTGCATCAACAAAACTTTTTGTTGTGATATTAGTCAGAGTATAGTCATATTTGATAGTAGTAAAAGGTACTCCTAATGCTGATAAGATTAACAAAGCTCCAAACCCTGTCCGATCTTTTCCTGCAGTACAGTGGAAAAGAAGAGCATTCTTGTCTTTATCATTTGTAAGCAAAATGTCAAAGAATTTACGGTAAGCTTTTTGAGCAGTTTGTCCATTGATCATATCTTCATAAGCAAAGAACATATGCTTAAAGCCAAATTTAGGATCTTTTTCGGCATTCTCTTCTAAAGCAAAGATCCCCTTAGATGCATTAGTTAAATCATCACTAAAAACTGGATCAAAAACATATTTAGCGCCTTCTGGAACACGATCAGGATGATCATTTTTTTCTTTTTCTGTTCTAAAGTCAACGTCATACTTAACGCCATGCTTTTGCAATAATTCTAAGTCTGATGAAGAAAGATCAGCTAAATTACCAGTTCTAAGTAATTTATTATATTTAATTGTTTGACCGGATACAGTCTTATAGCCTCCAAGTTCGCGGAAATTGCGACCATTTTGGATGCCAATTAATTTCGTCTCATAATTTTCGCTCATTAGTATTTTTCCTTACTATAGTTATTTAAATACAGTATTATTACTTTAACATATTTTTTCTTAGATATTTTATTTTTCTCAGATCTATAAAAAGAAAACAAACTTATTAATTGGTATAATTAATGGTAAAATTACAATGTAAAGATGCAAATTCCATGCGGAGATGATTTCTTATGGTAGAAGATTATGACAACATTTTAGTTCCTGTTGATGGTTCTGAAACTGCAGAGCGTGCGTTTGATAAAGCAGTAAAGATTGCTCTTGATAACAATGCTCATCTGGATGTATTGAATGTTATTGATACTCGTCAATTTATGGGGGAAATGCAGGATACTTTGATTTCTGGGGATACCATTTATCAAATGACGCAGGATTCCGAAGAGTATTTAAAGAGTCTAAAAGAATGGGCTAAGGAACACTTTAATTTTACTGATGTTTCTTACCATATTCGTTATGGCTCCCCTAAGAGAATTATTGCTGTTGATTTTATTAAAGATCACCACAACGATTTAATTATTATGGGTGCAACTGGTATGAACGCAGTTGAAAGAATGTTAATGGGTAGTGTTACTGCTTATGTTAACCAACATGCTTTATCCGATGTGTTAATTGTTAAGACTGATCTTGATAATAACAAGGTTGCAAAGCCTAAGAAAAAGTACTTTTAAAAAACGAACATTATAAAAAAACACTCTATCATTAGTGATAGAGTGTTTTTTTATAAAGTGGATCGATCCAATTCAATAAATTAATATTTACGAGCGCTTACATTAAAATAATAGTACCCAAGTACGAATATTTTTGGTATGATACTTAAGAACGAACGTTAGTACTAGGGAAAGGAAGAACGATAATGGCGAATTTCGATTACAACATTATAAATCGTAACCAAAATTCAGTGGCTCGTTCTTGGGCTGATTCCTTTGGTGAATCAGTCTTCATTGGTGTTGGCGCTTTCGTTGTTTTTTTAGCGACTTTTCTGGCTCAATGTGATTAGCTCTTTTTGTCAGCTCATCATATTGGGTCTTTTTTTGTATTTGTCATTTAATGTTTTTCATTAGGAGGAAATGATGAAAAAGTTCAAAAAAGTCTTAGTAGGCCTTTTTGCAATTTTACTTGCTGTTGTTGCAACTGCTTGTTCTAACAAGTCAAACAGTTCAAAGGATGGTTATACACCAAAATCATTAACTATCCAATTTGTACCTAGTCAAGCTGCTAATAAGCTTGAAGCTCGTGCTAAGCCTTTAGAAAAAATGCTTTCTAAAAAGCTTGGAATCCCAGTTCATGTTTCAATGTCAACTGATTACAACACAGTTGTTGAAGCTATGAAATCTAAAAAAGTTGATGTTGGTTTCTTACCACCTGATGGTTATGTATTAGCTCATAAACAAGGAGCTGCTGACGTTTTACTCCAATCTCAACGTTACGGCGTTAAGCAACCTGGTGGTAAGGCAACTAATAAATTAGTTGATTACTATAGAGCAGAAATTCTTGTTAAGAAGGGTTCTAAAATTAAATCTTGGAAGGATCTAAAAGGCAAGAGTATTTCAGTTCAAAACCCAACTTCTTCAGCAGGTTATGTTTTCCCAATTGCTGAACTTGGAGAAAAAGGTTTGGATGTGCCAAAGGATTGTAAGTTAGTTACTGTTACTGGCCAAGACCAAGCAGTTTTGAATGTATTAAATGGTGATACTGACGCAGCATTTGTGTTTGAAGATGCTCGTAACACTGTTAAAAAAGACAATCCTAAGATTATGGACCAAGTTGTCCCAATTTACTTCACTAAGCCAATTCCTAACGATACTATTTCTGTTAGAAGTGATATGTCTAAGTCCTTCCAAAAGAAACTTGCAAAGGCATTTATTGAAGTTGGTGAATCTAAAGAAGGTAAGAAGATTATCGAATCAATTTATAGTCACGAAGGCTACACTAAGTCTAAGGACAGTAACTTCGATATTGTTCGTAAGTATGACAAGATTATTGCCAAGGACAAGAAATAGTCAATTAAATAAAGCTTAGTTAGTAAAAGATAATTGTCTCTAAAAGACGATTATCTTTTTATGCACTGTAGTCAATTTAAATAATGTTAAGGAGATTTTTAAATTAAATGGCAGCTACTAATCAGCCGATGATTCAACTAAAAAACGTTAGTAAAATTTATGATAACGGAACAGTTGGTTTAAAGGATATTAACTTAAATATTGATAAGGGAGAATTTATAGTAGTAGTAGGTCTATCTGGTGCAGGTAAATCTACTTTACTTCGTTCAATTAACCGTCTACAAGATGTCTCAGAAGGAGATATTATAATTGATGGCAAGTCAATTACCTCTGCTAAGGGTAAAGACTTACGCGAAATTCGTCGTGATATTGGAATGATTTTCCAAAGCTTTAACTTAGTTAAACGTTCAAGTGTTTTACGCAATGTTTTAACTGGCCGAGTAGGTTACTATCCAACTTGGAAAACAACTTTTAACTTATTTACTAAGGAAGATAAGCAAAAAGCATATGAAGCATTGCAACGTGTTGACTTAGCAGATAAAGTTTATACTCGTGCGGATCAACTTTCCGGTGGACAACAGCAACGTGTTGCTATTGCCCGTGTGCTTACTCAAAATCCTAAGATTATTTTAGCTGATGAACCAACAGCTTCACTTGATCCTCAAACTTCACGTCGAGTTATGCATGATTTGAAGATGCTTAATGAAGAATACGGGATGACTGTAGTTGCTAACCTTCACAGCGTAGAACTTGCTAAGGAATTTGGAGATCGAGTAATCGGTGTTCGTGCAGGTCAAATTGTTTATGATGGTAAGATGAGTGAAACTTCTCAAGCTGTCTTTGACGATATTTACAATGGTGGAAATGGCAAGAAAGGGGAAGAAGATGCCTAAATCTAAGGAACAGCATTTAGCTGAATTGCCTAAAAAGAAATTCAAAATTATGAACCTTGTATGGGTCGTAATTATGGTTTTAGGTCTCTTTCTTTCAGTAGATGTAACAAATACCCATATTAGTGTTTTATTTAATAACTTTAGTCAATTCACTGATATTTTTGTTCAAATGTGTCACCCCGATTGGGGATATGCCGCTACGGCAGTTCCACTTTTAATTGAAACAATTAAAATGGCAATTTTAGGAACTGTAATGGGATCAGCCATCGCCTTTGTTTATTCTCTTTTAATCGCTAGAAATATTGTTAAGAATAAGGCCGTTACTGGAATTCTAAGAATAATTATGAATATTGTTAGAACTATTCCAGACCTACTCTTAGGTGCAATCTTTGTTGCCGTTGTAGGTATTGGTCCAGTTGCCGGTGTTCTAGCCTTAACTGTATTTACATTTGGTGTGGTTGTTAAATTATTCTATGAAGCAATTGAAACAATTGACCCAGGTCCAATCGAAGCTTTAACAGCCGTTGGTGCAAATAAACTACAAATTATTCATTTTGCTGTGATGCCACAAATACTTACTTACTTTATTTCTTATGTTTTATATGCATTTGAAATTAATGTCAGAGCTTCAACAGTTCTTGGATATATTGGTGCCGGTGGTATTGGTTTGTACTTACAACAAACTCTTCAAGTCTTTGACTATGCTAAGACCGGTATGATTATCTTAGTTATTATCGTTGTCGTAGTTATTATCGACTACATTTCTACTAAATCTCGGGAGGCGTTGATGAAATAATGGATACTACAATGAAAAAATTACCTCCTAAACCAGTGGATACTAAGAAGAAGGTTCAACACTGGACAATTGCCATTGTTACTATCATTTTAATTATTTGGTCATTTGTAGGAATGGATTTTGGTGGAATAAAAGCAAGTGCAGGTCAAATCGCAGGAGCTATTGTTGCCGGAATTTTTCATCCAGATTGGTCATATGTATATAACGGAAGTGGTGAAGATTTAATTTCTCAATTATGGGAAACAATCTGTATTGCTTTCTTGGGTACTTTTATTTCTGCAATTATTTCTTTACCTTTCGCCTTTTGGGCAGCTAATACTCGTCATAAGAAATGGTATACATCCCGTTCAGGAAAAGTTGTATTAGCCGTTATTCGTTCATTCCCAGAAATTGTTTTAGCTTTGATGTTTATTAAGGCAGTAGGACCAGGTTCTGCAGCCGGTGTACTAGCTTTAGGTTTCCACTCAGTTGGTATGCTTGCTAAATTGTTCTCAGAAGCAATTGAAAACCTTGAAGAAGGTGCAAATGAAGCCGTTACTGCAGCTGGTGGATCTAAGTTTAACATTATTATATTTGCTACAATGCCTAACTTAATGCCGGCCTTGATTTCTAATACTTTGTATCGATTTGATGTTTCAATTCGTTCAGCATCTATTCTAGGTTTAGTTGGTGCCGGTGGTATTGGTTATCCATTAATCATTGCCTTGCAATACCGTCAATGGAATCGCGTTGGTGTAATTCTAGTTGGTATTATTGTCATGGTTGTTGTTATTGACTGGATTTCTGGCTGGATTCGAAAGAAATTAGTTTAATTAATTAGTAAAACGAGTAGTAAGATCAGAACTACTCGTTTTTATTTTGGCAAATTATAAAATTTTTTGTAATATCTGCCTATAATATGGATAAGTACAGGAAAAAAAGAACTTTTTTGTTATAATGGAAGTTGTATTTCAAGGAGGACAATATGGATAATTTAACTACCATGACATTGGCTGACGATATGGCTTTATCACAAGAAAAAATTATCAACGGCCAACAAGACCTGAATACCAAGAGAATTTATAATGAAATTAACAGTTTGGATATTCTTGATAAGCCAATCGAAGAATACTTTGATATGACTCAAGATGAATACTACAATAGTGAATCTGATGGTAAATTAACTTTACTGCATTTAGATAAACCATTGCGTGAATTAAGTGATCGTATTTTAACTAACCACGTAGATGGATATGTAGATCAAGATGAGATTAATTTGACCTATAATCATGAGGATCCATTGCAAGATGGTAGCTATGATCGTGCCACTGATTTACATGTACTTTTATATAGTTTAAAAGTCATTGGCGCTGTGAGAGCTATTGCTCCGAATGATTTGAAAAAGGTTTTGTCTAAAGATGCGGTTTTATCATTGGGTCTTGCCGCAAATGCTTTGGCAAATAATTAACCCCAAGGCCAACTAAAGGCCTTTTTTTGTGTGATGAGTGGGGAAGAGTATCATGAAAATTATCAAGAAAACCAAGGGTATGATTGATAAATTTTCCGGTGTAACCCGGAAGATGATGCGAAAGAAAAATAATATTCCATTTGATGGAATGCAAAAGTATATGACTGTTGGTGAGTATAACGTTGGAGCGCCTGAAGGAACTCCACATGGTGAAGAATATAAGCTTATTGTTTATAAAGATACTGACAATGTTTTGCACCAAGCTTTACGTTCGATTAATGCGTCTGATTTAGCACCAGCTTATGTTCGAAAATTTGATAAAAGATTAAACCGTTATACTGCATTTGTTAATAAGCAAACAGGGCGTCGTTATATCGTTGAAGATCAATTAGATCAGTTAGTAGATTATGTAAAAAAGCATAGCCGAAATGGCTATAATTCAATTAATATCGGTGTTTTAACCGATACACACTATAAAGATGCGGACAGTATTGATTTTTATGGACATAACGGACTTCGTCATATAAAAGAGTTTAATTATCTTGAAGATAAAGATGTTTTAGATTTAAAAGCTCATTTAGGTGATTGGATGGATGGATCCGATCCAGGATTAGTTGGCGAAGCAGAGTTGATATCTTTGTCTAGAACGTTTAGATCTAAAAAAACTAACTTTGCTGTCATCAAGGGTAACCACGATGAAAATGATAAATTTGATGAGCATCATGATCTGAGAGCTAGTTTTCCAGAAAATGAATTTGAGGATATAATGTGGCCAAGTATGTATGCACAAGATGGTATTCACTATATCACGCGCAAGCACGGGGTTGCATATTTTGATAAAGATGACGTCAGAATCATTACAGTCAATACATCTGATTTACCTTATGAGCTTGATGATCAAGGAAAGAAAAAATACGATGCTAAACTTGCTTTAGCGATTCGTGAAGATCAGATGCAAGAAATTATCGAAATTCTTGAAAATTCAAATGGTAAAACAATTATTTTCATGAGTCATGCAAACCCTATTACTCGCAAGGGAACAAATGCCTTGAAATTTAATGGGCGTTCTCTACATGAATTAATGGTTGCCTTTAATCAACATGAAAAAGGATACCTTAATTCAAGGGATGTTCCTCCTGAATTTACCCTAGCTAACAGCTTTGATTTCACAAAGATAAAAAATGCAAAAATAGTTGCATATTTATGTGGACACCGTCATACTGAAGACCAATATCGCATTAACGGTATACAATATATATTTTTTAATTGCTCGGCTCTAATGGGCCCTAACCATGCGCTTACTACGCAATATAATAAGCGCTGGAATAGACAGATGGATCATGCTAATGAAGCAGCTGGATATATAGTAAATGTTGATGTTCAAAGACATTTATTACAAGTATTTGGATATGGGGCTGCTTCTAAGAGACGATTCTATCGAATTTAATTTTTGAAATGTAAATAGCTTATAATAAGACTACTGTTTATTTTGAGGTGAAAGTTACTTATGTGTGGAATTTGTGCGTTTTTTGATCCTGAATTAAAGGATAAAGACTGTGCTATTCAAGGAATGATGGATACAATTAAACACCGTGGTCCGTCTTCTGATGGAAAATATACTAATGATCAGGTGGCTTTAGGTTTTAGACGTTTGTCAATTATTGACCTTCGTGGTGGAAGTCAACCAATTTTTAATGAAGATAAAAGTAGAGCAATTATTTTTAATGGGGAAATTTATAATTTTAAACCATTAAGAAAAGAATTAATTGATGCAGGTCATACCTTTACTACTAAGGCTGATACTGAAGTTTTGCTTCACGGCTATGAAGAATGGGGAATGGATGGCTTATTGAAGAAAGTTCGTGGTATGTTTGCCTTTGTAATTTGGGACGATAATACCAAGACTTTATATGGGGCTCGTGACTTCTTCGGAATTAAGCCAATGTACTACTCAGACCAAAATGGTAAGTTAATTGTTGGGAGTGAATTGAAGAGCTTCTTAGCTTACCCAGGATTTAAAAAGGAATTAAATACTGAAGCAGTTAAGCCATACTTAATGAACCAATATAATGACTTAAAGGAAACTTTCTTTAAGGCTGTTTACCGCTTCCCAGCAGGTCACTGGTTTGAATATAAAGATGGCAAAATGAAGACTCATCAATACTGGGATGCTAAGTATGTTGAAAATAGTCTAAGTTTTGAAGAAACCTTAGACAAAATCAATGAAGATTTAAAAGAAACTGTTGATTTATACAGAAATGCGGACGTACCAGTTGGTGCATTCTTGTCTGAAGGTATTGATTCTTCTTACTTAACTAGTTTACTTGATCCTGAAGATGTCTTCTCAGTTTCTTTTGATGATTCTACATATAATGAAGCATCAAAGGCTAAGGCACTTTCTGACTTACACGGCTGGAAATTCTTTGCAGATAAAGTTGATGCAGATGAAGCAATGCGCGACTTCCCAGAAATGCAATATCACATGGACGAACCAGATGCTAACCCATCTATTATTCCATTATGGTACTTGTGTAAATTAGCTAGAAAGCATGTTACTGTTGCACTTTCTGGTGAAGGTGCTGATGAATTATTTGCAGGCTACGTTAACTATGGAATGCATACCCATAATGATGTAATTAAGGTCTTTACTGCTGGCCTTAAGAAATTACCTAAGAAGAGTCGTGTTCGTTTAGCTCATAAGATTAAGAAGATGCCTAACTTCCCAGGTAAAGTACATATGTACACTAACTTGGCAGAGCCAAGTGAATTTTATGTTGGACAATCTGTCATTTATGATATGGACTATCCAACTATCTTTACTTCTAAAGATGCTAATGGTATTTTGCGTGATAAATATAAGAATGATCTGACAGTTAACGGTATTTATCAAGAAGACTTTAAGAAAGTTAAAAATATTGATGAAGTTAAGCAAATGCAATATATTGATCTTCACCACTTTATGCTTAATGATATTGAGCAAAAAGCAGATAAGATCTCAATGGCTCACTCTCTAGAATTACGTGTGCCATATCTTGATAAGAAGATTGCAGAACTTGCTAACTCAATTCCAACTAAATATTTAGTTAACCGTCACGATACTAAATATGCTCTTCGTAAAGCATCTGAGAAGGTCTTACCAGAAGAATGGGCTCAAAGACCTAAGCTTGGTTTCCCAACTCCAATTAAGCAATGGCTTAAAGAACCAAGATTTTACAAACAAGTTAGAGAATTGTTTACTGAAGACTTTGTAGATGATATTTTTGACCAAAAGAAGATTGTTAAATTGCTTGATGATAACTACAAGGGCGACGGTTCAGCTCGTCGTCAAATTTGGGCTATTTACACTTTTTTAGTTTGGTACAAGTTATTCTTTGTTGACTATGATGAAACTGTTAAGAAGTATCAACATGTTCAACCAGAAGTAGCAGAATTAATCGAAAGTGGCAGACTTGTTTAATTAAAGTTAGAGAGAAGTACGGATACAGAATGGTACAAGCAAAATTTACTCCTATTTTACTCGGTAGTGACATCAATGTTTACGGAATGGCTCGCTCCTTCAACGAAGCTTATGGAATTAAGGTTCAAGCTTGGGCTGCTAGTCAATTAGCAGCAACGCGCTATTCTAAAATTGTTGATGTAGAAGTTCATGAAGGTTTTGAAGAAGATCCAGGCTTTATGAACGTTATGAAGCAAAAAATTGAAGAATACAAGAATCATCCAGAACCAGTCATTTTAATTGCTTGCGGAGATGGATACGCAGAATTATTAGCTAAGCATAAGGATGAATTGAAGGATACTTTTGTTGTTCCTTACATTGATTATGATTTGTTAGAGAAGCTAATTTCTAAAGAAGGTTTCTACGAAATTGCTGAAAAGTATGGTCTTCCATATCCACACACTAAGATTGTGACTATGGATGACTATAAGGCTGAAAATTATTTGAATTTACCGTTTGATTATCCAGTTGAATTGAAGCCAGAAGATCCAGTTTCATGGTTGAATTGTCAATTTGAAGGCCGTAAAAAAGCCTTTACTATTCACGATGAGGCAGAATTAGTAGATATCGTTGGTAAAATCTATACTAATGGTTATACTGAAGACTTGATTTTACAAGATTTCATTCCAGGCGATGATTCTAACATGCGTGTTCTTAATGCTTATGTTGATAAAGATCACAAGGTTAAGATGATGTGCTTAGGTCACCCACTTCTTGAAGACCCAACTCCTCAATCTATCGGTAATTACATGGCAATTTTGCCAGCCTTCAGTCAAAAGCTTTACGATACTGTTCAATCATTCCTTGAAAAATTGAACTATACTGGTATGGCTAACTTTGACATTAAGTACGATCCAAGAGATGGAGAATACAAATTCTTTGAGATCAACCTCCGTCAAGGTCGTTCAAGTTTCTACGTAACTTTAAATGGTTATAACTTAGCCAAGTGGTATGTAGATGACTATGTTGAAGATAATTTAAAGGACAAGCCAACAGTTTATGGAAATAAAGATGGGGCTAACTATATGTTGTGGCTTGGTGTTCCAAAGAAGATCTTTAAGGAATATGCTTATGACAACGGTTCAAAACGCCTAGCTGAAAAGTTAATTGATGAGGGTCACTACGGTACAACTGTCTTCTATGATAAAGATCGTAGTTTAAAACGTTGGTTATTGATGCACTACATGTTCCATAACTACTATGCTAGATATAAGAAGTACTACCAAGTAAATAAGGGCCAATATTTTGAAGAAGAAGCTAAAAAATTAGAAAAACAAGCTCTTCGTGATGGTCAACAAGAAAACCATGAAAATGAAATTTAATTAGAAAAATACCTCTAAGGAGTTTTTGCTCTTTAGAGGTATTTTTTATATTTTTTAAAATAGAAACTGTTATTTTTAGATTGCATATATTATACTAACAGAAAAATTGATTAATTTGTATTGATTAAGAAGGAGAGTAATTTGAAAATTGGAGAAGCTTTGCGAGAAGTTCGACTTAATTTAGGATTAAGTCAAGCTAAAATGTGTGAGGGAATAGTACAGAGACCTTTTTATGCACTTGTTGAAAGTGGAAAAAGTGGAATTAGAGCCGAAAGCTTAATAATGCTTTTAATTAAGCATGAAGTAGATATAAATTATTTTTATAATTTGGTAATGGACTCTTATGTAACGTCAGAAACTCAAATAGATAGAATGCTACAAAATAAAATGGAGTATGCTGTTAATTCTAAAAATATTAAGAGTATAAATTATTACAAAAATAAAATTATTCGGTCATCTTCTGATGAAATACTAAAACTTAGAGCGCAAGTAACAGCTGCTTACTTTAATAATCAACTGGATGATATAAATGACGAAATATGTCAAAAAATATATAAAGAATTTGATAAAGAGAATTGGATTAAATCACCAGCACTTTTAAGATTATTAGCTAATACAATGCCTTTATGGAAACATGAAATCTTATCTTCTCGTATAAAACATTTATTGCATACAGTACAGAGAAAAAAAGTAGAGTCGGAATTAATGCTAGAAAGATATGTTAGAATTTTCGAAAACTATCTAGTAACTTGTTACGATCAAAAAAAGTATAAAAGTGCGGAAGATGCCTGCTTTATTAAAGAAATTATTGATTATATTTTAAATAACGTAACATCGTTTCATTTTATGATATATAGATTTCATGCGTATTATATGTTGGCATTATTTGAAAATGATCAACAGGAATTAGCTAATATTCAAAAAATTTTAATAGAATATGGATATGAAGATCTTATAGGTAGCTGGCCGACATAGCTGTAATAAATATAATACAATGCAATAAATATGAGCGTTGCTTATGCTAAGATGAAAAAATAAAAAAGAAAGGTTCGGTGATAGTCATGACTTGGTGGCAATTAACAATTATTTTCAACAAATTATTTAAATAGAGAATAAAGAGTACTTATTGAGAAAAACTTTGTTTACTATAAAGACTGATATTATCTTGTTTTAAAATAACATGGGTATATCAGTCTTTTTGCATAAATTGATATTTAGTTTTTGAAAATTTGTTATAAATTTATTACAAATTAGCTTTAATTTTTATTTTTAGATTTAAAATCAAAAGTAAATAAAGAAAGGACTGAATAACTATGAATAATGCAATAGAATTATATTCTACTATGCTTGAGAGCAGATATGAAAAATATATTCAAAATAAATGGATTTGGATAATTGTTGCTCTTGTTGTTTTTGTAAGTGTGTTCTCCTATGCATTTTACTGCACTAGTAGAGGATACAGTTTTACTGGTAATGTAAAACTGGGCTGGCCAAAAGTATGGGAAATGGGTATAGGATGTAAACGATAGGATAAAGTTGAAAGCAATATTGCTTTCAACTTTTTCATGAAATTATGTTTAAAGTAAATAGGTTATATAAAAAACTAGGTAAAAGAGAAATTTTGAACGGTATTACTACTACTTTTTATGATAATGGAGTCAGTGTTATTGTAGGAATAAATGGAGCAGGTAAAACGACCTTTTTAGATACTATTGTTGGAATTTTAAAAAAAGATGGGGGTTCAATAGAATTAAATGGTTTTACTCCTGAGAATAAAAAATTTAAAGAACAGGTTTTCTATATTCCTTCTGATTTTTACTTACCTGAATACATGACCGCTAAAGAATATTCGAAGTTTATTTTAAATCATTATCCAAACAGTAAGTATTCCATTTTTTTACAATGTGCTAAATGGTTGGAAATAGATAAATATTTAAATAAAACTATTGAAACTTATTCTTATGGAATGAAAAAAAAGATACAGTTAGCAATTATGGCTGCGTCTGATGTATCTCTAATATTAGTGGATGAGGTTTTTAATGGACTAGATTTTGAGACATCTATTTTAGTTCAAAAAATGCTGAGTGAATTAGGAAAAAAGAAAAAAGTTATTATTGTTTCTCATGAACCTAGTATACTTAAAACTTTTCCTACTGATATTCGACTTATGAAAAATGGAAAGATTGTTGAGGTAAGTGGAACAGCAGAAGAAATTGTGGAGAAAATCAAGAAGGAAGGAAATTTATATTCAAAACTACAAAAAATGGAAAAATATTTTTGATCTATTTAAATTTTTTCTCAATGATTCATTGCATGGGATTTTAAATAGACCATTTTTAAAAAAAAAGATAAATTTAATTGTGTTTGCTGTGTGTTTAACTGGTATATATTATTTTTATTTCTTAATTAATATGTACCAATTATCATCTATTTCAAATATGGCGGCGTTAATTGATAATAAGAATTATGTAATTGCGGCGAAAATGACGGTAAGTAGTTTGTGCAATATGTGTATTATTTTTGGAGTTTTAATATGTGTTTTAGTAAACTCTACGCTTAATCTAACTACCACATCATTGTTTATTGCTAAGGTGCTTCCTTATTCGGATGATGAAATACGTATAGCTAATAAGATATTAAAATTATTTCTTGCATTGATAATTTTTGAATTAATTTTAATTATTGTAATGCCAACAGTTAGGTTAATTAGAGTTAACTTTATAGGTTGGATTGTCTTGCTCTTAGAATTTCATTTAATATATGTTGATACATTTTTAGTTATAGATTTTATTTACGAGATTATTTCCTCATTTAGCTATGAAAACAATCTAAAGTTTCTTATCAGATTTACGGACATATTTTTAGTCCTAATGGATTCCATATATTTCTTCGTTATTAGATTTAAAATTGATTATCAGATTGGACATGCAAAATCGTCTATGTTGCTTTTAATGTTAATTATTTTGATTTGTGCAATAACTATATTAGGAATAATGATATTTATTACTGATAAATTAAAGTTTCAAAGTATGATTTTTAAAAATAATAAATATATAAATATATATCTTCCAAATCTACTGAGCGAATTTAAACTAGTTTTTGCCGCTATTCTCAGAACACCTAATTATATATATACAAGTCTAGTTATAGTAACAGTATTTTTATACTCCTTACTTTATAATTCTCTGACAATCACTTTCTCTAATATGTTATTTATTTTTCCGTTAATTGGTGTGGTAGGAATTAATTATGCTAATTCTAGCTTAAAAGTACGATCATATTTTGATTTTTTTAGAGTAAAGATAATTTTTGAATTACTGGCTATTATTCTAACAGGAGGAATAATCCTATTTCCAACTTTAATATTGTCTTTTTATCAATTGAAAAATGGAGAAGCATTTGTTTTTGGCCTAACAATATATTTATCGTCTATCATATTAGGTTTTTTATTACCAAAATCATATGGAAATCTTAATGAGACTTTGTCCTCTATCTTAATTATAATCGTAATTATTTTAATATCTCTATCATTAGCTGTTTCTCAACTATTATATGGAATATGCATTTTATTAATAGGATGTGTGTACATAACTATAAAAAATGGGAGAAAAAAGGACTTATGAAATACTATAAAGTTTTTACTGTAAGTAGTTTTATATATTTAATTTGTTTTTTACTTGATTATATTATAGTTTTATTTAGTATTAATGGAACGAGTGTTAGAACAACAATATTTGGGTTAAAGATAGTTACTAAAATGACGCCTCAGTATCTTAATACAACGTTTTCTCTAACATGGTATACACTATTGACATATATAATCTTTGTCTTTCTTTGTGAACTATTTGTCTTTGTTTTTTATAGAGAAAAAATAAAAAAATGATAAAATTTTTGATTATATTTATAACTTCATTTGCGTTTGTTTTATTTTTACATGAAATTACCCATTTTGCGACAGCGAAAGTATTAGGACTTTCTCCCAAGTTTATTATATCTAAAGCTGGAACGCCAATTGTGAGGTATAAAAATAGTCATGAATATATAAAAATATTTTTTGTTGCAATAAGTGCGCCAATAATTGTAATTTCAGTAACTGCAATTTTGCCAAATATATCGGAATTTATATTAGTTAAAATACTTGGTATATTAAATATTATAAATTTATTGCCTATAACAACAGATGGGGAAGTAGCTGTATATGCTATTTTAAAATTATGGAAAAGAAAAAATTATTAAGTATAATTGTGATTTGTGTTGTACTTCCTACTTTATTTTTAATAAGTACTAAATTTGTAAATAAAGAAAGTGGTGGAACAGGAACTTATAACGATCAGACTGCACAATTTATTCATGAGGATCCATCTAGGACTCTAGCATCCTTAAAAGCAAAAAAATCTGGAATATACTATTTTGGTTTTCCTAGTTGTCCTTGGTGTCAAGAATTATTACCAGTATTTAATACCGTTTTAAAAAAGAATAAATTAAAAGCATATGTAGTAGATACACGGTCATCGGCTTATACTAGTAAAGATAACATAGTTTTGGAGCAATTTTTTATTCACTATATAAATAAAAAAAGATTAGTTGTTCCTTTAATCATCATGATTAATCATGACGGAAAAATAAAAAATCATATTGCTACTGTACCAGGACATAATGCTGAAATGAAAAAGATGACGTCTTCTCAAAAAAGAAAACTAGAAGTGGAATTAAATCAAATGTGTATATGGTATAAAAATTGAAAATCTTAGGTTTTGTTCTTTTTCCTAAAAAATACTCCCTAAGGAACTTTGGTTCTTTAGGGGTATTTTTTTGACTACTTTACTAATTATAGAAAATTTTGAAAATGAGCCTCTCTCTTGCTAGACGTGACTTTTGCTTAATACAATATATATGATTCAAAATGTCAATACCTACAATATCATGTAGTTTCTGATAAAATAGAACCATAGATATTGTGAAAGAAGAGAATAACCATGTTACAACAAGATGCTCAAATTAAATCAATTACTCAAATGACGCTGCCAGAAACAGCCATTAAAAGAGACGGTAGCATCTATCCTTTTGCTCTTTACAAAATTGAAATGGTTTTAGATAGCTTGCATCTGACTGAACATGAAGCAGATATTCTACCTGCTATCCTTCAAAAATTAAATGGTGCAAAGCAGACTTCTACTGAGAAAATAGCAGATGCATTTGTTCAAACATTAATCGAACTCGGCTTTAGTGATGAAGCAAATGCTTATGTTGATTATCGTAGAGAAGACGAAGCTAATTTTAAGAAGCAAACTGAGACTACTAACCGTCTGGATCGCTTAGTTCATCATGATCCAACAATTGTTAATGAAAATGCTAATAAAGACTCACGTGTTTTTTCAACTCAGCGTGATTTAACAGCCGGTGTAGTTGGTAAAACAATTGGTTTAACGATGATGCCAGAACATATTGCTAAGGCACACTTGCGTGGTGACATTCACTGGCATGACTTAGATTACACACCGCTCAGTCCTCTAACTAACTGTTGTTTGATTGACTTTAAAGAAATGCTAAGCCATGGATTTACAATCGGAAATGCAAATATTGAATCTCCTCATTCAATCGAGACAGCAACTGCTCAAATGTCTCAAATTATTGCTAATGTTGCTTCTAGTCAATATGGGGGCTGTTCTGCCGACAGAGTAGATGAAGTTTTGGCTCCATATGCTGAAAAGAATTATCACAAGAATATTAAAGAAGCTAGCGAATTCTTTGACGATGAAGAAAAGATCAAGGCTTTTGCAGTTAAGCGGACAAAAAAAGATATCTATGATGCTATGCAAGCTCTTGAATATGAAATTAATACCCTATTTTCAAGCCAAGGGCAAACTCCATTTACTACTTTAGGATTTGGATTAGGAACATCCTGGATTGAACGTGAAATCCAAAAAGCAATCTTAAAGATTAGAATTGAAGGTTTAGGAAAAGACAAAAGAACAGCTATCTTTCCTAAGTTAGTCTTTACGCTAAAGAAGGGACTTAACTTACATCCTGGAGATCCAAACTATGATATCAAGGAATTAGCTTTGGAATGTTCTACTAAACGTATGTATCCAGATATTGTTAGTTATGACATGATTAAGAAAATTACTGGATCATTTAAAGCTCCAATGGGTTGCCGTTCCTTCTTACAAGGTTGGAAAGATCCAGAAACTGGTAAAGAAGTAAATTCCGGTCGTATGAACTTAGGTGTTGTTACTTTAAACCTACCTAGAATTGCCATGGAATCAAAAGGAGATAAAGACTTATTCTGGCAAATCTTTAGAGAAAAGGTCCAAACAGCTCATGAAGCTTTGCAAATTAAGGCTAAACGTTGTACTGATGCTATGCCTGATAATGCTCCAATTCTTTATGAATATGGTGCTTTTGGTAAAAGACTAAATGCAGAAGATAATGTAAATGATCTTTTCAAAAATGGACGCTGTACAGTTTCCTTAGGCTATATTGGACTTTATGAAGTTGGTACAGTCTTTTATGGTCCTAATTGGGAACATAATGAGGAAGCGCACCAATTTACTATTAATATTGTTAAAGAACTTCACGATTACTGCGCTAAATGGGAAAAAGAAGATCCAAATCACTATCACTACAGTGTATATTCAACTCCAAGTGAAAGTTTGACTGATAGATTTTGTCGCCTGGATACTAAAAAATTCGGTAAGGTTAAAGATATCACGGATAAGGAATATTACACGAATTCTTTCCACTATGATGTAAGAAAACACCCAACTCCATTTGAAAAATTAGCTTTTGAAGCTCCATATCCATTCTATGCTGCAGGTGGATTCATTCATTATTGTGAATATCCAAACCTTAAGCAAAATCCGAAGGCACTAGAGGCTGTCTGGGATTGGGCTTATGATAAAGTAGGATACTTAGGAACTAACACTCCAATTGATCAATGCTACAAGTGTGGTTTTAAGGGTGAATTTAAGGCAACCGCTAAAGGCTTTGAATGTCCACAATGTGGAAATCATGATCCAGAAACTTGTGACTGTGTAAAGCGTACTTGTGGTTATCTAGGCAATCCTTTGAAACGTCCAATGGTTCATGGTCGTCATGAAGAAATTGTCCACCGTGTAAAACACTTGAATATGGGAATGGAAGAAAAGATGGCTAAGGATGAAGTTAGAAAGAATGACGAATACTGATGCCAGAGAAAGATAAGAATAATCAAGAAGGTCCTGATGTTCGAGGAAATTTAATTAAGGTTAATGTTGGTGGAGATACAATCTTTGTTGATTCTAATCAATATAAGCCGCAAGTTGAACATGCCAAAAAGTTAAAACAACAACATAGAAAACCGAAGAATCCCAAGCCCCAAGAATGGAAGTCAGAAGAATACTCTAAGCATAAAATTGCTGACTATAAGCCATTTAACTTTGTTGATGGTGAAGGGGTTAGATGCAGCTTATATGTGAGTGGATGCTTGTTTGACTGTCCTGGTTGCTATAATTTAGCAGCCCAAAATTTTAATTATGGACGTCCTTATACTCAAGAATTGGAAGATAAAATTATTGAAGATATGTCTCAATCCTATGTGCAGGGGCTAACTTTATTAGGTGGAGAACCTTTTTTAAATACTTGGGTATGCTTGAAATTAATTAACCGGGTGCGTAAGGAATTTGGACATAGTAAAGATATTTGGTCTTGGTCAGGCTATACCTGGGATGAGCTTCAAAAAGAAACTCCTGATAAGAAAGAAATGCTTTCAAAGATTGATATTTTAGTTGATGGACGTTTCATGGATGATTTGAAAGATTTGACACTACAATTTCGTGGTTCAAGTAACCAGCGAATTATTGATGTTCAAAAATCAATCAAGGCTAATAAGGTTGTTATTTGGGATAAACTGGTTAGATAAATTTGATAGAATAAGGGAAACAAGAGAGTTTCTCTTATTTTTTTAGGTGAAAAGATGCAAGAAAAGAATTTGGAATTAGTAGATAAAATTATGACCGCTCTTCAAGGTGTCGAAGATCCAGAGTTGTTGATTGACGTAGTCAATCTAGGCTTGATTTATGGAATCGATATTGAAGGAGATCATGCAACAATTAAGATGACCCTAACTATTGTGGGATGTCCCTTATCTACATATCTACAAAACGCAATTGAACCAGCAGTTTTGTCTGTGCCAGAAATAAATAAGTGTGATATAAAGTTAGTTTGGTATCCAGTTTGGAATCCAGAGCGTATGACAGTAGCTGCTAAGAAACAATTAGGGATGCTTGATAATGAGCAAGCACTTGACCAAGAAAATGAAATTGAAGAGACAGAAGAAAAAGAGAAGATAATTGATTTCTCTGTTCCAATAAAGAAGCTGGCAGAAGAATATCCAGATTTTATTCAAATTATGTATGACTGCGGCTTTACAAGAATTAAAATCCCAGGTTTGTTGTCTACTGTAGGAAGAGTAATGACGATTCCACTTGGTGCGCAGGCTATGAAGATTGACTTAGATAAAGTAAAGCAGGCGTTCGAGGATAAAGGCTACAAGGTGATTGATTAATGAAAGAACTAGATAAAAAACGACAACAAGCTATTTTAAAAATTTTAAATTTTATTCAAGACGGTGGAGAGCTTGAAGAAGCAAAGAAAATGTTTCAAGCTGCCTTTGATCAAGTTGATGTAGCCGAAATTACTGCGGCAGAAAGAGAATTAATTGCACAAGGTCTTGATCCAAGAAAAATTCAATATTTATGCAATGTTCATGCCGATGTTTTTAAGGGTAATATTAAGAAAAATAAGGAGAATTCTAAGTTTGAAAAACCAGGTCATCCTGTTCATACATTCAAGTTAGAGAATATTGTCCTTAAGTCATTAGTAAATGACGCTTTACTGCTAGATTTAGCTAAGTGGGAAAAGGGAGATAACGGTGCACTCTCAAGATTAAGACAGGAGTTAAAAGACCTAACCAAAATTCATTATCATTATGCTCGTAAGGAGACTTCAATGTTTCCCATCATGACTAAATATGGAATTACTGCACCACCGAAAGTTATGTGGGGTGTTGATGATAAAATCCGAAAACTTATCAGTCAAGCTAATTTACTGATTAGCCAAAAAGATATTAATAAGGCTGAAGTGGCTAAGGTAATAAAAGAGACAGCACATGAAGTTCTTGAAATGATTTTTAAAGAAGAAGAGATTATGTTGCCAATGATTGATGAGGTTGCTAGTGAAGAAGACTGGGGTAATGTCAAAAATGAGGAAGAGCAGATTGGTTACACCTTGATTCAAAAACCAATGAATTGGAAACCTAAGGAAAAGACTAAAAATGATGGACCACTTTCTATCGATAAATTAAGTAGCTTAGCACTAAATTTTGCAGAAGGGAGCTTAAATTTAGAGCAATTATCTGCAATTTTGGATTTATTGCCCTTTGCAATAACTTTTATTGATGAAAATGATAAAGTAGCTTATTTTGGCGGAGGAGCCAATATTTTCCCTCATTCTAAAAATGCGATTGGCAATAGTGTTTATTCTTGTCATTTACCTGAGAGCATACCACGAGTTAAAAAGATTTTTGACGATTTTCACCAAGGGAAAAAAGATAAGTATGAGTTTTGGTTTAAGCCAAGACATATGGGGCGGTACCTATACTTACAGTATTTTGCTGTGAGAAAAGATAATAAATATTTGGGCTGTTTAGAAGTTGCTCAGGATGTTACCGATATTAGAAATTGGAAGACTGAAAAGAGATAATTAGAAGACTCTACCTTGGGGAGGTAGAGTCTTTTACTGTCGTGCAAAAATGTTCATTAATTGCTAGACTGAATGTAAGAATATAGAAGAAAAGGGTGAGAAATTTGCATAGTAAGGGAAATATTCAACCAGATGATGAGATAAAGTTACATTGGCTTCTTTTAGGTGAGTTATTTACCTGGATTGGAGCCAGTTTTATTTGGCCACTAACTTCAGTCTATTTGAATAAAAGACTTCACGTTTCTTTGGCTATGATTGGAATAGTACTTTTATTTAATTGTTTAGCTAATATGCTTGGTTCATTTATTGCTGGCTGGGCATATGATCATTTCAATCCATACTATTTAATTATTGCCGGTGCTGGCTTAGATGCCTTAGTACTATTTGGGATGGCCGCTAATCATACCTGGCCAATTTATTGGGTTTGGATGACTTTGACTGGTTTACTGGGCGGCTGGAATGGTGCGTTAATTAATTCAATTGCGACTAGCATCAAGTCTAAGCCAGGGCGGTATGTCTTTAATACAATTTATTTTGCACAAAATCTTGGTGTAGTATTAGGGACATTAATTGTAGGTTATATCTATGATTATTCAGTTACGATTTTATTTGTAATTGCGGCCAGTCTTTTTGTGATTGTAAGTATGAATACAGTCATTAATTATCGCCCGATTATTAAGTTTCATTTAGAAAGAAAAGCTCAGCAAAATAAAGATAGTAAAAATAAGGCAACTCCGATGCCTGCTGCCAATCTAAAGCTGACTATTGGCTTTTTCACTACCCTAGCTGTAATTTGGTTGATGTATATGAACTGGGAATCTAACCTTTCAGTTTATATGGTTTCTTTGGGAATACCTTTTCATTTATATAGTTTATTGTGGACAATTAACGCTGGTATTATTGTGATTGTTCAAGCATTTCTAAGTCGTTTTCCTAACACATTTAAGAACTTATTTCATCAAGTAGTATTTGGAGTTACTATGTTTGCTATTTCTTTTGTAACTTTAATTTTTTCAAAAGACTATGCTCACTTTGTATTTTCAATGGTTACTTTAACTCTCGGTGAATCAACAGCAATGCCAGCGATGCCTGCCTATGTAAATGACTTGTCACCTGTCGATAGTAAAGGGAAATATCAAGGCTTAACAATTTCAACGTCGGCTGTTGGGAGAGCATTTGGACCGTTATTTGGAGGATTAGTTATTGATAAGTTTGGCTATATCAATTTCTTTATTGTTGCTGCAGTTGGGATTTTTATGATGCTAGCAATTATTGTTCCCCTTCATACGAGATTAAGAGAAAAGTTGAAAATATTTAGGTAAACTTTTACATGATTTTTCTTATTAAGTGAAAAGGTTTACAGAATGAAAGCGATCTCTTATTTTTTTATGAAAGCGCCATCTTATAATATAAATGTGCGGTAAATGAAAAGGAGATACACGATGAGAAAGATTTCACCTGAAGTTGCAAAATATATGGATAATTTATCTAATGATGCTGGCGTAATCAGCGCATTAGACATTGACCAAAGAGGATCATTAAAACGAATGTTAGCGGAGGCAGCAAATAAGCCTACTGATGAAACAACAATTGTTGATTTTAAGGAAGCTGTTTCTAGTGAGTTGACTCCATATGCTTCTGCCATTTTGACAGATCCGGAATATGGTCTTCCAGCAACTAAGGTTAGAGATAAGAATTGTGGTTTATTATTATCTTATGAAAAGACCGGTTATGACACTACTGAACCAGGTAGAATGTGTGATTTAATTGCCGATCAATCAGCATTAAGAATTAAAAACGATGGTGCTGATGCAGTTAAGTTCTTACTTTACTACGATCCAGACGAAAGTGATGAAATTAACGATAAGAAGAAGGCTTTTGTTGAAAGAGTAGGGGCTGAAACTAAAGCAAATGGATTACCATTTTTCCTTGAATTATTAACTTATGATGGGAAAATTGATGATGCTAAAGGTGAGGAATACGCAAAGGTAAAACCTGAAAAAGTTTTTAAAACTATGCAAGAATTCTCTAAGCCTCAATATGATGTAACAGTTCTTAAAGTTGAGATGCCATTTAATATTAAGTTTGTAGAAGGCTATAATGGCGACAACAATGTTGTTTATACTCAAGAAGAAGCAAAGAAGTTATTGAAGAAACAATCCGATTTAACCGATTTACCATATATCTTTTTATCAGCTGGTGTAACTTCAGAAGAGTTCATTGCAGAGATTAAGATGGCTGAAGAAGCTGGTGCTGACTTTAATGGTGTTCTTTGCGGGCGTGCAACGTGGAAGCCAGCAATTAAGCCATTTGCTGCTGAAGGAGAAAAGCAAGGTAGAGAATGGCTTTCAACTGAAGGAAAGAAAAATATCGAAAACTTGAATGATGCCCTTAAAGATGCAAAATCATGGAAAGATAAGTTAGAAGTCGAAGAATAATAAATGAATTAACTATCGAAAAACGAGGTCAGAATTGGCCTTGCTTTTTTGCGTATACATGGGTTTAGGTATAACTTGAAAAAGTATTTTTAACGCAATAAAATAAAAAAGGAATTGTTAATTTGGAGGAAATGATATGAACCCCGAAATTCGGACAAGAATTTCGAGGTTTTTATTATGTCTAAATTATCTAAGCAAGACAAAATGTTCAAAAAGTTCAAAACGCATTAAATGATATTAAGAAGACAAATGCGGATAACGAATCAGTTTTGTCTAAGAATCAAGCTGCTTTAGCTGAAAATAATCAAAAGATAGCAACTGTTAATAATAATCTTGCAGTGGCAAACAAGGTTGTAGTAGATGCTCAAAACAATGTTAATGCTAAACGAAAGGCGCTGGCTGATGCTCAACAAGCTTTGAAAGAATTACAAGATCAAGTTGCTCAAGATCAAGCAAGCGGAGCAGCTGGTTTCTTTAAGGCAATTGCTGACAATAAAGATAATTCTGAAAGTTTAAGAGAAGATGCTCAAACTGCATATAACATCATCACTGGTCAACCAAATGCTTACCAAGATATTACTGTAGAATGGGCTAAGAAGGCTGTTAAATTAGGCCAGGAAAACGACTCTACTTCATTAAGTAATATAGAAAAAGCTCTTGGATACTATCAACACTGGATGACATATCGTGATAAGTATGGGTTAAGCCATCCATCAATTTCTTTGACAGCTGTGGCTATTGCCATGCTTAGCTCGGACTTTCAACATTACTCTGATGAATTTAATCATCCTAGTTTATTAACTGCTAAATATGGTCCATTCTATGAAGACGAAGAAGATATATCAGCTGGAGAGGTTAACCCAATTGACAATTGGATGAGTGAAAAAGATGATATTGATAAATATATTAAAGAGCATCCAGATGCAGCTGCTTATAGTTTTGAAAGTACCCATCCTCTAACTCAAGATGAATGGGAAAAAGATGTTGACTTTTGGAATGACAAACCAGTATATATTGGGCACTATACTTCCATGATTAAACCAGATGCTAATTATGTTGGATTGGCTGGAAATGAATATGAGATTCAACCAATGATGAATAATGCAGATAGTATGGATGAAATTATATTTAATCCAATCAATGGAATAGATTTTAATAGTTACCAAAACTTAGTTCAATCCTACTTGAAAGATGTTAAGCAAGAAGATCAGTTAAACACCCTTAAAGCTAACGTAGCAACTGCAAATCAAAACCTAATTGCAGCACAAAATGCAGTTAAATCAGCACAAAATAACGTTCAGAGTTTACAAGCTAACCTAGCAGAATTAAACAATGGTTCTACTAAGATCAATAAGGCAATTTCAGATACACAAGCTGCTCTTGCTAAAGGCCAAGAAAATCTTGAGTTTGAACAAAAACAATTAGATCAAGCAAATCAGACCTTAGCAGATGTTCAAGCTAAAGTTGGTATAAAAGCAAAAGCTTTGGAAGATGCTAAAGCTGCACAAGCTGAGGCAGCAGAAGCTGTAGCTCAAGCACAAAATGTGTTATCTGAAGCTACTGCTACTGTTAAGGCAAGTCAAGCCAAGGTTGATGCAGCACAAAATAATGTTCAAGCTAAAGATAATAATTTAAAGAGTGCTCAAGCTGCTTTGGATTCATTGAATCAAACTTTGAACAATTTAGAGAATGCACAATCAAACCTTTCTGCTGCTCAAACAGCTTTGAATAAGGCAAACGATGACGTAACTGCTGCTAATAAGGCAGTTAAAGCTCAACAATTAATTTTAGATACTTTGAAGGAATCTAGATCTAAAGCTGATGTACAAGTTACAAACGCATCAGAAGAACTTAAGAAGGCGGAAGCAGAATTAGCTGCTGAACAAAGTAAGCTTGAAGATGCTAAGGCAAGATTAGACGCATTTAATAAGAAAGAAACAGAAAACAGCCATAAAGAAACTTCCAATCCTGAAAAACCTGTAACCCCAACCAACAAGCCTGACACTAGTCATGTTGTAAAACCTTCAGATACAACTGATGCAAATAGTACTGTAAAGCCAACAGATAAGCCGGATTCAAATAGTGAAGCATCAACAACTAATTCATCTGAAACTACTACAACTGCTACTGAATCAGATGTAAAGGATACTGATACTGTAAAAGAAAATGCTAAGGCTGATCTTAAGACTAACAATAAGTCTGAAGAAAAATCATCTACTGTTAAGATTGTTGATAATAGTGATAGTTCAGCCGTATCAGTTGTCTTAACCGATTCAAATACTCTAGTTAAGACCTTTGGAGAAAAGACAGTTAACGGTACTACTTACTACAAAGTTAGTGCAAATCGTTGGGTTAAAGCTGATAAAGCCCATGTAGTTGCTGTAACTGGTAATGTAACTACTAATAAATTGCCACAAACTGGTGCAAAGAATGAACTAATTGCAGCTCTTTCTGGATTAGCAGTCGCAGGTACTAGTTTGGTTAGTTACTTTGGCATTAACCGTAAAAAAAAGAATAATTAATTTATAAAATTATAGATCGATAAAAAAGAGTTGATAGATCAACGTTGAAAAACGAAGATCCTCAACTCTTTTTTATTGTCTAGCAAAACCGGTTCTAACTGAATATGCATCTGAGAAAATACGGATCATGATTTGTAAGGGTAATCGAGAGCGCACTTCATAATCAGGAAAATAGTTGGTTTTTGACATGTAGCCCATAAAAGTCAATGTCGAAAGTGAAGCAAGTTGTCCATTAGGATTAGTGGTAAAGGATAGTAAAATTCATTTACAATATTTGTCTAATACGGCTAAATTACTTACTTACCAATATTTTATTGAAAAATTGAAACAAACTAAGACACCAAAAGAGATTAAGGCATTATTCGTATCTGAGTCTTAGACGCTTAACTATTAAGTAAACTAACAGACTAATTAAACCTAAACTCAATCCTATTAAAGATAATTTTAAATTAGGATTGGATTTAGGTTTTTTATTATTTTTTTAGAAGTATGTTTTATATTATTTTGGTAAACTTTTTTTGAATGTGATTGATAATTTGATTCATTTACGTAAGAAGAATTTGTGGAGGAAAGCTTATCAACTGAGTGATTATAATTTTCTTCTTTTATTTTATTGGGATCATAGCCAAAGTATTTTTTTAATAGATAAAGAGTGTGATAATAATTGATTGCTTTATCGGAAGAAAGAGGATGACCTAGAAAAGCCATATAGGTATGATACAGATCATGAAGATCAGGATTTCCATGATCATCTATGCGTAAACCATCTTCATTAAATTTAGGATTGGAAGTATCTTTTTCTGTATGTGTATTTTTGGAATGGTTTGTTGCTTCTTGTCTTTTTTTATAAGTTTCAGAGGTGGTTTTAACCATAGTCCATTTAATTTCAGTTACTCCACTTTTATTTTTCCAATCTACTGGAAGCATAGCCGATGGATTACCAACAAAAGTATAACCATCAATATGAATTGGATTAATACCACCCTCATCAAACATTCTATGGGGACTATCAGTATAACCGACTTGAGTAGATAATAAAAATCTTCCTAGATATTCATTGGTATCTTGATCGTATACTTTTGCATAAATCTTCTGTACGCTACGTTCGTGTGTTGAAGATGTTTGAGTTTCTTGAGCTGAATTTGTATCTTCAGCATATACAGTTACACCAGAAAATATACTTAAAGAAGCTATCAAAAGTATGATTGAATAAAATATTTTATCTATATGGATTTTGGGTGGTGAAATAAATTTTTTCATAATCTTTTCTCCATTTATTTGTGATGTAATTCATAACTCTATTATCCAAGAATGAGTAAAAAAAGACTAGAATGAAATATGAGAGATACAGCCTATTTATGAGAAAAAGGAAGATTAAAAATGGCTAAAAAGGTTTCACCACGCATAGTATTGGCTATCTTATCCGCAGGGATGCTATCGTTTTTAGGAATTTTAGATGAAACAGCTACAACGGTTACTTTTCCTATTCTAACTAGAGAATTTGCAGTTACAACTGATCAAGTGCAATGGGTAAATACCCTTGTATTATTAGTAATTGCAACAATTGTACCAATTAGTTCCCAGATTAGATTAAGGATATCAACTAAACATATTTTTATCTTAGGTGTTTTATTGTTTGCTTTAGGATTGATAATTGATATTATTACGCCGCGCTTTGATTTATTACTGCTAGGACGTGCGTTACAAGGTGTTGGTACTGGAATTGGATTACCGCTAATGTACAATATTATTTTAACGGAAGTGCCTAAAGAAAGAATTGGCTTTATGATGGGAATCGGAACAATGATTACTGCGTGTGCAGTTGCCTTTGGACCAGTTTTTGGCGGAACTATAACTGATATTTTAAATTGGCGTTGGATCTTTATTATCTCATTAGTTTTAATTTTAATTAGTTTACTAACGGGAACGTATTCAATTGAACAAATTAATTCATTGCAAAATGTAAAGATTAAGTATGGGCAGTGGTTTTCACTAGCTCTAGCTTTAGTATGTCTCATGTTAGGCTTTACTCAAATAGCAAAGTATCAGTTTTTGTCAATTCAAGTTGCTGGATTTTTAGCATTAGGTATTATTAGTTTGTTAATTTGGATAAAGATATCTTGGTCGGATAAAAATGCGCTTATTAGCCCGCAACTATTTGAAAATTTCAATTTTAGTATGCAATTAATTGCCTATTGTTTTGCCAAAATTGCTACGTTAGCGTTAGGTTTTATTTTTCCTATTTATGTGCAAACTGTTAATCATGGATCAGTATCTCTTGCTGGCTGGATAACCTTTCCCGGAGCAATAATTAATGCGCTAATGGCAGCTTTAGCTGGCAAACTACTTGATAAAAAAGGAGCAAGACTACCAATTATTATTGGTGTGTGCGCCAGTTTGATTAGTTTGATTTTGATGAATTTATTAGCGCCACTTAGCAATTTAGAAATTGTCTTCTTGTATATTCTTTATTATGGTGGCTATGGGATGTGCTTTGGCAGTTTATTGACTAGTGGCTTACTTAATTTAGGTAAAGATAATCATGCTCAAGGTAATGCTATTTTTAATACGCTGCAACAGTTTTCTGGCGCACTGGGAACGACACTTGCTGGTACAATGATTGCCTTGGCACAAAATCAAAACTATAAAAATAGTACAGCAATTGGATCCAAATGGGCTTTTATGATCTTGCTAGTTCTGATAATTATTAATTTGCTTCTGACAATTGTCTTTGTACCAAAGAAAAAATAAAGATAAAAAATTATATTTTTAATAATAGACTAAAAATTTTAATAATGATATCATTTAGTTAATTACTTATGAATTACAAGGAGGAATTTTATTAATGGCATTACTCAATGTACGTGGCGGTGCTGGTGATATTACTAAGCCCGATCTTAATGCAAGACCACAAGATAATCTTTACTTAGCAGTGAATTCTGAATGGATTGAAAAAGCAAAAATTCCTTCAGACCGTTCAAGAATTAGTTCTTTTGATGGTATTGATTTGAATATTGAAAAGAGCTTAATGCAAGATTTTGCGGATTTTGCAGATGGTAAAAAGAAATTGCCAAATGTTCCTAATTTTGAAAAAGCAGTTGAACTTTACAAAATTGCTAATAACTTTGACAAGAGAAATGAAGATGAGGCAAAGCCAATTAAAGCTGACCTTGAAGAAATCACTAGTTTACGTAATTTAACTGATCTTAACTTAAGAGCAGCTGATTTCTATAAGAATGCTTTTGACTTACCAATTAGTGTGTCAGTTGATGCGGACATGAAGGATACTAAAGTTCATGTTGTGTACTTTGGCGGACCTGGTTTATTCTTGCCTGATACTACTACTTATGACAATCCTGCAGCAGCTGACTTATTGAAGGTATTACAAGATCAATCTGAAAACTTACTTAAAATGGCTGGCGTAAGCGAAGAGGATGCTAAGAAGTATGTAGAAGATGCATTGAAGTTTGACAAGAAGCTATCTAAAGTTCTTAAGTCAACTGAAGAATGGGCAGATTATCCAGCAATGTACAACCCAATGACTTTAGCTGAATTTGAAGATAAGTTTGATAGCTTTAAGATTGACAACTTCTTAAGTAATTTATTTACTCAAAAGCCTGAGAAGATTATTGTCACTGAACCAAGATTCTTAGATCATGTTGAGGAATTAATCAACGAAGATAATTTTGATGAAATTAAAGGCTGGATGGTTGTTAAGTTTATTAATGGTGTAGCTGCATATCTTTCTCAAGACTTCCGTGAAGCTGCTTTTCCATTTAGTCAAGCTTTATCAGGCCAACCAGAATTGTCTTCTGGTACTAAGCAAGCTTATCGTTTAGCTAATGGTATGTTTAGCGAAGTAGTTGGTGTTTACTACGGTCAAACTTACTTTGGTGCTGAAGCAAAAGCTGATGTCGAAGATATGATTCATAAGATGATTGACGTTTATGAAAAACGTATTTCTGAAAATGAATGGTTATCTGAAGATACTAAGAAAAAAGCAATTGTTAAGTTGCGTGCCTTAATTTTGAAGATTGGTTACCCAGAAAAGATCGAAAAAATTTACGATCGTCTTCAAGTTACTTCTGAATCAGAAGGTGGCAGTCTATATTCAAATGAAAGTGCTGCAGCTGTTGAATCAGTTAAGTACAACCTTGAAAAATTAAACGAACCAGTTGATAGAACTGTTTGGTTAATGCCAGGTAACTTAGTAAATGCTTGTTACGATCCACAAAGAAATGACATTACTTTCCCAGCAGCAATTTTACAAAAGCCATTTTACGACCTGAAGCAATCACGTAGCTTGAATTATGGTGGTATTGGTGTCGTTATTGCGCACGAAATTTCACACGCATTCGATAACAACGGTGCTAAGTTCGACGAATTCGGTAATTTGAAAAATTGGTGGACTGACGAAGACTTTGCAGAATTCAAGAAACGTACGCAAGACGAAATTGACTTATTTAATGGAATTGAATATGGCCCAGTTACCTTAAATGGTAAGCAAATTGTTTCTGAAAATATTGCTGATCAAGGTGGTTTAACTGCAGCTGTTGAAGCAAATAAGGGCGAAAATGGCAACATGAAGGAAGTATTTGAAAACTTTGCTCGTGTTTGGGCAAACAAGCAACTTCCTGAATCAATTAAGACACAAGTTTCAGTTGATGTTCATGCTCCTGGTCCTGAAAGAGCTAACGTTCAATCACAATGCCAAGAAGAATTCTATAAGGCATTTGATGTTAAGCCAGAAGATGGTATGTGGCTAGACCCAGAAAAACGTGTTGTGATTTGGTAAAAAATAAAAACTAATTTTTTAGAATCAAATGGCGAAAGCTGTTTGGTTCTTTTTTCATTGTTTGCAAAAAGAAATTATTAATAATATTATGAATTGGTATTCTTATCCCTTAAGACAATATTCTTAATTAGAAAAGGTTAAACATGTTAGAAAAAATAAAAACTAATAAATTTTGCCAATTCATCTGGCCATATTTATTAATCATCTTGGCTACAACGATAGTCATTTCACCACAGCTGATTTCACACACTATTTTAGCGAGTGATGACACTGCTGATACCTTATTTCACTATAGTCGTTTTTATGATGCAGGGATGCAGCTAAAAAGTGGAATATTTAGTATTTTTCAGACAAATTTTACTTTTCAGCAGAGCGGTAGAATTATTAATGCCATTTATGGCCCACTTTTTGCCTACTTTAACGGGATTTTAGTTCTCATTGCTGGTAATTGGTTTAACTATCAAGTTATCTTAGCCTATCTAATTTCTTTATTGGGTGCTGGCAGTATGTATTACCTCCTAAAGCAGGTAGGTGTTAATAAGCTTTTAGCTACTGTAATGGGAATTATCTACATTAATATTGGGATGATTCCAGCCTTCATCAATCGTAGTTCTTTTAATGGTTGGGGACAGACTTTAATGCCGCTAGTTGTTTTATGCGGTGTTCGCATGATTAGCAATAAAAAACAACCAATTAACTGGATTCAGTTAATGCTCGTAATGAGTCTGCTTATCCAAGTTCATGTCTTGAGCACCTTAATGGCAGTCTTGTTGCTGATTCCGTTCTTTATCTACTCTTTAATTATTAACAATAATTCTAGAAAAGTTTGGATACCTTTTATTAAGGCAGTTCTAGGAACCATTGTTTTATCAGCAAATGTAATTGGTGCATTTTTAGTTTTAATGCCTACAAATCACCTTTCTGCAACTACTGAATTTGATTTATCCCGTGGTGGATTACGACCACACATGCTTTGGCATAATGAATATGGAACAGCATTTGCATATATTTTGCCAATTTTTGTTTTATTGATTATTGCGCAATTTATCTATGTTGTCATGCACTATAAACGAGACAAACTAAATACTTTTGTAACCATTTGGGGTACTATCTTATTAGGCTTATCTTCATTTGTTTTTCCTTGGGGACTAGTTCAAAGAGTTTTTCCTAGCTTAAAATCATACTTTCAATTTCCATTTAGATTAACAGTCGTGGCCTATCCATTGATTTTATTGGGAATGGCTTTAACGGTTAACCACTTACTAAAAGAGGGAGTTAAGCCAAAAGCAGTTGGTATTAGCTTGGTAACAATTTTGCTTTTAGAAGCAGCTGTGCCAAATATAATTACCAACCACATTTTCACAGTTGCTTGCAGAAAAGATACACAAGTACAAGTTGTCGCTAAACAATCAACCAGTGACAAGATGCTAGAAATGTTGAAGTGGCATTATTTACCGGACTACTTACCAACCAAGGACAAGTCGATTGACCAAAATGCAGCTTATCTCTATAAAGTTAATGTTGTTGAGCGCTACCAAAAATTTGATCACCGAGTTACTAAAAATGGTGATTTGGTTTTATCTTGGAAAGCTGACCAAAATAAAAAGATAGTTTTACCTGTTGTGCTTTATAAGCAAAGTGAATTAACTGTAAATAGTAAAAAATTCTCTGGTGCTAAAAATGTAATTGGAAATCCAATTGTTGATCAAAAAGCTGGATTGAATCGGGCTATTCTACACTTTACCGTGCCAACTTGGTTCTATGTAATTAGTGCAATTTCATTAATTTCTTGGCTTTTAGTTATTGTATTTTTACTATGGAAAAAGTTTATAAATAATAAAAACAATTAAAAGATATTTAAATCATATACAAAAGCAGTTCCTTAACAAGTTCAATTTATTAGGAAACTGTTTTTTGTTTGTATGGTTTATTTACGATTAATATCAATTTATTTTTAAATTAATACATGGCTATAGTTAACTTGTTATGTTATTATTTAACTGTAATAATTGAAACCGCTTTCTATGGTTTCAGAGGAGGAAATTTAAGTTGAGTACACAAGAACGTTATTCTCATGATGAGTTAAGAAAAGCTAACAAAAAATTTAGTCGGGTTCGTTCTACTATTGAATCTGCCTTTTATGGTAACAATGTACACGAAGTAACTAGTGTTGCTGAAGCTTATAATTTAGCTAAAAAACAATCTGGTGTTATCGAAACTGACCTACCAATTTTACATACTAAAGAACTTGGTTTACCACAAGGTGCTAAGCAATTAGTTTATAATCACGGTAAAATCTTGGGTAGAACAGCAAGTGCACGTCACTTTGTTGACGATCCAAAAGAGGATCCTGAAGCATTAGCTGGCAGTTTACGTGAAGATATTTATAAGGGTCATGATCAAAAATTCTTAAAAGCAACAGTTTTAGTAGGATTAGATCCAAGCTTTACTGTTAAAGCACATATTATGATGCCAGAAGACCAAGCCTTTAACTTACTCTCATATATTTTGAACTTCCACTTCTTTGATGAAGAAGCAGAAAAGATCTATAAGAAATCGAAGTTATATGATGAGGGAGATATTTACTTCTACTTTGATCCAAATACACAAGATGAAGACTATCCAAAGGGCTTTGGTGTCTTTGATGCTCCACATAACTGTGCTGCAGTCTTTGGCTTACGCTACTTCGGTGAATTAAAGAAGGGTACTTTAACTCTTGCTTGGGCTATGGCTCATAGAAACGGTTATACTGCTTGTCACGGTGGTGAAAAGTCATTCCACTTTAAGGATAAGGATGATAAAGTATTTGCTTTCTACGGCTTATCTGGTTCAGGTAAATCTACTTTGACTCATGAAATGTATGATGGTAAATATAATATTACTGTTTTGCACGACGATGCATTTATTATTTCTCGTGAAGATGGTTCTTCAGTAGCATTAGAGCCTTCATACTTTGATAAGACGCATGACTATCCAGCAGGTCACCACGAGACTAAGTACTACACTACAATTATGAACTGTGCTGTTACTCAAGATGAAGATGGCAAGAAAGTTATTGTTACTGAAGACTTACGTAACAATAATGGTCGTGTTATTAAGACACGTTATACTTCACCACATAGAGTTGACTATGAAAGTGCACCAATTACAGCTTTATTCTGGATTATGAAGGATGGTTCATTACCACCAATCTTAAAGGTTGACGATCCAGTTTTAGCTACAACCATGGGACTTACTTTAGCAACTAAGAGAACTAGTGCTGAAAACTTGCCTAAGGGCTTTGATATGAATACCTTAGTAATTGAGCCATTTGCAGATCCATTCCGCGCTTACCCAGTATCTGGTGACTACTCCGACTTTAAGGAATTATTTACTAAGCGAGGAGCATCTTGTTATATCTTAAACACAGATGCATTCATGGGTAAGGATATTCCAAAGGAAGTAACTAAGAAGTTAGTGGAAGATCTTGCTAATGGCAGCATTAAGGATAGCGACTGGAAACCATTTGGTAACTTCAAGGGTGTATCATACTTACCAATCGAAGACTATGAAGTTCACTTGGATGATCCAGAATATCAAAAGACTTTAGCTAAGAGAATGCAAGATCGTTTAGATTGGCTTAACAAGTATGATGAAGAACATCCTACTCAACCAATCCAAGCTGAAGCTAAGGAAACTTTAGAAGGTATTATTAAAGAATTAAGTTAATAATTTAAATATTCCTCTATAATTTTTATATTTGAACACTAAAAAAGACATCCCGATTGGGATGTCTTTTTCGTATCTATTTATTACTCTTTAAGTTCGCCTTCAGCTTGAAGTTTCTTTTTAATAACTTCAAATTTCTTTGGAGCAATTCGAGTAATGTGTTGTCTTCTTTGATTTCCTAGAATCAATGGTACACGTTCAATGACTGTATCTGCATAATCTAAGCCAAACCATGAAGCCGGGTTTGAGGAAAGGTTTTGAAGCCATACACGTGCTTCAACTAAGAATTTTTCATAACTTCTAAGTTGTGTTTGTGGACTAATTACATCGTTAACGATAACGAATGAGAAGTCACCAACATCTCTACCAGGAGTAATAGTGTATTCTTGTGGTTGAGATTCAATGGTTCCATCTGCAATTAAGTCATGAACAATTTGACGTAAGTAAACATTTACACTAGTTTGCTGCTTGAAACCAAGGAAGAGCTGAACGTTAATAACGTTCTTTGTGCCATAAGTGTTAACAGCATATTCAGCAGTGAATGGTTCGTTAGTTACATTAACTGTTACAAACCAATATGCTCGTGCCCGTTTAGGACGCTTATCTAAGATAGAATAGAGAATTTCTCTCTTAATAAACTTATTGTATTTAACTTTTGCCATATAGACTAAGTTAGTTGCAAAAGTAGGATAATCTTCGTCATGACTTAAGTTCGTTAACATATCCACGTATTCATCAAGACGAACATAAGCGTTACGTGATTCACGCTTGTCTCTAATTTTATTACCGTAGTACCAAACGTACATAATGATTCCGATGAATCCGGCAATAACTAATGAAACGTGACCACCGTGCATGAATTTACTCAAGCTGGCTAACATAAACATTACGTCTAAGAAGCCAAAGAAAATTAAGAAGAGCCAATTCCAAATAGTATGAACGCCCTTCATTGCCAACCATTCATAGAGCAGAATTGTTGTCATTAACATTGAAATGGTAATTGACAAACCATAAGCTGCTTCCATGTGAGCTGAGGTTTGGAAGAAAAGAACAATTGCAATAGTTGCTGCACAAATCATTTTATTAACTGAAGGAATATAAATCTGTCCCTTCTTAGTCGAAGGATACATAATATTCATTCTTGGTAAAAATTTCAAACCACTGGCTTCAGCTACTAAAGTAAATGAACCAGTAATCAAAGCTTGTGAAGCAATAACAGCTGCAATAGTTGCTAAAACAATCGCAGCTAAACGAATGTTTTGTGGAATAATTTCGAAGAATGGGTTGAAGTCACCGTTTCCAGCATTGTAGTTAGGGTTGTTTAAAATCCAAACACCTTGACCAAAGTAGTTAAGTGACAAACAAACAAAGACATATGGCCAAGAACCAATAATATTCCCTTTACCAACGTGACCAACATCTGAGTATAAAGCTTCAGCACCAGTAGTAGCAAGGAAGATAGAACCTAAAATAAAGATTCCGGCCTTGTTATAAGGACTGAATAAAAGTTTGATTGCGTAGTATGGATTAAGAGCTTGTAAAATTGACAGGTCCCCCATCATATTCATCAATCCAATTACACCCAAGAAGGTGAACCAGATAAACATAATTGGACCAAAAGCCTTACCAATAATACTTGTTCCCATTCGTTGAATTGAGAACAAAAGCAAAAGAATTACTACTGTAATCGCAATAACAGTTCCTTGAGTAGAAACCGGAACGTTACCGTGACCAAATTCAATTCCTTTTAATCCTTCAATAGCAGTTGTAACAGTAACTGCAGGAGTTAAAGTACCATCAGCTAGGATTGCTGCCCCACCGATTAAAGCAGGAAGGACAAGCCATTTTGCTCGTTTCCGGACCAAGGTATAGAGGGCAAAAATACCACCTTCACCATGGTTAGTAGCTTTTAAGGCAATAAAGACAGTTTGCAAAGTTGTTAACAGAGTAACCGTCCAAAGTACTAAGGAAATAGAACCTACAATAAAGTCGCGATTTACGTTCGCAATGCCGCCGTTTCCGGCAACAATTGATTTCATAACGTATAGCGGACTTGTTCCGATATCACCGTAGACGATACCAATGGCAATTAGCAAGCCTGCGGCTGATATATTTTTCCGTGTTTTTTCATTCATTATTATATTCTCCCAATAAATAGCCAAATAGCTAAATATTCAATAACGTAAAAAAGAATGCCGAAAAGACATTCTTTTTTTAAACATATCTATTTTCATCTATTTGCGCAAGAGTTGCAAGTATCTGCAGGCGATTAATTAAAAATATTTATTTCAATTTAGTTTTTTGAATTGATTTAATATTTTGTGAGCCTAGGATTAATGGAACTCGTTCAACTACTGTATCAGCATATTCTAATCCAAACCAAACAGCAGGATTAGAAGATAAATTTTGAAGCCAGACACGACTTTCAACTAACCACTTTTCATAAGTATTTAATTGAGTTTGTGGACTAATCACATCATTTACAATTACAAATTTAAAATCTCCAACGTCACGACCGGGAGTCGTGGTGTATTCTTGTGGCTGAGATTCGATTGTACCATCTTTAATTAGATCGTGAACTATTTGTCGTAGATAAACATTAACTTTTTGCTGTTGCTTAAAACCTAAATATAGTTGAACGTTAATCACGTTTTTTGTGCCATAAGTATTGATTGCATATTCGGCGGTAAAGGGTTCGTTAGTTACATTAACAGTGACAAACCAATATGCATGGGCCCGTTTTGGACGTTTGTCTAAAATTGAGTAGAGTATATCGCGCTTGATAAACTTATTGTACTTAACCTTAGCCATATAAACTAAATTTGTTGCATATAAGGGTACACTATCATCATGACTTAAATTACTTAGCATAGATGTATATTCGTCTAAGCGCACGTAAGCATTTTTAGCTTCGCGTCTATCACGAACTTTGTTACCAAAATACCAAATATACATAATTGCACCGATAAAGGCAGCAATAATTACTGTTACATAACCGCCGTGTAAAAACTTAGCTAAACTGGAAATTAAAAACATGCTTTCAATTGCACCGAACAAAAATAGAAAAACTAAGCGTAACAGGATGTTAACTTTTTTTAGAGATAGGTACTCAAAAAGCAAGATTGTTGTCATTAACATGGTGACCGTAATTGCTAACCCATAAGCTGCCTCCATGTGTTCTGATGTCTTAAATAAAAAAACAATTCCGATTGTAGCCACGCATAGCATCTTATTAATAGAAGGAATGAAGATCTGTCCTTGTTCAGTGGAGGGATAGATAATTTTCATCCTCGGTAAAAATTTTAAGCCACTTGCTTCTGAAACTAATGTGAAAGATCCGGTAATTAGAGCCTGAGAAGCGATAATGGCTGCTAAGGTAGCTAAAATGATGGCAAAAAATTTCCACTGACTTGGAAGAGCTTCAAAGAAAGGATTAAAGTCGGTATTACCAGCATGATAGTTGGGATTTTCTAAAATCCATACTCCTTGACCAAGATAGTTCAAGGCTAGACAAATAAAGACGTAAGGCCAAGAAGCCATGATATTGCCTTTTCCTACGTGGCCTACGTCTGAATAAAGTGCTTCTGCCCCTGTAGTTGCTAAAAAGACAGCTCCTAGGATTAAGACACCAACCTTATTTGCTGGACTAAACAAAATTTTGACTGCTAACACAGGATTGAGAGCCTCAAGGAGCGACAAGTCATGACTTAGGTTCATAGCACCAGTTAAACCTAAAAAAGTAAACCAGATAAGCATAATTGGCCCAAAAGTTTTTCCAATTATACTAGTTCCCATTCTTTGGATGGAAAATAAAAATAAAAGAATGATGATGGTAATAATAAGAACACTGTTTTGATTAGGAACGGGAATATCATTGCCAAATTTCATGTTTTTAAGACCTTCAATTGCTGTCGTGACAGTAACTGCAGGTGTCAGTGTGCCGTCTGCAAGCAAGGCAGCTCCACCAATTAAAGCCGGAAGAACTAACCATTTGGCCTTTTTTCTAACTAAAGCATAAAGTGAAAAAATACCACCCTCACCATGGTTAGTCGCTTTAAGAGCAATTAGAACATACTTAACTGTTGTTAAAAGAGTTATTGTCCAAAGAATAAGAGAGATAGATCCGACTATATATTCTCTGTTAACACTAGCAATTCCTCCATTTTCATTCACAATTGCCTTCATAACATAGAGAGGACTTGTACCAATATCGCCATAGACGATTCCAATTGAAACTAAAAGGCCAGCTAGAGTGACCTTTTTTCGTACACCATTATTCATATTAAAATTTCCTAATAAAATAAAACATAATGACATTTTAGATAAATAAAAAAGAATGTATTAAAACAATACATTCTTTTCTATTAGCACTATTTTGTTCCTTTAGGATTCAATATGCAACTAATAATTTGTGATTTTTTATGAAAGAGTTTGCTTAATTTCGTTACGACGATCAGTGTACCATTTTTCCCAATCTTCGTAAGTCTTCATGTTTTGTGGATCTACGCCAGTTTGTTTTTGGATATTGTTAAGCATATCCATAAAACGGTCTCCATGAATATTTAAAACATGCTTAACCAAGTTGCGACGGCTGAAAGCCATATTGTTAGTTAAGTATGTATTAATTTCGATAACATCATGATTACCATCATAAACATCCATAATTTCAAGATCGCTTTCGTCAAATTTTGAAATATAGAAGTTAGCAAATGTCTTTAAGTAATCTGGTTGTTCTTTAAATTCAGTAGCTGGCATTTCTACACGATTTGCCTCTGGCATAACTACTTCAAATTCTTCTTTTTCTTGAGTTTCTTCGGTGTTCTTCTTGTCTTCAGTCAAAGTTAAGAGCTCCTTTACTGTCTAGCTGTACAAAAATTCAATATAATCTTACATTGAATTACAATCAAAAGCAAATTTTATAGGGCTTATTTAAAGTTTTCTACATCTTGTTTAGTGTAAGAATCAATTGTAGTATGGCCACTATTAGCAGCTGATCTCATGAAGTCAACTACTTTTTGATCAGACCATGAACTAGTATCAACACCAATTGAACTTAATTGATTACGGGTTTGAGAAATTACTCTACCAGTAACTGTTTGACCATTGATCATCATACTATCATCACTTGAAGTTGATGAAGAATTAGTATCTGAATTGTTGTTATTAGCTCCAGTATTGCTGCTTGAGCTTGTTGCACTAGATTTTTGACTTGCAGCATTATTGTCTTGAGCATTTGAGCTATTTGAATTACTTGAACTCTTGTTAGAGTTAGAACTAGTGTTATTGTCAGTATTACTACTGTTTGATGAGCTAGATTTTGAGTTAGAACTTTGCTTGTTTGAAGTAGTAGCTTCATCGTCATCATTAGCATCTAAGTTTTCAGTATCAATGTCATCGTGAACATTTTCGCCATTTAATTTTGCGTTAGCAACTTTACGTAAATGTTTAACGTTCTTTTTTACCTTCTTATAATACTTATTATTAATGTAAGGTAAGTCTAAAATTTGATCGCAAGAGTCAACTGCTGCTTGGTAGTCTCCGTCTCTGTAGCTTAGTTTAGCCTTCTTGTACAAAGGATTAATATCATTAGTGATATGATCTTGAATCTTGTCAATTGTCTTATAGAGTTTAGAAGCTTGTTTAGTCATTACTGAGTAGCCATTAGTCTTATTGGCTGCTTTATCTAATTCACCTAAGGCATCTTTAAATTCATATTCTCTAATTTCTTCTTGAGCATCCTTCATGTCGCCAGCTTGATCTGCGTAAGCTTTTGATTCAGAAGTGGCTTTTACATCATGTGCATCTTCAAATTTTTCTTCAGCTGTTTCATATTTTTGACTAGAAGCAGCATCTTTTCCTTGATTCATGTAAGTAGTGTACTTATCTGAACCACTGTTAGATGAATTATTTGATGATGTATTTGAACATCCAACTGCTAAAAAGGTAATGAAGAATGCCGTAATGGCAACTCCGAGTTTTGATCGTTTCATCATTTTTTCCTCCTATTAGAAATGAATTTATCCTACTTAAATTATACCAAATTTCATGTATAACAATTTTTTAGAAAAAAGTTGGCACAAATCACTGAGATAAATCGTTAGTAATAGTGTAAGGCAATTCACCGGTGATGACTTACAAAAAATATTTATAAATTAGGAGCATAATAATGGAATTTGTTTTAAAAGATCAATCAATTCAATTTACTTTTATGGGTGAAAAGTACAACAATGGTAAGAAAAATAAAATTTTGAAAAATGTTAAAAAGCAAGTTAAAGCTGAAGATATTATGAAGGTGGGCAAAGCTTTATCTAGCCTTCAAAAAGATGCAGGAATTCAAAAAGCTAGATTAATCTCATATTCAGATATTCAAAACTAAAAATTATCTATTTTATTTTATAAATCTCAATAGTTGGAAAGGAAAATAAAAAATGACTACTACTAAGACTTTAAGACTTACATTCAAAAATGCTAAAGACAAGAAAGTGAATTTATCTTTAGCAGATGCAGCTGAAGATTTAACTGCAGAAGAAGTAAAGAATGCAATGAATGAAATGTGTGAAGCGAACATTTTTGCAAAGGAAGAAGTTGATCAATATCAGGTTCCTTTATCTGCTCAATACGTTGAACGTACAGTTACTTCTGTGTTTGATGATAGTGAAAAGAATTAGGACGATATTTTTTGAGATAAGAAACTTGAATAAGTTATTAAATAAACTCTTGAAGGGGGGTAATGTTTCGGCATTACTCTTTTTATTTTGAGATGAAAGTGTGTAATTTATGTTACTTTTTCATTTCAGAATGTTTGTTCGGTTGTATCTGACAACTTGCCAAACTACAATAAAGGGTGTATGTAAATTGGAGGGAGTTTAAGTGATGAAAAAAAGAACATTCACTGGTATTGCTACCGCGGCACTTATAACCACTGCCGGTATATCAGTTACCAACAACCTTAAACCAGATAATCCTTTAAAAACTGGTGAAGGTACTGTTCAAGCTGCAACCTATCAACAAGAATTTTTAAATAAAGCTATTCCAGCTGCTACGACTGCATCATCTAAGTATGGTACTTATACTTCAGTTATGCTTGCTCAAGCAACAGTTGAATCAGCTTGGGGCCAATCAGGTTTAGCCCAAGAACCTAATAATAACTTATTTGGTATTAAGGGCTCTTACAATGGCCAATCTGTAAACATGAATACTGGCGAATACGGTAATGGTGGTTACTACACTACTAATGCTGGATTCAGAAAGTATCCATCATATACTGAATCATTTGAAGATAATGGTTCTTTATTACGTAACCAAATGGGTAATTATTACTCTGGTACTTGGGTAGAAAACTCAAGTAACTATGCTCAAGCAACCCAAAATGGTTTACAAGGTAAATACGCTACTGATCCAAATTATGCTAAGACTCTTAATAGTGTGATTGCAACTAATGGCTTTGACAAATATGATCCCGTTACACAAGTTGTTAACGAAAATCGTACAGTTGCACAAACGACACCAGTTATGAGTGCACCAGTTGATCCTAGTGTTGGTACACAAGTAGATACTGCAAGAGTAGGTCAAAACGTAAATGTTACTAAGTATATTACTTATAACAACGGCGTAAAGCGTGCATTTATTGGTAACGGCTGGATTAATGCACTTGCATTTAGTCCAATTACTAATAACACTACTGCTAACAATGCCGCTACTAATACTAATAATAGTAATAAGCAAACTACGGCTACTAACAACCAAGCGAGCCAACCAGTTAAGACTCCAGTAGCTCAAACTCAACAAGCTAAGAGTCAAGCTCCTGCAGCTCCAGTTAAAGCAGCCACTGTTGAAACAAAGAAAGTTGCAGAAGTTAAAACTCCAGCCCAAACTACGACTTTGAATGTTAAGGCTAAAAATAAAGAAACTAAGACTGCTGCCCCAGTAGTTAAAACAACTGAAGCTAAGACTACTAATACAGTTAAAAATGTTGAAACTGTAAAGAAGGAGACCACTCCAGTTGTTAAAGCAGCTGAAGTTAAGAAGACTGAAACTCCAATAGTAAAACCAGTTGAAGCAGTGAAGAAAGAAACAACTCCAACTGTTAAGACTACTCCAGTAGTTTCAACTAAGGAATCAGCCAAAGTAGTTGAAGCTCCAGCAGTAAAGTCTAAGAAGGTTGAAGTTAAAGAAGTTAAGACCACTCCAGTAACTACTGGTGCTAAAACTGTTGTAAAACCAACTACTTTAGTTGAAAATGTTGCACCAGTACAAAGTTACCAAAGTGCTGTATCTACTGCAGCTGCAAATAATAGCTATGGTACTCAATGGATTAGTACTAATACTGCACCAAAGGCTGTTTCTACTGTTTTGGTTAAAGTAACTAAGACTACTCAAGTTTTATCAGCTCCAAATGGTCAAAAATTAAACCAACAAGTTGAAGCTGGTAGTGCATTTGTAGTTATAGCTTCAAAATATGCTAACGGAAACTTATATTATGAAATTAGTAATGGTAAATGGATTATGGCAAAATATACTACTCAAGAAGCACAAATTACTGCAAAATCTGGTGTATTAACTATTAATTCTAAACCAGACTACGGTGTAGCAGTATGGCGTGTTCCAGGCCAAGATCAAATTTCAGGTAAGTTCTTGAAAGATGGTTCAAGTTGGAGATACTTCCGTGTAGCTAATGTTAACGGACAAACTTGGTACGACCTTGGTGGAAATCAATGGATATCTGCCAAGTCAGTACTAATTCGTTAATTTATAAAAGATTAGATTGTTTCATTAAAATTTTTTGGAGGAGAAAGTTTTTTAATGCGTTCAACAAATAAGAAATTTATTAGTGCATTAGCTTGTGCTAGTGCTATGACAGCTTTAGCAATTGTAGATCCTATGGGAGTTACTAAAACTCATCAAGTAGCACAAGCTGCAACTGATAATGTGCCTGCAAAGTCTACAGGTGTAGATGTTTCAAGTTGGCAAGGTACCAACTTGGATCAACAAGCTAAGTCTGGTGCACAATTTGCTGTTGTTAAAGTATCTGAGGGTACAAATTATCAAAACCCTAATGCTCAAGGCCAAATCCAGAGTGCTGAACAAAATAATATGATGACTATGGGTTACCACTACACTCATTTTGGCTCTGACAGCAATCGCGCAGTTCAAGAAGGAAACTATGCAGTTAATTCAGCACAACAAGCTGGTTTACCACAAGGTTCATACTTAGCAACTGATTGGGAACAAGACGTTAATAATAATACTAACGGTAGTGTTGCCGCTAATACTAAGGCAATCATTAGCTTCATGGATACTGTTCATGATGGTGGATACAACCCAATGCTTTATTCTAGTGAATGGTTATTAAAGAATAAGGTTGATACTAATAAGATTTCTGAAAAGTATCCAAATGCATTATGGGTAGCTAAGTACAAGACTAATGGTCGTGAAGATAATCCTGACTACAATTACTTCCCATCAATGGATAATGTAGCTATTTGGCAATATACGCAAAATTGGCGTGGTCAAAATGTTGATGGAAATGTTAATGTAGTTCCTCTTTCAAATAAGACTAATACTAATAACAACACATCAAATAACGCTGCTAATACCAATAATTCAAATGCTAATAACGGTCAAAGCAGTAGTCAAGCACCTGCAAATCCAATTACTAATAATAGTAATGATACTGCTAAGCCAAATAGTAATAACAGTACACAACCAGCTCAACCAACTGAAACTAAGCCAGTAGAAAAGCCAAGTACAAACACTAACGTAAACAGTGATTGGACTAAGCAAAATGGTGTCTTTGTAACTGGTGGTGCAATTAACTTGAGAACAGGTGCAAGCACTGATAGTAAGGTCATTGCTCAATTACCAGCAAACTCAGAAGTTAAATACGATGCTTATCGCACAATTGGTCAATACACATGGTTAAGACAACCACGTGCAAACAACCAATATGGTTACTTAGTAGGACGTAACAATGGTCAAGCATGGGGAACATTCAAAGAAGGTTCTGCAACCACTACTAAGCCAGCAGAAACCAAACCAGCACAACCAATTGAAACTAAGCCAGCAGAAAAGCCAAGCACAAATACTAACGTAAACAGTGACTGGACTAAGCAAAACGGTGTCTTTGTAACTGGCGGCGCAATTAACTTGAGAACAGGTGCAAGCACTAACAGTAAAGTAATTGCAATGCTTCCAACAAACACAGAAATCAAGTACGATGCCTACCGTACAGAAGGTCAATACACATGGTTAAGACAACCACGTGCAAATGGACAATATGGTTACTTAGTAGGACGCAACAATGGTCAAGCATGGGGAACATTCAAGGAAGGTTCTGCAACTACTGCTAAGCCAAACACTAATACTACTAAGCCAGCAGAAAAGCCAAGTACAAACACTAACGTAAACAGTGACTGGACTAAGCAAAATGGTGTCTTTGTAACTGGTGGAGCAATTAACTTGAGAACAGGTGCAAATACCAACAGTAAAGTAATTGCCCAATTACCAGCTAACACTGAAGTTAAATATGATGCCTACCGTACCGAAGGCCGATACACATGGTTAAGACAACCACGTGCAAATAATGAATATGGTTACTTAGTAGGACGTGATAATGGTCAAGCATGGGGAACATTCAAAGAAGGTTCTGCTAAAGCCACTAATGCAGTAGCTAATAAGCCTGTTCAACAAACTACTCCTAAGCAAGTAACTACTAATAACAATGCTAGTTGGACTAAGCAAAATGGTTCTTTCATTACTGGTGGAGCAATTAACTTAAGAACAGGTGCAAGTACTATTAGCCCAATTATTGAAACTTTACCAATTAATACTGTAATTAAATACGATGCATACTACCGTTCTGGTAACTATGTATGGTTAAGACAACCACGTGCAAATGGTCAATACGGTTATTTAGTTGGTCGTTTGAACAACCAAGCATGGGGAACTTACAGATAATTTGATAACAGTTTTCAAATAGACTAAATACATGAAAGACATGATCCTAATGGGAATCATGTCTTTTTTGTCTTATAATAAACTATGAAAAAAGCATGGAGGATATAATTTTGATTTATACAGTAACCCTAGATCCTAGTGAAAGTGTAGTAGGTAAAGGAATTAATATTTCGCTTATTTTAAAAAAATTAGGTATTGATTCCATTGCGACTGGAATTGTAAATCACAAAAATGTAGAACAAGTAGCAGAAGAGCTTGATAAAGCTGAGATTGAGAATCAATTTATTGAACAAACTCGTGGAATTAAAATTACTGCTAAAAACCAACAAAAATTATTGGATTATTTGAAAGTCCTAAAAGCTGGTGACATTTTAGTAATTGCCGGAAGCTTTTCTAAGGGAATAGATCCAGTTTATCTAACTGATTTGGCTAAAGTTGCTGATCAAAGAGCAGCTGCCTTGGTAGTGGATGTGCCTTATGAAAACGTACTTGATATCTTGCCAATGAATCCATTATTAATTAAACCAAATGAAACTGAATTAAAGCATTGGTTCGAAAAAGATGACAAGGAAGTAACTTCAAAAGAATTAATTGATATGGCTCATAATTTAGTAGTTAGAGGAGCACAACATGTTCTGTTATCCTTAGGTGCAAATGGTGCTGCAATTGTTAATATGATGGATGCTTTAATGGCACATGCGCCTGAAATTGAAGAAGTTGATAGTAGTGGTAGTGGAGATGCCTTACTTGGAACGTTCTTAGCTGGGATGCTTAAAGGATACACTCCTGTTAGAAATTTAGCTGATGCAATTGCTGCAGGAAGTGATACGGCTCAAAGTAAATGGCTTACTGATTTCAGAACAACACCCGCACTTCAAAAACAAGTTATTGCTAGAAGAATTACCTTTGAAGAAGCAGAATAAATAGAATAAGTTGGCTTATAAAATCCGACTTATTTTTTGTTGTTTTTTAGTATAATGGTACTAAATTTACTATAAGGGGAAGAAAAGTGGATCTATCTATATTTATTGTTAGTTTAGCAGCTTTAGTAATTCCAATCGTTATGGCGCGATTTAGAATTAATGCTATACCAACGGCAGTTGCTGAGATTGTGACTGGAATAATTCTGGGAAAAAGCTTATTAGATACCATAAAAATCACAAGCAGTGTATCGCTTCTATCAGATTTAGGTGTGATTTTGCTGATGTTTTTATCAGGTATGGAAATTAATTTTGATCTTTTTAAAAAGAAGGATTTACCTGAGTCTAAACAGAGTAAAATTAATCCAGCACGAATAGCAATTATTGCCTTTACTACTATTACAATATCGGCATTTGCTTTAGCTTATATTCTAAAATTAATCGGTCTATTTAATGATGTCATGCTGGCTATGATTATTTTTATGACTGTAGCCTTAGGGGTGGTAATTGCCACTCTAAAAGAAAAAGAAATCTTATCTCGACCGATTGGGCAAACTATATTATTAACAGCCGTTCTAGGGGAAGTAATTCCCTTATTGCTGTTGACTATTTATGCTTCAATTAACGGTGGGAATGCTGGAAGATTATGGCTTATTGTTCTGCTTTTCCTAGTAGCAATTATCTTATTGAGACGATTTAAACAACCATATCAATGGTTTAATAAGATATCTAAAGCAACTACTCAACTGGATATTCGATTGGCCTTCTTCTTAATATTCACCCTAGTAACAGTTGCAGAACGTGTAGGGGCAGAAAATATTTTAGGTGCCTTCTTAGCTGGGATGGTTATGAAGTTACTTGAACCAAGTGAAGCAACAATGGATAAATTAACTTCTATTGGTTATGGGTTCTTCATTCCAATTTTCTTTATTACTACTGGTGTTAAGCTGGATTTGAAGTCACTTCTTGCTAATCCAAATGCTTTAATGTTGATCCCAGTTTTAGTATTATTCTTACTTTTAGCCAAATTGCCTATATTTTTGGTTTATACACGAAATTTCAATAAACGTAATAGTCTTGCAGGCACGTTTTTAATTATGACTACAATTACGATTGTACTTCCAACTTTAGAGGTTGCTCGTAAGTTAAATGCAATTACTGAAACTCAATCAGATGCTTTTATTTTGGCAGCAGTGGTCGTATGTATTTTAGGACCAATTCTATTTAATTCGCTCTTTAAATTAACTAAAGAAGATAAAATTAAGCAAAGAGTTGTCATGATGGGAACCAATGTAATGACGGTGCCTGTTGCCCAAGAGCTTCATGATAATTGGTATGATGTATTGTTAGTAACCCATAAAAAAGAAAACTATGATACTTATAAGAGTAAAGTTGCTAATTTGAAATTAATTAATAGCTTAGAAGAGGCGTGTTTAGAAAAAGCCGGTGTCTTTGACTGTGATATTTTAGTAGCTGGATTTATTGAAGATAATCTAAATCGTAAAATTGCCCGTTTAGCAAAAGAGCATGGTGTGCAAAGAGTTATTGCTAGTCAAGAGAGGCCAAAGCCTGAAACTATTAAGAAATTAGTCAGTGAAAAAATTGAAATTTACAATATTTTCAATGTTCAGACTTCTGTATTACGAGCTCTAATTGAATCACCTTTCATTTTGAGAATTTTAACCGATACTAAGAATGGTTTGTTTGAAGTAACGGTTAGAAATCATAAGTATGCTGGTCAGAAACTGATGAATCTAGACTTTATTGAGCAAATGACTGTTAGTCGAATTTGGCGAAATGGTAAATGGCTAGTGCCACACGGAAATACAATCATTGAAGTAGGAGATCATCTAATTTTTACAGCTAAAGGTGAAGATGCAGAAAGAATTAGAGAAGAATTGGGTAGAAAGAATTAAATATAAAAAAATGACAGGATTTTTAGTCCTGTCATTTTTGTTAACGCTGCTTTTTTGCTTCTTGTAAAATAGCTAGGGTATTTAGACTGTGGGTAAAGGCTTGATCAGCAGCTGTAAAATCATGTTGATCAATAATCTTAGTGAATTCGATAAATTCAGCAATCATTCGATGAGAATGCTTGTTGTGGTTAATAACTTTCGGCTCTTCTCCTCGTAATTGGATGCCAACCTTTGGCATTTCATTAGGATGGCCGTAAATAATGAGTGCACCTTTTTCACCTTCAATGGTGCTGACATTAGGTGAAAAGCTATCTTTAGCAGCAATTGAACTAGCTTGTTTGTCAGAATAGCCCACGTGAAGGATGCCAGAAGTATCAATATTTTTTTGAATAGTTGGGAAGTAGTTAACAGAATCTGGCTTACCAAATAATTTAATAATAATGTGTAAGTTGTAGATACCTAAATCCATTAGCGCTCCACCATCTTTTTTAGGATCAAAAGCTGGTTGAATATCCCCTTCTAAGAAAGCATCATAGCGACTTGAATATTGAGTGTAATTAAGATTAACAACATGAATTGGGGCAACTTTAGCTAAGTTATCTTCGATGAATTTAAAGTTTTCTAGATAAATGTTAGTGATCGCCTCAACAATAATTACTTGGTTTTTATCAGCAATTTCTTTTAATTCGCGTGCTTCATCAGTTGTAGCAACAAATGGCTTTTCACAAATGACATTTTTTCCTGCTTCTAATGCGGCCTTGGCAATACTAAAATGCAAACTATTTGGAACAGCTACATAGACAGTATCGACATTAGCATCATTAAATAGGTCAGTGTTGTCTTGATATAATTTTGAAATATTGTACTTTTCTTGCAATTCAAGACCAATTTGATGACTTCTTTTCGTAGTTGAAAGAGCAGTAAGTTCAAGATTTGGAATTTGATCAGCAATTGATAGAAAATCATGAACAATTTTTCCTGAGCCAATAATACCTAGTTTCATAATAAAACCTCCTTAATTAAGTTTAAAATTTAATTTTTTAGCATTTTTAGTAACTGAGGAAGGTACGGTTAACTTTTTAACTTTGTTAATGTCATAAAGATGTAAGGTGAGAGTACCTTCTTTCTTAGTATTATAAGTAACTTTATAATACATATCAGTTAGTTGTTTTTTTCGATTAATCGAAATTCGTACATCAATATTTTTAATATTGGTTGATTGTGGATCGCTAGTGAGAGCGACAGTAGTCGCTTTTTGCATACTTTTAATTACGTCACTATTATCACCCTTATAGGAAATAACATAACCGTTAAATCCATTAGATTTAAGTGTCATATGTTTAAAGGCATCATCAGAAAATTGGGTGAAATCATGTGCGGTATAAAGTTTTTTATAGCCTGAATAAACTTCACTAAAGATGGCATTTTGTTTAATGTAGTTCCATTGTTTGGTGCCATCACGGTGGTAAACATAGTCTTTGTTACCCCATAACTCAGAATTAGTATCAGATTTAGGAACGCTTTTCATCGTGATATGGATAGCATTATTTGGACCGACGACGTAATTTGAATACATCTTTGACTTTGTATTAGTGGTTTTGACGTTAACGCGTGCAGTTGTAATTTGGGTATCAGCTGCTGTAGTTGATGCATCTTTGACGCTTGGCTTATTAAATGCAATAATTGCGCCCCAGACTACTACGATTAGGATAATAATACCTAAAATTAAAGCGGCAATTTTGCCGCCTTGATTGTTAGAAAAAATAATCTTTTTATTTTTGATTTTATTTTTTTCCATCAGTGTATCTTTCTAAATGATTATTGATTATTTTGTTCTTCTTGTGCTTTCTTGATGTCTTCAGCACTAATTGCATTCTTTTGAATGTCAGAAGGAACGGCTAAATCACTGTGTTGACCTAATTGGTCGTAAGTTAAGTTCCAAGTGAAGTTATATTTTCCGCCAGCAGTGTATTGAGCTTTAAAGGTCAATGATTCGACATTTTTGGTAGTTGGATCAATTAAATAAGTGATCTTAAGATTTTGAACTTGAGCTGATTTTACTAAGCGGGCTACCTGCATGTTTTGAGAACCAGGAGTGTTCATGGCATCAATAATTAAAGGGTTGACAGCATTCCATAGGTTGGCGTCGGTACCATCGAAACTAATTTCATAATTTCCATTTTTTCTTTGAACAGTGGCTTTTTTGGCAAAAGCTTTATTAATTTTCTTAAAAGTTGCAGGATCGAATCTTTCTTTTACTTGGTCTGAATCAAAGCTATCCGCATCAATTGAGTTTTTAATCCAATGACCCTTGTTTTGCTCTAAAAGTAAGTACATATCGTTCTTGGTAAGCCACATTTGTTCAGTTTGAGATTTCTTCTTTTGAGTTAAAGTATAAGTAAGGTTAGTTACATCACCTTTGTCTTTGAATAAACCCTCTGATTTTGACTTTTGGTTCATTTCATTAGAATTAGTAGTTTGAGTGAAGTGACCGTTAGCAAAGCTAGAATTAAATTTTGCATTGATTAATGAACTTGCAGAAGGTCCAGTACTCTTTGTTTGTTTACTGCTTTTATTTGAACAAGCTGTAGTTAAAGAAACTAAGATGACTCCCAATAAAATTAGGAAGCTGAATTTTTTCTTCATAAAAATATATTCCCCCAATAAATGTATCTATCTTATTTTATTTTACTCTATTTTTGGCTGAAAAAAGCATTCTAAGAGCTTAACTTTAGTGCTTTTTAAGGACATTTAAAATATTGCGTAATTTACCGCCTTTAACTTGTAAGTTACTTACTGCTTGGGTTACTTCAATGCAGCCAATATATTTACCATGTTCATTATGAAGACTATAGAAGGAAATGTTAATTGGTTGTTTATTTTTGGTAATCATGATTGAAATGCTTTTACGCTTGCCGGTGTGCATTTGATCTAGGACTTCTTTAACATGCTTTTGACTGTGGCCGGGATGCACTTCAAAAACAGTTTTACCGATATCTTTTTCAGTACGCTTAAAAAGGCGATTCTCATTCATAGAGGACCAGACAACGCGGTCATTTTCATCTAAAACATCCATTTCTTGTGGAATTGTTTTAAAAATCGCATTTAGTTGTTCAAGTGAGAGATGCCCACCATCTAACTTGATATTTTCCATAATTAAATACTTCCAATTCATCAAAATTAATATATCCATTGTTATTTTAACATTAAATATTTTGTGAATTAATCAAGCTTTTTTTCGTAATTCCTATGAAAATTTTGAATAAGCGTGTAAAATAGTTAGTGAAACATTGAATTTTAAAGGAGATACAGTTCATGTCGAAATTAGTTTTAATTCGTCACGGTCAAAGTGAATGGAACCTTTCTAACCAATTTACTGGTTGGGTTGATGTAAACCTTTCAGAAAAAGGTGTTGAAGAAGCTAAGAAGGCTGGTCGTTTAATTAAGGAACACGGTCTTGAATTTGATCAAGCTTATACTTCATTATTAACTCGTGCTATCAAGACTTTGCACTACGCACTTGAAGAAAGTGACCAACTTTGGATTCCAGAAACTAAGACTTGGAGATTAAACGAACGTCATTACGGTGCTCTTCAAGGTTTAAACAAGAAGGCTACTGCTGAAAAATACGGTGACGAACAAGTTCACATTTGGCGTCGTTCATACGATGTTTTGCCACCAGCTATTGATGACGATAACGAATACAGTCAAGCACATGACCGTCGTTACGCAAATCTTGATCCACATATCGTTCCTAAGGCAGAAAACTTACACGTTACTTTAGACCGTGTAATGCCATTCTGGGAAGATCACATTGCTCCAGATTTACTTGACGGCAAGAACGTTATTATTGCTGCACACGGTAACTCACTTCGTGCTTTAACTAAGTACATTGAAAACATCTCTGACGATGACATCATGGACTTAGAAATGAAGACTGGTGAACCAGTTGTTTACACATTTGATGACAAGTTAGATGTTGTTAACAAAGAAAAACTTGACGACTAATTTTTAGTTCTTGAGTAAAAGAAGCTCCGACGAAAGTCGGGGCTTTTTTGTTGGGAGGGATAGACATGAAAGAAAGAATTGTAACATATCCAGCAATCTTTAAACCAATTGAAGATAATGTTTACTTTATTAGTTTTCCCGATGTTAAGGGAGCCATTACTTAAGGACATGGACTAAAAGATGCTTTTGAAATGGCAGCAGATGCTTTGGGAACAATTTTGTTTGATGAAAAGAAATTGCCAAAAATGACTTATCCTGCTGAAATTAAAATAGAGGAGCCTGGTGCTTTTGTTGCATTAGTATCAACTGATCTAACAAAATCAGCAGCTAATTTTGAAAAAACTGTTAGAAAAAATGTAACTGTACCTGCTAAGCTAGCTCTCCAAGCTGAGAAAAAGAAAATTAATTTTTCCAAAGTATTAACAGAAGCCCTTAGAGAAAAATTGAATTATTAATAATAAAAAATTCCGAAATTCTATCAATTGATGATGAGTTTTGGAATTTTTTTATTTTTGGAAAATGCTGGTATAAAGGGAAAGTTATTAAAGCGGTCTAAAAAATACAACGAATTGTGTGAAAAGGCTTGACTTAGTTGAAAATGGGGGGGTTAAACTACCTTTGTATAAACTGTTATTTATTACTTTGTTTAGAGGATGTAAAATGAAGAAAAGAACAACAATGTTGATGTCTGCTTTGTTTGCAGCTGGAACATTTGCGCTTAATGGAAATGTTGCTAAAGCTGACAATGTACAAGCAGTAAATAATAACAATGCTAATAGCACAGAAGTTAAGCAAAACACAGTTAATGCTGATAGTAGTAAGTTAAATGTTGCTAGTGCACAAACCCAAAATGATCAAGCAAATAATCAAGAGACGTCTACAAAATCAGAGCCTGATAATAAAGAATTAACCCAAGATTCTGATAAATTTAATATTGCGGCAGTTAAACATTCTTTTGGTGAAGACTCAAATATTAAGGTGCCTAACGAAGAAGCACTTGAGCAAGAAACGACAGATTTATATTCAAAATATATGGATCAAAAAGATGAGAATGAGCGCAACACCACTTCGACATATGACTCACCATTTGTGTCTATGGGTGAGGTACGACCTACCATGTACCTAGAAAATTTAACCAATCCTAACTCAGAAAAGTTAGATGATAAGGATGTGGATTGGAATAAAGTTGGCACCCAATTAAAAAATGCAAAAGAAAAAGTAGATCATTACCTTGATACTGCTTTAAATGAAAATACTTCTTACTTACCAACTGCAAAAAAGGATGCCCGTGATTCTATAAAAGATATAGCTATACCGGCAGCATCTGAAATCAAGCCAAATTATAATATTGACCTAGAGACACTTGAAGGTATTTATAACACAGTTTCATTTCCATATTTAGCAACTTTATTTGATTTTCGTGGTAATGAGGGAGACTATGTATCTGCCATAGGAAATTCAGACTACAAAGATCAATCAAATGATTACGTAAATAAATTAGCAGAATTAGTTGCAAGAAATGTAAAGAAAGACAAAGAGTGGGTATTATTTAATACTAATCCTTTTGTTCCAACAGCTGCATCATATGTAATAAACCCAGAATTAATTAAAATTGATCGTGATGCCTACAACAGAAACAACAATATCAAATCAGACGAAAATACTTCTGCCAACAAGAACCAATCAACAACTGATACAAAGAAGGATCAATCTTCTGAAAAAGTAACAAACGACACTACTTCAAAGAAAGATCAATCAACTACAAGCACTTCAAACACATCATCATCAAATACTAACCAAACTACTGAAAGTAAGTCTTCAACTACTTCATCAAAGACTACTTCTGATACTAAGACTCCAGTAGCTAAGAATGAAGGTTCAAATACTAAGATCACTGACGTAGTTAAGAACAAAAACAAAGCTACTGAAAATACTGCAAGTGTAGTTAAGAATGATACTAAAGCTGCAACTGAAAAGACTACTGATATTAAAGTTGTTGCTCCAGCAAAGAATGCTTCAAATGAAGTAAAGACTGCTGATGCAGTTGCTAAAGCAAGTGATGCTCATGTTGTTGCTTTAAACAGCAAAGTTAACGCTGGTACTACTTCTACTACACCAGCTGCTGCAACAAAGGGCTCACAAGCAAAAGCTACCGAAAACAAATTACCACAAGCCGGAACTGACGAAAAGATTAGCTTATTTGCAAGTTTAGCTGGTTTGTCAATTGCTTCTCTTGGCTTAGGTGCTTTAGGTGCAAGTAAGAAGAGAAAGAACGACTAATTAATAGTTAAAAAATTAGTATCTATAAAAGCATATTCCCAATCGAATATGCTTTTTTTATGAGTAATAGGAAGAATAAAAGTATGGATAGAAATGAATTATTAAATTACCTTGACCAAAAAAGAATGGAAACCGCTGGTGTTGCACAAGCTCAACAAACTTTGTCTGATGATAAAAATAGACCAGAAAATGCAAAGAGAAAGTGGCGTAAAACCATTATCTTTCTTTGGATTTTAGCAGTTATAGTAGGCTTGAACAATCAAACGGGTGATTTTTTCTCTTGGGGAGATGCTTTGGTTGGGTCAATTTTACCAGCTGGCTTAATGATTTTTAAATATTTTAAGTATATTAAGCCACTTAATGAGCAAATAGTTAAAGATCAAGTAAAGCTTAATGAAGAATTAAATAATCCAGTGTATCAAAACGGGAAAAACGGCTTCCCTGAAAAGTTCTATAATTATGGAGATGTATATCTTCTATGGAAGTTAGTAAGTGAAAACCGAGCAACTACGTTGCAAGAAGCTTTTAACCTGCTTGAAACGCAACAATATCGAGCAAATCAAATGGCAATCCAAGAACAGATTAAGGCTATTCAAGAAGATACAGCTAGAAGTGCTAAAATTGCTGCAGTGGCTTCAACAGTTAGTGCGGTTAACTCTACCCGTCCTAGAAAAGTTGAAGTTAGTGGAACAATAAACCATCACGTTAATTAAATTAGGGAAAAGTTGGATAAGTAATGAAAAAGAAAGCATTAATTACAGCAGGAATATTGTCGACACTTTTATTAGCAGGCTGTAGTAATCAAAATACAAGTAGTGGAAACCATGATAGTAAGAAAAGTTCAGTAGTTTCTACTAAAAGGAGCTCGAATCAAAGCAGTCAGTCTAAAAAGAATACAGAAGAAATGGATAATGCACAATCTTCTAGCTCTAGTTCGGCTAATAAGAGTCAAAGTAGCTCTAGTGTAAAGCAATCAAATAATAAATCTGAAAAAGAAACAAAAAATACTGCTAAAAGCAATAACAGTGATGACAAGATGAATTTTGATCAGATTGAGCAAGGAAACTATAGCAGCTTAGCTGGAACCTGAAAATCCACAAAAATTGTTGTTCGAGATGATGGAGAAGACAAGGTAAATACTGAAAATCCAATTACTTTATCTGTAACCTCAGATGCAATCCAAATGGTTGGTGGCGATAAAGTAGTCGTGAATAAAGATGGATTAAGTTATAACGATGATTTACATCCCTTAACCTTCCAAAAAACGCAGAATAGTTTGACGGGCGCCTTAGATGGGGATGCTCCAATTAACTGGTCAGTTTCATTTTATCCAGCAGGTTCTACTGATTTTACAATTAATGGCGAAAAACAGGCTCCATCTTCAAAGAACTTAATTGTATTTTGGAGAAGCGGAATGAGTACAACCATGGTTTTTGAGAAAGAATAATAAAGAGGTCACTAAATGCATAACTACGAAAAATTAAAGAAAAACAAAGCAAACTGGATTGTAGTTGCGGTAATAATTCTGGTAGCAATTATCTCCTTAATTGGATGGAGTAATTATAGATCGCATCATTTAGATGGAACTTATACCAACCAAGCAACATTTTTAGGAGTGACCTCAAAAACAAAACTAGAATTTTCTAATGATAAAAAAGTAAAGATGACAAATGGTACGACATCAGAAAATGATACTTATGAATTGTCTGGTAATGATTTAAAAATAAAAAATGAAGATGATGAAGTAATTATGCGTGCTAAGTTAGCCGATGATCGAAAATCTTTTAAAGTAAAATCAATTGCTGGTGATATTTTCGGTATCCTCAAAAATATTGAATTTACCAGACAAAGCTAAAATATATTAATGATGACATCTCATTCAAAATCTTATATAATTGTAAAAGAAAAGGAGATAGAGAGTGCGAGTCTCTATCTCCAATCGTAACTTAAGATGACTGAGTGTGTGGCTAATCCTTGTGATTAGCCTTTTTTGTTATTGCATAAGCAATTGCTGCACGGATTAGGAAAATACCCAATGCGTTTAAGACAATGCCGATAGCAATAGCAGCTATTATCAAGGCACACCAACACTCCAGCCTATCCAAATTATCATGGCTTCCACCTCCGTAACCTAAAATATATGTGAGGGGTGTAGAGCCATGAAAAGTTACTAAGCTCTTATATTAGCTATCTATAAAAGCCTAATAAAAATTATATCAAAATATGAATTGAGAATTTGTAGTATTAAACACAAAAAAAGACATTCCATCAGGAATGTCTAAAGTGTGACTATATGTTTAAATTTTGATTTAACTAAGAACTAGTTTTATAATTTTACCAACTAGCTTTGCGCACGCCAGGAAGTTGTCCCTTGTGTGCTAATTCTTTAAAGCGTAAACGTGACATACCAAACTTACGCATATAACCATGTGGTCTACCATCATGTAAATCACGGTTATGGTAGTGAGTTGGGTGAGCATCAAGCGGTAATTTTGCTAATGCTTCTACGTCACCAGCTTCTTTTAATTCATAGTATTTCTTGATTAATTCACGCTGTTTAGCAGCTTTAACGATTTTGGATTTTTTTGCCATATATCTTTCCTTTCGAATATAGAATATAAAAAATAGTTTAATTAAGAATAAAGAATGACTAATTTGAGCTAACTTAAAGTAAGCATATTGTATTAAATTATTAATAATTTGTCAAAAAGAAAGTATTTTAAAAAGAATTAGTTTAAAATAAGTAATGATTGATTAAAGAAGGGAAAATAAGCCGTGGGTATTTTTAAAAGAATACTTCATAATGAAGACTTGCGACAGTTAATAATTTATGTATTAATTGGTGTGTTAGGATTAGGTGTTGACTTTGGAATTTTTGCCATTCTAACTCACTTTAAGATGCAAGTCGAAGTAGCTAATTTTATTTCATCATCTTGTGGGTTGATCAACAACTTTTTCTGGAATAGTTTTCTTAACTTTAAGGTTCACGATAAATTATTAGTAAGATTTATCTCCTATTATTTAGTAGGACAAATCACAACTTTGTTTACAACTGTCTGCCTATTTATTTTTGTAACTCAACTTGGTTATAATCAATTGATTGTAAAGGCTGTTTCTACATTTATCGCTACCTTGATACAATTTGTAATTAATAAGTTACTTACCTTTAGAAAAATTAAAACTACTAAACCAAAAGTAGACGTTAGAAAGTAATAAGAAAGACTGTTAAAGTATGAAAAAATTATCAATTATAGTTCCTTGTTATAATGAAGAGGAATCTGTACCACTTTTTTATCCCGCAGTGAATAAAGTAATGGATACTATTCCCGATCTAGAACCAGAATATTGGTTTATTAACGATGGATCAAAGGATAATACCCTAAAAGAAATTAAAGAACTACGCAAGAAGGATCCCGAGCATGTACACTTTGTTTCCTTTTCAAGAAACTTTGGTAAGGAATCTGCTCTTTACGCTGGACTTCAAGCAGCAACTGGAGACTATGTAGTTGTAATGGATGTTGACTTACAAGATCCTCCTAAGTTCTTACCACAAATGTATGATCTAATTAAAACGGGAGAATACGACTGTATCGGAACCCGTAGAGTGGATCGTACCGGAGAAGCTAAATTTAAGTCATTCCTAAGTGATATGTTCTATAAGGTAGTTAATAAGATCTCTGATACTGAAATCGTACCAGGAGCTCGTGACTACCGAATGATGACTCGTCAAATGGTAGACGCAGTTTTGGATATGCCTGAGTATAACCGTTTTTCAAAAGGTATTTTCTCTTGGGTTGGTTTTAAGACCAAGTATTTAGACTATCACAACGTTGAACGTGTTGCTGGTGAAAGTGACTGGAACACTTGGAAGTTATTCAAATATGCCATGGATGGGATTGCTGACTTTTCTCAAGCTCCACTTAACTTAGCTGTCTGGATTGGTACAGGATCGTTTATCTTATCACTTATTGGATTGATAGCAGTAATTATCCGTCGTGTGCTTTACCCAGGTTCAAGCATTTTTGGTTGGGCTTCAATGGTATGCATTATATTGCTACTGGGTGGCCTGCAACTTCTCTGCATTGGTATTTTAGGTAAATATATTGGTAGGGTATATATTCAAGTTAAAAATCGACCAATTTATATTATTAAAGAGAAAAAATAAATATGACAAAAAACCGAAGTTCACGTGGAGCTTCGGTTTTTTTTGATGAGAAATATTAAAATCTAAGAGTGTTGATCCTCTTTAATAGTTAGGCTTAATAATAATCCAATTACAATTAAAACTAGAGTGAAGTAAAAGCCGTAGTGAGTACCATTAGTGAATTTAACAGCACTGGAGCCAGCGATGGTGTTTTGGCCTGCAGCTAATAGAATAGTTGCAACGGCAGTCGCAATCGCACCTACAATTTGTTGAAGGGTATTCATGATTGTTGAACCATCAGCAGATTCTGGTCCTTGAATCGCGTTTAGAGCATAAGTTTGGGCAGGCGACATAGCTAAGGGACAACCAATCATTAGAATGATCTGAGCTAAAATAATATACCAAACTGGAGCAGTTGGTGTAGCTAAGGCAAGCATTAGAGCACCGATTAAAGCAATAATAAAACCTAAAATAGTAGGTTTCTTAGCACCTTGACTATCATAAATTCGACCAGCGATAGCAGATGTTAAAGCATTGATAATACCGCCTGGAAGCATGATGATACCGGTAAGCGCAACAGCAATTGAAAGCCCATTTTGGATAAATTGTGGCAATAGATACATTGCGGACAAAATAATGCCAAAATCAATCATGACTAACAGGGCACCAGTTCGAAACTGTGGAATAGAAAATATTTTTAAATTCAAAATTGGATTTTCTAACATAAGTTGTCGATGAACATAAAGTACCAAAACAACAATTGCTAGAATAAATAATCCTATTACAAGTGGTGAAGTCAAACCTAGGTCAGAGGCTAAGCTAACACTAGCAACTAGACTGGCAAAACCAATGGCAGATTCAATAATAGAAAGATAATCGATTTTAGGCTTAGTAATTTCAGTTGTGTTTTTTAATGAAGTAAAAGCAAAAATAATTGCTACTACTAAAAATGGTACGAACATCCAAAAAATCCAATTCCAAGATAATTTGGCTAAGATTAAACCAGTAACTGTTGGTCCGATTGCGGGAGCTAACATAATTACCATAGCGCAAACACCCATTGCTGCTCCTAAACGATTAGGCGGGAAAATTTGCATTGCGACAGTAAACATTAACGGTAAGACAATACCTGTTCCGACTCCTTGAATCATTCTTCCCAAAAGTAAAATTTCAAAACTAGGTGCTAAAGCAGAAATAATCGCTCCAAATAAGAAAGCACATAGACCAGAAATAACCAATTGTCGAGTTGTAAACCACTTAGTAAGTAAACTTGAAAGTGGCAAGATAATACCAATAATTAACATATAGCCAGTAACGAGCCATTGAATAGTGCCGCTTCCGACATGAAAAGCGTCCATTAATTGTGGCAAAGCAATGTTTAACGATGTCTCAGATAACATCCCTACAAAGGCTCCAATCATTAGCGCAGCCATTGCCATCCAGGGATGGGCAACAAAAGTCAATGGCTTTAATTCAGGACGTGTTTGTGATTGTACTTCTTCCAAAAAAATTCCTCCTGTATTTAATTTCTAAAAAAGCGTCGCTGATCATACTAACAGAAAAAATTTTTTCTCGTAAGTAATTTTTTTGAAGATTCTAAATTTGAAAAGTGCGATAATTTGAACAAGGGAGAATTTACGAATGAAAAAATTAACAAAAGATATTTGGATAAAGATTGCTCTATCTCTTCTAGGAGTTTTAGCTGCTGTTTTGGTCTATGTACCTAACTATGCTCTAGTTGATCAAGGACTCAAAGGTAGGTGTGCTATCTTTTTTATTGTTGCAATAGTTTTACTGTGGCTACCAATGGAACTAAAGAGCAGTATTTTTGCACTTAATTTTTACTATGAATTAGGTTTGATTTTAATTATTGTGTTTTTTATGACTAATCAAATGGCGATGAATTTTACTATTGGTCTAGTGATTGCATTGCTTTTATTAACTTGGGTTGGAATGGTAATTTTCAAAAATAATTTAGTCATGAAGCATAAAAATAGTGAGCTTTTAATCATTAGACTTGTAATGATGCTAGTTTTAGCATATTTAGCCTATATTAGCGGTTTTGCAGCTCTTATGGGAGCTGAAATCTTTACAGTACAAGGGCAAACTTGGCTACTTATTTTGGGCTTTGTTCTTTGTGTATATTATTTGGTCTTAGCCGGAAGTATTTGGCAACCATGGTTTAGAAGATGGACTTCCTGGATTATGATTTTAGTAGCAGTTGTTTTGCATATGCTATTTGCAAGTGCAACGTCTTTAAATATTATCTTTTTACCTTTAATTGGAGAGGTAATTTTACTTATTTTAGTTTGGCGGAGTAATAGAATTTTAATGAAAAAGAAAAGGATTTCATAATTAGCTCTTGTCAGACTGTATCGATCCTTGATAGAATTAATTGTTTAAAAGTTTAGGAGAGATACAAAATTATGAAATATGTTTATTTGTTTTTACCAGCAATTGGCTGGGGACTTATGCCCTTAGTTATTGCAAGTGTAAAGAATAGTACAGTTTATAATCAGATTGTTGGTACTGTTGCCGCTTCATTTATTTTCGGAGCAATTGTAATGGCAATTATGCATCCAACAATGAGCTGGTCCCTCTTTTTGCTTTCTGCATTAGGAGGAGCCTGCTGGGTAATTGGTCAAGTTGGTCAATATATTTCTTATGAAAAAATTGGTGTTTCTGAAACTATGCCAATTTCTACCGGTTTGCAATTAATCGGGGTTCCTCTTGTTGGTGTGCTTGCTTTTGGTGAGTGGAGCAGCCCTCAAGCTAAGCTGTACGGTTTTATTGGAATCTTAGTTTTGATTATTGGGGTTGTTTTAACTTCATTAACTGACCGTGGAACAAGCGAAGGAAACAAATCTAATCAAGTAAGTACTATCATCTTGCTTGTTTTAACTTCACTTGGATACATTACTTCAAGTTCTATTCCAAAGGCTTTACACGGAAACAGCGTTTCTATTTTCTTTGGTCAAACCTTTGGTATGTTAGTAGCTGTATTTATTTATACATTGGTTACTAAGAATTTACATGTTTGGAAAGAAAAATCTACAGTTCAAAGTGGTGGAGCAGGTATTCTTTATGCAATTGCTGCACTAGCTTACATTCTTTCTGTTCAAGATAACGGAGTTAACATGGCTTTCGTTATTTCACAACTTTGTGTAGTGATTTCTACTTTAGGTGGCTTGATTTTCTTACACGAAAAGAAAACTCGCAACGGCTTGATTTTTACCATTGCAGGCCTAATTTTAATTATTGGCGGTGCAATGTTAACTACATTATTCTAACGAATAAAAAAGGCATCCCACGTCTGGGATGCCTTCTTTGTATCAACTTGTCCTAATTCTTAAATTATTTTTAGTATTAGAACACTTTTAATTGTATTAGAACTAAATTAAAAGTCAAGTTAAATACAAGCGTGTGCTAAGAAATAAAGAATTTCTCAAGTTATATAACAAATAAAGAAATAATAAATTCAATAATAAACTATATGTTATCGCTTACAGTTGACATATTGAGTGTGGCGTGATATTTTCAAAACGGGATTGGTCGAAATTGTTTAGGAGGACAATGGATGCTAGCAATTGAAAACAACCAATTAAAGGTTGAAATTAATGAGGTCGGCGCTCAACTTACTCATGTAGTTGATAAGACTACGAATGCCGACTATATCTGGAATGGGAGTGAATGGGAAAGACATGCTCCGATTCTTTTTCCGGCAATCGGAAAATCAAATGACAATAAATATATTTTAAATGGAAAAATATATGAAATGAAGCAACATGGCTTTGCACGTGATTATCCTTGGACAGTTGTGGACAAGGGGGATGACAGAGTAAGTTTGACTTTAACTGAAAATGAAGAAACTTTAACTGTTTATCCCTTTCACTTTAGTCTAATGGTTACTTATACGTTAGAGGCTAATCAATTAAAGGTAGAATTTTTAGTTAAAAATAATTCAGAAGAAACGATGCCTTTCGGTCTTGGTTTCCATCCGGGATTCAATGTTCCAATCGCTGGAGATGAATTAGAATTTTCTGATTATGAAGTGACATTAAGTCCAGAAGTTACAGAATTAACTCAATTCCAAATTGATCCTATTCCATTTAGAAATGGTAAAGTTATTCCAGTACCTAAGGCAGAAAAGAGTACATTACCTTTATCATATTCAGAATTTGATGATGGGTTGATTATTATTAACAATCCTGGATTAACCGGAATTGAATTATCAAGTGCGAAATCCGATCATCAGATTTCTTTAACTTTAGAAGATTTTCCATATGTAGCACTTTGGACAATGACAGATCCAGAAGCTAAATTCTTATGTATGGAACCATTTGCAGGACTACCTGATATTAAAAGTGATGAATTAACTGATTGGATGAAAAAAGAAGGAAATAACTTATTAGAACCAGAAGAAAACACACATTTTTCAACCACAATTACTTTAAAATAAGATAGAAAGAGGGAAGCAATAAAGTTTTCCTCTTTTTTTACTAATTAGTTAAGATTTGTCATAATTAAGTTTTAAGAATGTAATTTTGCTATAATATCCTTGTTTTAAGAAAGTTTGAGAAAGAATATTATGGATAAGAAGCCCCAAGAACCTATTCATTCAAGAGTTGAGTTGAACAGAGAAAAACATAATAAGAAAAAAAAGCTCCAAATTATTATTGGGATAATTTTAGTTTTGTTTTTAGGACTTGGAATTTATGCAGGTTCCGTATATTTAAAAGCGAAAAATGCTTTTGATAAAACTTATGATCCCAAAACAGCTGTAAAACAAGATAGCTTTTATGGTAAAGAGCCATTCAACATTCTCTTATTAGGAACTGATACAGGAGCCTTTGGCAGAAAAGAAGTTCGTGGTAATTCTGATACGATGATCTTAATGACTGTTAATCCAGCCAAGAAGAAATTATCTTTAATGTCTATTCCGCGTGATACAATGGCACGTATGATTGGAACTGAAAACTTTAGTGTTCATAAAATTAATGCCGCTTATAATATTGGCGGTGCGAAGATGGCAATGCAGACCACAAGTAAAGTGCTCAATGTGCCAATAAAGTACTATATTTCGATGAATATGGGTGGCATGCAAAAGATTGTTGATGGTGTTGGTGGCGTTACCGTGACGCCGCCACTAACCTTTACTTATAATGGCTATACCTTTACTAAAGGAAAAACAGTTCATCTAAATGGTAGTCAAGCTTTAGCTTATTCTAGAATGCGCTATGACGATCCTAAGGGAGATTACGGTCGTCAATTGAGACAGCGTGAGGTCATTATGTCAGTTTTAGAGCATGCACTATCCTTTGATACTCTCAAAAATTTAGATTCAATTTTAGGTTCAGTGTCTACTAGCCTGAGGACAAATTTAACTTTTGATTCAATGGTTAAGATTAGTAAAAACTATCGTAAATGCACTAACAATATGTCTAGTGACTACTTGCATGGTGTAGGCGCAATGATTGGAGACGCTTCGTACCAAGTAATGTCTGATAGGGAATTACAAAGAACGTCAAATATTGTGAGAAATGATCTTGGGTTAGATTCGATGGATATTGATAATAATGAAACTTATCAAAATTCAATGAATTCTCAATTTGATTGGAACAGTGGTAACTCTAATCAGGTATACTACATATATGATCCGTATACGGATGAATTATGGAATGGAGATAGGGCGTACTAATGGATGAATTTGTCTCGCTAGCAATAGGATATTTCCTCGGAAATATCCTTTTTGCTATGATTGTTACAAAAATATTTTTGCATAAGGATCCGACTAAATACGGTTCTGGTAATCCAGGAACGGCTAATGTTGGAGCAGTTTTTGGTAAAAAATGGGGTATTCTGACTTGTATTGGTGATTTAGCTAAAACTTTAGCTGCTCTGCTCATTGTTTACTTTATCTATCATGGTAATCGTTTAGATTTGTCTTTTGCCGGGCTTGGAGTGGTTTTAGGACATTCCTTCCCATTTTGGAATCATTTTAAGGGTGGTAAAGGAGTGGCAGTTACTGCTTTGTGGATTGTCTTTTTTGATTGGAGAGCGGGCCTGATTGCTTTATTAATTGGCCTATTTTTAGTCATTATTATGAAGAACCTTACTATTCCACCGTTGGTCTATATGTTAGGATTCAGTATTTTTACTTGGATTAATTTTGGCTGGAAACAGGGATTGATTTTTTTAATTGCCACATTAATCATGATTTTTCAATTTAGAAAAGATATTGTTGATTTCTTTACTGGTCATGGTAAGCGCGTGGACGTATTAGTCACAATTAAGAAAAAGTTAGGGATATATAAATGAAATCAGCATTGAAAAAGACAATCCAGTGGATTTTACTGATAGTTTTACTGCTGGGAATATTAATTCAAACCTTAGGCTTTTGGAACTATAATCCGGCAACTGTTGCTGGCCGAGCTAAAATTGGTTTAATGATTGGTTTAGTAGAGCTAGCTGTGATGGTTTGGTATGGGATGAGCTATGGTGACAAGGAATACAGCTTTAAGGAAACAGTTAAAAGTTGGCTTGAAGGAGTAATTACCTTAGTCATCTTTTATCTAGTGTTCGTTATTTCCTTGCCGCAATTTTTCTCTGCTTGGAACCTGTGGGGAATCTTCTTTCCTGTTTTGACAAGTACTTCAGCTTTATTTAGTGGAATTATCATTTCTCTCTTCTTTCAGCCTTTTATCTTTAGGCTGCAAAAAAGGTTGAGTACTAAGCAAAATGTTTTGTTGTTAACTACAATTACAATTTTGATCTTTACCCTAAGTGCAGGTAATTCACTTTTAACTAGTTACAGTATTTTTGGTTTCTATTTGGTATTGCCTTTTGCTTGGGGAATGCTTATTTCAAAAATTACTGTATCTAAAAAGTTAATAGCTGGTTTAACAGTTGCGACAGTACTTTTGCTTCCAGCAGTTTATTATTTCACTATTCAATTAATACCGATTCAGACTCCACAAGCTGTTGTCTTCACCCAGATGAATATGTCATGGAATACGAGCTTGTTAATGAGTCCGTCATCACCATTAATGATCTTATTTGTAGTAACTGGTGGATTGCTTTTTAGAAAATGGTTGGTAGGGGTATCGCATAAAGTCTTCTCTATCTTAATTCCTGCAATTATCTTTGGGACAACTGCTTATGGAATGACTTTATGGAAAGAAAAGCTTCAATTATTACTTGCTCCTGTTAGCAAAAAAGTTACTCTTCTCTTAATTCTTTCCCTATTAGTCGCAAGTTTTATTATTAATTTTATTTTTAATAGATTTGTTCTTTCAAACAAACATGTTCAAAACTTCTTAGATAAATTTGCTGGCACAGACTTGGATGATCTTCTTAATTTATTAAACAGCGGCTTGAATTTCCTTAAGAAGCATAGGCCAATAATATGTCTCTTTGCATATTTTATGGTTGTAAGTATTATTGGTTTCTTTACATTTAAGAGTAATGTTAACGTTACCTTGACTTATATTTTTACCAGTAGACTTGGAACTGTTATTTTGTCTAGTATTTTTCTTCTAGCATGTTTTGAAGTCTTTTATGTAATTACCAAGCACTTCTGGGTAGCAGCAAGTATTCCAACTATTTTGGGCTTAGGAATTGCGATTGCTAATGGCATTAAAATGAGCTTGAGAGAAGAGCCCGTTTATCCAACAGAGATTGGAGAAATTGTTAATTGGAAGACTTTAATTCCAATGATGGGGACAAACAATTTAATCTATATTCTAATTGGATTAGCTGTCCTAATCGTTTTAATTGTCTTTTTAGAAAAGAAGTTTCCAATTAACCTTAAGCGTAAAAAATCAAGTTGGATAGAGTTGGTTATTAGCCTCTTAGTTTTAATTACACCATTATGGTTTAATGATGAAAATTCATCGATCTATTATATTTCAAAAGGTTTTGATAATAGTCCTAACTTTAGAAATCCACCTGATAGTACAGGAGCTAATGGTTCAATTCTGACTTTTCTAGACTTTATTAAAGTACCAATTATGGATAAGCCAACTAACTATTCAGAAAGTTCTGTAAAAAAGGTTGTTGAAAAATATCAAAATGAAGCTGTAAGTATTAATAAGACGAGAAAGAATAAGTTAAGTGATCAAACGCTTGTCTTTAATCTTAGCGAAAGTTTTGTAGATCCAAAAGAATTCCCAAGTGTTAAGATTTCTAATGATGTTCGTGATCCAATTAAATATATTCGGAAATTGATGACAACAACTACTTCTGGCCACATGCTTAGTGCTGGTTATGGTGGCGGAACTGGAAATATGGAATATGAATCCTTAACTGGATTTAACATGGGAGTATTTTCTACTGCAATTACGCCATACACGCAAGTTACATCTCGTTACAAGTTTTATCCAACAATTGGAATGGACTTTAAGTATAGTAGTGCCTTGCACCCATTTAATGGTACATTCTATGGCCGAATTGATAATTATCGTCGCTTTAAGTTTAATAAATTTGCCTACTTAGGCTCTAAGTATAAGATTTATGATAAAAAGACTATTGGAACTAATCCATATTTATCTGATGAGACAGCTTATCAAAATGGTTTGCGACAAATTAATAGTCAAAAAGATGGTCAGTTTATCAATTTAATTTCAATGCAAAACCATATTCCATATGGTGATTATTACTCTCCAAATGAATATAAAGAAAATGTTAGTGGGTCTTTAATTTCTGACGAAAATACTAAAAATAGTTTTGCTGCATATACTAAAGGTATTGAATATACAGATAAAGCTGTGAAAAAGTTCATTAAACAGATTGATAAAATCAATAAGCCAATTACCCTTGTATTTTATGGTGACCACTACCCAGCAATTATTGATCAGACACAATTAAGTAAATATCCGGTAAAATTACATGCAACGAACTACTTTATCTATTCAAATAAGTATGCCCGTGAGCATAGTGCTAAGAGTAAAATCAAACCAAATAAATATGTCTCAACAGCTTCCTTTATTCCAATGGCTTTAGAGCAAACTAATTCAAAAGTAACCGCTTATCAAGCGTTGCTTACTAAGAGTTATCAAGAATTACCTGCTATCACTATTAACTATTCTGGAGATGATGGCTTTGAATTAATCGATCAAAATGGTAAGCAAGTTTCTGAGAAGAAATTAACTAAGAAACAAAAAGAGTTATTAAAGGATTATCAATTAATTCAATATGATATGTCTGCAGGGAAAGGATACAGCTTAAAGATTAAGGGCTTTTATAAATAAGCAGTTGACTAAATAGCCATTCTCCCTTATGATCATAGGTAATAAAAGTAGCAACTTGATTCAGTGTTCAGAGAACTAGCGGTTGGTGTGAGCTAGGCAGGTTAAGTGAGCGAAGTACACAGTGGGGTAGTTTCCGTATCAACTATTTTAAGGCGCATTAGGCGTAAACGTGGGTGGTACCACGGCTAATAAAGTAATTTAGTCGTCCCTAGATTTCGAAAGAAGTCTAGGGACGTTTTTGTTAGGAGAAAGTTTATGGCAAAATTTGATATTTTAGAAGATTTAAAATGGCGTGGAGCTATTAATCAAGAAACTGATGAAGAAGGTTTGCGCAAGTACTTAGCAGAACATGATGATTTAGCGCTTTACTGCGGAACTGATCCAACCGGAGATTCTCTTCATATTGGGCACCTAATTCCTTTCATGATTATGAAGAGATTCCAAATGGCTGGTTACCACCCAGTAATTTTAATTGGTGGTGGTACTGGTTCAATCGGTGATCCATCAGGTAGAAAGACTGAGCGTGTTCTTCAAACTGCTGAACAAGTTAAACATAATGAAGAAAAATTAACTGCTCAAATGAAGAAACTATTCGGTACAGAAAACTTTGAAATTAAGAATAATGCGGAATGGTTAGGTAAGTTAAATTTAATCGATTTCTTACGTGATTATGGTAAGTTCTTCCAAGTTAATAACATGATTAATAAGGATGTTGTTGCTAGTCGTTTAGAAAATGGTATTTCATTTACTGAATTTACATACCAAATTTTGCAAGCAATTGACTTCTACCATTTGAATAAAGATAATGGCGTACAACTCCAAATTGGTGGTAGTGATCAATGGGGTAATATTACTGCAGGTATTGACTTGATTCACAAACTTGAAGGTGCAGATCGGCCAGCATTTGGTTTAACTATTCCATTAATGCTTAAGGCTGATGGTACTAAGTTTGGTAAGTCTGCTGGTGGAGCTGTGTGGCTTGATCCAGAAAAGACTAGTCCTTACGAATTCTACCAATTCTGGATCAATCAAGATGACCGGGATGTTATTAAGTATCTCAAGTACTTTACTTTCTTATCTCGTGAAGAAATTGAAGATTTAGCTGAAAAGACTGAAAAAGAACCTTGGAAACGTGCTGCTCAAAAGAAATTAGCTGAAGAAGTTACTAAGTTTGTCCATGGTGAAGAAGGCTTGAAAGAAGCTCAAATGATTACCGAAGCATTATTCTCAGGTAATGTTAAGAGTTTATCAGTTCCTCAAATTGAACAAGCTTTAAAGAATGCTCCAAGCGCTGAAGCAACTCATGAAACTAAGAATATCGTAGAATTTTTGGTTGAAACTAAGATTGAACCATCTAAGCGTCAAGCACGTGAAGACATTAAAAATGGTGCGATTTACGTAAATGGCGAACGTCAAGATAATATTGACTTTATCATCGAACCAGATAGTGATTTTGATGGAAAATATGTAATTATCCGTAAGGGTAAGAGAAAGTATACTTTAGTTAAAATTAAGTAATAAATAAAAATTAAGGACTAGGAATGTAAAAACGTTCCTGGTCCTTTTTGTTATAATTAAATTGATATCTGCCGTTTTAGCTCAGGAGGTAGAGCACCGCCGTGGTAAGGAGGAGGTCCCCAGTTCAAATCTGGGAAACGGCTTAGTGAATAATTTAGTAACAAAAAAATTCTAGGGATGGTCAAAAAGGTCATCCCTTTTTATAATTGTTATAAATAGTATAAATAATTTATGAAAGAAGAATTAATATGGCTCATGAACTTACGCTAGATGAAATTTCAAAATTTCAACAAGATTATCAACAAAATAAGCAAAATAAAATTGCTGAGTTAGATGTTGTGAATAACGGTGTGCAAAAAGCAAGTTTCAACGGTGAAGGTATCCGTGATTTAAATCGAACTTTCTCAATTGAAATTCCAACTGATAATGTGACAGATCAAAAGCAATCAGGTCGTTGTTGGTTGTTTGCGGCTTTGAATGTTTTACGTCATAAGTTTGCCAAGCAATATCATGCAAAGAACTTTACTTTTTCACAAAGCTACCTTTTCTTCTGGGATCGAATTGAAAGAGCGAATATTTTCTTTAATCATATTCTAGAAACTGCGAATAAACCTGTGGATGATCGTACTGTGCATTTTTACTTACAAGCACCTGATACTGATGGTGGACAATGGCACATGGCTATTTCATTAATTAGAAAATATGGCTTGGTACCAACTTATGCACAAGACGAAAGTTTTATAGCTAATAATACAGCTGCCTTTAATCAAGCATTGAATATGAAATTGCGTGAAGATGGACTAGTTTTGCGTAAACTTGCTCAAGCTGGTAAAACTAATGAAATTGAACAAAAACGTCAGGAATATTTAAGTGAAATTTACCGCATGGCTGTAATTGCTTTTGGACAACCTGTGCAAAAGTTTGATCTAGAATTTAAAGATGATGATGGAAATTACAAGTTAGACCAAAATATTACTCCATTAGACTTTTTCCACAATTATTTTGAAGATGACTTAGATGATTATGTAGTACTATTTAACGCTCCAGATCATGAGTATGATAAGCTTTACGCTTTTCCATTTGAAGATAATGTTGAAGGCGGTAGCCCAGTTAGATTTTTGAATACAAAGATTGAAAATCTTAAGGAAGCCGCAATTAAGCAGCTAAAAGATGGAGAAACAATCTGGTTTGGCTGTGATGTTGGTAAGCAAAGTGATCGCCAAAAGGGAATTTTAGCTGCTGATTTATATGAAACTGATACGATTTTTGGTATTGAGACTAAGTTAAATAAAAAAGAACGTCTTCAGACTGGTGCTAGTGGTTCAACTCATGCAATGACCTTTGTAGGAGTAGATGTAGTGAATGGTAAACCTCGTCAGTGGAAAGTAGAAAACTCATGGGGAACAAAAGTTGGCGATAAAGGCTATTTTGTCATGGATGATAAATGGTTTGACGAATATTTGTTTAAAGTTGTAGTTAAGAAGCAATATTTACCAGAGAAACTAGTGAAAATTGCTGAAGGCGAAGCAACTCCTGTTCCTTGCTGGGATTCAATGGCTTAGTCTAGGAAATTGATAATGAACATTGAATTAGTTAAGCAATTTACTAAAGATCACCTAAAAGGTGAAAAAACAGGACACGATTATTACCATGGTCAGCGTGTAGCAAATTTAGCTACAAAAATGTATTTAAGCGATTATCCTGATGCACATGAAGATAGTAGAATCGTTGCTATTATTCAGACAGGAAGTTATTTACATGATACGATTGATGAAAAGATTTGTGAGGATCCCGAAAAAGTTATAAAGGAAATCAAAGAATTATTGCCTAAGGTTGGTTTTACGAATCTAGAAGTAGAAGATATTTTATTTACTATTCAACACATGTCTTTTTCTGCTAATATTGAACGTCATTATCAACTGCCTTTGAGTGGACAATATGTGCAAGATGCTGATCGGATTGAAAGTTTAGGGGCAATCGGAATTGCTAGAGCATTTACTTATGGCGGAAAACACGGAAATAAGATTTATGACCCCAAAATTAAGCCTGAAAAACTAGTTAGTCATGATCAATATCGCAATCATGTAGAAACCACAATTAACCATTTTTATGAGAAATTATTTGATTTAGAAAGTCTAATGAATACTCCAGCTGCTAAAAAGGAAGCACATCGGAGAACTGAATATATGCATGAGTTTGTCCAAGAATTTATGAATGAATGGAATGTATAGCTGAAGAAAAAAGAGATTTGTATCAACAATAGGTACAAATCTCTTTTTGGTATATATTTTAGTTTGGCTCTATACTTTTTCCTGTTGATGGATATCTATGATATTCTATCGACAGGATTTTTATTGCACAAAGAAAGAGGCCATAAGCCTCACTGCATTAAATCTTCTGATTCCACTCTAAAGAATAAAGGTGATTGCTTATGTCCTCTAACAATGATTGTATTAAATTTCATCTCAATATTGAAGATCCTAATATTATTTTTTCTGATTATTTTAAAAAATATATTAACGGCAAATATCATAATCTCTATGTAGCTGAACTTATTCAGTCCCATTGTCCTTACTGTCTTTCCTCTAATCTTAAGCATAACGGTCATTACGTTTCTAACGTTCGTTTCATTACTGCTGATGCTAGTAAGCCCGTTACTATCAGATTAAGAAAACAACGTGTTCTCTGCAATGACTGTTTAAAAAGATCTATGGCTCAATCTAATCTGGTTAATAAAGGCTCCTATATCTCTAACACTTCTAAGCGAAAAATACTTTCTGCTCTTACTGAAGATCGTTCAATGACCAGCATTGCTAGAGAACATAATGTATCTGTCAACACGGTTCAAAGAGTATTAGAAGCCTGCTCTTCTAAGTTCTATGATAACTTTGATCATCTCCCTGAACACTTAGCTTTTGATGAATTCAAAGGTGTAGGCAAAAAGCTTCACTTTATTTGTCTAGATGGTGATACTCACAAAGTTGTTCAAATTCTTAGAACTCGTTTCAAACCTGATATTCTACGCTATTTTTACAAGTTCACTCCTAAAGCTCGTGCAATGGTTAAAACAGTAACTATGGATCTTAATTGTTATTATCCTTTAGTTGCTAGAGAATTATTTCCAAATGCTCAGATAGTTATTGACCGTTTTCATATGGTTCAAATGCTTACTAGATCGTTTAATATTTTCCGAGTTCAAATCATGAAGCAATTTAAAAAGCAAAGCCATGAATATAAGCTTTTAAAGTCTCCTTGGAAGCTTTATCTCATGAAATATGACAAACTTAATAAGACTACTCCTTATTACGACTGGCATTTAAGGACTGTCTAACACAGGAGCATGTTGTCTTAGATGGTTTAGATTGTGACCAAACCTTAGAAAATACTTATTGGGTTATGCAGGACTTTATGACTTGCTATTCAGGATAACGATGAAAAGAAAGTTATCCATCTACTTCATTCAAAACAAAGTGTTGGTAAACAAATGCATCAAACTCTATTAACTTTTAAACGTAATTATTCTGGTGTCCTAAACGGTATTACCTCAACTTATTCTAATGGTTGTCTTGAAGGAGTTAACCGTAAGATTAAACAAATTGAACGTACTGCTTATGGCTATAGAAATTTCAAACATTTATTAATTAGACTCGAAGAAAATATTATAAAAGAAAAAGAGCCAAACAACTATTTTCTAGTTGCTTAGCTCTCTTTACAAACTATTCATCAACAGGATTTGACAAACAGCCTTTAGTTTTTACTAAGCTAGTGAATCCCAAGCAGGAAGTGGAGTAGGCTTGCTTTTTGCGAGTTTCTTTTGGTCGTCGGTTAAGAATTCTTTTCTAACAACTACTTCATAAACAAATGCATCAAACCACTTATCACTCATTGTGAAGTAACCTTTACGGCCAGATTTTTCACTCCATGAGTTTTCAACTTTCCACTTGCGAATTTCACCCTTATCTAAGTCAACACCGACTAAAGTCATAGCGTGGCTAACTTCGCCTTCACCAGTAGCCAATCTTTCTGCCTTAGTCATATAAGTATCAACATCAAATAATTCATCGGTCTTGTATAATTCAGTATCTAGGTAACCAGTCTTGCGGTCCATTTCCTTTAAGACATCGTTACCAAACCAAACGCTTTCGCCGTCTTTCAATTGGTTAATAGAAGCTTCCTTTAAGTATTCGATTGGGACATTTAGAAAGGTAATCGGAATACCACCATTAACGTTGTCTTCAAATGGAAGAGAGTAAAGCTTACCATATTCATGATCTGGTGCATTGGTTAAACAAACATAATCTTCAAAGTTAACATCCCAGTATTTATTAAAGAATTCAACTGGAGTTAAGTCCTTATCTAAGTGAAGCTTTTTATCATCGTCTCGATATTCTAAGTCAAAAGTCTTAGGTGGTTCACCAACAGCAATTGCAGTCATGCGGTAAATTTCGCTTAAGAATTCTTTACGCTTCTTTTCAACTTCATCAGTTTTACCTTCTTGAACTAATTTACGTAAAACTAGGGCATCTTTTCTTTCCTTACGAGCTAAAGCATCAGCTAAGCCAGCAGTGTGGTTAGTATTAAAACTCTCAGGCATTGCATTAGTTGGTACAACACCGTATTTTTTAACTAATGAAGCAGCCATTGCCCATTGACCACCATCTGAGCCAGCAAAGTTCATGTAGGCTTTAACAGTACGATCCTCTAAAGGCTTATCAGCAGAATCAATAATTGCATCATAGAAAATATTAGCACGTTCAATCTTATCCCAGAAGAAGTTATATGCTTGAGATAAGGTGAAGTTTTTAGCCTTATATTTTTTACCAAAATCATGACGTAAAGTATTTAAAGTCGCAAATAACCAGCAACGACCTGACTGCATTTGGTTAGTAACGTTATCAGTTTCTACTTCGACAGAGAATACATCGTTTAGACGGTTAGTAACTGCTGGATTAAATGAAGCCTCTAACACACCAGATCGCATTGCTGCGCGAGAAACTACTTGATTACGTGAATTATCAAAGTCACTACGGAATTGATCGATTTCTTGTAGGGTTAATTCGTGAGCCATAAATGACACTCCTTTAATTTTTTTATCATGTTTTTCATTATATTTACTATACAGCAAATCACAACTTAATACACTAATTTTGTGAATGAAAGTAGCTTTCATGAGTATTTAAGGTGTGATTCTGAAGTATAATATTGATAACAATATCGGAGGGAAGAACTATGAAAAAGAATATTTTTGTATCAGGAATTACCCTAATGACAATGCTTTTAGCTGTAGGTTGCAGTAATAATGCAAGCCAATCTAACAATAATAATGAAGCTAAAAGTACTAACACAAGCCATAAAAAGAGCCACAAAGCTAAAAAACATACAACTAAGAAAGATAAGACTGATATAGATACTGATAATTCAGAAACTACCAGTTCAGATAAAAAAACTGATAAGAGTAGTGAAAATTCCAAGAGTAGTACTAGTAAGAAGATCAGCCAAAATGGCTCAGCAAGCTCTAATACTTCTTCTAATTCAAATGAATCAGAAAACCAAAATAATTCAAATGGTTCATCAAATTCTTCAGCATCTAATACTCAAAATAATAGCGGTCAAAGTGCTGCGTCAGCTAATAACTCTTCAGATGCTATGTTTAACAAGATGGTTTCTAATACTATTAAAGAAAACGGCTATTCAGGTAGTTATGGACCAGATAATTTTACGTTAATTGATGGTGGTAATGGGCAATATTCTTTAGCTGAGAAGTCAACTGGAACAATTGTCGGTCATTATTCCGTAAAGAATGGTGATCTTTACAAGCAAGATGTGATTACTGGAAATGATGTTAAGGTTAAATAATGGTTTATTATCAGAAAATGACGCCTGAAGGCTATCAGGAAATTAAAGACGAGATAGCCCGCTTAAAAAAAGATCGGCCACGAAGAATTAAAATCTTACAAGAAGCTCGTAGTATGGGAGACTTATCAGAAAACTCTGAATATACTACAGCTAAGATGGAATTAGGGCATTTACAAAGTCGCTTGCGCTATTTAGATAAGCAATTAAGATATTCAGAAATTATTCAAAAAGATGAAAGTGGAACTATTGATTTAGGATCAAATGTTACTTTACTTTTTGATGGTGACGATGAAGCTGAAAAGTATCGGATTGTTGGTAGAATGGAAGCAGATTTAGCTAAGGGGAAAATTTCCTTTGATTCGCCTTTAGGACAAGCCTTAATGAAGAAAAAAGCTGGTGTAACAGTAACTATTGAAGCGCCAGCTGGAAACTACGATGTTAAAATTATCGCGGTAGATTAAAAGACATCTCGCTTATGCGGGATGCCTTTTTCTTCTCTAAATAATTTATTCAATATTAATTGTATTTTCCTTATCTTCTTCAGTTAACTTTGGTAAGGTAATGGTTAAAACGCCATTAACGTCTTTTGCGGAAATGTCTTTAGAGTCAACATCAGGAATACGATAACTTCTTTGAATGTGACCAACGCTTCTTTCACGGTGAAGAACGTTGCCATTGTTATTGTCTAAGTTATCGAATGAATCCCGACTACCTGAAACGTTTAGAACGCCATCTTTATATGAAACTTTGATGTCTTTCTTATCCATTCCTGGCATGTCAACCTTAACAATATAGTCCTTATCAGTTTCTGCTACATCAGATTGCATAATGTTCTTGATGGAACTGTCGTCAAAAAAGTCTTTTGGAAAACTAAACCAATCACTCAATTGATCCATCATATTATCGTTGTTACGATTTTTCATCATTTCGTTTGCCATAATAAAACTTCCTTCCATTATGCTCTCTACAATCTCTATTGTAGTAGGTCCATAGGGAAAGTAAAACATTTAGCACTCTAAGTAAGACAGTGCTAATAAAATGAAAAATAGGATTTAGAAACTGCTCTAAATCCTATTTTAAATAGTTAATCTAAATCTTTACCGTTAGATTCAATAACTTTCTTATACCAGTTAAATGAATCCTTCTTTGAGCGTTCTAGCGTTCCTTCTCCTTTATCGTTCTTGTCAACATAGATAAAGCCATAACGCTTATCCATTTGACCAGTTCCGGCTGAGACTAAGTCGATACATCCCCAAGGAAGGTAACCCATCAAGTCAACGCCGTCTAAAACAACAGCTTTTTCCATTTGTTCAATGTGCTTTCTCAAGTAATCGATTCGATATGGATCGTGAACTGAACCGTCAGCTTCGCGCTTATCGTAAGCACCGAGACCATTTTCAACGATAAATAGTGGCTTGTGGTAACGGTCAGTTAGGTGGTTAAGAGAGATTCTCAAACCTTCTGGATCAATTTCCCAACCCCAGTCACTACGCTCTAAAGTAGGGTTTTCTACGATCGCTTCTTGTAAGTCAGTTAATTCATCTGGTTTAACTTTCTTACTTGAAACAGTAGTGGATTGATAGTATGAGAAGCCAACGTAGTCTACTGTACCTTCTTTTAAGGCAATTTTATCTTCTTCAGTGATATCTGGACGGTAGCCATTTCTTTCAATGTAATCTTCAACAGCATTTGGATATTCACCGTTAACGTGTACATCGGAGAAGAAGTCACGTCTTTGTTCAAACTTATCAGCAAGTAAAACATCATCTGATGATGGAGTTAAAGGACGAACAGGTGAGTAGTTAATCATACAACCAATTTGGAAGTCTGGATTAATCTTATGGCCTTCTTTAACTGCTAAAGCAGAAGCAACTAATTCATAGTGGGCAGCTTGATACATAGCCGCTTCTTTTTCTTTATCGCCCATTCCATTCTTAAACAAGATACCAGAGTTAGTGGCCATTAAGAAGTCATTGTTAAAACTAGATTGATTATCAATTTCGTTGAAAGTCATCCAGTATTTAACTTTATTCTTGTAACGCTTAAAGCAAACACGGGCAAAGCGAACAAAGTAATCGATTAATTTACGGTTAGTAAAACCACCATATTCTTTGACTAAGTGATAAGGAATTTCAAAGTGAGAAAGGGTAATTACAGGTTCAATTCCATACTTATGACATTCATCAAATAAGTCATCGTAGAACTTAAGACCTGCTGCATTAGGTTCTTCTTCATCGCCTTTAGGAAAAATTCTAGTCCAAGCTATTGAAGTACGAAACGCCTTAAAGCCCATTTCAGCCATTAATTTAATATCACCTTTATAGTGGTGGTAAAAATCAATGGCATCATGATTAGGATAGTTTTTACCAGAAATAATACCATCAGTAATTTCACGTGGCCTAGTTGCTGATCCTACTGTCATAACATCAGCTACAGACATTCCCTTTCCATCTTCATCCCATGCACCTTCAAGTTGGTGAGCGGCAACAGCGCCGCCCCATAAAAAGCCCTTAGGCATAGTGTATCCAGTCATATTCAATACGTCCTTTCTAAAGTAAGCGTTTTCGAAACTCATTCTACAAATTAAAAACTAAATTGTAAAGATTAAAAGTATAGAATTTATTTTTTATAATAAAACAGTGATAATTATTGCAAACGATTTCATTATGAGGTATTATACAGATGTTATCTGAATTGTTCAGGAACAATATTAGGAGGGCAGATACAATAATGACTAAAAGGGATCAGAGTTTAGAACAAAAGAAACATGATATGAGTGTGAGATCTATAAATTTTAGCCGCTATTTAATGATTCGTTATTTTTCTGCGGCGTTCTTATTCACTAATCTATTTTGGTTAGTTTTTGCAATTTGCTACAAGGATATTGTTGCTTCGATAATTTCGGGATTATTGTTTGTTTTATTATTAGTAGCTTCAGTAGAGCAGGTAAGCAAATGGAATGTTAGAAATACTGACTTGAAGTTTACGAAACTGTATTATCAGCTGCAGCTAGGTGCAAATGTAATCTTTGCTATAGGTTGCTATTTACCATTTGGAAAGATTCTATTTCCTTTTATGACTACAAATGATGTCGCAAATGTAATTTTTACGATTCTAGTTGTTGGAATTTTAGGTTCTATTTTGATTTTAAGAAGAATTAGCAATATTCAAAATGGCTGCGACAAATATGCACGAGCAATTAAGACATTTGAAAGTAATAGACAGTAGGACAAATTGAGGGGGATGTACTATGTCTGACACTGCACAACCATCATTTAAAGATAAAATGATGAAGGCTTTGGGTAAGTTCTCAGGTTCACGTTTTGTACGTGCAATTATGGGTGCTGGTTATTCAATTATTGCCTTTTCTATCATTGGATCAATGTTTTTGGTCTTAACAGTTTTACCACAAGTTATTACTGCTAAAGGATTTGTAGATTTTTACAATAATACCATAGGTCGGTTTAATAATATGTATACAGTTATTTATAATGCCACTATGGGAATTATTGCAATTTTCTTTGCTGGGTCATTTGCTTACAACTATGCAGATATTTACCGTAAAGAAGAAAACTTGTTGCTTGACCCATTGAACGCAGTTTTTTTAACTTTAATGGGTTTATTCATTACCGTTCCACAATTAGTTTGGAAAAGTGGCAGTACAATTTTTATAAATGTTTTAAAAAATAATAATGTAATAGCAGGCGGATACGGTGTGTCTGGTTCAGGTTTAACTAGAATTGGTGCAACTGGAATTTTTACCGGTTTAGTAGTTGCTTGGTTAACTGTTCAAATTTATCGTTTCTGTATTAAGCATAATTGGCGCATTAAGATGCCAGCATCTGTTCCATCAGGTGTTGCTAACTCATTTACTGCTTTAATTCCTGGTTTTGTTGTTGCATTTACAATTGGTATCATTGATATTATTTTAATTGTCTTAGGTACTGATGTTTTCCAAGTATTATATATTCCATTCTCATTTATTTCTGCAATTGCTGATACTTGGTGGGGATTCCTGATTATTATCTTCTGTATTCACTTTTTATGGTGGTTTGGTATCCACGGTGCTACGATTACATCGAGTTTCTATCAAGCAATTGTTTTAGCAAATATGGCAGATAATGTAAAAGGTGGTTTCCATGTGTTTGCTGGTGATCCCATAAATGCATTTGTTACTATTGGTGGTTCTGGTGCTACTTTGGGTGCAGCTATCTTTATTGCGTTTATGGCTAGATCGAAGCAATTAAAAGAATTAGGTAAGCTTGAATTAATTCCAGCGATCTTTAATATTAATGAACCATTAATTTTTGGATTACCTATTGTGTATAATGTTGGTCTATTTATTCCATTTATTTGTGCACCACTTGCTTCTGGTGCTGTAGCTTATGTTGCAATCGCAACTCACATGGTTCCTAAAATTATTGTTCAACAACCATGGCCAACTCCAGTTGGATTAAGTGGTATGATTGCCACTGCAAGTTGGCAAGGGTTCGTTCTTTCAGTTGTATGTGCTGTAGTAGCATTTTTAATTTGGTTCCCATTTATTAGACACTACGATACAGCGATTTATAAGAAAGAACAAGCTGATGCTACTAAAGCATAATTAAAAAGTATATGCTTTTGAAATCCTCGTAGTTTAAAATATAACTATGAGGATTTTTTATTTAAGGATGTAATAATGAAGAAATATGAATTAATTGCAGACAAAATAAAAAATTATATTACTGAAAGGCAGCTTCATCATGGTGATAAATTGCCAACTATTACTGACTTGATGAAAAAATATCAAGTTGGAAAATCAACTATTTTGCAGGCAATTACATTACTTACCCAGCGCGGACTTGTTTATAAAGTCCAAGGTTCAGGAGTTTTCGTCCGTCCTACCGGACAAGATGGTTACATGTCACTGACTGATAACGCTGGTTTTGCACATGTATTAAAATCCCCTACTACAGAAGTAATTGAGTTTTCTGACAAGAGAGCTCCCAAGCCTTTAAGTGAATATCTTCATTCTGATGAAGTATGCTACTTCATTAAGAGATTGCGTAGGCAAGAGGGGAAGCCTTTTGTTTTAGAAGAGTCTTATTATCGTAAGAGTCTGATTCCCTTCATGAGTAAAGAAATAGCAGAAGGATCAATTTTTGACTATATAAGAGAGGGATTAAAGAAAGAGATTCGATTTTCTGACAAGTATATGCGTGTTAGAAAATTGACTGCCGATGAAGCAAAATATCTTGAATTAAAAGAAGGAGATCCGTGTTTAGAAGTTTATGATACTTTCTATTTAGCCAATGGAACACCATTTGACAGTTCTAAGTTGGTATACAATTATCAAAACTCTAAATTCTATGATCAAAGTTCTGATGACATTATTTAAAAAATAGTCCTAATCTCAAAGTACAAATTCTTTGAGATTAGGACTATTTTTATTTTGTATAGGATAAGACATTATTTTTCATTTGTTTTAATTGCCTTTTTGCGCCTTGCTTTAACTGCCAGTTATAAAACCATGTACCGATATTAGAATGTTTCTTTTCATCATAACTAAGAATATCTTCTTTAAAAATAATCTGACAACCTTGAGGTGTATTAGTTAAACAGTAGTCAATTTTAACATCTATTTTAGGTGATTTGAAAACTGAAACATGTTTTTTACCGAATTCATATTCAGTGATTTCGGCTTTCACATTTCTTTGTTGATATGTTGTTCCTGCAGCAATTTTAACAGGTAAGTCATTACCACGGGATTTTTTAATTGCTTCAGTAAGCTGTCTATCTAGGTAATTAAAGAAATCTCTTGCTTTAAAGTTTGCTTGTTCTTTGATTGTAATCATTTTGTTTGTCTTTCTCTATCTATCTTATCAAAAAAATAGAGCCTAGAAATGCTAGGTTCTATCTTGTTTTTTAGTCTAAATCTTTTCCGTGAGATGCAATGACTTTTTTATACCAGTTAAAGGAATCCTTAGGATATCTCTTTAAAGATCCATTTCCTTTGTCATCACGGTCGACGTAAACAAAGCCATAGCGTTTCTTCATTTCACCAGTACCATTTGAGACTAAATCTATTGCAGACCACATGGTGTAGCCCATCAAAGGAATGCCATCTTCATTAACTGCTTCTTCCATTGATTTGATTTGGGCACGAAGATAATTAATTCGATAGTCATCATGAACCTTATGATCTTCAGTTAATTCATCACCCCAACCAAGACCATTTTCAACGATAAAGAGGGGTTTATGGTATCGATCCCAAAGATCATTTAAGGCAATTCGTAATACATCTGGGTCAGTTGCCCATCCCCAGGCATTATAATCAAGATAAGGGTTCTTAACGCCACCTGCGGAAACATTACCATTAACTTTTGCATCTGCTTCATGTGTAGTAAGAACATTAGAAGTGTAACAAGAGAAGCTAAGAAAGTCTGCTGGATAGTTCTTAATTAGCTCATAGTCTTCAGGCTTATCATCAAGTTTGATGCCATCACGTTCATATTGTTTTAAACGATATTCAGGATAACGACCGCCAGTTTGAACATCTGAGTAAAAGAGCATCTCTTGTTTAGCTTTCATAACTAAAATTTGATCAGCTGGATCAGCAGTATAAGGATAGTAAGCAGAGTAGGCAAGCATTTGACCTACTTGATTGTTTTTGTCGATTTCATGAGCTAGTTTAACTACTTTGCTACTTGCTACAAACTGATTATGAGCTCCTTGAGCACGATTTTGTTCACTACCATCGATTAATCCACCACCCATATAAGGAGCCATGTCCATAGCATTAATTTCGTTAAAGGTTAGCCAGTATTTCACTTTTCCTTTGTAGTGATTCATTACAATATCAGCATAATGAACAAAAATACCAATCATTTTTCGGTCTTTCCAGCCACCAAAACGATTAACTAAAGATAAAGGAGTTTCATAGTGGGAGAGAGTTACTAAAGGTTCAATGCCATATTTAGCACATTCATCAAAGACCTTATCATAGAAGGCTAATCCTTCTTTATTTGGTTCGTCATCGTCGCCATTTGGTAAGATACGTGACCAATTTAGTGATAGACGGAACATATTAAAGCCCATGTCAGCCATATATTTAATATCTTCTTTATAGTGGTGATAGAAGTCTGTTCCCTCATGGCTTGGATAGTAATAATCAGCTAAAGGAGCTGGTTTTGCTCCTTCGGGAAGTTTAAACTCTTTTCCCCAAACCATTGGAGTAGATCCAGTTTTGCCATCAGCAGTTTTCCAGGTAACTCTTCTTGGTTTATTAGCAGAACCATTTGTTAGTACATCAACGGCATTTAATCCTTTTCCACCGTCTTTATAGCCACCTTCATATTGATTTGCAGCACTAGCGCCGCCCCAGTAAAAATCCTTTGGCATTGAATAGGTTTTAGTCATATTTTTTCCTTTCTTAATTTGTTTAAATTTATAAAAAAGTTCTAGAATTGCTCTAGAACTTTTACTTAAAAGCTATTTGTCTCTAAAACGACATAATTTCGTTCATCGTAGCGATTACGGCTCGTTGAATATTCAACTGGTTGACCATTGTTTAACCACACGATTTGCTCAAGCTCTAAGATTGGATCGTCTTTTTTAGTTTGAAGATATTGTTGATCCCAGTCATCAGCTTTAGCAGCTTTGATTTTACGATAGGCAACCCCAAACTTAAGTTTTAGATTATGGTGAAGATAGTTATAGATAGAATTATGTAAGACATCTTCATTTAGATCTGGAACCAAGTTAACTGGCATAAAGGTATGTTCAAGAATCAGAGGCTTACCTTCAAGACGTCTTAGGCGCCGAATATTGTAAACTGGATCGCTAGATTTTAATTTTAAGTAATGTTGGATATCTTCATTTGGAAATTCAACATTAAATTCAATAATATCGCTAGTGACCTCATCAGATCCTAGTAAATTAGCTAAGCCACTAAAAGCATTCGCTGGTGAATCAAATTTATCCTGAATTGGAACTGGTCCTAAGACAAAGGTACCAAGACCGGATTCTTTATAGACTAGTCCTTTTCTTTGTAGACCATCTAAGGCCTTCTTAACAGTTAAACGGCTTACGTGTAATTCTTCTGCAAGTGTTTTTTGGTCAGGAAGGGGAGTCTGTGGTTTATAGATCCCATCTTCAATTCTTTTTTGTAGAATTCGAGCAACTTTTAAGTACTTTGCTTCAGCAGTCATTACTTTTCAGCCATTTTTTTGTAAACAGCTACTACTTCCTTAGCTAAATCAATAAAAGTAATAGCTGTCATTAAGTGGTCTTGAGCATGAACCATGTAAAGGTCAACTTTTACGTGGTTACCTTGTGCTTCTTGAGTTAGCATATCAGTTTGAACATTGTGAGCATTTACTAAGCCTTCATTTGCTTGCTTAATAAATTCGTCAGCCTTGTCAAAATCGCCCTTTTTAGCAGCTTGAATTGCTTGCATAGCAGCAGCTTTTGCATTACCTGCTTGCATAATAATTCCCATTACAACTTGCATGTTATCGCTATTTTCTTGTGCCATAATTTTAATTCTCCTAGATAGTATTTTTAAAATAAAAGATGCTCCTGACAATATTTTATTTTACTATGTCAGCAAGCATCTCCCATAAATTATTTTTGTTTTAATTCTTGAATTCCTTGATCAATTGCTGCATCACAGTCAATTGGTAGTTGTAAAATCATTTTTCCATCAATTTCAAGACCCTTAGGAATCTGAATCATACCGGGAAAATGGTAACCATGATGAGCCTTAGTTTCATTATCTAAATAAATAGAAACTTGTCCATCTGCACTGACACCAATTTTAAAGTGATGACCATTACGATCAAATTCATTAACAATTTTTATTTCGTCAGTCATTTGACTATTTATCGCCCATTAATTCTTGAGCAGTTTCAAGAACATGCTCACCATTCATCATGCCGTAGTCTTGCATGTTAATAACTGCTAATGGGATGCCTGCTTCATCAGTAATCTTTTTAACACTGTCTTCCATGTATTGAACTTGAGGTCCAAGCATTAATACATCTGGGTGTTCCTTATCAATTTCATCTTGGATACCTGATGCTGCAGTAGCAAAGATCTTGTAGTCCTTGCCTTTTTCTTTAGCTGCGTTTTGCATCTTTGATACTAATAATGAAGTTGACATACCTGCTGAACAAGCTAACATAATAGTTTTATCTGCCATAATAATTATCTCCTTTGTAAATCTAATTAAGTGTTTTTCAGTGTTTGAGTGTTGATCTATAAATTAAATGTATGCACTTTCATCATTGAAAGCATTTACATTATAGCACGATTTTAATCATAAGTGTTAATTAATAGCTAAAAAATTATTTACCTTCAGCTTCGTCCTTCTTAAGCGCTGTAGCTTCTCGTTGGACTAGGATCTTGTCGTACTTTCTAGCAAATGGCCAGTAGATCAAAGTTGAAATAACTAAGGTACATGCTTGCCAAATTGCCATCTTCCAGCCACCAATTAGGAAACCAGAGATAACAGCTGGCATTGTCCATGGACAAGCAAAACCATTAAGAGGGGGAATAATACCAGTCTTAATTACGAAGTAAGTTGAGATAGAAACTACAACTGGTGTTAAGAAGAATGGAATTGCTAAGAATGGGTTCATAACAATAGGTAAACCGAATAGGAATGGTTCATTAATGTTAAAAATGCCCGGAACTAATTCAACTTTACCAATTGAACGTAGTTGTGCTGATTTAGCAGCAATTAAAATGAAGATAATTAAACCAATAGTGATGCCTGAACCAGTTAAGTTAATAAAGTTGTTGTAGAATTCGTTAGTAACAACGTGGGCACCATTGGCAATAGTTAATTTACCAGCTTTGTACAATTGAGCATTATCAAAAGAGTTAGCTTGAAGCATAGGGCCGGCAAGAGAACCAACAATTAAACCACCGTGAACACCAAAGAACCAGAAGAATGGTACTAAGAAACCAATAGCGATGGCACCACCAAGTGAATCAGAGATACCTTGAAGTGGAATTTGAAGGGTTTGGTAAGTCCATTGTAAGAAGTCTGAACCAGTAGTTAACTTAAAGCCTGCATAAATAAGCATAGTACCAATTAAGATAATTCCTGATGGAATCATAGCAGTAAATTGGTTAGAAACAGCAGCTGGAACTTGTTCAGGTAACTTAATAGTCCAACCTTTTTTCATAATAGCTGAGTAAATCCAGCCGACTAATAAACCAACAATAATTGCAGCGATCATTCCGTCGCCACCAAGCCAGGTAATGTTGAAGACACCTGTAACTGGTGATTCTAAGAATGTTTGTAAAGCGTGTGGTAACTTATCAATATTTTCAGTTACGGCTTTTGCACTCATTCCACCGTCAATACCTTTAGCCATGGCATTCTTTAATGGGCTGTCAATAGTTAAAGTTTGAAGCATTAAGAATGCAGCTAATGAAGTAAGACCAGGTGCTAATGGCTCATAGCCTTCATTTTTAACATAAATATAGGCAATACCAACTGATGCCCACATAGCCATGATACTAAAAGTAGTAGTGTAGGCTTGGTTGAAGAATGCACCCCAACCGGAAGCATTAATTGCATTAGCTACAGCTGGAATAGGAATATTTCCTAAAATTAAGAAAATAGATCCAATAAGAATAAATGGTAAAGTATAAATCATACCATTTTGTAAGGCTTGGATAGCCTTAGTATTAACAAATTTCATTACTGGAGGCAGTATGTGTTTATTAACAAACACACTAAAGCCTGATTGTTTTTGTTCGCTCATTATATTTCGTCTCCATTATCTTTCAATACTTTTTGGAACCAATAAAATGATTTCTTTGGAACACGTTTTAAATCTTTTAAGTCATGATTTGAACGGTTGACATAAACAGCACCGTAACGCTTTTCCATATCGGCATGTGAACTTGGAATGTCGATTAATCCCCAACCTAGATAACCTAAAACTTTAGCTCCATCTAAGAACATTGCATCTTTCATAGCCTTAATATGTTCCTCGTGGTAAGCAATACGTTCATCATCTTCGATCATATGCTCACCATCCCAAGTTTCTTTTAGGCCGATTCCGTTTTCAATTGGGAAGACTGGAATCTTGTAATGGTTGTACATAGTGGTAATAGCATTTCTAAAGCCTAGTGGATCAATTGTCCAGCTCCAAGCATTTGTCTTGAGATACTTGTTTTCTACACCGCCATAATTCATGTAACGGTTAGGAGCAACGTCAGCAGGAATTTTATCAGCTGACACTGTCCAAGAAGAATAGTAACTAAAGGCTAAAAAGTCAGCCTTTGCTTTTTTCATTTCTTCTTTATCATCTTCAGTTATATCCCAATTAATGTTGTGGTCTTTAGCATATTGCAGTACTTCCGGTGAATAACCGCGGCCAGTATCTGCATCATAAATATTGAAATTTAAAAATTCTTGAATTTGTTTTGCTGCCCAAACATCTGTAGATTTCGAAGTTTCAGGATAAATTTGTTGGAAGGCAAGCATTCCGCCGATTTTCACATCATCATATTTTTCATGGATGTAATTAGCTAATCGAATATGACAGATCATGGTGTGGTGAAAGATGGTATACATATCATCTAAAGTTTTGTCACCTTTTTCGTAGCCAGAGATGTTAAATACTTCATCTTGGAAGTAAAGATTATGTTCATTGAAAACAATCCAGTACTTAACTCGGTCTGAAAAATGATCAATCATCTTTTTACCGAATCTAACAAAAGCATCAACAACATGGCGTGACATAAAACCGTTGTATTCTTTTGCTAGGTGTAGAGGCATGTCAAAGTGATAAAGACAAATCATTGGCTCGATTCCGCGATCAAGCATGGCATTTACTAATTTGTCGTAAAATTCAATTCCCTTAGGATTAAAATCCCCGTCTCCCTCGGGACAAACTCTTGACCAAGAAATTTGAATACGATACATATTCATATTCATTTCTTTCATTAGGTCTAAATCTTCATCATAACGATGGTACTCATCAATTGCGGTGTGCCAATCTGTAGTATTTTCTGTGGCAGGGCGCACATCGTAAACTGATAAGCCTTTACTGTCTTCATTCCAGGCACCTTCAGTTTGCATACTTGAAACTGAATTGCCCCAGAAGAAGTCTTTAGGCATTTTGTGCTTATTCATAATATTCCTTCTTTGCAATCGCTTACATATTTTACATGTATAAATATAATCTTATTTGGAATAAAAGTAAAGCACTTTTATTTAAAAATATATACTTTTGCTTGATTAGATAACAAAAAAGGACTGAGGTAGTTTCCTCAGTCCTTTTTCATGATGCTTTCAAACACATTTATTTAATAATAAAAAAGTGTCTATATAAAATTTAATGCTCTTTTTCAAAATCTGCAACCGCTCCACGCAAATTTGCTTCATTTTTTAACGTACAAATATCCAAAATTGGTTTAATTGTCGTAACTTCGATCTTATTTCTTAATTTAGCAATCTCATCATCAAGTAGTGGAACTAATTCCGGATTTTGTGAAATTCCACCACCAATAATAATTTTTTCAGGATCAAAACTGTGTTGAATATTAAAAATTGCAACAGCAAGAGCATGAAGTAGCTTTCCACGTTCTTCTTGAGCAATTGGATCATCAGTGTCAGCAAGTTCAAAAACGGTCTTACCATCAAAATCTTTTCCAGTTTTTTTATTGTAGCGCTTAGCCATGGTAACAGGTGAAGCTAGATCGCTTAGCTGCTCACCATCAATAATCATAAAACCAAATTCACCACCGTAGAGATGAGCGCCATGCCAAATTTGATTGTTAATAATAATACTTCCGCCAACACCAGTGCCAATAACTAAAAATGCCATACTCTTGCATCCTTTAGCTGCTCCGTCCGCGATTTCGGCAAGAGCTGCACAATTTGCATCATTTTCGATACTTACTGGCAGACCAAATCTCTTTTCTAATTCAGGCACGATCTTAAAGTTATGAATATAAGGTAGAGCACTTGCCCCTTCAATCACTCCAGTAGCTTTATTAACAGCACCGGGGGAAGAGATAGCTACACCCTCAATTTTATGATTAGCTTTTATTTCATTAACTGCATCACTTAATTCCTCATAAAAAGTATCTAAATTATCTGGTGTATCAATCGTAAATATCAGTTTTAATTTTTGATTTATCCAAGTAGCGATTTTAATAGTTGTGCCGCCAATATCAATTGCAATTAAGTTCATTAGTATTACCTCTCTTTTTATCTTTCATGTTAATCATCAAAGTAAGCGCTGTCAATAAGTATATATTTTTTATGAAGTGTAACTAATATTAAATGCTTTGCTATAATTGAAAGTAATTGATATAAAGGGGAAAAGACATGAATACACCATCGTCCAGACAAGGAAATTTAACTAGATATATTGTTTATTTGGTCTTGTATCTAATTGTAATTGGAGTTAAAAAATTAGCTCTGTTAAATGATCATGTAAATAAAATTGGGTACTTTTTTTTCTTACTTTGTGCCTTGTTTACTTTATATTTTTATATTCGTCAATTTAATCGAGAACAACGATTTTTTGAAAAAAAGCCCACAATGCCTTTATTAGCAGATTATGGATTTATAGTTGGTGTATCTATTCTGGTGATTTTAGGACGCGTTTTTGTTTCCTATCTTCAAACCAAGGGGAGCATTCCTTTAATGTCTTTTCAAGTGATCTATCAAAAGGCTGAATGTAATCTTTTATTTTGGTTTCTCATATTTTCTACTGGTCTTTTGCTACCAGCGATGCAAGTATATTTAACAACAGGCTTTTTCTTTAATTATGGGTTTAGAGCCCAGAATATGGCTAGCGGAATAGCGGGAATTATTTGCTCAGGCTTTTTCTATGGAATACTTAATTTTCAAGCTTCATTTAGTTTGTTTATTCTCAATAGTCTTTACGGGATGCTTTTTGCTTGGTCTTACTTATATTCACAAAGAATTGTGATGCCAATTTATTTAGCAATCCTAAATGGAATTTTTATGGTGATTTTAGCCTAACAAAAAAACGAGGAACTTCGTAAAGTTCCTCGTTTTTAATATAAGCGGATAGCGTGAATCGAACCCGCATCTTCAGCTTGGGAAGCTGACATTTTACCATTAAACTATACCCGCATAAGCAAAATGATTATATCATTTTGCTAACGATGTGGCAACTGATGCCTGTCTAAATTATATTCTGAACGATCAAGTAGAGAAGTAAAGTTTTGAAAGAGCCAACGACGTAATTCAGATGGCTTTAATACTAATGGCATTCTTTCATGGACTGGAAGAACAGTATCATTAGAAGCAGTAGTAACCATTGAAAAATCATCATCTTTATAAATGCCAGCAATTAGTGCCATCGGTTCATCTTTTGCAGTAAAAGATGAGTGCTCATGATAGGTTTTGTTATTTGAAGCAAGGTAAGTTTGCTTGCTGCTTTCCCAGAATTCATTAGCTAAAATAATACAACGCTGACGAGCAAATGAATCATCCCACATTGATGGCTTTTCTTCATAAAAACGCTCTACCCGAGCATTATAAATTACTCGATTCTTTTTAAATGGACTAGGATAGCCCCATTTCTTTTCGACTAACTTTAGTTCGTCATCGCTATATAGCATAACTAAAGATGGAGATTTAGGATAAATTTGAGTAACAGATTCAAATTTGTCTTCAATGTTTTTTGGTACAACTAGCGGTAATTTTAAATCAGTTTTTTAGATATGTCTTAATTTCTTTAAGCGACGGCATTTCATAATGACTACACATCCGTATTTATCCTTTCTTTATATAATTTTTCTCTCAATTTAATTTTAGCAAGTTTTAGGTAAGTTTAAACAAATAAGGTTTTTTGCTAGAATTGGAGGTAAAGCTAAAGATTACAGATATATTGGAGAAAAAATATGACAAAGGAAATTTTATTAACTGGAGACAGACCAACCGGAAAGCTTCATATTGGTCACTATATTGGCTCCTTAAAAAACCGTGTAAAATTACAAAATGAAGGTAAATATGAGCCTTATATTATGATTGCCGATACTCAAGCATTAACTGATAATGCTAGAGATCCTGAAAAAATTAAGAATAGCTTAATTCAAGTAGCTTTGGACTACTTAGCTGTTGGACTAGATCCTGAAAAGTCTACTATCTATGTGCAATCACAAATCCCTGCTCTTTTTGAATTAACTGCTTATTACATGGATTTGGTAACAGTTGCACGTCTAGAAAGAAATCCAACTGTTAAAACTGAAATTAAGCAAAAGAACTTTAAGGATTCAATTCCAGTTGGTTTTTTAAACTACCCAGTTTCTCAAGCAGCAGATATTACTGCTTTTAAAGCAACAGTAATCCCAGTTGGGGATGATCAAGAACCAATGCTTGAGCAAACTAGAGAAATTGTTCGTACTTTTAATAGAGTTTATAACACTGATATTTTAGTTGAACCAAAGGGTTACTTCCCACCCAAGGGACAAGGTAGACTTCCAGGTTTAGATGGAAATGCAAAAATGTCTAAATCACTTGGAAATGCAATTTACTTGTCTGATGATGCAAAGACTGTACAAAAGAAAGTTATGTCAATGTACACAGATCCAAACCATATTCATGTTGAAGATCCTGGTCAAGTAGAGGGTAATACTGTCTTTACTTATCTTGATGTTTTTGCACCAGATAAAGATAAGGTGGCTGAACTTAAGGAACAATATCAAAAAGGTGGCTTAGGGGACGTTAAAATTAAGCGCTATTTGAACAAGGTTCTTGAAGAAGAACTTGGGCCAATTAGAGAGCGTCGAGAGAAGTTTGCTCAAGATCCAGATGCTGTATACGAAATGTTACTAGAGGGATCAAAGAAGGCAAATGAAGTTGCTAACCAAACTTTACAAGAAGTTAGAGAAGCAATTGGTTTAAATTATTTTGATAGATTAAATAAATAATTTAAAGAGGGTAAGACTGATGACGAGAGACAGGATTCCGTGGAAGCAATATTTTATGATGCAGGCGTTAGTTATTGCACAGCGCTCAACTTGTGATCGTGCCCTAGTGGGAAGTGTGCTAGTTAAGGATGACCGGATGATTTCCACTGGCTATAATGGAAGTGTTTCTGGACAGCCTCATTGTGATGACGTTGGGCATTTAATGGTTGATGGACACTGTGTTAGAACTATTCACTCGGAAATGAATGCCTTAATTCAGTGTGCTAAAAACGGCATTTCAACTGAAGGTACTGAAATCTATGTGACTTATTTTCCTTGCTTTAATTGCAGCAAGTGCTTAGTTCAGGCCGGTATTAAGAAAATTAACTATTATTATGATTATCATGATAATCCGTTAGCACTCAAATTATTACGTGAAAAGGGTGTGGCGATTGAGCAAGTAACGCTAGATCATAAATATGTTCAAAGCTTAGCTGACAGGTTAGAGAAGGCGGATAATGAAAAATAAGTTTATCAGTTTTGGACTACTTCTAATTTCTTTTTTACTATTTACTGCTAGTACAGCTTTTTTTGTTAGTGATCCGCAAAATTTATTTAATAACCAAACTAAAGAGTTAGTAACTCAAAAAAATAAAGAGTATCAAAAAACAAAAAATAAACCTGAGATTCGGCTTTTAAGTCTAAAAAATAGTAATGATATAAATAAAATTAGGCCGATGAAAAATCAGGTAATTATTGTAGCTGCATTACAAAATAAAAGAAAAAATGTTCAAATTCTTGTTGGTAAAAATTACCAAGATGTTTTGACACAAAATAAGTGTAGCAACATTATTCGATATGCAGGCGATAAATTAAGAAGTGAGAAAAAAGCAAGCTTCAACTCAGGAATTCGATTAGTTTTTAATGCCTGTGCAACTTTAATTGCCCAAAAAGATAAGTTATCTTATGATAAAAATTCTTTGACGCAAGAAGAGTTACAAAAAATTGATCATCCACAAAGTGTAAGTTTAGTTTGGGGATTAGTGATTGCAGCTTTAATTAGTTTTGGATTAGTTTTATTCAAAAGCACGCGAAAGCCACATTAGGGCTTGACTAAAAGCTAGTTAGCCGTTAAAGTATCAATAGAAATTAAATATTAGAGCAAATAAACTGTTAGGTGAGACTCCTACGTGAACACATGCTGTCGCCCAGCAACATCCAGAGATGCCAACGGGTCAAACAGGGATCGTCGATATAAGGCCCTCCCCAGCCAGCTAGTTATATTTTTATAACCTTACGTCACGTAGTGTTAAAACTGAACGACGAGTATAAAAATCGCTTGGATTTAAGCCGATGCAGTTTTTGCATCGGCTTTTTGTTTGTTTGCTAGGTTCTTAAGAAAGGATGTTGAAGATGTTAAAAATCAACACTTCCGGCAAAAGACATACTACAGACACCAAGCTGGTGCGCCGGATTGCATGCGAAGATAAATTTGCAACACTGCAACGATTAAAAACCTCAATTAGTGGCCTTCAAACTAAAGATGCGAGGCAACGCTTAGCAAAAAATGGTCCTAACGAAATTGTAAATAAACCTAAAAATACTAGACTTCAATTTTTATGTGAAGCATTCATGACGCCTTTTACAAGTATTCTTTTGGGCTTAGCAATTGTATCTATTATGCTTAACTATAAATTAAAGGTTCATAATTTAGATACACCTGTTTTAATTATTTTAGTTTTAGCTATTTCTGGAATGTTAAGTTTCATTCAAAATATCAAAATTAGAGCGGCTATTCAAAATTTACTACATAAAATATCACCCACTACTAAAGTTATGCGCGACTGCATGCCACAAGAGTTGGCAACTAAAGAGTTAGTTGCTGGGGATATTATCTTGTTACAAGCTGGAGAAGTGGTTCCGGCAGATGTAAGAATTTTAAAGAATAATAATATAATTTGTTCAGCCGATTTCTTTATGGATGAAGATAATCCAGTATATAAGAGTGAAATTACTTCTTTAGGTCAGAGAAACAATCATGGTTATGTAGACTATTCCAATATTTTATACGCAGGTACCAGAATTATCTCTGGTTCTGGAGTTGGAGTAGTATTTGCGACTGGAAAAGAGACTATTTTTGGAAAATTAGTTCAAAATATTTCCAAGATGGAATTAAAGAAGCACGTGTTTAATTTAGATACCAGAAATTTAACAAGAGTATTTTTAATTCTAGCTGCAGTTATTGTTCCTTTGTTTTTAGTAATTAGTAGTATGATGCATGGCAACTGGGAAAATACTTTAGTATTTGCTCTTGCAGTAGTTGTCGGATTAACCTCTGATGCAGTTCCTATTTCTATCACTAGCCAATTACTAAAAAATTCAATTCACCATCCGAGTAATAGCATGGTAATGAAAAAACAAAATCAATCTAACTAGGAATTTCTAAAAAAGAAATTCCTTTTTTGGTACACAAATTTATATAGGCATGCTATGTTATACTAGCAGTTAAAAGACTTATGAGAGGAAGAATAAAGATGGCTGAAAAGAAAACTTTCTATATTACTACACCTATTTACTATCCATCTGGAAAATTAACTATCGGTAATGCATACACTACTATTGCTGCTGATACCATGACTCGTTATAAAAAATCTTGCGGTTTTGATACATTCTTCTTAACTGGAACTGATGAACATGGACTTAAGATTGAGCAAAAAGCTGAAGCACAAGGAATTAAACCACAAGAATTTGTAGATAAAATGGCTGATTCCTATAAGGACCTATGGAAAATGTTAGACGTTTCCTATGATCGCTTCATTAGAACAACTGATGAAGATCACGTTAAAGCTGTACAAAAGATTTTTGAAAGATTATTAAAACAAGGAGATATTTACTTAGGCGAGTACACTGGTTGGTATTCTGTAGAAGATGAAGAATACTTCACCGAATCACAACTTGCTGAAGTATATAAAGATGATGATGGCAATGTGATTGGCGGAAAGGCTCCATCAGGACATGAAGTACGTTTAGTTAAGGAACCATCATACTTCTTCAGAATGAGTAAATATGCTGATCGCTTACTTCAATACTACAAGGATCACCCAGACTTTATTTTGCCTCACTCTCGTGAGAAAGAAATGGTAAATAACTTTATTAAGCCAGGCTTAGAAGACTTATCTGTCACTCGTACAACTGTTGATTGGGGAATTCCTGTGCCTAGTGATCCTAAGCATGTTGTTTATGTTTGGATTGATGCTCTTTCTAACTATATTACTGCTCTTGGATATGGTTCAGATAACGATGCATTATTTAAGAAATATTGGCCAGCTGACGTACATTTAGTTGGTAAGGAAATTGTTCGCTTCCACACTATTTATTGGCCAATTATGTTAATGGCACTTGATCTTCCTCTTCCAAAGCAAATCTTTGGGCATGGCTGGGTATTGATGAGAGACGGTAAAATGTCTAAATCAAAGGGTAATGCCGTTTACCCAGAAATGATTGTTAAACGTTATGGCTTAGATGCTCTTCGTTATTACTTGATGCGTGCAATTCCATTCGGTTCAGATGGTATTTTTACTCCGGAAGATTTTGTTGAAAGAGTTAACTTTGATTTGGCTAATGATTTAGGTAACTTGTTAAATAGAACTGTTTCAATGATTAATCAATATCAAGATGGCCAAGTTGCTCCAGTTGCTTCAGAACAAGATGAATTTGCAAGAGATTTAATTAAAACAGCTAATGAAACAATCGCTGAATATCAAAAACAAATGGATGCACTCCACTTCTCTCAAGCCTTAGACAGCGTTTGGAAGCTTATTTCCCGTGCAAATAAATATATTGATGAAACCACACCTTGGACTTTAAACAAAGAGGGTAAGAGTGAAGAATTAGCTAAAGTGATGACTAACTTGGCTGAAAGTTTACGTTTAATTGCCATTTTAATTGCACCAGTTATGACGCAGAGTCCAGTTAAGATGTTTGAACAACTCGGACTTGACTGGAATAATGATGACCAAAAGAAACTTGATTTTGGCGGTTTTGACTGGAACATTAAGGTAACGGAAAAGCCAACTCCAATCTTCCCACGACTTAAAAATGATGTTGAAGTTAAGTACATTAAGGAAGAAATGAAGAAGGCTAAGCCAAAGAAGAAGACCAGAAGTCAACAGAAAGAAGAAAAACACATTACAATTGATGATTTTGACAAAGTCAAAATTCAAGTAGGTCAAATTTTATCCGTTGAGCCAGTAAAGGGATCAAGTAAATTATTAATGTTTAAACTTGATTTTGGTGATGGAAACGAACGTCAAATTTTAAGTGGTATTCGTAAATTTTATCCAGATGCAAGTGAACTTTTAGATAAAAAGGTCCTTGCAGTTACTAACTTAAAGCCACGTAAGATGCTAGGACATGAAAGTCAAGGCATGCTTTTATCTAGTGAAAAGGATGGCAAGGTTAAGTTAGCTATTGTTGGCGATGAACATGAGGTTGGAGCTGAATTAGGCTAATGGAGATTTTTGATTCGCATACACACTTAAATGGTGCACCTTTTCGCGGAAAAGAAGACATTTATCTTGAACGAGCTAAAGAATTAGGTGTTGTGAAAAGTGCGGTTGCTGGACAAGATCCTGAATTTAACGAACGTGCGATTGACTTGAGTCAAAGATTCGATAACTTATATGCTATTGTTGGCTATTGTCCGGATGTTGCTAAAGACTATGATCAAAAAGCTGAGAATAAGCTAGTCGAGCAACTAAAAGAACCTAAAACTGTCGCTTTAGGAGAAATTGGACTAGATTATTATTGGGATGAATCCCCTAGAGATGTACAACGTAAAGTTTTTGCGAGACAATTAGATTTGGCTCATAGTTTGAAAATGCCTGTTAATATTCATACTCGAGATGCTTTTGAAGATACTTATCAAGTTTTGAAAGATAGCCATGTCGGTGAATATGGTGGAATAATTCATAATTTTAACGGTGATCCGGAATGGCTCAAGAAGTTTCTTGACTTAGGGATGATGGTTTCATTTTCTGGTGTGGTTTCTTTTACTAAAGCGGTGGATGTTCATGCGTCAGCAAAGGTTGTGCCATGGGACAAGTTTTTAATTGAAACTGATGCTCCATATTTAACGCCAAAGCCATATCGTGGAAAACAGAATGAAACAGGATATGTACGCTATGTAGCTGAAGCAATTGCCGATTTGCGTGGAAGCTCTGTTGAAGAAGTAGCTAAGCATACATTTGAGAATACGATGAGGGTATATGGAATCAGAAAATAAGAAACAATTTAATGCTGTAATAATTGTTGAAGGTCGAGATGATACCAAGCGACTAAAACAATTTTTTCCTGGAATTGAAACTATTGAAACCAATGGCTCAGATGTATCTGAACAAACTTTAGCTGAAATAAAGAAACTTTCGCAAACTAGAGAAATAATTATTTTTACTGACCCAGATTATAATGGCGAAAGGATTCGGCGCTTAGTTACCCAAGCGGCTCCTCAGGCTAAGCAAGCTTTTATTACACGCAAAGAAGGAGAACCAACTAAGCGTGGAAATAGTTTAGGAGTTGAACACGCTTCAAAAGAGGCCTTGGTTCGTGCTTTAAGTGATTTGCATGAAATCAAACCAATCGAAAGTGATATCACTAAGGAAAAGTACGATGAGTTAGGCTTGGGAATGAGTTCAGGTGCTCGTCTTTTACGTGAAAAGGTTGGGATTAAGCTAGGAATTGGATATGGAAATAGTAAACAATTTTATAAACGCTTAAAGATGTTTGGAATTACTTATGATGAATTAAAGAGGGCAGTTGAAGATGTCAAATAGTATGCCGATTGCAAGTCCAGTTAGAACTCAAGCAATTGTTAATCGCTATTTTATGCATGCGAAAAAGAATTTAGGTCAAAACTTTTTAGTGGATTTAGCAGCAATTAAAGGAATTGTTGAAGCAGCAGATATTCAACCAGGAGACCAGGTTATTGAAATTGGACCTGGAATTGGCTCATTAACTGAACAACTTCTTTTAGCTGGGGCTAAAGTTTTAGCTTATGAGGTTGATCAAGATTTACCAGAAATCTTAAACAATGAATTGCCACAAAAAATTGATGGTGAAGAATTGAAAGATCGCTTTAAGTTGGTAATGAAAGATGTATTGAAAGCCAACTTTGTAGAGGATAATGATGGCTTTCTTGATTTAAGTAAATCAGTTAAGATTGTTGCTAATTTACCTTACTACATTACAACTCCAATTATTTTTAATCTGATTAAGAGTGATTTAGATTTTTCAAGTTTAACCTTAATGATGCAAAAAGAAGTTGCTGAACGGTTAGTTGCTAAGCCTAAGACAAAGGAATACGGTCCTTTATCTATTGCAGTGCAAAGTCGGATGAATGTTCGCTTAGCCGAAGAAGTAAAGAGCACATCTTTCATGCCAAGACCTAAAGTTGATTCTGCTGTTGTTGTTTTAACGCCACTTCTTGAAAAGCCTGACATTAATGATTATGCATTCTTCGATCATGTAGTAAAAATGTGCTTTGCTCAACGTCGTAAAACTTTAGCTAATAATTTGAAGACTTTAATCAAAGATAAAGATGAACGCGAGAAATTAATTAATGATCTAGGGCTAGATGTTAGAATTCGTCCGGAAGAAGTAACCCTAAATCAATTTGTTCAGTTGGCACATCTTTTAAACGATCGGCAGGCATAAAACGGTTACAAATTACAGACTTGAAAAAATATTAATTTTTTGATAAAATGAGTCCAAGCAAAGGAGTGACGTCCAGTGCCAACAACACTAATGGCAATTAAACAAAGTTTGGATTCTCATTTGGGTGAAAACTTAGTAGTAGTAGCTCAAGCAGGAAGAAAAAAAGTAACCCGTCGTAAAGGTAGATTAACTAAGACTTATCGGGCAGTATTTGTTGTAGATCTTGACCAAGATCAAAACAATTTTGAACGAGTATCTTATAGTTATACCGATTTATTAACCAAGAACATTGAACTTGAGTTTGATGAAATGTAGTCGACAATAGAATATTACGAACAATCACTAGTATTTCACTTAAAATGCTAGTGATTTTTCTTTATATAGAGTATATTTAAACGTAGAAATCTATTTAATGTTTAGGAAGGTAAAAGCATGAAACGTTCAGAAAGATTAGTTGATATGGTTAAGTATCTTTTGGCTCGCCCTCATACTTTGATTGCATTACCATTTTTTGCAGATCGCTATGGTGCAGCAAAATCTTCAATTTCAGAAGATTTGGCAATTTTACGTCAAACTTTAGCCAACGATCAAAATGGAATTTTAGAAACTGTAGCAGGAGCAGCAGGTGGAGTAAGATACATTCCTTTTGTAGGAAAAAAAGAAGCTACAGACTATCTTTATGATTTAGCTGACCGTATTGAAGATCCTGATCGTATTTTACCCGGTAATTTTGTTTACTTATCCGATATTTTAGGTTCGCCGCAAGATTTACGTCAAATTGGACAACTGATTGCTACCAAATATGCTTACAGTAATGTTGACTATGTAATGACGATTGAGACTAAAGGAATTGCTCTTGCACAAGCAGTAAGTCGTTTCTTAAATGTGCCATTTGTAATGGTTAGAAGACGTCCTAAAATTACTGAGGGATCAACAATTTCAGTTAATTATGTTGCTTCTTCAAGTGAACGAGTTGAAAAAATGGAGTTGGCCAAAAGACTCCTCCCAGAAGGAAGTAATGTACTAATTGTCGATGACTTCATGAAAGGTGGAGGCACTTTAACTGGGATGGAAGAACTAGTTAAAGAATTTAAAGGTACTGTTGCCGGTATGTGTGTACTTTGCGAAACAAAGTATGCCTCTCAAAAAGTAGTTGATGACTACCAATCTTTAATTAAAATCACTGAAGTTGACAGGGATAAGAAACTAATCAAAGTACGACCAGGTAATTTCTTAGAGCAGACAGACTTCAATCGTTTCCCAAAATGATATACTGATAGATAGCTTAAATACAATATTGAGGGGATATTAAATTCATGAATAAATATGTTGTTATCTTAGCTGCTGGAAAAGGTACCCGTATGAAGTCAAAACTTTACAAGGTATTACATAAGGTTTGCGGAAAAGCGATGGTAGAACATGTCGTTGAGGCAGCAAAGGGAACTAATCCAGATAAGATTATCACTGTTGTTGGTAATGGCGCAGAGAGTGTTAAAGATGTATTAGCAGGTCAGTCAGAATTTGCTTTTCAAGAAAAGCAATTAGGAACTGGAGATGCAGTTTTAGCAGCAAATGATCTATTAGAGAATTTAGAGGGATCAACTTTAGTTGCTACTGGGGATACTCCATTATTTACAGCCGAAACCTTTAATAACTTATTTAAAAAACACGAAGAGAGCGGAAATAGTGCAACTGTTTTGACCGCAAAAGCTCCAAATCCATTTGGCTATGGACGTATCATTCGTGACGAAGATGGAAATGTTCTGAGAATTGTTGAACAAAAAGATGGTACTCCAGAAGAGTTAGCTGTTGATGAAATTAATACTGGTGTTTTTTGTTTTGACAATAAAGAATTATTTAAAGCTCTAAAACAAGTAGGTAACGATAACGCGCAAGGTGAATACTATCTAACTGATGTTTTAGAAATTATGCGCAAGGCTGGTTACAAGGTTGGTGCATATGAAATGCCAGACTTTAGTGAAAGTCTAGGGGTTAACGACCGAATAGCTCTTGCTCAAGCAACTAAAATTATGCAAAAAAGAATCAATGAGGAACACATGAGAAATGGTGTATCATTTATTGATCCTGATACTGCATATATTGATAGCGATGTTAAAATTGGCAACGATACTGTTATCGAAGGTAATGTTGTTATTAAGGGTAAGACTGAAATCGGTAGTAACTGTTATATTACTACGAGTTCAAGAATCATTGACTCTAAGATCGGTAATAATGTAACCATTACTTCTTCAACTCTTCAAGAAGCTCAAATGGATGATAATACTGACATTGGCCCTAACTCTCACCTTCGTCCAAAGGCCGTAATTCGCAAGGGTGCACACATTGGTAACTTTGTCGAGATTAAGAAGGCTGAAATTGGTGAAAATACCAAGGTTGGACACTTAACTTATGTTGGGGATGCAACTTTAGGCAAAGACATTAATATTGGCTGCGGAACTATTTTCTCTAACTACGATGGTGTTAAGAAGTTCCACACTAATGTGGGTGATCATTCATTTATTGGTGCAGGTGCTACAATTATTGCTCCAGTTAATATTGCCGATCATGCATTTGTTGCAGCTGATTCAACAATTACTAAAGATGTTGAGAAGTATGACATGGCAATTGCCAGAGGTAGACAGACTAACAAACCAGATTATTGGCACAAATTACCTTTAGCAAAAGATAAAGAATGGGAATAAATTTAAAAGAAGTTGTTAAATACAACTTCTTTTTTTTGCTATTTACAAGCGTAACAAGCATTTTTCTGCTATTATTAAATGTGGAATTGTAATTTTTCGGTGGAGGAAATTATGTCTCAATTAGACAAAGAAATCAAAATTTTTGCGCTCAACTCTAATAAACCTTTAGCAGAAAAAATTGCTAAAAAGGTAGGAGTTGAGCTTGGTAAGTCTGATGTTAAACGTTTCAGTGATGGTGAAATTCAAATTAACATCGATGAATCGGTTCGTGGTAAAGATGTTTATTTAGTACAATCAACTTCAGCTCCAGTAAATGATAATTTAATGGAATTATTGATCATGATTGATGCTGTTAAGCGTGCTTCAGCTAGAAGTGTTAACTTAGTGATGCCTTACTACGGATATGCACGTCAAGATAGAAAGACTCGTGCACGTGAACCAATTACAGCTAAGTTAGTAGCTGATATGTTACAAAAAGCTGGTGCTGATCGAGTACTTTCACTTGATTTACATGCTCCACAAATTCAAGGATTTTTTGATATCCCTGTTGATAATTTGATGGGTGCACCTCTTCTTGCGGACTACTTCTTAAGCCATGATTTAGAAAAAGATGCTGTTGTAGTTTCACCTGATCATGGTGGTGTAACTAGAGCAAGAAAGCTAGCAGAATTTCTTAAGACTCCAATTGCAATTGTGGATAAGCGTCGTCCAAAGGCAAATGTTGCTGAAGTTATGAACATTATTGGTGATGTAAAAGGCAAGCGTGCCATTATTATTGATGATATGATCGATACTGCTGGTACTATTACTTTAGCATCTCAAGCTTTAATGGATGCTGGTGCAACTGAAGTTTATGCTTCCGCTACTCATGCTGTTTTATCAGGTCCTGCAATTGAACGCTTGAATAATTCACCAATTAAGAAATTGATCTTAACTGATTCAATTAACCAACCTGAAGAAAAAGATTTATCTAAGGCTGAAATTGTTTCTGTTGGACCATTAATGGGTGAAGCAATTAAATTGATCCAAGAACATAAACCGGTTAGTCCACTATTTAATACTCGTTTCCAATCCCATAATTAAGTAATAAAAACCAATATCTATGTACTTAGGTATTGTTTTTTAAAAATAAAAGCTATACTTTTATTTTTAAAAATGAAAAAAGCGTTTACATATTTCCGATAATTAAGGTAGTATATAAACTATACAGTTTTAAAGAGGGAACTATGGGAATATGACTACTTTATCTGATGTAGCAAAAAAAGCTAGTGTATCTAAGATGACAGTATCACGGGTTATTAATCATCCGCAACAGGTGACGCCCGAATTAAGAAAAATTGTGGAAAAAGCAATGGAGCAATTGAATTATCATCCCAATTCAATTGCGAGTGCTTTAGCTCATAATCGGACGAATGTGGTTAAATTGGTAATTTTAGAAGATATTGATACAACCGAGCCGTACTATATGAATCTACTTTTTGGAATTGCTAAGGGACTAAGCAAAAAACACTACGCGATTCAATTAGCCACAGATAGGGATGTTGGCGGAGGAGACGGCTACATTATAACTGGTGGGCGAGCAACGGATGCAGAATGGTTAGATCAATTAGATAAACCTTTTGTTTTATTTGGAGAAAATCGCTACGGTTATGATTTTATTGATACAGATAACAAGTTAGGTGAACAGCTGGCTACACAGTATGCACTTAATAAAAATTATCAATCAATTGTTTTCATTGGAATTGATGAAAAAGAGCCGTTTGAATACTCAAGAGAAGCTGGCTATATCAACACACTTCAGAAACATAATATGATTCCAAAAATTTTTCGAATCCAAAACCATAGTAGTCTGGCTGAAAAGTTAATTATTAGCAATTGGAGAAAGTTTGCGCCAAATACATGCTTTATTTGTGCTAGTGATCGAATCGCAGTGGGCGTAGTACGAGCTATACAAAGAAAGAATGGAAATATTCCTCGGGATTTTGGTGTGATTGGTTTTGACGGGGTCTTGTTAGATCAAGTTTCTAATCCTAAATTGACTACAGTTAAGCAAAATCTATTTAAGCTTGGTGAACTATTAGCTGGGATGATTCTACAAAAAATAAAACAAGATGGAGCTCAACAAGGTGAGGTTTTGATTGAACCAGAATTAATACAAAGTGAATCTACAAGAAATTAGGAAGCTGTTTAGTCAGCTTCCTTTTTTTGATACCGGTAACATATAAAATATATTGTAAGCGCTTAAAATGATTGCTTAAAATAAAAGCTATGGAGGAAGTTTATTATGAGACATTGGTATGATCAAGCAATTATTTATCAAATTTATCCGAAGTCTTTCCAAGATTCTAATAGTGACGGTATTGGTGACTTAAATGGAATAAGAAAGAGAATACCGTATTTAAAGGAATTAGGAATCAATGCTGTTTGGCTAAATCCAATTTTTGTTTCTCCACAAGTGGATAATGGTTATGATGTATCAAATTATTTTGCTATTGATCCAAAGATGGGAACAATGGAGGATATGGATAACTTAATTAAAGAGATGCATGAGGCTGGTATTCATGTGATTATGGATTTTGTATTAAACCATACGTCTGACCAGCATCCCTGGTTTCAAGATGCTATAAAAAATCTAGAAAGTATCTATCGTGACTATTATATTTTTGCTGGAGAAAACAATCAGCGTCCAAATAATTGGGGAAGTTTTTTTGGTGGGAGTGTTTGGGAAAAGGATCCTGCAGGTACCGGACAATTTTATTTTCATCTTTTTGATAAAAGAATGCCTGATTTGAATTGGAATAATCCAGAAGTTAGACATGCAATGACTGAGATTGCAAAATATTGGCTAGAAAAGGGAATTGATGGATTAAGACTAGATGCATTTATTCATATTGCAAAAGCAGATTTAAGACAGAATTTTCCGGTTAATTGTAAAGATGAAGAGCCAGTGATTGCAGAACCATTTTTTGCTAATTTACCACAAGTTCAAAAATGGATGCGACCGTTTTGTGAGGAAATAAAGCAAGATTATCCTGATGCATTACTTTTAGGAGAAGCAGCAAGTGCAAATGTGAATTTAGCTGTGGATTATACAAATAAGGATAATCATTTAATGGATAGCGTAATTACTTTTAGATATTTTACTGAAGATCAGAGCAAAATTGATCCTAGTTTTTTGAGTAATTATCAACCTAAACCATTAGATTGGATTAAATTTAAACAAAATCAAACTATTTGGCAACAAACCTTAAGTGGAATTTCTAAGCCTACTCTTTATTGGAATAATCATGATATGGCAAGGCTTGCAACCAGGATTGCTAAAAATGATACTCAAGCAAGAAGTTTGGCTATGTTGATGTACTTACAATGCGGTATTCCAATCATTTATTATGGTGAAGAGTTAGGAATGAGAAATTTACAGTTTGAAAATGTCAATGATTTTCAAGATGATACTGTAAAAGAGTTTGTAAAGAGTGCAGAAAAAGCAGGCGTACCTTCAAAAGAAGCATTGTTAATGGTAAGTAAAATCCATAAACTTCCTGCTCGAGGTCCAATGCCATGGGATAACGAAAGAAATAATGGCTTTACAGATAAAGAACCTTGGCTTAAAGGTAAAAAGCTTGATGAGACAAATGCAGCTGATGAAATAGCAGATGATAGTAGTATGTTTAACTTTTACAAAAAGCTTATTAGCTTGAAAAAAGAACAACTATTTCAAGATGGCAATTATTATTTATGGTCAACGTCAGATGGAAGCTACGTCTATGAGCGTAATTTAAAAGACAAAAAAGCTCTTGTTGCTGTTTCTTTGAGTCAAGAACCGATTGAAATTGAAGTAGGAAAAGAATTTAGTAGTGAAAGATTATCAGCTGGTCAATATGATTTAACGGCAGGAAAATTACACCTAGAGCCATATGCCGGAGTAGTATTAGAAAATTAAAAAGATTGAGGAATAAAATATGCAACTTGCAGCTTTAAAACACAGAACTGAAAGTGAAGATTGTTTTGTTATTGATCATTCACACGTAAAAATTAGACTTCATACAGCAAAAGATGATGTAGAAAAAGTAATTGTTCATTACACGGATAACTATCTCCCACCAAAACAAGCTAAGGAACTTGAAATGGAAAAAATAGGTAGTGGTCAAGTTAATGATTACTGGGGAGCAACTTTAACTGCGCCTTATCATCGGATTAAATATACTTTTGAAATAATTGGAAAAGATGGAAATCATTATATCTTTGGTGACCGTAGTATTGAAAACTTTAGCGATGAAAAATTAAGAGAAGATGGAATGTATTTTAAAGTTCCATACTTTCATGATATTGATCGAATCAAAACACCAAAATGGCTTAAAGATGTTGTTTGGTATCAAATTTTTCCAGAGCGTTTTGCTAATGGAGATAAAAGTAATGACCCAGCAAATGTTAAGGAGTGGAATCCGGAAGATCATCCAGGCAGAGAAGATTTTTATGGAGGAGACTTACAGGGAGTTTTAGATCATCTAGATGATCTACAGAAGTTAGGAGTTACAGGACTATATTTCTGCCCAATTTTTAAAGCGAGTTCTAATCATAAATATGACACAATAGACTATTTACAAGTAGATCCAGCTTTCGGAGACAAGGATTTATTTGCAAAAGTAGTTAATGAAGCACATAAGCGTGGCATGAAAGTAATGCTTGATGCTGTATTTAATCACTTAGGTGACCAATCAATGCAGTGGCAAGATGTGGTTAAAAATGGCGAAAAATCACGTTTTAAAGATTGGTTCCACATTAATTCATATCCTGTTGAACCATATCGTGACCCAAGTAAAGGTGAGAAAAATCCACCGTATGAAACTTTTGCCTTTGAAAAGCATATGCCTAAGTTAAATACGGCTAATCCAGAAGTACAGGACTTCTTATTAGAAATTGCGACCTACTGGGTAAAATATTTTGATATTGATGCATGGCGTCTAGATGTTGCAAATGAAGTTGACCATCATTTCTGGAAGAGATTCCATGATGAATTAATTAAAATAAAGCCTGATTTCTATATTGTTGGTGAAATATGGCATTCAGCTCGTCCATGGCTTCAGGGAGATCAATTTACAGGTGTCATGAATTATCCATATACTTTACAAATTGAAGATCATTTCTTCAAGCATAAAATGGATGCTAAAGACCTAAGTGAACACTTAACTGATCAGCTAATGATGTATCCTGATATGGTGGACCAGGCTATGATGAATATGCTTGATTCCCATGATACGGCTAGAATTTTAACTTTAGCAAAAGACAATCAAGATTTAGCTTTACAAGCAGTTGCGTATGAATTTGTTCAACCTGGAGTGCCATGTATTTACTATGGAACAGAGATGGGAATGAGAGGCGATAATGATCCGGATTGTCGCAAACCAATGGATTGGAGCAAGCTCGAAGGACCAGTATGGCAAAGAGTCCATGAATTAGTGAAATTCAGACTTGATCATAGCGATACTTTGAATAAAGGTACTGTTAAGTTAACGGTAACAGAAAAAGGTCTCTTAAAAGTTGAACGAACAGGCAAAGAAACAATAAAGGCCTACTATAACACAGGTAAAAAAGGTATTAAAATTGATAAAACAGCAGTACTTAGTCAGAACTATAAATCGGAAGTATTAGCACCAGATGGCTTTTTGATCGAGGTTGAAGCTTAATGTATGAACAAAAAAGCAGCAATAAGATGCTGCTTTTTTTCTTATAATTTTTTGATACCGGTAACATGAAAACAAATATTGTTAAGCGCTTTCAATAATTAGATAATAGATTTGTAAATAAAAAGACTTCACGAAAGTGATGGAGAATGATAATGAAGAGAATTTTTGAGGTTGATCCTTGGAAAGTAACAACACATGAATTTTCCAAGGAAGATAAAAGATTACAAGAAAGTATTACAGCAATTGGTAACGACTATATGGGAATGAGAGGAAACTTTGAGGAGGGTTACTCTGGTGACACGCTTCAAGGAACATACTTAGCAGGTGTGTGGTTCCCAGATAAGACAGTTGTTGGTTGGTGGAAGAATGGATACCCAAAGTACTTTGGTAAGACACCAAATGCTCCAAGTTTTATTGGAATCGGGATCACTGTCAACGGTGAAAAAATTGATTTAGCTAAAGTGAAATTTAGTGATTTTGAATTATCACTTGATATGCATCAAGGACTTCTTTCAAGAAGTTTTATCTATGAAGGTAAAGATGTCAAAGTTAAATTTGAATTTGAACGTTTTCTCCATATTGTACAAAAAGAAGCTGCTTTAATTAAGGTAAAAGCTACGGTACTTGAGGGAAAGGCTAAGATTGATTTTGATTCTACTTTAGATGGAACAGTTGTTAACGAAGATAGTAACTATGATGAATGCTTCTGGATTCCACTTGGTGAGAATAAGGATACAAAAACTATTCAGGTAAAAACTAAGCCTAATTCTTATGAAGTGCCTCAATTCACAGTTTTACTTCAAGAATCTTTACGCCACAATGGTGAGCTAATTCAAACTGAAGTTTCTACTAAAGAAGCCAAGTTAAGCGAAAAGTTTTCAGTCGAATTAAGTGAAGGACAAAGCTACGAATTTGAAAAAGACGTTATTGTTATAACAAGTAGAGATGTTGAAGAAAAAGATCAAGCAAGTGTTGCTGAAGATTTAATGAATAAGCTTCAATCAAAGAGCTTTGAAGAAAACTTAGCTGACCATACTGCTGAATGGCAAAAACGTTGGGATATGAGTGATGTTGAAATTTCTGGTGATGCAGCAGCACAACAGGGGATTAGATTTAATATTGCTCAATTGTTCATGACATACTACGGTGAAGATGAACGCTTGAACGTTGGTCCTAAAGGATTTACTGGTGAAAAATACGGTGGTGCTACTTATTGGGATACTGAGGCTTACATCGTTCCAATGTACTTAGGAATTACTAACCCAAGCGTTACTAAAGCTCTTCTTCAATATCGTCATAATCAATTACCAGGAGCATATCACAATGCTAAAGAACAAGGCCTTCCAGGTGCATTGTTCCCAATGGTAACTTTCAATGGTATTGAATGTCATAACGAATGGGAAATTACTTTTGAAGAAATTCACAGAAATGCTGATATTCCACATGCGATTGCTATGTATACCGAATATACGGGCGATGATAGCTATGTTAAGAATGAAGGTATGGATGTCTTAGTTGGAACTGCAAGATTCTGGGCAGCTCGAGTTCATTGGTCTAAGTGGCGTAACAAGTATGTAATGCATGGTGTTACCGGACCAAATGAATATGAAAATAATGTAAATAATAACTGGTTTACTAATACTATGGCAAGATGGCTTCTGAAATATACACTAGAGCGTTTGCCGCTTGCAACTAAGGAAGCACAAGAACGAGTTCATGTTACTGAAGAAGAAAAAGAAAAGTGGCAAGACATTGTTGATAAGATTTATCTACCGGAAGACAAGGAATTAGGTATTTTCTTACAACAAGATGATTTTCTTGATAAAGAGATTCGTCCCGTTAGTGAAATTGAAGATCAACGTCCTATTAACCAACATTGGTCTTGGGATAAGATCTTAAGATCACCATTTATTAAACAAGCTGATGTTTTGCAAGGTATCTATTTCTTCCCAGAAAACTATACTAAGGATCAAAAAGAAAAGAACTTTGATTTCTATGAACCTTTAACTGTTCATGAAAGTTCACTTTCACCTTCAATTCACTCAGTTTTAGCTGCTGAATTAGGAAAGAAAGATAAGGCAGTTGAACTGTATGAAAGAACTGCAAGACTTGATTTAGATAATTACAACAATGATACAGTTGATGGTTTGCATATTACTTCGATGAGTGGATCATGGTTAGCTATTGTTCAGGGATTTGCTGGAATGAGATACGATCATGACCAATTGAAATTTAAGCCATTTATTCCAGATAACTGGGATCACTATAGCTTTAAGATTAACTACCGTGGTCGTTTAATTAAAGTTTATGTTGATCATCAAGAAACCAAGATCTCTTTACTTGAAGGTAAAGATCTAGAAATTCTTGTTAATGATAAGAAGGTAATGCTTAAAGAAGGTGAAAGTGAATGCTTAAAGGACTAATTTTTGACTTAGATGGAGTTTTAACAAATTCAGCTGTCTACCATTTAACTGCTTGGAATAATTTAGCTAAGGAATTAGGGATTAACTTAACGGATGATCAACTTGATAGCTTAAGGGGTATTTCAAGAATGGATTCTTTAAATCTAATTTTGAAATATGGCGATCAGGAAGATAAATATTCTGAAGCAGAAAAAGAAAAGTTTGCAGCAGAAAAGAATACTAAATTTGTTGAACAAGTTGAAAAAATGACGCCAGCAGATATTTTGCCAGGTATTCCAGAACTACTTAGTGATGCAAAGAAGCAAAACTTAAAAATGGTTATTGCTTCTGCCTCAAAAAATGCACCTAAGATTTTAACAAAGTTAGGAATTATGGATGAATTTGATGGCATTGTTGATCCAGCAACACTTCATCGCGGAAAACCAGATCCAGAAATTTATGAAAAGGCACAGGAATTGGCTGGTTTGAATGCAGACGAAGTAATTAGTTTTGAAGATGCTCAAGCCGGTGTTCAATCAATTAAAAGTGCTGGTCAATTTGCAGTTGGAATTGGGAATAAAGAGGCCTTGAAAGAGGCTGATTATATTGTTCCAACTACTAAAGAATTGAAACTTTCAGAAATTGAATCAGTTTTTAATAAAAAATAAGAGGGAAGTAGGGAAAGAGAATGGTTGAAGTAGATTTAAACCATATCTATAAAAAGTACGAAGGAAATGATAAATATTCAGTTAATGACTTTGATTTACATATCAAAGATAAGGAATTTATCGTTTTTGTTGGACCATCTGGTTGTGGTAAATCAACTACTTTGAGAATGGTTGCCGGTCTAGAAGATATTTCTAAAGGTACTTTAGAGATTGACCATAAGGTAATGAATGATGTTGCACCAAAAGATAGAGACATTGCCATGGTTTTCCAAAACTATGCTTTGTACCCTCATATGTCCATTTACGACAACATGGCTTTTGGATTAAAGCTTCGTCACTATAAGAAAGATGAAATTGATAAGCGAGTTAAGCATGCAGCAGATATTTTAGGTTTATCAGAATATCTTGATAAAAAACCAGCTGAATTATCTGGTGGTCAAAGACAGCGTGTTGCCTTAGGACGGGCAATTGTCCGGGATGCTCCAATTTTCTTAATGGATGAACCTTTATCAAACTTGGATGCAAAATTACGTGTCACAATGCGTGCCGAAATTGCTAAGTTGCACCAAAATTTGGGAACTACTACGATTTACGTTACTCACGATCAAACTGAAGCCATGACTTTAGCAGATCGGGTAGTAGTTATGTCAGTGGGTAAAGTTCAACAAATTGGTACACCTCTAGAAGTTTACAATACACCAGTAAATATGTTTGTGGCTGGCTTTATTGGATCTCCTCAAATGAACTTCTTTAATGTTCACTTTAAAGAAAATCGAATTAGCGACGGAAAAGGTCTAGATATCGAAATCCCTGAAGGTAAAGCAAAGATGCTTAAGGAAAAGGGCTATGAAGATAAAGATTTAGTCTTTGGTATTCGTCCTGAAGATATTCATTCAGAGGAAGCTTTCCTTGAAACTTGGCCTAATTCAGTTGTTGAATCAACTGTTGTTGTTTCAGAGCTACTGGGCTCAACTATTCAGCTTTATCAAAAAGTTGATGGAACAGAATTTGTAGCCATTGTAAATGCCCGTGATTACCATACTCCAGGCGATAAAGTAAAAATGGGATTTGATGTTAATAAAGCCCACTTCTTTGATAAAGATACAACGAATGCCATTTGTTAACTTGCAGGAGAGGACGCTTCTGCAAAATATTAATTAGGTTTACAACGAGTGTGAAACTTGGTTCACGGTTGTAATAATGTATTTAGCCAGTCATGGCTAGGAGGAAAAATCATGAAGTTATGGAAAAAATTGGCTTTAGGTAGTGTTGTAGCAATATCTGCTATTTCATTAACTGCTTGTAGTAACAACTCTAATTCAAACGAATCAAAGAGCTCAAATAAGCAATTAACTCTTTGGGTAGATACTGCTCGTGTTAGTTGGTATAAGGGTGTAGTAAAAGACTTTGAAAAAGAACATCCTAATATTAAAGTTAAGGTTACTCAAAACCCTAATGGTTCAGCTAATGCAAAAACTGATGTTGCTAAAGACCCTTCAAAAGCCGCAGATGTATTTGGTGTTCCAAATGACCAATTAGGACAAATGGCAGATTCAGGTTACATTAACCCATTGTCACCATCTGATACTAAGGAAATCAAGAAGAATTCCGTTCCAGAAGCATACAAGGGTGTTGAATGGAAAGGTAAGCTTTACGCATATCCATACTCTGAACAAGCTCAAACTGTTTACTATGACAAGTCTAAGCTTTCACCAGAAGATGTTAAATCATGGAAGACAATGACTTCTAAAGGTGTAGTTGCAACTGACTTCACTAATGCTTACGTAATGTGGCCAGTAATGTTCTCAGCAGGTACAAAGTTATTTGGTAACAGCGGAGAAGATGTAAAAGGCTCCACTATGGATTCACAAAATGGTGTAAATGCAATGAAGTGGTACGCTGAACAAAAGAACAATAAAGGCGTTATGCAAACTTCAAACGCACTTAACCAATTAAAGAAGGGTAATGCCCAAGCTATCTTAGATGGTCCATGGAACGCAGCTAATATTAAGAAGATTTTAGGTAAGAACTTAGGAGTTGCTCCATATCCAACCATTGAAGTGGGCGGTAAGACTGCACAAATGGAAGCTTTCTTAGGTATTGAATGTTTCGCTGTTAACTCACATACTTCTAATGCTAAGAATGCAGCAATTTTGGCTAAATACTTATCTAACAAAGAAAATCAATTAATTGTTCACAAGAATGCTGGTGAAATTCCTGTAAACAAGGCAGCTCAAAATACTGCAGAGGTTAAGAACGACCCAGTTGCTAAGGCTGTAATTCAAATGGCTCAACCAGGCTACTCAGTTCTTCAACCTAAATTGCCACAAATGTCAATCTTCTGGAACGACTCAGCTCCATTAATTAGTGGTGCATACGACGGCAAGATTAAGCCATCTCAATACAAGAGTAAGCTTGCTAAATTACAAAAGAAGATTTCTAAGGAAGAATAATCTTGAAAAATCACATAAGCAAAGGTTTGATTAATTATGTTTAAGAAAAGACATGCTACGCCTGCAGTTACCTTAAAGGAAACATGGAAAGATGGAGATGCAGTAACAAAATTATCATTCTTCATCATGGGCTTAAATGCTATTAGACATCGGCAATGGGTAAAAGGATTTTCACTTTTATTTGCTGAAATTGTATTTTTAGTTTGGTTCTTTTTAAGTGGAATTCATTCAATTGCTGGTTTAAGTAACTTAGGTGCAATAAAGAGTAAACGCGTTGTATTTAATAAAGCTCAAGGAGTATATGTTACTCAGCAGCCAGATAATTCTGTTTTAATTCTATTATTTGGTATTTTAGCTTTATTCATTGTTGCTGGTTTTATATATCTATATATCATTAATTTGAAATCTAATAAGCATACTTTCTTATTAGAAAAAAGACATGAACATATTCCAACTAACCGTGAAGAAATTGCATCTTTGTTTGACCAAAGATTGCATGCAACTTTGATGACAATTCCAATTGTTTTAATCATTTTATTTACGGTTTTGCCAACAGTCTTCATGATTTCAATGGCATTTACTAACTATGATCGTCAACACTCAGTTGGATTTTCCTGGACTGGTTTTCAAGCATTTGGAAACGTGTTGAGTGGTGATTTAGCAGGTACTTTCTTCCCAGTTTTAGGTTGGACCTTAATTTGGGCAGTTGCTGCTACAGCTACTACTTTCTTCTTTGGTGTCTTATTAGCACTTTTGATTGAATCAAAGGGAATTAAGCATAAGAATCTATGGAGAACAATTTTCGTAATTGTTTATGCTGTACCACAATTTGTTTCTCTATTAATGATGGCACAATTCCTTGACTATCAAGGACCATTGAACACCTTACTTATGAATTGGGGATGGATTAGTCACCCAATTCACTTCATTGATAACCAGGCTAGTCCCCTTGTTGCTAGAATTACAGTTATTGTGGTTAACATGTGGATTGGTATCCCAGTTTCAATGTTAACTTCAACAGCTATTATTCAAAACTTACCGCAAGATCAAATTGAAGCTGCGCGTATTGACGGTGCAAGCCCAGTACAAATTTTTAACCACATTACATTCCCACAAATTTTATTCGTAATGTCTCCAGCTTTGATTCAACAATTTATTGGTAACATCAACAACTTCAATGTTATCTACTTGCTGACTGGTGGTGCACCAATGAACAATAACTACAATGGTGCTGGTTCAACAGACTTGCTTGTAACTTGGCTCTATAACTTAACATTTGGTCAAGAGCAACGCTACAATGCATCCGCTGTTTTGGGTATCTTGATCTTTATCATTAGTGCTACATTCTCACTAATTGCATATCGTCATACTAATGCGTACAAGGAGGGCTAAAAATGAAGTCTTATCATAATCAAAGAAGAATTGCTTTAATTTTTAGATATGTTCTATTAGCTATCCTAGCCGTATTATGGATTTTCCCAATTATTTGGATCATTTTAGCAAGTTTTTCATACAACAACACAGGATTTGTATCTACAATTTGGCCAGAAAAATTTACTTGGCAAAATTATGTTGGTATTCTTACTAGTTCACAATATCCATTTGTAAATTGGGTGTTAAATACACTATTTGTCGCTGTAGTTTCAGCAACATTATCAACGTTTGTAACTATCGGAGTTGCTTACGTATTATCAAGATTACGTTTCCGCTTCCGTAAGCCATTCTTACAAATTGCTTTGGTATTAGGAATGTTCCCAGGTTTCATGTCTATGATTGCCTTGTACTACATTCTAAAGGCTTTAAACATGCTAAATCTTGGTGGATTAATCTTAGTTTATGTTGGTGGTGCCGGCCTTGGTTTCTACATTGCTAAAGGGTTCTTTGACACCATGCCACGAGCAATTGATGAAGCTGCTGAAATTGATGGTGCGACTAAATGGCAAGTGTTCACTCACATTGGATTACCACTTTCAAAGCCAATGATTGTTTATACTGCACTTACTTCGTTCATGGCTCCATGGGTAGACTTTATTTTCTCAGGTATTATCCTCTCTACCTCAGGAAATCCAAAGACCTACACTGTTGCCTATGGACTATACAACATGGTTCACTCGGCAAAGGGTACGATGGCTCAATTCTTTACTCAGTTCATTGCCGGATGTGTAATCATTGCGATTCCAATTACAATTTTGTTCATTGTAATGCAAAAGTTCTATGTTAATGGAATCACAGCAGGTGCTGATAAAGGTTAATCAAATTAAAGTTTATGTGAAAAAAGTGTCCTGTCTTAACAGGGCACTTTTTTGTTTGTTTGAAGGAGAAAAATATGACACCTTGGTGGAAAAAAGCTGTTGTTTATCAAGTTTATCCTAAGTCATTTCAAGATAGTAATGGTGATGGAATTGGAGATATCCCCGGAATTATTTCACGATTGGGGTATCTAGAAAAACTAGGAATTGATGCTATTTGGCTGTCGCCTATTTACTTATCCCCTGGTGTAGATAATGGCTATGATATCTCTGATTATCAAAAAATAGACCCACAATACGGAACAATGGATGATATGGATAATCTGATTAAAGAAGCTAAAAAACATCATATACGCATTATTATGGACCTTGTCGTTAACCATACATCTGACCAGCATCCTTGGTTCATTGAAGCAAGAAAGAGTAAGAATAATCCATACAGAGATTTCTATATTTGGCGTGATCCGGTAGATGGACATGAACCTAATGAGTTGAAATCTGCTTTTTCTGGTTCAGCTTGGAAGTTTGATGAAAAAACTGGTCAATATTACTTACACTTCTTCGCTGGTCAACAACCAGATCTTAATTGGAAGAACCCAAAATTAAGAAATGAAATCTATGAAATGATGAATTATTGGATTGATAAGGGAATTGGCGGCTTTAGAATGGATGTCATTGAACTTATTGGAAAAGATCCGGATAAAAAGATACGAGAAAATGGTCCAATGCTTCATCCTTATTTAAAAGAAATGAATGAGAATACTTTTGCTGGGAAAGAATTAATGACAGTGGGTGAAACATGGAACTCTACTCCAAAAATCGCTGCAGAATATTCAGATCCAGTTCGTCATGAATTATCGATGGTATTTCAATTTGAAAATCAAGGCTTAGATCAGCAAGAAGGAAAAGAAAAATGGGATTTACGTCCGCTTGATTTAGGCGAATTGAAAAAAGTTCTAATTAAATGGCAGACAGAAATTGATTTTGATCATGCATGGAATAGTCTTTTTTGGGAAAATCATGATATTCCGCGAGTTATTTCACGATGGGGAAATGACAAAGAATATCGCGTTCAAAGCGCAAAAATGTTTGCGATTGTACTGCATTTAATGCACGGAACACCTTACATCTATAATGGTGAAGAAATTGGGATGACCAATTGTCCTGTTAAGTCAATTGATGAAGTGGAGGATATTGAAAGTATTAATATGTACCGCGAAAGAATTGATAAAGGCTATAGTAAGGATGAACTAATTAAAGCAATTAATACTAAAGGTCGAGACAATGCAAGGCGTCCAATGCAGTGGTCAAATGAAGAAAATGCTGGCTTTACTACAGGAAAGCCATGGCTAAAATTAAATCCAAACTACACAAAAATTAACGTTGAAAAAGATTTAGAAGATACAAATTCTATTTTTTATACCTATCAAAAATTAATTAAACTGCGACATGAAAATGCTGTTGTAGTAGATGGAGATTTTGAACTTGTTGAAAATACTAGTGATAATATTTTGGCTTTTTGGAGAAAACTAGAAGATGAAAAGTGGCTAGTAGTGGCTAACTTGTCTGGTAAAAAACAAAATCTAAATTTAGATATTTCTTTTAAAAAAGTTTTGATTAGTAACTATGAAAACCGAGATAGTTTAAAAGATATGGCTTTAAAACCTTATGAAGCTTTTGCAGTTAAGGCATAGTAAAAGACGCATTGAATTTTATCAATGCATCTTTAATTTATTTCTTTTTATTTGGACGTCGTAAGTAACGTAAAGTATTATTTCGAATATATTTTTGAAATTCTTGATAAATTGGATCAAAAATTTGAGGCTCATCTGTTTCTTTAACCATTACTTTTGGAAAGAAGAAGCGCTCATCTCCTTGGAGAGTTCCATTTAAGGATTTAACGAGTGGGCTCAATTCAGAAAGTTCAACTAGGCTACTATCAGCTTGCATGATTTCAATTGGACTATGAGCATTTTTTCCAGTTGGTTTATATGCGTCATATGGTTCATCAAAAGCTGAATTGGTAGCAGTGTAGTAATTAGGATCAAAGCCGGCTTGTTTAATAAGATTCTTTAGTTTTGGCAGTAAACTCTTAGTATCTTCATTGATTTTGACACTTTCCAGAGGATGACGGTATAAGTAACGATTTGAAAGATCAGATAAAATTTGATCCCCTGAGTTGGTCCAGAGTAAGAAATTAGTTTCCATCACGCCATCATCTAATTTAAGGTAATCTTCAAGAGTCCATTTTCCGTTTAAAAATGCTTCTAGTTGAGGAGTAACTTGAAGTTTACCTTCTTCATAGATAATTTGAGCTCTTTCAAGTAAGTGATGCAAGATAACTTCCATTGAACGATTGACACGGTGGAAGTAAACTTGTTGATACATTTGGTAACGGCTAATAATGTAATCTTCTACTGAGTGAATTCCCTTATCTGTAAAGCAGATACCATCACGGTATGGGCGAATTACTTCTAAAATTCTTGTTAAGTCAAAACTTCCATAAGTTACGCCAGTAAAGTAAGCATCCCGTAATAAGTAGTCCATCCGATCTGCGTCCGCTTGACTTGAAATTAGTTTGACTACCTGAGGATTAGGGTAGGTTTTAGCAATAACACTAGCAACTAATTCTGGAAAATTAGGACTTACTTTTCTTAGGGCCTGATTAACTTCAGTATTTTTATCAGTAATAATTTGTTGACCCATTTTTTCATGATTAGTACCAAAAAGATGCTCAAACGTATGAGAATAAGGTCCATGGCCAATATCATGAAGTAAAGCTGCACATTCTGCTAAGAGTCTTTCGTCTGGATTCCATAATCCGTCGCCTGGCTCTTTACTTACATACTTTTCTTCAAAAATATCACAAATTCTCCGGGTCAATTCATAAACACCTAGATTATGTTCAAAGCGAGTATGAGTTGCTCCTTGAAAAACATAAGATGCCGGTCCTAATTGCTTGATTCGGCGTAAACGTTGGAATTCCTTTGAATTAATAATATCTAAAATAACTTGATCTTTAACATGAATATAGTTGTGAACTGGATCTCTTAATACTTTTTCATGATCCAGCTTTTTACTTTGAAATTTTTCCATTTTTCTTATACTATTTTCTCGGATAATAAAATAAATCTGCTAACGTATAATCAACTTGATTATAACAATAATGCTACTTTAAGGCTATCTTAGTGTGAATGAAGGTGAAAATATGACCAAGGAAGTTGAAATTAAAATTACTAGTAAAATTCATCAGGAAGATGAATCAGCTGTTTTTGAAAGAGATGGCTTAGGATCAATTGAAAAAGTTGGTGAAGATTGGCGCATAAAATATAGCGAGAAAAATAAAGAGGGCGATGTTGAGGTAAAATTATTAATTAAGCCAAATGAGCTTGTAATGCAACGAGGCGACGCTAAAGGTGATCATACGCTAATGAAATTTGAACCAGGAGAAAAAAGAAAATGCAAGGTTATAGCTTCTGGTAAGCAAATGAATTTAGAGTCTTTGACTAATAAATTGAATTTTTCTGAAATTTCTCCAGGAAAAATGCAACTAAAAGTTGAATATGATCTCTTTTCTGGTCTATACTTAGTAGGTAACTATGCAATAAAGATTGATATAATAGAATAGATCTTTAGCAAATTTAGATAAATTGATTACGTGAAAGGACGTGCCACTGTGGGGTTAGATGATTTTCAAGGCCAAAATAAGGACGAATTGTCAATGATCGAAGTTGCTCGTGCAATTTTACAAGATAGCGGCAAGCGAATGGCCTTTGCTGATATCGTTAACGCCGTCCAGAACTTTCTGGGTAAGAGTGACGAAGAAATTCGTGAGCGTTTGCCACAATTTTACACTGATATGAACACTGATGGTGAATTCATTTCAATGGGTGATAATGTTTGGGCATTGCGTTCTTGGTTCCCATATGAATCTGTTGATGAAGAAGTAAACCATCCAGAAGATGAAGAAGATGTACCACGTAAGAAACACCACAAGAAAGTTAATGCTTTCATTGGTGATTCTGACGATGATGATATTATCGACTACGATTCAGATGATCCAGAAGATGAAGATTTGGATGTTGACGAAGAAGATACTAATGAAGACGACTACTCAGATGATGATCTTGATGATGCCGATGACAATGAATTAGATGATGGTATTGAAGGCCAATTATCTGAACTTCATCAAGATGATCTTGATGACGATGATGAGTAAAGTACTTGACGGAAAACAAATTTCCCTTTAGTATTTTGTATGGGCACTCTATGTGCAATTAAGCTCCCATGTATTTGGGAGCTTTTTTTGATTTTAACAGAGAATAAAAGAAAAGAGAGGAAGCACGGCATGACAAAGTATATTTTTGTGACTGGTGGAGTTGTTTCATCACTAGGTAAGGGGATTTCAGCTTCAAGTTTAGGACGTTTACTTAAAAATCGTGGCTTAAAAGTTACCATGCAAAAGTTTGATCCTTACATTAATATCGATCCAGGTACAATGAATCCATATCAACATGGGGAAGTTTATGTTACTGATGATGGTACAGAAGCTGACCTTGACTTGGGTCACTATGAAAGAATTGTTGATGTTAGAACAAGTAAATATTCTAATGTTACTACTGGTAAGATCTATCAAGAAGTGCTTGATAAAGAACGTCGCGGTGACTATCATGGTGCAACTGTGCAAGTAATTCCGCATATTACGGACATGATTAAGAAAAAAATCATGCGTGCTGCCTTAACAACTGATTCAGATGTCATTATTTCTGAAATTGGTGGTACTGTAGGTGATATCGAATCTACTCCATTTATGGAAGCAATTCGACAAATGCGTCGTGAAGTTGGTGAAGAAAATGTAATGTATATCCACTGTACATTAGTACCTTATCTTCATGCCGCTCACGAAATGAAAACTAAGCCAACACAACATTCAGTTGCTGAACTTAGAAGTATTGGTATTCAACCAAATATGCTTGTTTTGAGAGCTGAAAAATCAATTGCTCAAGAATTAAAAAATAAGATTTCAACTTTTACTGATGTTCCAGTAGACCGTATTATTGAATCCATTGATGCTCCTTCACTTTTTGATTTACCACTTGCTTTCCAAGAACAAGGTATGGACCAAAAAGTTTGCGACTTTTTACACTTAGAAAGTCCAAAGCCAGAAGCAGATATGGAAGCTTGGAAGAAATTAGATAAACGTGCAAAGAACTTAAAGCATGAAACTACTATTACTTTAGTAGGTAAGTATGTAGAACTTGAAGATGCATATATTTCTGTCACTGATGCTCTGCAACACGCTGGTTACTTATATGACACTAAAATTAAGGTAAATAAGGTCCAAGCAGAAGACATCACTGAAGATAACATTGCAGAAATTATGAAGGATTCAGATGGATTAATTGTACCTGGTGGTTTTGGTACACGTGGTCTTGAAGGTATGATTACTTCAATTAAATATGCCCGTGAACACGATATCCCATTTTTAGGAATCTGCTTAGGTATGCAAATGGCTAGTGTTGAATTTGCTAGAAATGTGCTCGGCTTAAAAGATGCTAATAGTGCAGAAGCTAATCCAGATACTAAGAATAATATTATTGACATTATGGCTGACAAGCGTGATGAAGAGAATATTGGTGGTACTCTTCGTTTAGGTCTATACCCAGCAACTTTAAAAAAGGGTACTAAGACACGTGAAGCATACGATGATCAAGATGTAATCCAAGAAAGACACCGTCACCGTTATGAATTCAATAATGAATATCGTGAAGCATTTGAAAAAGCAGGCATGGTCTTCTCCGGTGTTTCTCCAGACAATCATTTAGTAGAAATTATTGAGATTCCAAATAAAAAATTCTTTATCGCAGCTCAATATCATCCGGAATTTTTAAGTCGTCCACAAAGACCGGAAGGATTGTTTAAAGCATTTATTGGTGCAGCAAGTGGTCTTCCGGTACAACATTTTAACTAGACTTTAAAAATTAAATTTCGGTAACAAGAGAGCCATAATCCTCGGCTTCTCTTGTTTTTTTTGCGTTTTTCATTTAATATATTTTGTGATACATTTGGGTATTACAAATAGAGAAAAGGATTGTTTCCCCAATGAAACAGATGATTATTCATGGTGGAAAGCCCCTGAAGGGCGACGTATGGATCGGCGGTGCTAAGAATTCCACTGTAGCATTGATCCCAGCGTCAATACTTTCGCGGACTCCTGTTACCCTAGAAGGGGTTCCGCGAATTGCTGATGTAGATAATTTGATGGATCTACTTAGTGAAATGGATGTAAAGTGTGATTTTCATGAAACTACTTTACGAATAAATCCGGATGACATTAAGCGTAGTCCCCTTCCAGCAGGAAAGATTAAGAGCTTGAGAGCTTCTTACTACTTTATGGGTGCATTATTAGGTCGCTTTGGTAAAGCTGTGGTGGGCTTCCCAGGCGGAGATGATATTGGCCCTCGTCCTATTGATCAGCATATTAAAGGCTTTGAAGCATTAGGTGCAACTGTTGAGAATGAAAACGATCAAATTATCATTACAGCTCCTAAAACTGGGCTTCGTGGTGCAAAAATTCATTTAAAGATGCCTTCTGTAGGCGCAACAATGAATATAATTATGGCTAGCGTAATGGCAAAGGGCCAAACTATTATTGAAAATGCAGCTAAGGAACCTGAAATTATTGATTTAGCTACATTTTTGAATAATATGGGCGCTGTTATTCGTGGTGCAGGTACTGAAGTAATTCGAATTGAAGGAGTAGAGGAATTAAAAGCACAAACTCCTCATACTATTATTCCTGATCGAATTGAAGCTGGAACTTATGTAGCTCTAGCTGCTTGCATCGGAAATGGTATTAGAATTCATAATATTATCGAAGAACACCTAGATTCTTACTTGGCTAAAGTAGAAGAAATGGGTGTAGTAATTGATGCTGATGAAGATTCACTTTTTGTTTATCCAGCAGGTGACTTGAAAATGATTCAAGTTAGAACTGATGTATATCCTGGATTTGCGACTGATTTACAGCAGCCAATTACTCCACTTCTTCTAACAGCTAAGAGCGGTGAAGGCGTAGTAATTGATCAAATATATCCTAAGCGTGTTGGTCATATTCCTGAACTTCAGAAGATGGGTGCAAATATTCAAGTAGAAGATAATATTATCTTAGTTCATCCAACTCATCATTTGCATGGAGCACATGTTAGTGCTGGTGAAATTAGAGCAGGAGCTTGTTTGATGCTTGCTGGTTTAATGGCAGATGGTGAAACTATCATTTCAAATGCGGGCAATATTTTACGTGGCTATGATAGGATCGAACAAAAATTGCGTCAACTAGGTGCAGAAGTATCTGTGATTGATGTTTAAAGTTTTTGAATAAAGTAAAAAGGACTTGGAAAACTCCAAGTCCTTTTTATGTGGTTTTAAGAAAAATTTTTAATTAGTGTTGTACCTCAATCTTTTCTGGTGCAGCAAGGATAGGCTGTTCTTCTAAACCGGATTTTCCTTTAAATAATAGGTTGAGGATAGTAGCACTTAAACTAGCTACAACAATACCATTTCCAAGGAATAACTGAATAGTTTCGGGTAAAGCTTGGAAAACTTGTGGATAAACAGTAACTCCTAATCCAAGGCCAATTGAAATAGCAACTATTAAAATATTGCGAGTATCTTCAAAATCAACGCGTTTAAGCATCCGCATCCCTTGAACGGCAATCATAGTAAACATTACTAACATTGCTCCGCCCAAAACTGAGTTTGGAATAATAGTTACTAAGGCACCAAATTTTGGCAATAATCCCATTAATATTAAAAAGCCTGATGCCCAGTAAATAGGTCTTTTAGTAGTGATACCTGACAATTCAAGTAAACCAACATTTTGTGAAAAAGTAGTGTAGGGGAATGTGTTAAAGATTCCGCCAAGGATCTGTGCGAGCCCTTCAGCACGATAACCTTTTTTGAGGTCATCGCTTGTGATATCTTTGTGGAGTAAATCACCAATAGCAAAGAAGACACCGGTTGATTCAACCATTGAAACTAGTGCAATGATAATCATGGTTAGGCTAGATGACCACTCAAATTGTGGCATACCGAAATAAAATGGTTGTGGTAAGTGGAACCAAGAAGCTTGTGCAACTGGAGTAAGAGATACCATTCCAAGTGTACTTGCAATTAATGTACCAGCAATTAAACCAACTAAAACGGCAATTGACTTAATGAAACCTTTGCCCCAAACCTGCAATGCTAAAATAATTGCTACAGTTATAAAACCAGTTAAAAGATTTTTAGGATCACCGAAGTTTTTAGTTGTAGAATTACCTCCGCCAAGATTTTGAATAGAAACCGGAATTAAGGAAAGGCCAATTACTGTAATTAAGCTTCCAGTTACAACTGGTGGAAAGAGCTTTTTGATCTTAGAAAAATAGCCCGCTACTAAAAATACGAAAATACCTGCTACGATGATTGCACCATACATAGTACCAATTGTGAATTTTTTTCCAATCATTTGAAGAGGAGCTACAGCTTGAATAGCACACCCTAAAACAACAGGTAAGCCAATTCCGAAATAACGATTACGTAGAAGCTGGAGAGCAGTTGCTAAACCACACATGAAAATATCGATTGAAACTAGATAAGTCATTTGAGTGGAGTTGAACTTCAAGGCAGTTCCAATCAAAAGCGGGACTGCAATTGCTCCTGAATACATTGCAAGTAAATGTTGTAGACCTAGTAAAGCAGCTTTTTTGTGGTTAACTTGTGTGTGCTTCATTTATTCTTCTCCTACAAAATGCACTTGATTATTTTCAAAATCAGCAATCCTAGCTAAGGCTTCAAGACGGTAGCCGTGATCTTTAACCCATTCACTGCCACCTTGGAATTCTTTAGCTACAACTACGCCAACACCAGCTACAGTTGCATTTGCTTGATCTGCAATATTAAGCATCCCTTTAACAGCTTCTCCATGTGCTAAAAAGTCATCAATAATTAATAAGTGATCGTCACTACTCAAGAATTTCTTTTCAACACAAATTTTATTGTTAACTTTTTTAGTGTAGGAAAATACATCTGCCCAATAAACAGCATCATTAAGAGTTGAAGGTTTTTTCTTTCTCGCAAAAACCATCGGCACTCCTAATTGATATGCAGCCATAATACCAGGAGCAATTCCTGAAGCTTCACAAGTAAGAACTTTAGTAATTTTTTCGTTTTCGAATAAACGCTTAAATTCCTTACCGACTTCCATCATAAGTTGCGGATCGACTTGATGATTTAGAAAAGAGTTAATTTTTAAAACATTGCCATCTAATACTTCTCCATCTTTACGAATCCGTTCCTCAAGTAATTTCAATTTTATCCTCCTGCAAAAAAAGACTTCTTCTACCCGTAAATTAGGGTAAAAGAAGTCCTTTGTAGTGCTACTTATGACATCGATTACCTATAGTCCAGAATTAATTGGTTCCGGGTAGAAACTGTCGACCTTATTACGACGATATATAGATATTTTGATATTTAGAGTGTAGCAGAATCATTTTCCGAACACAAGGCCTCTTTTTTGATGTATTATTCTGAAATTGATTTTTTCTTTTTTAAAGAAATGATTGTTTCAAGAATCCCATATGTAATTCCAGCAAGTGGCCAAATAATCCAGCTTTGACTCCAATTATTGTTAATGAAACTATAAGCAAGATAGATAAAAGAAATAGTCATCCAGTAAATAGTGGCATATTTTTCAATTATTTTTTTGTTGGTTTTTTTCTCAGTAGTATAGTCCTCTATTTGCAAAATAATATTAAAACTATCACGAACAATATTGGTTTTGACTAAGAAAAAGACACCAATTCCTACAAGAAAAAGCGTAGCAGTTGAAAGACCAGTCATTAGATCATCAATTCGACTATTTGAAAGAGACCCAATAAATAAAGATCCCGTCATAAGTGGAATGGCAGATAAAATACAGAAAGTAATGCCAATAATCTTTAGCACTAGGTGCTGATTTTCATATTCTTTACTCAATTTGAAAATTTGCTCTTTTGTTTTGTCAGAAAGATTACATTCTTCATACTCGAAATTTTCGTGAACTTTTAGCCAGTGATTTCCCGCAATAAAGAGAGCTACAGCGGCTGCAACTAGAAGTATTAAAACAATTACGCCAATTCCTGTTGCAAAATTAATCGATGAAGTTAAGATATCTAATCTTATTAGGCTGATTAAGATTAATAAAGTAATGGGTGAGAAAATACATAGCATGACGCCAGTAGCAATCAAAGTAGAACTGCGTTTTCTAGCAGATAAAAAGTCTTGAATAGAAGATTGAGATACATAATTTTTTTGAGACATAGGTGTCACCTCTTTTGTATATAAAAGTTAAATAATATAGTTTTACTTCAATTTTATATAACAAATTATAAGAGCGCTATTTTGATGCTTGTGAAGTTAAAAAATAAATTAATGATTGACCAATTGAATTTTTCTTAGTAAAGTTTCTAGTAAATAGGGATAAATTATTTTTTAGAAGGAGAAAATTGTGGCTAAGACTAATCTAAATGATTTTGACAAGATTATTGTGCTTGATTTTGGTAGTCAATACAATCAATTGATTACTCGTCGAATTCGTGATTTTGGTATTTATTCAGAACTTTTACCACATAACTTAAGCATTGAAAAGATCAAAGAAATGGCACCTAAGGGAATCATCTTTTCTGGTGGTCCAAACAGTGTTTACGACAAGGGTGCTTTAAAAGTTGATCCTGAAATTTTCAAGCTTGGTATTCCAATTTTGGGGATTTGTTATGGGATGCAACTCATGAGCTACGATTTAGGCGGTAAGGTCGAAAAGGCTGATAATTCCGAGTATGGTCGTGCCGATATTGAGGTAACTGATCCTAATGCAGTTTTATTTGAAGGCTTGCCAAGAGAACAATACGTTTGGATGAGTCATGGTGATTTAGTAACTAAGGCTCCAGAAGGCTTTACTGTAACTGCTAAAAGCAAGAATTGTCCAATTTCTGCAATTGCTAACGATGAGAAGAAATTCTACGGAATTCAATTCCATGCCGAAGTTCGCAATTCTGAATATGGTTTAGATATTTTAAAAAATTTCGCATTTAAGGTTTGTGATGCCGAAGCAAACTGGACCATGGATGACTTTATTGAAATGCAAGTTGAAGAAATTCGTGAAAAAGTTGGCGATAAGAAGGTCATCTTAGGTCTTTCTGGTGGGGTTGATTCTAGTGTTACTGCTACTCTTCTTCATAAGGCAATTGGCGATCAATTAACTGCGATTTTTGTTGATCACGGGATGCTTCGTAAAGATGAAGGCGATCAAGTAATGCAAGCTTTGAACAAGGATCTTGGCGTTAATATTATTCGCGTAAATGCACAAGAACGTTTCTTGAATAAGCTCAAGGGAGTAACTGATCCTGAACAAAAACGTAAGATCATTGGTAAAGAATTTATTGAAGTCTTCAACGAAGAAGCTAAAAAGTTAAAAGATGTTGACTTCTTAGCTCAAGGTACTTTATATACAGATGTTATTGAGTCAGGAACTAACACTGCTCAAACTATTAAGTCACACCACAATGTTGGTGGTCTTCCTGAGGACATGCACTTTGAATTAATTGAACCACTTCGTAAACTTTTCAAGGATGAAGTTCGTGAACTTGGTGAAAAGCTCGGTATTCCTCATGATTTGGTATGGCGTCAACCATTCCCAGGTCCAGGTCTTGGTATTCGTGTTATTGGTGAAGTTACTGAAGACAAGCTTAAGATCGTGCGTGAATCAGATGCAATTTTACGTGAAGAAATCAAGAATGCTGGTCTTCAAGAAGATATTTGGCAATACTTCACTGTTTTACCAGGTATTCGTTCAGTTGGTGTTATGGGGGATGGTCGTACTTATGACTACACCATCGGTATTCGTGCCGTAACTTCAATTGATGGTATGACTGCTGACTTTGCCCAAATTCCATGGGATGTTTTGAGCAAGATTTCTACTAGAATTGTAGATGAATGTGATCACATTAACCGCGTAGTTTACGATATCACCAGTAAGCCACCTTCCACTATTGAATGGGAATAGGATAACAATGCTAATTGGAGAGAGAATCCTAATTTAACAGCATTTAACTAAAGCAATTTCCAGACAAAATAATAGAAAACGATTTGGTTGTCTGCCAAATTATTGAAGCTCTCAATATAAAATTGAGCGCTTTTTATTTATATTGAAGAATGATATTGTGACGAAATGAAATTTAACAGATAATAGAATAGTTAAAAATAATGATAAATTAGGTGCAATTATGGCAAAAAGTATTGAAGAAAAAGTAGAAGAATATTATAAAAACAAATTTGATGAATATGGTATCAGACACTTTGGTAAAACGGAAAGTATTAATAATGATATTTCCAATGCTTTAAGTGAAGCAGAGTCAAAATCTGGTGGTAAAGGGAATAACTACCCTGATATTAAATTGCTATTGGATGATGGACATTCACGCAGAATTCCAGTTATGATCGAAGCTAAAGGTGGAAAGAATAAGCTGGAAAAGTTAGATAAAGAAGGCAATATTATTCTTGAAACTAAGTTTGCTTCGGATTCAAAAGAAGGTGCCAAAAATCCACATAAAAAAGGCGATATAAATTATTCTACTATCACTACTTATGCTGTTAATGGTGCTCTGCACTATGGTAGAGCTATTTTGAAGTATTCTACTTATAAAGAGGTTCTAATCATTGGTGTGAACGGAACTAAGTTAGATGACGATGGTGTTGTATCTGATCCTGAATGTAAGGCATATTATGTTTCAGAAAATAATAATATGCTTCCTAAGCATGTAAAAGAATTAGATAAATCTTTAGTTCTACTAAAACAGAATAATATTGGAAAATTATACGATATTTTCGATAAATTGAGCTTAACCGATGAGGAAATCGAAAAACTAAAAAAAGAAACTGAAACTAAGTTAGAATCAAGAATCAAAGAAATTCACCAACGTATTTACGATGATAAATCTATAAAACATACGTTGGAAACTAATGAAAAGTTATATTTGTTTACTGGCTTAATTATGGCAGGCCTTAATACACAGGGCATCAAACGTCTAGAAGTATCAGATTTAAGTTCTAACAATAGTGAGATAATGAATGATGGAACTCTTGTATTGCAGCATATTTCATCTTTTTTAACTGCTCGTAATGCTGAGAGGAATAAAATTGATTTGATTAATTCTTTATTGGGTCCTATCTTTAGAAAGAAAGGAATGTGGGAACCGATAAACGGTGAAAGTCTTATTAAAAGTCTTTACGCTCAAATAAGTACAGATGTTATTCCTTTATTAGAAGGTAATTTACACCTAGACTTTACTGGTAAAATATTAAATTCTTTAAGTGACTGGGTATCAATTGAGAATGATGCGGCTAACGATGTTGTTTTGACACCAAGCTATGTAACTAGATTTATGGCTATGTTGGCTAGAACAAATAAAGATTCATTCGTCTGGGATATTGCTATGGGTAGTGGTGGATTCTTAGTTTCGGCTATGGATATTATGATTAAAGATGCTAAGAATAGTATTCAAGATAGTGAAAAACTAGAGAAAAAAATAAGGAATATCAAACAACATCAGCTATTAGGTGTTGAAATTTTAGGAAATATCTACATACTTGCAGTTTTAAATATGATTCTTATGGGCGACGGTTCTACTAATATGCTTAATGATGATTCCCATAAGATTTACAAACAATTATCTTTTCCAGCTAATGTCTTTTTGTTAAATCCACCATATTCAGCTGATGGTAAAGGATTTAACTTTGTAGAAGAAGCTTTATCACAAATGACAAACGGATATGCTGCAATTTTAATTCAAGAAAATGCCGGTAGTGGCAATGGATTACCTTATACCAAGCGGATTCTAGAGAATAATACTTTAGTTGCTTCAATTCATATGCCGAATGATATCTTTACTGGCAAAGCTTCAGTACAGACAGCTATTTACGTCTTTAAAGTAGCACGACCACATGAAGAAGATGACATGGTAACTTTTGTTGATATGTCTGAAGATGGATACACTAGACAAAATCGTAAGAAATCCAGTCAAGAGGTAAATCTTCGTGATACTGATCATGCTAAAGAACGCTATGAAGAAGTCGAAGCAATTATCTTAGGTAAGAAACCAAAGACCAGTTATTATACAGAAGCTAATGGTAAAGTCATTCATGATTCAATTAGTTTAGATGGGAATGATTGGACATTTAGTCAACACCAAGTTATTGATACTACTCCTACTGAAGAAGATTTTAAGAATGTAGTAGCAGAATACCTAAGTTGGAAAGTTAGTCAATTGATAAAAAAGGGGAGTGAAAATGATAGAATTTAAGGATTTTACAATCTCAGAATTATTTACAAAAATGACAGTTAAAGGCTTTTCAAAAGTAACTGAAAAAATGACTTATTCGGAAGAAGGCTATCATGTCTTTGGTCAGAATATTAAATATCAATATTCTCAGAAAGTTTTATTGCCCCCAAAGTATCTATTCAAAGTAGATACGAAAAAACCGATCTTTGCTTATGCTTCCAGCACTGGTAGCGTAGGAATGATTAGTGAGAGCTTTTATAGAAGTGGAAATAATGGAGCATTTCAGGCACTTATCCCTAAATTTAGCAATTATAATTATCACCATATGTTGTATATTTTGGCAATTTTAAGAAAGTTATTTAAAAAAAAGAACTATACTACTAATATTAATGATGTCCCCAAATGGATAATAAAGTTGCCAATTACCAAAAATAAAAAAATAGATTTTCAATATATGGAAGATCGAGTGAAGGCACTCGAACAAGATCGAGTGAAGGCACTCGAACAAGATCGAGTGAAGGCACTCGAAAACTATTTACTAGTTACTGGTTTGAATAATTACAAATTAACAGATGAAGATAAGAAAGTTTTAAGTTATAAACCTGAATTTAGAAAATATAAAATTGATGATATTTTTAAAATTAAAAAAGGAAAAAGATTAACTAAAGCAATGATATGAACCCCGAAATTCGGACAAGAATTTCGAGGTTTTTATTATGTCTAAATTATCTAAGCAAGACAAAATTGACATCTACAATAATTGGAAGCATTATCATAAGTCACTATCTCAACTAGGTAGAGAATATGGAGTAAGACCTGACAATTTATATTATTTAATCCGTCTAATAGACCTTCACGGCTTAGAAATTTTGAATAAATCATATTCTTCTTATTCAGTAGAATTTAAGAAAACTGCCATTAAAAGAATATTGATTAACGATGAACCAGCGAATCAAGTTTCATTAGACTTGGGATTGCCAAGCTCAGGTATGATCTATAATTGGCTTCGCAAATATAAAGAGGATGGGTATAATGTCATTAATCATAAGAAAGGCAGACCACATCATGAAAAGCAAAGACCAACAAATCAAAGAACTACAAAAACAAGTAAAAGACTTAAAACAAGAGAATCTCAAGCTTACTGTCGAAAACGAATTTGTAAAAAAATTGAGCGCCTTAGTTTCCAAAAGAAAAAACCAAAAGCACCAGAAATAGCTCAGGTGGTTACTGAACTAAGGCAAGAACTTCATGTAACCGTCAGTTTCATATTAAATGTAATCAATTCTAATCCTGATTTACCTCACTTATCTAAAAGTAATTATTACTATGTTCTAAAACAAAATGATAAAGATTCAAAAAATCATCAGATCATGAAACGTATCAAAGAAATATTTGAAGAACATAAACATCGCTACGGCTATAGAAGAATTACAGCTCAATTGCACATTGAAGGAATTAAAATCAATCATAAGAAAGTAAAGCGTCTGATGAAAAAGATGCATTTATTTGGTATTGCCATTAGACGTAGAAAAAGATATTCAAGTTATCGAGGAACTGTAGGTGAAATCAAACCTAATTTGATCTGTCGCAATTTTTTAGCCATTTTACCAGATAGAAAGTGGTATTCAGATATAACTGAGTTTCATTTAAACGGCGAAAAATTATATTTATCACCAATTATGGATGGGTGTACCCATGAGATAATTTCTTATACATTAAGTCGCCGTCCAGTTTTAGAACAAGTAATGACCATGCTTGACCTAGCTTATAAAGCTCATCCTGCTCTAAATGGTCTTATTTTTCACACTGATCAAGGATGGCAATATCAACATTCTACCTTTCAAAAATAGCTTACAGATCATGGTATTGAGCAATCAATGTCTAGAAAAGGTAATTCATTAGATGATGGATTAATGGAAGGATTTTTTGGTATCTTAAAGCGAGAAATGTGGTATGGCTTTGAAAAAAATTTTAAGAATTTAGATGAACTAGAAGATGCAATCAAAGAGTATATTTATTACTATAATAATTTTAGAATTAAGAGCTCAATAAAAAACCATACTCCGATTCAATATCGAAATATGGTTTTAAATCAAACAGTTTAATAATATGTCCTAATTTTTGGGTTCATATCACAAATCAAAAATTGGGCAATACTTTATTTATAGGTTCTACAGCTATAAATCATGGTAAAACAGCCAGAATAGGACAGGCACCTATTTTTAAACCTAATACAATTACTGTTTGTTATAACGGTTCAGTTGGAGAAACATTTTATCAAACTGAATCATATTGGGCTTCGGATGATATAAATGTTCTAACTTTACGTGATAAAGAGTTAAATCCAGAGTTGGCTGAGTATCTTTGTGCGATTTTAAAAAAAGCCGGAAAAAAATATGGATACACATATAAGTGGAATGTTCATAGAATGAAAACAACTGATATCAGTCTGCCAATAGTGGATGATGGGAAAATAGATTTTCAATATATGGAAAATTATATTAAAGCAATACAAAAGTTAACGATAAAAAATGTAGTTGATTATAAAGATAGAGTAATAGATAAGACAATTGAAATAATTAAATATTAAAAAAAGTTAAAGAATAGTGTAAAAGGCTTTGTGCTATCTTACGATAATTGTCCACTAAAAAGTCTACTTTAGGCAAATGGTTACAGCGCTATTCAAAAATTGCAGGTGTTCCAAGAATAGATGGACGAGGATTAAGGCATTCTAATGCGTCTTATTTAATTACTGAGGTAAGTCATCGGCTTGGTCATAAAAATCCAACGACAACGCTAAAATATTATGCTCATATGTTTGCTAATAATGATATTGAATTAGCTTCCAAGATAGAAGGAAGCATAAATATGAAGCCCGCAAAAAATCTAAAGTTGAATTTAATGTCAACCAGCATGTAGCAGGAGCTAAGATAAGTGGTATGCTAAAAGTCTGCCAAAACAAAAAACAGCTTAAGTATTGATATTAAAGGAACATCCCTTATTCTAAGGGAATAGATAAAAAAAGTATCTGAAAAAAATATAAATTAAAGAAGCCTATTAAATCTTGGTATTCATGACCCTTGATTTAATAGGCTTTTTATAGTGTTTAATTAAATTCAAGCTTATTTGTTTCGTCTATCTTAGTTAGGAAAGATGAAACATCAGTAATAGTATCATTGGTGTATGAAACATTAATCAGATTAACCCAATTTTTTCTAAGAAAATAGTCGTCAATGTCGTATCTAACTTTAGTTAAGTATTTATAACTAATAAATAGTAGTTCAGAAAAAATCAAATTACGTTTTTGAGGCTGCATGACGAAATCAAGCAATAAATCTTTTCCAGAACCTTTAATAAAGTGAAAAAATTCGCAATTGATATGTCTAATCGGATAAAAAGGATATAAAATTTGAGAATTTAATACTTGTTTTTCAAACTGTCTAAGTAATCTTTGATCTTTTCTACTAAGTTGATAATCATTGTTGTTTAAATTAATCATCGTATATCAATTCCTATTCTTACTATTGCACCTAAAGTATATAAATTGAAAAAAGTAAAAACAATGAATTTTAACTAAGTTGAAAAAGAAAAACTTTTTATATCGAAAGTAAAAAATTATTTTACTTTTGATATAATATTTTTAATAATTAAGTAAAAGAAAGTTACAGATGATAAATATCTAGGAAAGAGAAGTGAGGAACAAGTTTGAGTGATATTAGGGTACAGAATACAAAGAATAATTTGATTGCTGCTCTTTTAAGCTGCTTAGAAAATAAGAGTGTGCATAAGTTAAAAGTAAAAGATATTATTGATAAAGCTGGCGTAAGTACTAGAACGTTTTATCAATATTATTCAGATGTCAATGATCTACTAAGAGATACAGAAGATAGTTTTGTTGCAGAGTATCTAAAAAATGTTGAAAAAGATCGTGATTCACTAGGAGATCTTGATTTAGATACACCTTTTGAAGATCAGTTAGAAACTATTTTAAATGCAACAAAAAATACCATTGAGTTCTGTTATGCACATAAAAAAGAAATACAAGTCTTGTTATCTGACAATGGGGATACGCGTTTCTATAATATGATTTTCCAGACTGGTTGTGAGGAAATTATGAAGCGTATGAGCCAGATGAAAAATATCGATCAGTTAAAAATGGATGAAAAAGAACAAATGAGAATGATGATTAGTGTGCAGGTATTTGTACATAGTATCATTGGTATGGTAAGAGTTTTACTTGAATACAGCGATAGGTTAGCTCCATATGACGTTCGTCAAAGTATACTTACATTTTTACGTGAGTCACCAGTAGCTTCTATGAATATAAATAAAAATTAGAGACAACAAAATAATTTATAGTATATTAGGCTGAACTCCACTATAACTGGCTAAAGTATTGAATTAAGTAGTTTTGTTGGCAATTGAGAAATAGTTGTACTTAAATATGAAGTAGCATGAGAATAATAGTAATTAAAAAACTCAGTTTTAGGGGATACGTCAATGAAAATAGAAATTCCAACTATGAATGGATTCATTCCGGATTGCTACAGTAAATTTGCTAATGAAGATCAAAAAATTGAAGGGAAGCCTAGTAGATCTTTCCCAATTTTTATTACTGATGCACCTGATAAGGCAAAAACCTTAGCTGTGTATTTTAGAGATTTTGATTCAGTTCCAGTCTGTGGATTTACTTGGATTCACTGGTTAGCTGCCAATCTTCCGGTTCGAGATGTGCCAGCTAATATTAGTCATTCTAAGAATACTAGCCTTGATTTTGTTCAAGGAAATAATAGCAATATTAGCAAGTTTTTAGGTGAAAATTCTGGCCCAGTTGAAGGCTATACAGGTCCGATGCCTCCTGATAATACGCACTATTACACTTTAACCGTGTATGCATTAGATACAAAACTTGATCTAAAAGAAAGCTACTGGTTAAACGACTTTTTGCGTGAGATGGAAGGTCATATAATTGACAGTGCGACTATTTCAGTTCCAAGTAGAGCAAAATAAAAGTCGAAGTTACTAATAAACATGCTATAATTTAGGTAAAGAAAAAGGAGATCTTATGATCTCCTTCGCAGCCCGCTTTAAGAGCGGTGGTTAAAAGTTATACTATTGCAACTACGTCACTCAATAAACCTACCAAAGTTATAAATTGAGCGGCGTTTTTTATTTTCTATTGTGATGATCGATATATGTTAGCAAAGCTAACACAAAAGTACCAAACAACAGCATTACTGAGATGGCCTCGTAAACACTCATTAGGCTGAACCCTTTCCATTCGATGTTGGACCATAGGCCTCACCTCCGGGAGGAAAAACAGCCACCGCTCATAAAACTTTCTGCGGCTATAATTATAACGAAAATTTGTTTGCAACAGAATATGGATTAATCAAAAAGCTCGCGATTAATTTCGCGGGCTTTTACTATTAAACCTATTCTGCTTTTTCCTTAATGAAAAAATATGTAAATAGACAATAGATTATAATACCTAAATAAAAAACATTTGTAGAGCTAAAAGTAGGTTCAATAAATCTGCTAACAATGTAATCTATACCTAAAATACCAAAAATATAAATCCAGCTCCCGTAAACAAATAATTTGTGTAAATTGGACGGCAGATGCTTTCTGTATTTAACTAAAAGAGAAAGATACCGAAGTTGCGATACATAAGATATAAAGAAATATATGGCACCACTGAAAATTGAGAAAGTTATTCCCCAGGCAATAAGGGAGACAGTCCCATTAGAGTTGCTGAGACCACTCATTACTGGTCCAATAATACCTAAGACTGCTAGGATGCAGGATAAAACAAAATATTTATCATTAGTATGGTGAAATGATTGAATAGTAGACTTCAATCTCTCTTTCTCTTTCATAATATCAAAATTTTGTTTATTTAACTGCTTAAATTCACGCATAATAAGAAAACTATAAATTAGAAGACCAAATGAAATTGCAAGAACTACAATCGTTGCAGCAAATCCAATAAGGGAAATGATTAATTGCATTTTATCATTGGCACCTATTAGGAACCCTGAAAGAGCACTGCAAAAACTAATACATGCTGGACTGAAGACAGCAAGAGCTATTGCCAAAGCACGTAATTGTGAACTCTTTTTGGCAGTAGACAAATATTTTTGAACTAATTCATCAGGTAAAATAGGTAATTTATCTTCTGCGGGAATATCTGCTGTTTTAATTTCAAAAGATGGAGCACCACTTTTTAGTAAATAATCTGTGGTGACGCCAAATAATTCTGATAAGTTAACGATTTTTTCAATATCTGGAATTGATTGATCGCTTTCCCATTTTGAAACGGCTTGGCGACTAACATTCATTTTTTCAGCTAAACCTTCTTGAGAAAGATTATTCTTTTTTCGTAATTCCGTGATTTTTTGACCTAATCTCATATGGATTGTCCTTTCGTTGTTGATTGATTTTAATTTATTAAAAATCACGGTTGCAGACAACCACTTTTTGATTGCATTGTAGGCAACTAATGGTTGCGAAAGGAAAAATTATAGTGATTTATATCTCTAATTGTTTTAGAATCTTATTAACAAAATCCCACCTTCGTTAATAATTAAACGAAATTATAAAAATGATTATTGACAAAGCCGGCATTTTGTTAATAATTAATTACAGTATTTAATAAGATAAGTAACAAAAGATCTTTTTGTTAAAGATAAACAAAGAAAGTGAGTATAAAGATGGTGAAAGGATATCATTCATTATCTAAGGAAAAATATCTTCATAAGCCACAAATGGTAAGTCAGGAAGAAATAGACCAAATTTATCAATCACGCTTGAATGGATTTAGTACAATTAAAACAAATTTATATCCACTCTTAACCGATAAGAGAGAAAACCAAACTGATAAATACCCATTATTTTTTGTTTATTTACCCGAAATTATTAAGTTGGAAAATAATTTAAGAGAAAATTCCAATCAAATTAAAGAACTTGCTAAAAAATTACCTGGAATTGCCAAACAACAATTTTTAAATTCATTGTTAGTTTCTGAAATTACCTATACTAATAAAATAGAGGGAGTAGAAACTGATCGAGGAGAAATTAGTACAATTATTCGTGATAATGAAAGAGATAGAAAACGTCCCTCCCATAAGCGACTCCAGTCAACCATCAAAATGTATCAAGAAACTCAGAGTGAGCATTTAATTAAAATTGAAAATCTTAAGGACTTTCGAAATATTTACGACACTCTATTAGAAGGAGAGATTGAAGAAAACAAATTGCCTAACGGAAAACTGTTTAGGGATAAATTGCCAGAGGGAGAACAACTAAGGATAGGGGATGCTCTTCATACGGTGCATGTTCCTCCGCAGACAGAAGAAGCCATAAACGAATCTTTGACTAGTTTAATAGAATTTATGAACAATGATGATTTACCGCCAATTTATAAGAGCGTGATTACTCATTTCTTTTTTGAAAATACGCATCCGTTCTTAGATGGTAATGGAAGAATGGGAAGATATTTATTGTCGACGTACATTTCGCATAAGTATGATCATTTTACTGGTTTTTCTGTAGCTACTGCTATTCACTCGCGTGTTCAGACATATTACAGAATATTTAAAGAAGCTGATCAAGCAGAAAATTATGCAGAGTTAACGTTTTTTATTGTTGCGATGTTGAAATTATTGGTTGCACAACAAGAAGAAATAGTGTCAACTTTAAGTGATGATAAGGAAAAATTAGTACAAATTGTAGATAATATTAAGAAAAGAGTGGCATCGCTTACTGATGATTACGATAAAAAAGCAATTTACTCTGTGCTTTTTTATTTAGCCGAATCTAAACTTTTTGCTGGAAATAAAGAATTAGGAATTAGAGATAGAGATATCATTCAATTAAATTCTAAAGAGAGTGGAATTTCCATTAGGCGAACTAAGTCTGCGATTAGTCAGCTAGAACAAATGAATTGGATTAATAAAATTTGTTCTAAACCTAAACAGCATGAATTAAGTATATAAATGACATTGAGTACATTTTAGTCTTAGTCATAGTGACTAAGGCTTTAATTAAGAATTCTTATAAAAAATTATAGTGATTAATCTTAGTTAAGTAAGCTATTCTCTGGTGTTGTGTAGAATTTGTAACGCCACCAAAATGAATCCAATGTCGATCTTGCATCCCTAATTGCTTTAGAGTTTTATTAACAAAAATTCGTTTAATACCATTTCCCAAAAAGAGTTTTACATAAAATGTTGGTGAAGTTGAAGTAGTAAGGACATAAGTATGTTTAATGTTGGTTAATTCGCCATGAATACCAGTTTTGCTTACAGTATGAGATAATCCTTTTCCTTCTTTCATCACTTTATCAATGAAACCTTTAAGCATTGCTGGGACACTATTCCACCAAAGTGGAGTAATAAAAATTATTGCGGAAGCTTCTCTTAAGTAATCTAAATATTTTGTTACTAGAGGATCATGAGTTTTACCAGTATGAAATAAACGTAATTCTTCTTTGTCATAAATAGGATTAAATTGTTCTTGATACAAGTCAATTACTTTAAAGCTTTTATGCTTATGTGCTAAATTTGATTTTACTGATTCTAAAATTGCATGGTTAAAACTTTTTTTATAAGGATGACAATAGATGATTAAGAAGTCCATTTTAATCTTTTCCTTTCAAAAGTTGATCTAATGTGTATTCCACTAATTGTGCGTCATAGCGAGTAATTTTATTTTTAATTAGTAATGCATATCCTTGAATAAAGGACCAGATTTGAATAAATAAATCTTGATCAGAAAGAGTAGTTGATGAATTAAGATTAGTAATTAAAGCTTTTACTTTCTGCAAAAAGGGATATTGATTAGCATTTGAATATAAATCCAGTGCTGACAATTGGTAGAATAAGAAGTCCATTTGGTTGGGATGCATAGTTATAGACTGACAAATATATTTAGCGATAATGAGTAACTGTTGCTTAGATGAATAGTCTACATTTAATGGGATCTGCTCAATAAATCGTTTAGATAATTGGATTACTGCTTTTTGAAATAGTTCATTTTTATCTTTGAAATGTCTATAAAAAGCACCTGTTGTAAGTCCAAGTTCCTTTGTAAGTTTGCGTAAACTTAAGTTTTGATATCCATTAGTGTCAATTAGATGAATGGTTTGATTTATAATTTTTTCTTCGGTTGTCATTTTTATCTTCTTTCTTGATAACAGTGTTATCTTTTTAGTTTATGATAACACTGTTATCATAAACTAACAAAAATAGAGATAAATATGCAAGAATAAATGTATATACAAACGATATAATTGTAATTATAAGATAGTGAAAGGACAATTTTATGGATCACACTGCAAATTATGATAAATATAAAATGTCTAAATTATTTACGACTGGCAATTCTGAAGCAATAAGACTGAGAAAAAAGGATACTGAATTATTAGATCTTAATCCTAGTGATCAATTCATTAAAGAAATATCTCTAGATGGAAGGTCGATATCTTATAATAAATTTTCAAAGATTTCTCAAGAAAATAAAAAAGAAATTGCTAACATTTTAAATGAAGATTCAGACTTGATTTGGGCATTGAAAGATTTATAAAAAACATATTTTTACTGATGGAAATAAACGAACTGCATATGTTGCAACTAAATTGTTTTTAAAGAAAAACGGATATAATTTGTCGCTAAATAAGTCAGAAGGTATAGCATTGATACTAGGAGTTACCACTGCAGCTGACAGTGAGGATGAAATGATAAAAGTTGCCACTATTTTGAAGAGGCATAGTTCTAAATATTAGTAGAGTGGAGAAGCTTGCAATTAATTTGCGGGCTTTTTTGATAAATATGCTATAATTTAGGTAAAGAAAAAGGAGATCCGAAGATCTCCCATGAAGCCCGCTTTAAGAGCGGTGGCTAAAGTTATAAAGTTGACATGCGCCTACTCAATAAACCTGCCAAAGTTATGAATTGAGCGGCGTTTTTGTTTATTTTTTGTTGTGATGATCAATATATGTCAGCAAAGCTAACACAAAGGTACCAAACAAAAGCATTAACGAGATAACCTCGTATACGCTCATCTGGCTGAACCCTTTCCAATCGATGTCGGACCATAGGCCTCACCTCCGGGAGGAAAAACAGCCACTGCTCATAAAACTTTCTGCAGATATAATTATAGCGAAAATTTGTTTGCAAAAGAATATAGATTAGTCAAAAAGCTCGCGATTAATTTCGCGGGCTTTTATCATAATTATATTCAAAAAATAGTTCTCTTTGAAAAGTATCATCGTAAGTAGCTAATACTAAACTATAGTAAAATTATTGATATGATAGAGTCAAAAGAGAAAACTTATTTGGAGTAAGGTGGAGGAATTTTTGAAAGATAAAAAAATTCTAAAAAGAGTTAATTATTGGGTTGCAATTGGAATAGTTTTAATAATATGTATGGGTATCTTTATATGGTGGAATAATTCTAAAAAGAAAACTCCACATCATAAATTGAAGCCTCAACCTGCTTTAATTGACAATACTAGTACTCGTCCATCTTCGTATACAACTAAAGAATTCAAAAATTTATTATCCCAAAATTATCCAGATATTTATAAAAACTTGAATTTTAAACAAAAACCAACTTTCTATGTAATTCCTGGTTTGATTCAGTCAGCAGCAATTAAATATACTCCTCCTGGTCAGGGACAACCAGGGATTGCGTATGATATGGATCCGCAGGGCTTAGCGATTATTGACCATAAATATTTAATTATTTCAGCTTATAGTAAAAGCAAGACCTTTGATTCAGTTCTGTGGGTATTAGATTTTAAGACTGGCCGCTTTGTAAAAACGGTTGCCTTAAATAATATTGATCATGTTGGGGGAATTACTTATGACGAAGATCATAAGCGTTTATGGGTAGCCACTATTAATCAAGAGCAACGAGCACAAGTTCAATCTGTAACGCTGAAAGAAATTGAAAAATATAATTTTAAGAAACAGAAAAAGCCAATAAAATTTGAGCATGGTACTAACTTATCGGCACCACTTCGAACCTCTTATATGACATATCATAAGAATAAACTCTATATAGGCTACTTCGATAAAATCCAAGGGGGGGGTCAGCTTTTTGCCTATAAACTTAATAAAAAAGGACTATTTAAAAAAGATAAGATGCAAGATGGTCTAGCTATTCCTAGTGAAAACTGGTCAACTTACTCTCAAATTCAAGGAATTAGTTTTGATAGAAATGATATTTTACTATCTACTTCATATGGTGATTTAAATTCCCAGCTATTAATCTTTAAAAATAAATTGAATAAGCCAAATTACAATCTTGATCTTTCTGAAGCAGATAAAACCATTATTTTACCGCCATATATGGAACAAATTATTGGTAAAGATGGTGAAATTTATATGTTGTTTGAATCTGCTACAGCATTATACCGTCAAAATCCTAATTTACTGCATATGGATCGAGTAATTAAGTTGAAAGTTAAATTTAAGGACCGCGAAAATAGTAAGGAATAGCTATTAAGAGAAACCTTAAGCCAAAATAGAAAACATAACTGCAAGGAGAACCGATGACACTAAATATTCGTACTGTAAAAATGGATGACTTAGATGCAATTATTGAGCTTGAATCAAGTGCTTTTCATATGTCAGAAGAAATGACGCGTAAGGATATGGTCGGGCGGATTGAAAATTACTCAGATACTTTTTTAGTTGCGGAAGTTGATGGAAAAGTAGTGGGACACGTTTTTGGTCCCGTAAGTAAAGATCGCTACATTAAGGATGAACTATATTTCAAAAATTAACCCAATAATGCCCAGTATCCTTATCAAACGATTTTGAGTTTGGCAACTAGAAAAGAATATCGTAAGCAAGGGATTGCATCAGCTTTAATTGAGGAATTGTGTAAGATTGCTCAAGCACAGGATAGACGTGCAGTTACACTGACTTGTTTACCTAAGCTCTTCCATTTTTATGAAACGCGCGGTTTTGTCAATGAAGGCAAGACCAGTGATGATATCCCTGATCCAGAAAACGTAAGTAGCTACAATATGGTGAGAGAGCTAAAAAAGTGAATTTTTGGAAATGAATAAAAAGAGATTTATAATGGTGATAAAAGGAGGTCCTGACTATGAGCAATGAATTTTGTCATAATGGAATGAAATGTCAACAGGGATGCCCATGTGCTGGTAAAGATGGTGTTTGTCATTGTTCCATGGTAAGTGAGAAAAAGTGCGTTTGTCAGAGTCATTGTAAAGAAAAAGAAGAGTAAAATAAAAATCTCATGTTAGCTTGAAGTGCCATAGAAAAGTTAGACATTTATAAAACTTTAAAGATTTGATAATACACGATTTCTGTATTTTACAGGAGTCGTGTATTTTAATTTGTTTGATCTTCTAACATTGTTAAACCAATAAATATAATCTTTCAGAATTTCCTTCATCTCTTCTAAACTTCCAATCTTAAGTCGATTCAGTTTTTCTCTCTTCATTAGATTAAATATCGTTTCTCCTGGTGCATTATCATGACAATTTCCTTTTCGGGACATGCTTTGGATTATATTCATTTTCTTTAGTCGAGCCTGATAGCCTGGATTCTGATATTGAAAGCCTTGATCTGAATGAAGGATAGGAGCAGCTCCTGGTGGAAGATTATCTGCTAGTTCATCTAGCATATTATAAATAGTTTTCATTTCAGGAGAGTAACTTACTGCACAAGCTAGAATCTCCAAAGAAGCTTCATCTACTACAGGAGAAATATAAACTTTCTTGCCGTTAGTTAGTTTATATTCGGTTACATCGGTATGAAGAACTTTATAGGGGATAGTTTCATCAAAAGTTTGATTTAGGATATTTGGTGCTTTCTTTCCTACATTACCCTTATACGAACTATATTTACCAGTATTTTTATGATAAATTGTTGTTTTTATTCCTAAACTTCTCATTAACTTACGTACTGTTTCTAGAGAAAGTTTAAATCCTTCATCTCTTAACGCTCCCCACATAGGACGATAACCATATGTTTCTTGTCCTTCATAGCCATAATAGATTTCTTGAATCTTCTCTTTTACTAAAGCATACTTATCAGCTTGATTAATTCTATTTTTTACATTGTCATAGTAAGTCTTTCTATTTAATTTAAGCACCTTAAATAAGACCTTAAGTTTAACTTGATGGTGTTTTGCCCGAATATCCTGTATTAATTGTGTTTTTTGTTTGTTGGATAACGTGGATATCGGGCAGCCACTTTTTTTAAGACAAGATTTTCCACTCTAAGTCTTTCTAATTCAGCTTCCTGCTTAAGAATTTTTTCTTCATACTTTTGCTTTTCACTAAGTTCTAACTTTTTAGTTGTCTTCTTACTCTTTTTAGGCACTTTCCTAGGCCGACCTTTCTGTTAGCGTATCCTTCTTCATTGAACTTTTTAGCCCAATTGTATACTTGAGAATCACTAATATTAAACTTAGCCGCTACCTTTGAAACTCCAATAGAATGTGTTAAATAGTAGCGTACCACATTTAGCTTAAAGTCAGAAGAATAAGTAGTACAGATAAGGCAGCTAAACCTCGACACTTAGCCTTATCAATCCATCTACGAATAAGAGTCCAATGAATATTATATTGTTTAGCTAAACCTTTTATTGAATCTTCATGATTTAAATATTTGGAAACAATTTCAATTTTTAATTCAGTCGAATATTTGGTCATAAAAAATACCTCATAATTATTAGATTTTATGTCTAACAATTATGAGGCACTTCAAATTTGAACGAGAAGCTTTTTACTTAGTTAATTTATGTACTTTATGAGCCAAAACCATTTCTTTGTTTCGATCTTCATAAATTGCGTCTTTTACGTAGTTCCAGGGTGCCATTAGGCGACCTTTATTGTTTTTACGGAAAAGAAAGTCAGCATGATGATTTTCAAGGTGACGTAGATATCTTTTAGCATTTTGAACCTGAGTATGATGCTTTAGATTTAAGCGAGGTTCAAAATCAATAATTTTATGATCAGCATTAAAGACAGGTCTTACTTTATGGTGCCAGTGACGAGCACTAGCAACATGACGACTAACTTTTTTGCCTGCTTCAATAATATTTTCTTTAGTGGCTAAACTATTCCGATCTTTTAACTCTGCATGTGGATCTAGATAATAGTTTCCTAAACCATCTTGACGATAAAGACGTAACTTTTTGAATGATTTATTATTTTTATCCGTCTTCACTTCAATAACGTCACCATTGGTATGGTTCATTAAATACATGTGATGTTTTTTAGTGTAATTTACACCCTTCATGATCAGAAATTCACCCCTTTATATATCTTATGAATCTATATTATAGACGCATTTTAAAATAAAGTATAGTGATTAAAGTAGGACATTAAGTAATTTGTAAGAGTACAAAAAATTACTTAATGTCTATAAAAAGAAAACACTAAAGACAGTTAGAGGTTTATTCTAACTGTCTTTAGTAAATATTTAAAAGTTAATTAGTGTTCTTTGCCGTCGATAATAACATGAACGCGTGGATTCTTAGGACCTTTAGCCTTAGAAATAACGCCTTTGTTAACTAAATCTTCGATTTGATCTGGGTCATAGCCTAACTTAGACAAAATTTCTTTGTTGTTCTCACCTAGGTCAGGAGCCTTATCGTAAACTGGCTTGTAGTTTGAAAGAGTAAATGGTAAACCGATGGTCTTAAAGTCGCCACGATTACCGCCTTGATTAATAGTAACGATAGCGCCATCCTTGTTTAAGTCTGGATCGTTTTCAAGTTCATGCCAGTCAAGAACAGGACCAACAGGAACACCAGCAGCACCAAGTTCTTTAGTTAGAGTGTATTTATCGTATTGCTTCGTGTATTCTTCGATTAGTGGGTAAAGTTCTTCTTTGTGTAATTGACGGTGTTGCCAATCAACAAATCTTGGATCAGTTTCCCATTCTGGGTGACCCATTGCTTCGCAAAGTTTATCCCAATTCTTGTTTTCGTTTTGAATAACAATGTAAACGTAAGCGTTAGGATCAGTTTCCCAACCTTTGGCCTTGTAAGTCCAGCCAATAACTTGACCACCTTCAGTGTTTTCAGCACGAGGAATTGCTTTGCTCCATTTCCAGTCAGGGTAGACTGCATAATGAGGAAGAGCACCTAAGTTATCTAACATGATTTGGTCACGTAATTTAATACGGCAAAGGTTTAATACAGCATCTTGCATTGATTGGTAAACAAAAGTACCTTCACCAGTATGTTCACGTTGAAGTAAAGCTGCCAAAATACCGATAGCTAAGTGCATACCAGTGTTTGAATCACCTAAAGCAGCAGCTGATTGAGTAGGAACGTTGTTAGGCCCCTTGTTCCAACCAGTAGCAGAGGCAGCACCACCAGCAGATTGAGCAACTGGTTCAAAAGCTTTAACGTTTTCAAAACGTGAACCTTGGTTGAAACCTTTTAATGAAGCATAAATTAATTTAGGATTTAATTCATGAAGCTTATCCCAGCCAAACCCATTTCTATCAGCAGAACCAGGAGCAATGTTTTCTACGAATACGTCGGCTTTCTTAATTAAGTCGTACATAATCTTCTTACCTTCTGGAGCCTTGATATCAACAGTTAAAGACTTCTTGTTTGCGTTTAATTGTAAGAAGTAAAGACTCCAAGAATCTTTAATATCAAGTAATTCGTTTCTAGTTGGGTCACCAGTGTCAGTACGTTCAATTTTAATAACTTCAGCACCTAACCATGCTAAAAGTTGCGTACATGAAGGACCAGATTGTACTTGAGTCCAGTCGATGACTTTAATTCCTTTTAATGGAGCATATTCATTTTGTTCGTTTTTTTCATTTTCACTCATTTTAATTACTCCTTATCAATTTTTTCTTGTTCAGCTTCTTCAAGCGGCTTTAAGTTTAAGGATGGGTTCAAATTGCCAATGTGACCAGATTCTTTACCCATTGATGGATCAATTTGAACATTAATGATACTTGGACGACCAGATTCAACAGCTGTAGCAAAAGTATCTTTCATTTCTTGATAATTAGTTACGTAGTAATTGTCACCGCCAAATGCTTTAGCAATTAAATCGTATCTAGCGGTTGGATCAAGGGTAGTTGGACCTAATTGATCAGGAACAACATTATCAACACCGTTGTAAATACCACCGTTGTTAATAACTACAACAGTAATTGGGAGGTTGTAGCGGCACATTGTTTCAACATCCATACCGTCAAAACCAAAAGCACTATCACCATCTAAGGCAACAACATGTTTGCCAGTTTCAATAGCAGTTGCGATAGCATAACCCATGCCAACGCCCATAACTCCCCAAGTACCAGTATCAAGTCTATGACGAGGAAGTTTCATACCGATCATGTCACGACCAATATCAAGTGTGTTAGCACCTTCACTTACCAGATAAGTATCAGGGTGTTCTTGGAAGTAGTCATTAATTGGTTCAATAGCACCGTAGTAACCGAATTCTGGGTTAGTTTCGCCAGCTTTAATTCTCTTAGCAAACTTAGCATCATTCTTTGCAGTATCTTGTGCAATTGCATCAAGCCAGTCGGAAGGGGTCTTATATCCAGTTGCAGTAAGAGCTGGAACTAATTTGTTTAAGATAGAGGTTAAGTCACCTTGAAGTGGGGCAGAGATCTTTTGTGCAGAATCAAATTGGGTTGCATCAATATCTAATTGAATAAATTTAGCATCTGGGTTGAATTGTGGTGCGTTTCCGTATGAAAGCATCCAGTTTAATCTAGCACCAATTAGAATAACAACGTCGGCACCCTTTAATGATAATGAACGAGCTGCAGATGCAGAGTGCTTATCGTCATCAGGCACAACACCTTTGGCCATGGACATTGGCAAAAATGGAATATCAGTCTTGTTAATCAATTCTTGAACTTGTTTTTCAGTTCTATCATAAGCAGCACCTTTGCCAAGAATGATTAAAGGCTTCTTAGCTTGTTTGATGATATCAACGGCACGATTAATTGCGTCATCACTTGGCTCTTGTAATGGAGCTGGGTCAACTAACTTGTAAACACCCATGTTCTTTTCACCAAGATCATCATTAAGTTGAGCGATAGTGTCAGCTGGTAAGTCAAGGTAAACACCACCAGGTCTACCAGAAACTGCAGTACGAATTGCACGTGCAACTGCTAAACCAACATCTTGAGCTCTATCAACACGATAAGCTTTCTTACAGAAAGGTTTAGCAACGTTATATTGATCTAATCCTTCGTAATCACCTTGAGATAAGTCAATAATATGACGTTCTGAAGATCCTGAGATCATAATTAATGGAAAACAGTTTTTAGTAGCTTGAGCTAAGGCAGTTAGTCCATTCAAAAATCCTGGAGCCGATACAGTCATTGCTACACCAGGTTTTTTGGTTAAAAATCCTGCAGCTGCGGCAGCATTTACAGCCGAGTCTTCGCGACGAAAGCCATAATACTTCATTCCCCTTAATTCAGCTAATCTTGCTAAATCTGTAATTGGAATCCCCACAACCCCGTATAGGTTATTAATACCATTTTTTTGTAAAGCGTCAATTAATAAACTGGCACCGGTTCTATTTAAAGAGTCATCTACCATAACGTAACCTCCATGGTAATGATAATTTTTTATTATATAAGAACGCCGTCCCTTAATGAGAATGGGTTCAGTTAATTTATAGACTTTTTTGAATGGTTTAGCAAGAAAAAAGATAAAAAAATTTTATATATAGGGAAAAGTGCTTTTTAAATATATATTATTTTTAATAAACTATCTATGAAATTAATTCGTAAATTGATACTTAAATAAATCGTAATTTAAATAACTAATTTAATTGAATACGAAAATTTTTGCTTGCTAATTTTTATATTAAGTTTATATTTAAAATATGATGAAGAAGATTTCGTCAGGAATATTTACCGTGAACTGATTATAAGAGAGGTTTAGAGATGATTAGTATCCTAATTAACGACATAATCCCAATTTTGGTGATTATGTTACTAGGTTATCTCTGCGGAAAGTTTTACTTTTTCGATAATGATCAGAGACAAGGACTAAACAAATTGGTTCTTGATATCGCATTACCAGCAGCTTTATTCATTTCAATTGTTAAAGCTACCAGAAAAATGTTTGCGCAAGATATCATATTAACGTTAATTTCTATTGTTGGTGTGGTAGGTCTATTTATGTTGAGCTACTACTTAGATAAATTGTTGTTCCACAGAACTACGCAACAAGCTGCAGTTTGTGCCTTGATTGCAGGTTCTCCAACAATTGGATTCCTTGGTTTCGCTGTTTTGGACCCTATTTATGGAAATAATGCAACGACTAACTTAGTTATTGGTATTGTATCTATTATAGTTAATGCAATTACTATTCCTTTAGGATTAGCACTAATTAATAAAGGACAGGCAGCTACTAAGAAGCAGGCAACTTCAAATCCTAATAATAAGGGAACAAAAGTAGAAGTAGAGGATATAAAAGGCAAAGGCATAAAAAAAACCAAAAAGAAGGTTATGGTAACTATTCCCGATGGAGTACCAGTTACTGATGCTGAAGCAAAAGCCTTGAAAGAAAAAGGTATAGAACGTGAGATTGATTTAGCACGTGCGGAAATTGCTGATCATGCTGATGAACCGCATAAGCAAATGAATCCAACTGTAAAATCTGTTATCAATGCCGTTAAACAGCCAGTTGCTGCAGCTCCACTACTTGCGGTTATTTTGGTGTTAATTGGTATTAGAATTCCTACTTCTTGGGCACCAACCTTTGATTTGATTGCCAAAGCAAATGCTGGTGTTGCAGTTTTAGCAGCTGGGCTAGCTTTATCCACAGTTAAGTTTTCAATTGATAAGGAAGTTATTTGGAATACTTTCTTTAGATTATTCTTAACCCCAGCAGTAATTGTTGCAGCTGCTTATATTTGCGGTATGGAATCTGATCCTACTAAGATTTCAATGCTTTGTTTGGCAACTGGATTGCCACCAGCATTTTCTGGAATTATTATTTCTAGTCGTTACAACATCTATGTTAAGGAAGGTGCTAGTTCAGTGGCTGTTTCAACAGTATTCTTTGCAGTAAGTTGTATCTTCTGGATCTGGCTATTACCAATCTTGGCACATATGTTTTAAATAAAAATTATGGATATAATTAAGGGATAGGGCGAGCGTCCTATCTCTTTTTTGTGAAGGAATTAAGCTATGATAGATAATAAAAATTTGTTGAAGCTCTTAAGAACTGAACTTCAAAAGATGAATAACGGTGATAAAACTAAATTTTTAACTTATAAGAAAGATCGAAGCATTCTTGTGGAAAAGGGCGGAGATACTTTTACAATAATTAAAAATGGATATCGCCAAATGGTGTGGGAAAATTTAACTAAAGCAGAAGTTTTAAAGAGAATGAAAAAGTTACAAAAAGTAGAATTCCCAAGAAGTAACAAATTATATTTGAGTAAGTAAAAATGGCAGACTGTAAAAGTTACAATCTGTCATTTTTACTTACATTCTATTTAATTTTGATATCTCCATCTTGTGTAGAAGCTGTTAAAACATTAGCACTATTTTTATTCTGTGTAAAAGTATCGCTAGATGAATCACTTTTAACTTTGATGTCTCCATCATCTACATTAAGGTTATAGCCACTAAAATTAGACGTAGAAATGTGAATATCTCCATTATCTGTGTTTATCTTAAATCCATTTTTACTATTTAGTTTGCTGATAGTGATATCTCCATCGCTAGTATTAATTCTTCCGCTTGGAGATTTTAAATTGTTAATATCAATATCACCATCATCGGTATTCAAAGAAATAGGATTTGTAGTAGCTATGTTTTCAACTTCAATATCACCATCATCTGTTGAAAGATTTAAACTCTTCAATAGGTGCTTTGGTACGGTAATGGTGATAGCAGGGTCTCCGTTAATGTGGTGAACGCCAGATGCTGATTGTTTAATTGTCATATTGCCGTTTTTTCTACTAACAGTAGGCTTTAAATTCTTAGGGCCTCCATATTCAACGTTATATTTATCGCCATATTTAATAGAAATATCTGTTATAGCAGCAGAGACTTTTAGTTGATTAAATCCCTGATTACTAATAGTAGTTTTAATTGCAGGTTTATTGTTATTGTTGTTAGTGATAATAATGCTACAAGCTGAAAGAGTCAGCCCGAGAGAGAATAACATAAAAATTAAGGCGAACTTTTTACTAATATTTTTCATAGAAAACTCCTAAGATAATAGTTAGGACTAATTATCTTATATTTATTGAGTAAAGTAAATTTAAATGAAAATTGGAGGGAAAGACAATGAAAAAGATGCCACCAATTCAAAAAATTTTAGAAGCTTACACAGCAATTGTGGATAAACATGTGGAATTGAAAGATAATGAGGCTTTGGTTACTTCATCAAATGATGCAAAGACCTATACGGTAAGCTGGGATGATGATATTTACCATTCAAATGACAATGCGACTTATTGGCAAGGTTATGCAGGGTATCCGATAATTGCGGTTTTGATGCTGCAAGGAAAAATACCCTTTGATCAAAAATTAGCTGATAATTTTGCATCAGTTAACTGGAATGAAGTGAATGCAAAATTTAAACGTAATTATGCTAAAGCAGCCTCTGAAGTTATCAAGAAAAAAGGATTAAATGAAAAAGAGGTTATGACTGAACTTGAGAAGGTCTATGAAGCTTTAAAGGATTTACCAATCACGATTAAACGTGGCTCTCTTCGTCCACCTAAGGCTAGTAAGTAATTAAGAATTATGAGTTGCGCCCCATTCATCCATCGCCTTAATAAGATGAAAAAACATTTTTCTTAAATCAGTCGATGAATATTCATTTTTAGATACTGTATAAACTTCCTCATTAATAATTTTTATTGCCAGTCTAAGCAAAGCTCTTGTTTATGCAGTTCTTCTGGCAATTCATCACGATCAGTTTTGTGACTATCGAGCTTAGCGCCAGTGATTTGTTTAGTAAATGAATCAATACGACGATTTGAATCACGTAAATCATAGTAAGTAGTAACTACTTTGTCATAATCACGTAGTTCTTTTACATCGAAGTCCTTGTTATATTTTCCTTCAAAACAAGTGAACTGTAATGGTAAACGTGGTTTTAATTGTGGCTTTTGATCAGGCACGCCAACTTGCATTCCTAATACTGGAAAAGTTAATTTAGGTAAATCAAGTGTCTTAAGCATTTCAAGTGGATGATCATTAACTGTCCCAAGTGGTACGTAGCCTAAATCCATACTTTCTACGGCATTAGCAACATTTTGATAGGCAAGTAAGGTATCTTCCATTGCTTGGAAAAAGATATCAGTAGTATGCACACGACCATCATCCGTGCCAAGTTGTTTTCTAATTTGTTGATTACGATATAAATCAACGACAAAGATGAATAGATCACCTTCTGCACCAACATATTTTTGATTGCATAATTCTCTAATCTTTTTCTTTTGCTCAGGATCAATAATATGTATCAAGCTAGCGTTTTGCATGAACATGCTAGTTGGGGTTTGTGCAAAAACTGAGTATAAAGTTTCCAATTGTTCTTTATTTAAAGTTGTATTTTTAAATTTTCGAATTGAACGGTGATTTAATTGTGCATCAATAGTTTTGTTATGTATCATTTTTATCCTTCTTGCTAATAATTAGTAAGTATATTATAGCAGATAAGCACTGTTTTTTCTTTTTAGCAATAAAAAAGATGCATAGTAGATATATCTGCTATGCATCTTTGTATGTATTTATTTTTACCTAATCAAGTAAGTCATATTTTAAGGTCATTAAGCCGTGACCTTCGTTAACCATGTTTCCTAGTAATTCAACAGTATTATTGTAAACTGTATCAGCCATTTTTTGATTTGCTTTGTTTAGCTTATCTTGGAGTTCATCGCCGGAGTAGTTTTCAATTTCTTTATCAGTTTCATGTTGAATTTTATGGCATTGAGCAAGACTCTTTTGTTCAAAGTCGGCTTCTAATTCACCATAAACACGGAAATTAGTATCACCTAATTGAGCAGTTAGTTTATTTAACCAGAAGATCTTATTTAAATCGAATTTAGGACCAGTCTGGAAGCTTGCTGGAGTAGTGGTGATATTGGTGTAGAATGGAACCATGCTGTTAAAAGTATTTGGTCCAAATGCTAACCATTGAACACCGGCAATTTCTTCTGGAACGTCATTTCTAATTTGTAAAATATGAGTTTCAAAGTTTCTATTAATACCGATTGGACGGAAGGTCTTCTTTTGTTCAGCTGTACCTTGATCTCCATATGCATCAAAGGGAGTGTCTTGGTAATGAGAACTTTCAGCCCATTTAATATCTTCAATACTGATTTTACGATTTGCGTGGCAAATAAATGGTTGATCTTGATCACTTGGTTCACCGCCAAAGTCAGGGTCGAAATAGTTGTGGATATACCAAGCACGTGGATTATTGTAGTGAGCATCTTTAATTGTTGAAGAGCCAAAGATGTGACGCAAGTTATAGCCCTCAAGGTCTGGATTTAAGTGGTATTCTTCAATTAAATCTTTTAAATCTTTTGATGAAGCAAAATCATCATTATCGAAATAAAATTCATCGATATTTAGACGGTTAGGGGCAATTACGTACGCATCATCTGGAATACGGCGAGCTGCCCAGTGGTGACCACCAATAGTTTCAAGGTACCAAATTTCATCTTTATCAGAGAAAGCCATCCCGTTCATTTCGTAAGTACCATACTTTTCAAGTAAATATCCTACGCGTTCTACACCTTCATAGGCAGAATGAATATATGGCAAAGTTAAAGTCACGAAATCTTCTTCACCTAAGCCGCCTTTTTCAAGGAGTGGATCAACACCTTGAATTCTTGAATTAGTGGTAATAGTTTCAGTTGCAGTCATAGCAATATTATCTGAATTAATACCAGCAGCAGCCCAAATTCCATTTTCACCTGATGCGTCAGGTGCACTAGTATAGCGAAGAGGGTTAGGGAGAAGATCTTCATCGTCGATCTTTTGATGACTAATTACACTTTCGTAGTGTTTAGGTTGATCAGCTGGCATTACGACATCAAATCGCTCAGGGATAATAGTACGGCCGCCATCTTCACTACGGGCTATCATTGTTGAACCATCAATAGTTGCATCTTTTCCGACTAAGATAGTAGTACATTCGGTTGGTTTCATAAATAAAATCCTTTCTGAATTCTTTACTTACTATTGTACGCGAAAATGTAAGGTCTTAGGAAATAATCTGGTACTAGTTAATGCTTTTCTCGGTAGTATTTGGGACTAAGGCCGGTATAGCGCTTAAAAGCTTTTGAAAAAGTAAAGGCATCCGTATAACCGGTAATATTTGCAATTTGCTGAATAGCGTAATTACTATTTAATAATTTTTCCTTCGCTTTTTCCATCCGCAACTGGGTAAGAAATGCTTGCGGAGAAATATTCAGATTTTTCTTAAAAATGCTGTATAAGTAGCTTCGAGATAGGTCGAGCTCATCACATAGAGCACTAATTGTACAAGTGGAATTAGCAGAATTTTGTTCTAAATAATTAACTGCTAGACGCAATTCTTCATTAGCATTTTTAGCTTTAGAATTTAATTCAGCAGGATATTCGGTGATTAAGTGGTAAAAGAATTTATAGATTAATGACTCAATTAATACATCACTAGCAAGGGAGCTACGGTAGTGAAGTGAATCGAAAAGTTGTTTTAGGCTTTCGTAAGTTTCACTTGTTTGAAGCTGACGTAAATAATATTTTTTAGTCAACTTAGAATTGTCTAGTAATCCCTTGATTTTTACACCTGAAAAACCAATCCAGAAGTATGACCAGGGTTCAGTGCCGTCAGCTTGATAAAAACAAGGTATGTCCTTTGGAAGAAGGAAAATATCACCGGCTTTTAAGTTCACAGCATGATGATTAGCTACCGAAAAGGTTCCTTTACCTGATTGAATATAGTGAATGACATAATTGTTACGGACATTATTACCCTTGAAAAAGTAGTTTGGAGGACAATTTTCTTGTCCAAAAAATAAAACCTTAGTCTCAATACTGTGATTGTTTAATGTATGATATTCACCATTCATTGCTCTTATCCTCTTATCAAATTCCCATGTTAATGATGGATATATGTTTTTAAAAATATATTTAATACTTATAATGATACCATTTTTACGGTAAGACATGTCATTATGATTAAAAACAAATTGACACAATCTGACTTAATCTGACTATTTTGTAAAGCGGATACATCCTGCATAATAAATATTGCTGAAAGCGAATACAAAAAATTAAAAGAGGGAAGATTATGAAAGATAAAGATCAGGGAAAAATGTCACTGGGTGCTAGACTAGCATACAGTTTTGGTGCATTTGGTAATGATTCATTTTATGGATTACTATCAGGATATTTAATTATGTTTATTACCTCGCATTTATTCAATACAGGTAATGCGGCTGAAGATGCCAGAATGATTAGTATGGTTACATTGATTATCATGGTGTTAAGAATTGTTGAATTATTTATTGATCCATTTATTGGAAATGCAATTGATAGAACCAAGACCCGTTGGGGACATTTTAGACCATGGGTTGTAGTTGGTGGTAGTGTTTCAGCTGTGATTTTATTGATATTGTTCACTAACTTAGGCGGACTTTATCAAAAGAATGCAATCTTATACATGATTGTTTTTGCAGTTCTATACATCACAATGGATATCTTTTATTCATTTAAAGATGTCGGCTTTTGGTCAATGCTTCCATCTTTAACAACTAATTCTAGAGAACGGGAAAAAACTGCTACTTATGCTCGTGTAGGATCCACTATTGGTGGTGGGTTAGTTGGAATTCTAGTTATGCCAGCAGTTATCTACTTCTCAGTCCGTCCAACTTCTACGGGAGATGATCGTGGTTGGTTCATTTTTGCAGCAATTATTTGCTCAATTGCATTTGTTTCTGCATGGTGTGTTGGTTTATTTACTAGAGAAGTTAACAGCGATATTCGTAAAAATAAGAAAGATACTAAGGGAATTATTGGTATTTTTAAAGCTTTATCTGGTAATGATCAATTAATGTGGGTTGCACTTGCATACCTATTCTATGGAGTTGCAATTAATATTACTGGATCTCTTGAAGTTTACTATTTTACATATATTATGGGAATGCCAAAAGCATTTTCTATTTTTTCAACGATTAATGTATTCTTAGGAATTATTGCGACATCATTATTTCCACTTTTATCTAAAAAAATGAGTCGTAAGGCACTCTTTACCTCTTGTTTAGCTGTAATGCTTTGTGGAATGGGATTATTTGCAGTAGCTGGAAGTAATTTACCACTTGTTTTACTTGCTGCCTCAATTTTTGGCTTTCCACAACCAATGGTATTCTTAATCGTTTTGATGGTCATTACGGACTCAGTTGAATATGGCCAGTTAAAACTTGGACATCGTGACGAATCACTTGCGTTGTCTGTTCGTCCATTAATTGATAAGTTTGGCGGTGCCGTTTCAAATGGTGTTGTTGGTCAAATTGCGATTATGGCCGGGATGACTACTGGTGCTACTGCTTCGTCAATTACAGCAGCTGGTAAGCTTAATTTTAAAATAATGATGTTCGCTGTGCCTGCTGTTATGCTTGTAATTGCAATTTTAATTTTTGCAAGTAAAGTTATTTTAAGTGAAAAGAAACACGCAGAGATCGTAGCTGAACTTGAAAAGACCTGGGGCAAGAAATTTGATAAAGATAGTGATAATGATATTGATAGTGATGTCCTCATTGCTACTCCAATTTCTGGTGAATTGATGAATTTAAGTCAGGTTAATGACAAAATATTCTCATCTGGGGCCGTTGGACAAGGCTTTGCAATTAAGCCAAGTGATGGAAAGGTTCTGGCTCCATTTGATGCGACAGTTAGACAGGTATTTACTACAAGACATGCAGTTGGGCTAGTTGGTGATAACGGGGTAGTTCTATTAATTCATATTGGACTTGGAACGGTAGCACTAAACGGAACTGGATTTGTATCATATGTTGAACAGGGTCAAAGGGTAAAGAAGGGGCAAGAATTAATTGAATTCTGGGATCCCACTATTAAAAAGGCTGGGCTAAATGACACAGTTATTGTAATAGTAACAAATTCTGATAAGTTTTCAGATATTGACTTAATGGCGAAAACTGGTCAAGCCGTACAAGCAGAAGATAATATTTTAGAATTAAAAGTAAAGAAGGAAGAGCCAGCACTAGGAGGCGGAGAAGTTGAACCAACTAATTAATTTTGATGAAAAAAATAAAGTTTTTCACTTACATAATGATCAAATTTCATACTTATTAGCAGTTGAAGATGGAAATACACTAGCTCATGTGTATTTTGGTAAAACAATTAAACAATATCATGGGCAATTACGCTATCCGCGAGTAGACCGAGGCTTTTCTGGTAATTTACCGGGCTCACTAGATAGAACTTTTTCACGTGATTCTTTACCAAAAGAATACAGTACAGCTGGTGAAATGGATTACCATACTCCAGCAGCAGTAGTTCGCCAAAAGGATGGATCTAACGCCTTATTTTTAACTTACCATGGTTATAAAATTGTGGCCGGAAAGCCCGATTTAGTAGGATTACCTCATTCTTTTGTTGAAAATAGTGATGAGGCAGAAACTTTAATAGTCAATTTAACCGATGAAAAGAGCAAAATTAAATTTGAATTAGCTTATACAATTTATCGTGATTATCCAGTAATTACCCGTTCAGTAAAAGTTGTTAATAATGGTGAAGATACAGTTAATATTGAAAAAGTTGCTTCAATGCAAATTGATTTTGTTGATCGTGACTTTGAATCAATTACTTTACCTGGTGCGCATGCACATGAAAGACGAGTAGAACGTAGCAAAATCAATCAAGGTATTCATGTTTATTCAAGCCATCGCGGCACTTCTAGTCATCAAATGAATCCATTTATGGCATTAGTTGATCCTGATACAACCGAATTTGCTGGGGATGCTTACGGATTTGTATTCGTTTACTCTGGTAATCACAAGTTTGAAGTGGAAAAAGACCAATTTGCTCAAACTCACGTCAATATTGGCATTAATAATTTTAACTTTAATTGGGAGTTGAAGCCAAAAGATAGCTTCCAAACGCCAGAAGTCTTAATGACTTATTCTAATCAAGGTCTAAATAAGATGAGCCAAGCATTTCATAGCTTGATTCATGATCGGATTATTCGTAGTAAGTACAAAGATCAAGTTCGGCCAATTTTAGTAAATAATTGGGAAGCAACTTACTTCGACTTTGATGAAGAAAAATTAAAACCAATTGTAGATGATGCCAAAGAAATGGGTATTGAAATGTTTGTCCTTGATGATGGTTGGTTTGGTCATCGTGATGATGATAATTCTTCACTAGGAGATTGGAGTGTTTTTGAAAAGAAATTCCCGCATGGATTAGATCATTTTGCTAATTATGTCCATGACCAAGGGTTAAAATTTGGCCTTTGGTTTGAGCCAGAAATGATCTCAATGGATTCAAACTTATATAGAGAGCATCCTGACTATTTAATGCATGTTCCAGGAAGAACTCCAAGTCCATCTCGTAATCAATATGTTCTGGATTTAGGTAGAAAAGAAGTTCGTGACAACATATTTGAGCAAATGAATAAGATTCTTGAATCAGGTAAGATTGATTACATTAAATGGGATATGAATCGTCACTTGTCAGATATTTATGAAGCAGATTTGCCAGCTGCAAGACAGGGAGAAACTTACCATCGTTATGTCTTAGGACTTTATGATCTGCTTGAAAGGCTAGTTGATACTTATCCAAACCTATTAATTGAAGGCTGTTCTGGTGGTGGTGGGCGCTTCGATGCTGGTATGGCATATTACAATCCACAGATTTGGGCTAGCGATGATAGTGATGCAATTGATAGATTAAGTATTCAATATGGCACTAGTTTAGCTTATCCACAATCAATGATGACTTCTCATGTTTCAGTTAGTCCAAATGAGCAAAATGGACGAATTACACCATTCAATACACGTGGAATTGTGGCAATGTGGGGTGATTTAGGTTATGAACTCGATTTAACTAAGATGAGCAAAGAAAATCGTCAAGCAGTTAAAGATCAGGTAGAAAAATATAAAAAGATTAGAGAAGTTACCCAATATGGGACTTTTTACCGCTTAAAGTCTGCTCAAACTAGTAATCAATGTGCTTGGGAAACGGTCTCAAAAGATAAAAATGAAGCTGTTTTGTCAGTAGTTAAGGTAATGGCAAGTGCTCAACCGTATTTAACTAAGACTAAAATGGTTGGACTTAATCCAGAAAAGCACTATGAAGATCAAAAGACCCATGAAATATATGGTGGAGATGAACTGATGAACTTAGGAATTTATGATTCAGTTGAACACGGTGATTTCAAGGCTTATATTCATCACTTTAAGGCAATAGATTAGGATTAGTAGTAATGACAATTTCAAATAAAGTAATGCTCATAACCTATCCAGATAGTTTAGGTAAAAATATTAAAGATTTAGATGACGTACTGCACACAGACTTAAAAGGTGCTGTTGGAGGAGTTCATTTGTTACCATTCTTTCCCTCAACTGGTGACCGCGGATTTGCTCCAACAGATTATTCAATGGTTGATCCTCAATTTGGAGATTGGTCTGATGTCGAAAAGTTAGGCGAAGACTACTACCTTATGTTTGATTTTATGATCAATCATATTTCTCGTCAGTCTAAGTACTATAAGGATTTTCAAAAGAATAAAGATCAAAGTCCTTATGCTGACCTTTTCCTCAGTTGGGATAAGTTCTGGCCTAAGAATCGACCAACGCAAAAAGATATTGACCTTATTTACAAGAGAAAAGATCGTGCTCCATATCAGGAAATTACTTTTGCGGATGGAAGTAAAGAAAAACTCTGGAATACTTTTGGTGAGGAGCAAATAGATCTTGATGTTCGAAAAGATGTAACTAAACAGTTTATTAAGCAGACTTTAAATAATTTGATTGATCATGGCAGTGACATCATTCGACTAGATGCGTTTGCTTATGCTATTAAGAAGTTAGATACTAATGACTTTTTCGTAGAACCAGAAATTTGGGATCTATTGAAAGAAGTACAAGATGATATTTCAGCTAAAGGCGCGCTAATTTTGCCTGAAATTCATGAACACTATTCAATGCCATTTAAGATTGCAAGACATGGTTACTTTATTTATGATTTTGCCTTACCAATGGTGGTGCTTTATTCACTATATAGCGGTAAAAGTCAGCGTCTTGCTTCATGGCTAAAAAAGAGTCCAATGAAGCAGTTTACGACATTAGATACTCATGATGGAATTGGTGTAGTAGATGCTCGTGATATCTTAACTCCGAATGAGATAGGATACACAAGCAATGAATTGTATAAGGTCGGCGCTAATGTTAAAAAGAAATACTCAAGTGCGGAATATCATAACCTCGATATTTATCAAATAAACTCTACTTTCTACTCTGCACTTGGTGATGATGATAAAAAATACTTTATGGCTCGACTTTTACAAGTATTTGCACCTGGAATTCCCCAAGTCTATTATGTTGGAATGCTTGCTGGTAAAAATGATATTGAACTTCTTGAAAAGACAAAAGAAGGTCGAAATATTAATCGTCATTATTATAGTCGTGAAGAAATTCATGAAGAAGTTCAACGTCCTGTTGTTAGTTCTTTAATTAACTTATTAAGATTTAGAAATAATGAAGCGGCATTTGATTTGAATGGAAGTATTGAAGTTATTACTCCTACTGAAAATGAAATTCATATTATCCGTTTGAATCAGGACAAAACACGAAAAGCAGAATTACGTGCAAACTTAGAAACCTTAGCTTATAAAGTGTTAGTGAATGGGCGAGAGATGGCTTTTTAATACAAACTATAAATATTTTTGAAGAAGAATTAGGTAGAAATTGCCTAATTCTTTTTTTGAAGCAGATCTAGAAACTAAGTTTATAGACAATATAAGGTATAATTTGATTAATGAAAAAATTCTGCAAGCATGGGAGGAATCATATAGATGAATTATGGAGAAAAATCACCTGCACTTTGGGATGCAATTAAAAGTGAAGAGAAAAGACAAGAAGATACAATTGAATTAATTGCATCAGAAAATATTGTTTCCGATGCTGTCCGAGAAGCACAAGGATCTGTTCTCACCAATAAATACGCAGAAGGATATCCCGGGAAAAGATACTATGGTGGATGTCAATATATTGACAAGGTAGAACAATTGGCAATTGACTATGCCAAAAAATTATTTAATGCAGAATATGCAAATGTGCAGCCTCATTCTGGTTCACAGGCAAACATGACAGTTTATAATGCTTTGCTAAAGCCAGGAGATACTATTTTAGGGATGGGTATGGATGCTGGCGGTCATCTTACGCATGGTTCAAAGGTTAATTTTTCAGGAAAAATTTTTAATTCTATTAGTTATGACTTAAATCCTGAAACTGAAGAATTGGATTTTGATCGAATTAGACAGCTTGCTATAGAGAAGAAGCCAAAATTAATTATTGCTGGTGCTTCTGCTTATAGCAGAATTATTGATTGGCAGAAGTTTCGTGAGATTGCGGACGAAGTTGGCGCCTACCTAATGGTTGATATGGCGCATATTGCAGGTTTAGTTGCAACGGGAGCACATCCGAGCCCAGTTCCTATAGCTGACGTTGTTACAACAACTACACATAAAACTTTGCGTGGTCCGCGTGGAGGAATGATTCTATCTAACAATAAAGAATTAGGGAAGAAAATTGATTCGGCTCTCTTTCCAGGAACGCAAGGTGGACCACTAGAGCATGTTATTGCTGCAAAGGCACAAGCTTTTTATGAAGATTTACAGCCAGAATTTACTCAATACATTGATCAAGTAATTAAGAATTCAAAAGCCATGGCTGAAGAATTTAAAAATAGCAAAAATATTCGCGTGGTTTCAGGTGGAACTGATAATCACTTGATGATTATTGATATTACCAAGACCGGCGTAACAGGAAAAGATGCCCAAAATTTACTAGACTCTGTAAATATTACGACTAACAAAGAGTCTATTCCTGGTGATAAGCGAAGCCCATTTATTACTAGTGGATTAAGAATTGGGACACCAGCAATAACTAGCCGAGGCTTTAAGGAATCCGATGCTAAAGAAGTTGCTAAAATAATTATTGAAGTTTTGGATAATCCTGAAGATGCAGGAGTACTAGCTCAGGCAAAAGAAAGAGTTAATGATTTAGTTACTAAATACCCTATCAAATAAAAGCTATTGACAGAAAAATATAAGCCAATTACAATATAATTAAATTTTTTAAGGAGTAGTTAATTATGAATACACAAGCTAAGTTTATGAAAAATAATCGTTGGCAAGGCCAGTAAATCAGGTTGTTAAGCAAGATGCAACCTGAAAGACTCAGATTGTATCTGTGCTGGCTGTGTATTTATTGTGGTCTGCATGGAATAACATGCAGACCTTTTTCTTTTTGTGATAAAAAAGTAACAGGAATCTGCATGTGAAGGTAGATTCCTGTTTTTTTGGAGAAAAATTATGAAAAGAATGTATGGATTAATTGTAATTTTAGTAGCTTTTTTAACCATAGCTTTTTTTGGAGAAAATAAACAAAAAGAAGAAAATAATAAAGTTCCCCGAGTTGGTGTATTAACCCTTATGCGTCACCCAGCTCTTGATGAGATATATCGCGGCTTTCGAGATGAGCTGAAAGAAGAGGGCTACGTAAATGGGAAAAATATCAAAATTGAATATCAAAATGCAAATAATGATCAGAGTAATTTACGTACGATGGCAATGAAACTAACTGATGAGCAGTCAAGAGTATTAGTTGGAATTACTACTCCAGCTGCCCAAGCATTGGCGAATACAACGAATAAGATTCCAATAGTTTTAGGTGCTGTAACAAGTCCAAAAACTAGTGGGCTAGTAAAAAATGAAAAACATCCCGAAAAAAATATTACTGGGGTATCAGATGCTGCTCCAATTAAGCAACAATTAGATTTAATTAGGGAATTTTTACCTAATTTAAAAACTTTAGGGGTAATTTATACTTCGAGTGATTCTTCTGCAGTTAGTGGCTTTCACGAGATTGAGCGTGAATGTAAAAAGAGAAAAATAAATTTAAAATCTTTCTCAATTGCAAATAGTAACGATCTTAATCAAGTTTCAGAGCAGATGTTTAGTCAAGTAGATGCCGTCATTGTACCAACTGATAACACAATTGCTGGAGCGATGGAAACACTAGTTAAAAATGGTAATGCTGCTAAAAAGCCAATTTTCCCTGCTGCAGCAACTATGGTAAAACAGGGTGGTCTTGCAACTTATAGTGTTAATCAATATGAGTTAGGAAAAATGACTGGAAAGATGACTATTGAAATTTTAAAGGGTAAAAAAGTTAGTTCTTTACCAATCGAAAGAGTGAAAAAGGGAGAACCGATCGTTAATTTAAAAGAAGCCAGAGAATTAAATCTTCAAGTGCCTCAACGATTTTTAGAAGAATGTCAGAAAAAAGGAGTTGTATATAGATGAACTTGATCGTATCTGCTATTGGCCAGGGTTTGCTATGGGCTTTGCTTGGCTTAGGATTATATTTGACATTTAGAATTTTGAATTTTGCTGATATGACCGTAGAAGGAACCTTTCCATTAGGTGCAGCTGTTGCAGTAGCTAATATTTCACACGGAATGTCTCCATACTTAGCTACTTTCTTAGCCCTTTTAGCTGGAATGGCAGCAGGTTTAGTAACGGGATTATTGTATACAAAAGGAAAAATTCCAATTCTACTTGCTGGTATTTTAACAATGACGGCAATTTATTCTATTAATTTAAGAATTATGGGCGGCTCTAATATTTCACTGATTGGTAAGAAGACATTACTCAATAATGAATTTTTAGAAAAATTACCTCAATATTTTAACAGTGTTGTTTTAGGTATTGTAGTTGTAATAGTAATTACAGGAATCTTAATTTTCTTTTTAAATACAGATTTTGGTCAAGCTTTTATTGCTACCGGAGATAATCCTAGTATGGCAAAATCATTAGGAATTTATACAGACTTTATGGTAATTATAGGATTGATGCTATCAAATGGAATAGTTGCCTTATGCGGAGCATTAATTGCGCAAAATAATGGTTATGCTGATATTAATATGGGAATTGGAACTATTGTTATTGCTTTAGCTTCAATTATTATTGGTGAAGTAGCTTTTGGAGAATTGACCTTAAATCAGCGTTTAGTAGCCGTAACTTTAGGTAGTATTATCTATCGTCTGATTTTGTTAGCTGTACTTCAGCTTGGATTTTCAGCTAATGACTTAAACTTGATCTCTTCTATTGTGTTAGCCCTCTGTATGATGCTCCCACAATTAGAAAAGTTTTTACATTTGAAAAAGCCAGTAGAAAGAGGTGTGAAAAAGCATGACTAAGCCAATTCTAGAATTAAAAGATGTCAAAACAACTGTTAAAACAGCTGATGGTGAAATTGTTCCAATCTTAAAAGGAATTAATTTAGAAATTAGATCTGGAGATTTTATTACTATAATTGGAACAAATGGTGCCGGTAAATCAACACTTTTTAATACGATTGCGGGCAGTTTAAAACCTGATAGTGGCATTCTTCGGCATAATGGGCAAGATATTACGAAAATGAGTGAAGAAAAGCGGACTCAGTTTATTGGACGAGTTTTTCAAGATCCTAAGATGGGGACTGCTCCTAGAATGACCGTGGCAGAGAATTTACTCTTAGCAACCAAGCGGGGAAAGAGAAGATTTTTAAAGATTAGAAGACTTAAGCAGAATTTACCTCGTTTTAAAAAACTAGCTGCGGTTATGAACAATGGTTTAGAAAACTGCCTGAATACATTTGTAGAGGGCTTATCTGGAGGCCAAAGACAAGCTTTGAGCTTCTTGATGGCTACAATAGAAAAGCCTGATATTTTGCTATTAGATGAGCATACAGCAGCTTTAGATCCTCATACTAGTGAAAATCTGCTAGCAGTAACTGATAAACAAATTAAAGAAAATAAATTAACTGCCTTAATGATTACGCATCATATGGAGGATGCTTTAAAATATGGAAATCGTCTTTTGGTATTAAAGGATGGTCAAGTTAAAGCGGATATTAGTGAAGAAGAAAAAAAGAGTTTAAAAGTAAGTGATCTTTATAGCTATTTTGAAGATTGATCTAAAACCTAGGGCTGGTTGTCGGTTCTAGGTTTTTTAGTTAAAATAATTTTTAATTGTTTTAAGTATAGATTTAATTTTTATAAAGAAGGGATGTAAGAGATGTGAATAAGGGACACAAAATAAGTTTATTTTCAGCAATAATGCTAGCCCTTAATTCGTTGATTGGATCAGGATGGCTTTTTGGATCATGTTCAGCAGCAAAAATTGCCGGCCCAGCGGCTATCTTATCTTGGATAATCGGTGCAGTTATTATTATTGCAATTGCCTTAACCTATGTTGAACTAGGAACTATGTTTCCTGAAAGTGGGGGAATGAGTAAATATGCTCAATATAGCCATGGGCACATGCTTGGTTTTATCGCTGCTTGGGCAAATTGGATTTCGCTGGTAACCTTGGTGCCAATGGAGGCAGTTGCGGCTGTTCAATACATGAGTTCTTGGCCATGGAAGTGGGCAAACTGGACACATCACTTTATGCAAGACGGAAATATAACTACACCGGGGCTATTATTGGTATTTGTGTTCATGATTATTTTTACTTTAATTAATTTCTGGTCAATTAAAATCATGACCCACTTTACTAATTTGATCTCTGTTTTTAAAGTACTCTTGCCTACGATAACAATCATTATGCTGTTTGCATCTAGTTTTCATCCCGCTAACTTTGGTCACGATGTAAAAACATTTATGCCTTATGGAAGTAGAGCAATTTTTGAAGCAGCTTCTGGTGCTGGTATCATCATGTCTTATGACGCATTTCAGACAGTAATTAATATTGGTGGTGAATTAAAGAATCCGCGAAAGAATATTATTCGTGGAGTTTTAATTTCCATGTTTGTGACGGCTGCAATTTATATTTTGCTTCAAGTAACCTTTATTGGAGCGGTTGATCCAGCAATGCTTGCTAAGAAATCCTGGCATGGAATTAATTTTGCGTCCCCATTTGCAGATATTGCAATCCTTTTAGGAATTAATTGGCTTGTGATTTTACTTTATATGGATGCTTTTGTTTCACCTTTTGGTACTGGAGTAGCTTTTGTCGCAACTGCATCAAGAGCTCTGGCTGCAATGACGTACACAAAACACTTACCAGCTTGGTTAGGGAGACTTAATAGACGCTATCTCGTGCCTCGTTTTGCGATGATTGCGGATTTGATTTTAGCGATGATTTTAGTAAGTGTCTTTAGAAACTGGAATTTACTTGCAACAGTAATTACTTGTGCAACTTTGATTGCTTATTTAACTGGTCCAGTTACTACTATTACTTTAAGAAAAATAGCACCGGATTTAGATAGACCATATAAACCTACATATATGCGTTGGTTTGCTCCTTTAACTTTTGTATTAACTAGCTTAGCTATTTATTGGACGATGTGGCCAACAACAATTCAAGTTATTTTGGTTATTCTTGTGGGAATCCCAATTTATTTCTATTACGAAGTTAAATATCAAAAGAAAGATTTTAAATCGCAGTTTAAGCATGCTGCTTGGCTTTTAGGGTATTTAGTATTTATTTCTATCATGTCTTATTGTGGTAGCGACGGCTTTGGTGGACAAAACTGGATTCAATATCCTTGGGATTTTTTATTGATTGCAATTGTTTCATTGCTGTTTTATAAAGTTGCAATTGATACAGGACTAGAAAAAGTTGATCCAGTGGCAATAAAAGTAAACGAAAAAATTAAGCTTAAGAAGGACTAGAATTAAGTACACTAGTATAAATTAGCTTGAATTATAGTCAGAAAGGTGCTATCCTTAACTAGTCGTAAAATAATCTATGATCTGAAATATTGATCATGGCAAAGGAGTATTAAACAATGAGAAAAGGGATTCATCCAGATTACCAAGAAGTTGTTTTCATGGACTCAGCAACTGGTGCTAAGTTCGTAGCTGGTTCTACTTTAAAACCAGAAGAAACAGTTGAATTCGAAGGTAAGACTTACCCATTAGTTCGTGTTGAAATTTCTTCAGATTCTCACCCATTCTACACTGGCAAGCAAAAGTTTGCACAAGCAGATGGTCGTATCGAAAAATTCAACAAGAAGTACGGTATGTCTTCAAAGAATTAATAATTCTTGGTTTTTACCAAAAGAGCAGCCCACTTTGGACTGCTCTTTTTTTATGCTTAACGTGGTATAATTCTTATTGATATGCATGGAGCCTTTTTCTTACTGAAATAAGTCAGTATAATAGGAGTACATGCAATTTTAGGTAGGAGTAATTTATTTATTATGAAAATGCAACTTGCTGAGATCGCTAAAGCATTAAATAGTTCAGTTAATATGGGAGAAGATAAGGTCATTACATCTGTTGTTTTTGACTCAAGAAAAGTAACTCCCAACTCTTTGTTTATTCCCTTAGATGGTGCAAGGGATGGACATGATTTTGTATCTAATGCAATGGCAAACGGAGCAGAAGCAACTCTTTGGAAAAAAGGCCATGAGGGTATGCCTACTGATGTGCCAGTTATTGAAGTGGAAGATCCGCTAACTGCACTTCAAAATTTAGCTAAATATTACTTAGGTAAAGTTAATCCAACTGTTGTTGGGATTACTGGATCTAATGGTAAAACTACAACTAAGGATATGGTTGCAGCTGTTTTATCAAAAAGATTTAACGTGCATAAGACACAGGCTAACTTTAATAACGAAATTGGGGTACCTGTAACTATTTTAGAGATGAAACCATCTACTGAAATTTTAGTTCTTGAGATGGGGATGGATCGTCCGGGACAATTACACCATTTAAGTGAATTAGTAAGACCAGATGTTTGTGTCATCACAATGATTGGTGAAGCTCATATTGAGTTCTTTGGTACTAGAGATAAGATTGCAGACGCTAAAATGGAAATTACTGACTTCTTAAAGGAAGACGGTAAGTTTATTTACAATGGCGATGAACCTTTATTAGAAGAGCGTGTAGCTAAGATTAAGCAAGAAAAGAGTACTTTTGGTTTTAGAGAAGAAGATACTGTTTTTGCAACTACATTTAGATCTTACATGCATCATGCTACTTTTGAAGTAAATGAGTCAACACAACAATTTAAAATTCCAATGATTGGAAAACATAATGTCTCTAATGCTCTTGCAGCTATTAGTGTAGGACGCCATTTTGGTGAAAATGATGAACAAATTGCCCAAGCTTTAGCTAACTTCACTCCAACAGCAAATAGAATGCAATGGAAGAAGGGGGATGTAGGCGAAGCAATTATGGATGATGTCTACAACTCAAATCCAACTGCTGTTAAGGCTGTTACGACTTCGTTTGGACAAGTAATGGTCGAAGATGGTGGACGTAGAATTGCTGTCTTAGGTGATATGTTAGAGCTTGGGGATGAATCAGCTGATCTTCACGCTTCACTTGCCACTAGCTTGGATCCAGCAATTATTAACGAACTATATTTATATGGTCCAGAAATGAAAAACTTATATGATGCTCTTGTTGATAAGTACCCAGCAGAAAATTTGCACTATTATCCACAAGACCAAATGAATCATATGATTGATGACTTAAAGAATGACATTAAACCAGCTGATATTGTAATGCTAAAGGGATCACATGGGATGCATTTAGAAAAGGTTTTAGACCGTCTCATGTAGGAAGGAATTAGATATTTGAAATTTTCTGAAATGAACTTAAAACCTGAAATTTTAAAAGCTATTAAGCGTTCAGGTTTTGAAGAAGCTACCCCAATTCAAGAAAAAACCATTCCTCTCGTTTTGGAGGGAAAAGATGTAATTGGTCAAGCACAAACAGGTACTGGTAAAACTGCTGCCTTTGGTTTGCCAATTTTACAAAATTTAGATAAACAACACGATTCAATTCAAGCTATTATTATTGAACCTACTCGTGAATTGGCTATTCAAACCCAAGAAGAGTTGTTCCGCTTAGGTCGTGATGAAAAAGCTCGCGTTCAAGTGGTTTATGGCGGTGCTGATATTCGACGTCAGATTCGTGCTTTAAAACAGACACCGGCAATTTTGGTGGGAACGCCTGGACGTTTACTTGACCATTTAAAACGTGGCACAATCGATATCTCTAAAGTTAAAACAATTGTTTTAGATGAAGCTGATGAAATGCTTGATATGGGATTTATTCAGGATATTGAAAGTATTCTGAAATATGCATCAAGTAAACATCAAACATTACTTTTCTCTGCTACAATGCCAAAGCCAATTTTACGAATTGGTGAAAAATTCATGAATGATCCTGAGATTGTAAAAATCAAAGGAAAAGAATTAACTGCTAATTTAATTGATCAGTATTTTGTGAGAGCAAAAGAAAATGAAAAGTTCGACATCTTATGTCGCTTAATTGATGTTCAAAATCCTGATCTAGCCGTTATTTTTGGTAGAACTAAGAGACGTGTTGATGAATTAACACGTGGGCTGCAAGCACGTGGGTATAACGCTGCTGGAATTCATGGTGATCTGTCTCAAGCTAAGCGAATGAGCGTGTTAAAGAGATTCCGAAAGGGTAAGCTCGATATTTTAGTTGCAACTGATGTGGCAGCCCGTGGATTAGATATTTCTGGGGTTAGTCATGTTTATAACTATGATATTCCGCAAGATCCGGATTCTTATGTTCACCGTATTGGTAGAACTGGACGTGCCGGTCAGAATGGAATGTCTGTAACTTTTGTTACTCCAAATGAAATTGGCTATATGCGTACTATAGAACAATTAACGCATAAAAAGATGATGCCGCTTAAGCCACCAACAGATGAAGAAGCATTTAGGGGACAATTAAGTGCAGCTAATAAAAAGGTAGCAGAATTACTCGATAGTGATCTTTCTAAATATACTGAAGAGGCATCTCAACTTCTTGATGATTATTCTGCCATTGACTTAGTAGCTGCTTTATTAAAAGACTTGTCTAAAGATGCAGACAGTGTAAAAGTAAAGATTACACCTGAAAAGCCATTACCGTTTAAATCAAAGCATGGTAACAATCGAAACTTTAAACGTAATTTCAAACGTGGTGGAGATCGAAATGAAAGATATCATCGTAAGCCTAGTGCCCGTAAAGGTGGCAGAAAGCATGATTTCGTTATCAAGAAAAAAGATTAATTTTTGTTACTGGAGAGCTGTAGTTGCTACAGCTCTTTTTTGTAATATAATGTATCAATGTGTGAGGTGAAAATAATGATTAGAGGCGTAGGAATTGACTCAGTTGAAGTTGAACGCATGAAAAAGATAGTTGAAAAAGGCGATAAATTTGCTAAAAGAGTATTAACTCCAAAAGAATTTGAACAATATCAACAATTAAAAGGAAAACGCAAGGTAGAATATCTTGGTGGCCGTTTTTCTTTAAAAGAATCTTTTTCAAAAGCAATGGGAACTGGGTTAGGTAAATATGTTGGTTTTCAAGATATTGAAACATTATGGGATGACTTAGGACATCCAGTAATGACCTCGACTAAGTTTTCTGGAAATATTTTTCCTAGTATCACACATGATGATCATGAGATTATAACAGTTGTAGTTTTGGAGGAATTAGATTAATGGTTCCAGGAATTCATCGTCCAGCCGTAGTAAAGGTAAACTTGGGCGCTATTAAAAGAAATCTTGAAAATGAGATGGAGCATCTAGAGCCAGGACAAAAGATGCTTGCAGTTGTAAAAGCTAACGGCTATGGACACGGTGCAGTAGGAGTATCTAGGGTTGCAGATAAGGTAGGCGCAGCTGGATTTTGCGTTGCAATTTTAGATGAAGCATTAGAGTTAAGACATGCAGATATTACAAAACCAATTTTAGTTTTAGGCGTTGTTTCTCCTGAATATGCTCCAATTGCTGCTGTAAATAACGTTTCATTAACTGTTCCAAACTTAGAATGGCTTAAAGAAGCAGAGAAGTACTTAAAAGATGCAAATTTGCAATTGAAGATTCATTTAGGTATTGATTCCGGAATGGGTAGAATCGGATTTAATGAAGACGCAGACTTTATTGCCGCTAATGAGTTTTTAGAGAATAACGATAATTTCTTTATTGAAGGAATGTTTGCCCATTTTGCTTCTGCTGATAGCAGTGATGAAACTTATTTCAAACATCAATGTGAAAAATTTAATCATATGAAGAGCCTGCTTACTGTAAAGCCAAAGTGGATTCATGTTGATAATACGGCCGCAAGTATTTTTCATGATGGAATTAAAAGTGATTTAGTTAGATTTGGTATTGGAATTTATGGCTTAAATCCGTCTTCTAACCCTAGCTCACCAGATTTGAAATCAAATATTAAGTTGGAACCTGCATTGTCATTTGAAAGTGAATTGACTCATGTTAAGACAATTCACCAAGGCGACGGCGTTGGATACGGCTCAACCTTTGTTGCAGATGAGGATACAATTATTGGAACTGTACCTGTTGGCTATGCAGATGGTTTTATTAGAAAATTCCAGGGTTTCAAGATTAAAGTAGGAGATACATATTGCCCAATTGTTGGTCGAATTTGTATGGATCAATTTATGGTTAAGATGCCTAAAAAGATGTCAGTGGGAACCAAAGTAACCATTATTTCTGCTAATCCTGATGATCCAAATAATATTAAAGCTGCAGCTGATTATGTTGATACAATTCATTATGAAGTTGCTTGCTTATTAAATGATCGCTTACCACGTGTATATTACGAAAATTAAAAATAAAAAGTAAAATAAAAGCTTGTTTAACCAATTTGGCTAAGCAAGCTTTTTTAACTATAGTAATTAAGATAATTAGTCTTTTAATTCTCCAGGTTTTTCTGCGCTACGGATTGTTAAACCTGATTGAAGATCTTCAATTTCAGCAACAACAAAACCCTTCTTTTCAAGTCGGTTGACGATAGCAGTCATTGTTTCGCGAGAAACACCAATAGGAAGAGTAAATAAGTTACGGCGAACTAATTCACCAGTTTTGACATCTAAAGTTAAACAACCGGCAATATTACTATATTTAGAAATAATTTTTGCCATTTTAACTAAATTACCACGATCATTATCTGAAAGGATAGTCAAAACATAAGAACCATTTTTGATATTCCAAGCATCAGAAAGCATATCTAGCAAACGAGCGTGAGTCAAAATTCCATAGAAATGGTTTTCTTCATCCAATACAGCAATGTATGGGAGGTCTTTAATGTTAAAGAATACACGGAAGAAAGGTGAATTTACCTTAATTGTTTTAGTAGCGTTTTTAAGCAAGTAAGTTACAGGTAAATTCATGTCGCCGCCTTGAGATTTATGACGGTAAATATGCATTTTATAAATATTTCCACGGAAGATAGTTCCGGTATCGTCTAAAATAGGGACACAACGAAAGCCGGAGTCTTCTAAGATTTTTAATGCTTCGGCAAGAGTAGCTTTTTCGTTGACTGTAGTTAAGTAATCTTTTTTATAGACAAGAGATTTGATTAGCATGATTAGCCTCCATACATCTGAAATTTACAAGCCATTATACCATAGTTTTATATAAAAATTAAAGACTGATTAAACAATTTTAATTTAGAAAATAAAAGAGCATCCACAAATGTGAATGCTCTTTTACAGGAAAAAGTCTTAATTATTGACGAACCTTTACGCCAGTTTCTTTGAAGGCTTTGTCCATAACTTCTTTTAATTGTTTTGCAGAAGCTTCCATCTTAGCTTGTTCGTCAGCGTTCAATGGCATTTCAATAACTTGTTCCAAGCCATGACGACCAACAACTGCTGGAGTACCGATGTGAATATCGTGTAAGCCGTATTCACCATCCATAGGTACTGAAAGTGGAAGAACTCTGTGTTCGTTGTTCAAGATAGCCTTAGTAATGAATGCTAAAGCAGTACCGATACCGTAGAAAGTAGCACCCTTCTTGTTAATGATGTCGTAAGCCATATCTGCAACTTCCTTGTGGATTGCTTCAAGCTTGTTTTCACCAACTTCTGGGTGAGCCTTTACCCAGTCGCTAACTTTTACGCCCCCAACATTGTTGTAGCTCCATACTGGGAATTCAGTATCACCGTGTTCACCAAGCATGTATGCGTTAACTGAACGTGGGTCAACGTGTTCCATTTCACCGATAACTTTTTGAAGACGACCAGTATCAAGTGAAGTACCTGAACCGATAACACGATCCTTAGGGAATCCTGACATTCTCCAAGTTGCGTGAGTTAAGATATCAACTGGGTTAGCAGCAACTAAGAAAATACCATTGAAACCTGATTCAACGATTGGTTCAACGATTGAAGATAAAATCTTTAAGTTCTTGTTAACAAGGTCAAGACGAGTTTCACCTGGCTTTTGTGGAGCACCAGCAGAAATAACTACCAAGTCAGCATCTTTTGCGTCTGAGTATTCTGCAGAGTAAATAGTCTTTGGTGCAATCCAAGGAGTAGCGTCTGCTAAGTCAATAGCATCACCTTGAGTTCTTTCTTTAACGATATCAACGATACCTAATTCTTGTGCGATACCTTGTTGAACTAATGAGAATGCGTAAGTAGAACCTACAGCACCGTCACCAACAAGAATAATCTTATGAATTTTTTCTTCTGACATTTGCTAATACTTCCTTCCATATTAGTGATTTATTTAACAATAACGATTATATCATATTGGAATTTAAAAATTAAAAATATAATTTTAAAGATCTAATTAATTATTTGTAAGTAAGCGTGTGCTATAATCTCAAGAGCAATAAGCAGATTTAGAATGAAATATTTATCAAAGAGGATGAAAAAGAATGAAGTTAATTGCAGGTTTAGGAAATCCAGGTAGAAAATATGATCAGACTAAGCATAATACAGGTTTTATGGCATTAGATCATTATTTAGAGAAAAATGGTTTAACCCTAGATAAGGATAAGTTTGAAGGCTTATGGACAAAACAAAAGATCAACGGTGAAGATGTGATTTTTCTTGAACCACAGACTTTTATGAACGATTCGGGAAAATCAATCGCGCAAGTAGCTAATTTCTTTAAAATTAAGCCTGAAGATATTTTAGTTATTCATGATGATATGGACATGCCAATTGGAAAGATTAGAATTCGTGCAAATGGTAAATCAGGGGGTCATAATGGAATTAAGAGCATTATGGCTTGCTTAGGAACGAACAATTTTAATCGATTAAAAATTGGAATTCGCCATCCTGAAAACGAAAGTGTTGTTTCTTGGGTATTAAGTCCCTTTAATAATGACCAGCAAAAACTGATGGATGCAGCTTTTGAGACAAGTGAGAATGTCATTAATGATTTTATTAAAGGGAAGAACGCCCAATATTTAATGAATCAGTATAATTAGAATGAACATTACAGAATTAATAAAAAAAGATAAAGATTTAAATAACTTTATTGAAAAAGCTCCAGTAGAAAAAAGATCGCTTTTAACTGGAGTAAATTCGGGTGCTTTTGCTGCTGTACTGATGCAAATGCTAAAAACTTGGCAGCAACCGTTGATTTTGGTTGAAGATAATGAAGAAAAGGCGCAGACGCTTTTAGATGAATTAGGAAACTTATTGCCTGATGATATGGTATTTAGCTTCCCAGTTGATGCTACAATTGCTACCCAAACGGCTATTGCATCTCCGGACGAACTTAGTCAAAGATTGCAGACCTTAGAGTTTTTAGCTGAAAAGAGAGCGGGGATTGTTGTAGTAACGCCTCAAGCTTTACAGTATAAGTTGAGTGATCCGAGAGATTTTACTAAGGCAAAAAAGATATTTAAGCCTGAGGCAGAATTCGATTTAGATAAGTTAACTGAATGGCTTACGCAGGCAGGGTATCGCAGAGAAAGCATTGTAGCCCGTCCTGGAGAATTTGCTCGTCGAGGAGATATTCTTGATATTTATCCTTTGGATCAAGAGAATCCGATTCGAATTGAATTCTTTGGGGATGAAGTTGATACCGTAAAGGAGTTTGATTCAGCTACACAGCGTAGTTTAGAAGAAAAAGACAGTATTTCAATTGGCCCAGCTCTAGATCGAGTATTTTCACCACATAATTTTCAAGAAGCGGTAGAAAAAATAAAGCAGGATATGAGCGAATCAATTGCTGAAGAAGAGAGCGTTAAAAATCATTTTGTTAAGGCAATTGATTTATTAGAAGCTGGTGGTTTACCAGATAACTATGCCTTTTTAATTGATTATTTACTTCCGCGATCTTTCAATTTAATTGATTATTTAGATAAAGATGGCTTATTACTATTTGATGATTGGCAGTCCATAAAAAAGAATGTAGCTGATGTGGATGCTCAAAATGAAGCTTTTATTTCCGAAGAAATAAAAGCCGGAGCAATGCTGAATAGTCAAAAATTACGCCATAGTTTTGAGCGAGTTGTTCAAAAATCAAAGCAAGCTCAGATTTTATTCTCGCTTTTCCAAAAAGGAATGGGCCGATTAAAATTTGATCAAATTCTTAACTTTACCACACGAGAAGTTCAACAGTTCTTTAGTCAAATGCCTTTGATTAAAAGTGAGCTAACACGATTTTCTAATGAAGGAAATACGGTTATCTTGCAAGCTGATTCGGAAACTCGTGCCAAGCAAATCGCTCAAAATTTAGTTGATTATGGCGTTGATATTCCGGTTGTAAAAGCAGATCAACTTTTATCAAATAAAGCTCAAATAACTGTAGGTAATTTTGCACATGGTTTTGCTTTACCTAGTTTAGATTTGGTTTATTTAACTGAACGAGAATTATTCAATCAAAGACCACATCACCGCAAACGTGTTAAGACTCTTGAAAATGCTCAACGGTTAAGAAACTATAATGAATTAAAACCAGGCGATTATGTTGTTCATGTCAATCATGGTATTGGACGGTTTGAAGGAATTAAAACATTAGATGTAGATGGTAAAAAACGTGACTATATCACTATTACTTATCAACATCATGATCAGCTATTTGTCCCTGCTGACCAATTAGGTTTAGTACAAAAATATGTGGCTTCTGAAGGCAGAGTTCCTCATATTAATAAATTGGGAAGCTCTGAGTGGACTAAGACTAAAAAACGGGTTCAGTCAAAAGTTGAAGATATCGCAGATGATTTGATTGAACTATACGCAAAACGTGAGTCTGAAAAAGGATTTGCTTTCAGTCCGGATGATGATTTACAAAAAGAATTCGAAGATGCTTTCCCATATCCTGAAACTCCAGATCAGCTTCGTTCAATTAGAGAAATTAAGGCTGATATGGAAAGTCCGAAGCCAATGGATCGACTTTTAGTGGGAGATGTAGGCTTTGGTAAAACTGAAGTTGCCTTGAGAGCTGCTTTTAAAGCAATTCGGGATGGAAAACAAGTTGCCTTTTTAGCTCCAACTACTATTTTGGCGCAACAACATTTTGAAACCATGCAAGACCGCTTTAAAGATTTTCCAGTCAATTGTGCGCTTTTATCACGTTTTCAAACTCCTGCTGAAGTGAAGGAGATAGTTGAAGGTGTAAAAAGTGGCAAGATTGATATGGTCGTTGGAACACACCGCTTGCTCTCAAAAGATGTCCAATTTAAAGACCTAGGCTTGTTAATTATTGATGAAGAACAGCGATTTGGAGTTAAGCATAAGGAAAGGCTAAAAGAATTAAAAGCCAATATCGATGTTTTGACTTTGACTGCTACTCCAATCCCTCGTACTTTACATATGTCGATGGTAGGAGTACGAGATCTTTCAGTTATGGAGACGCCACCTACTAACCGTTATCCAATTCAAACTTATGTTATGGAAGAAATGCCAAGTATTGTTCGTGAGGCCGTCCTTAGAGAAATGAAGCGTAACGGGCAAGTATTTTTCTTACATAATCGGATTGATGATATCGATAAAGTTGTTAGTCAATTAGAAGAACTGATTCCAGAAGCTAAAATCGAATATATTCATGGCCGCATGAGTGAAAACCAAATGGAAGATATCATGTATCGTTTTTCAAAAAACGAATTTGATATCTTGGTAACAACAACAATTATTGAAACGGGCGTTGATATGCCAAATGTTAATACTATGATTGTTGAAGATGCAGATCATTATGGATTAAGTCAGCTATATCAATTACGTGGTCGAATAGGCAGAAGTGCCCGTTTAGCCTATGCCTATTTCCTTTATCAACCAAATAAAGTCTTAACTGAAATTGGTGAAAAACGGCTTAGTGCAATCCGCGACTTTACTGAATTAGGATCCGGCTTTAAAATTGCTATGCGTGATTTATCAATTAGAGGGGCCGGTAATATGCTTGGAAAACAGCAGCATGGCTTCATTGATAGTGTTGGCTATGATTTATATGCCCAAATGTTAGACGAAGCAATTAAGAAACGTAAAGGTAAAAAAGTTGCGGTTAAATCTAATGCAGAAGTTCAATTTGATTTGGAAGCATATATTCCCGATGATTATATTGCAGATCAAGAGCAAAAAATTGAGTTCTATAAGAAAATTAAGGGGATCAATGATCAAAAAGAGGCGGACAATATCGCAGATGAATTAATTGATCGCTTTGGTGATTATCCACTTGCTGTAGAAAATCTTTTGAATGTATCTACAGTTAAGGCAGATGCAGATTTAGCTAAAGTTGTATCTCTTACTCAAAAATCAAATGATAAGTTGCAAGTCATTTTTAATAATCAAGCTAGTGAGGAATTAGAAGGACCAAATATTTTTAAGGCCCTAGAACATGTATCCCTAAGAGCACGAATTAACATGGATCCGCAAAAGAGATTGAACGTAATGCTTGAGCTTGAGAAAAATATGAGTACTAGACAATTATTTAATGAGCTTCATACATTCTTAGAAGCAGCTAGTGAGATTGTTCAAAAATAAGGAGAATAGAGAAAACAATGAGAATCGATAAGTTTTTAAAGGTATCTAGATTAGTTAAAAGACGTACTGTTGCTAAAGAAATGGCTGATCAAGGACGAGTAAAAGTTAATGACCGAGTAGTAAAATCTAGCTATGATGTTAAACTGGGTGATGTTATTGAAATCGGATTCGGTACAAAACAATTAAAAGCTCGTGTACTTGACTTAAGAGAAACAACTAAGAAGGCAGAAGCCAGTGACTTGTATGAGCTAATTGATTAATGACAAGGGAAGAGTAAGATGTTATATTAATAACAAGTGGTGATATAATTAAGATTTAGAATATTGACGAAAAGGCAGGGACATAGGTATGCAGAGAGGGCCACGACTTTATAATGCCTTAAGCGATGAAGAACGCCTAGCACGTTTGCGACGTAAAGCAGCTAGAAAAGAAAAAGAGGTTCATCGCGTAAGGAAGAACCGAATTATTGCTTGTTTTGCAATTGCAATTTTAATTTTTGGGCTGCAACTAATTATGGTTCATGTGCAAACTGGTAGAATTAATAGTCAAATTCAAACTAATAAAGCAGAGTTAAACCAGGTTAACAAAACCAATAAAAAATTAAAATCACAGGTTGCAGACTTAAAAGATCCTGATTATGTGGCTAAAGTAATTCGCTATAAGTTCTATTATTCTAAATCTGGTGAATCAATTTATACTCTTCCTGAAAAAGAGGAGGATTATTAGTGAAATTTCCAATTGGATTAAGGCTCAATGCTAAAGTGAATAATATTACTAAACTTGGGATTTTTGTAACTTTGCCACATCGACATCATGGTTTGATTTTCCATAAAGACTTCGGTGATAAGTGGGAAAGTGTTAAAAAGAAGTATAGTGTTGGAGACGAAATCCGTGTTGTTGTGATCAATAATCGTGAAGGAAAAATTTCTCTATCATTGAGTCAGGTAAATAATTCTGATTTAGTTGATCCAACTAATGAATTTAAAGATAGTAAAGATTTTACTCCACTAGCTAAATTATTAGAGAAATCTACTGATAAAATAGCTAATTTAAAAAATCAATTGAATTTAAGTGACCGGTAGGGGTCACTTTTTTAATCTAAAAATGACAAAATTTACAACTTTTTTTACTGAAAATAATATTGAAATAAAAAATAAAAAATTTTTACTGGCTGCAAGTGGCGGTCCAGATTCAGTAGCGTTGCTGAAGATGCTGGTTAATTTTTTACCTAATCCATCTGAACAATTGATTGTTGCACATTTGGACCATTGTCTAAGAGATGATAGCTTTTTAGAAAGCCAACTTTTACAAAGATTAACTTCAGCCCTTAAAGTAAAGCTAGTAGAAAAAAAGTGGCCAGTTGAACTTCATCCGCAAGCTGGGGTTGAAGCAAAAGCCAGAGAGTACCGTTATGCATTCCTAGCAGAGGTTGGAAGAAAGTATCAAACTGATTATCTTTTAACAGCACATCACGGGGATGATTTAATTGAAAATATTTTATTGAAGTTTATTCGCTCTGGGGATGTAGCTGAAATGAATAGTCTTCAAATTGTGGGAAATCTCGGTTCAATGAAATTGTTGCGCCCTTTAGTTAAATATTCTAAAGATGAATTATTGAAATATGATAAGGACCACCATCTTGATTTCATTGAAGATAAAACTAATTTTGAAGATGACACTTTAAGAAATCGTTTGAGACATCATGTTGTTCCATTATTAAAGAAAGAGACAAGTCATCTAGTTAAAAATGCTAACCACTTTAGTGAGAGTGTAGCGTTACTTTCAAAGTGTCAGAGTGATCTCTTTGATAGTTTACCTTCTCCAATAAATTTTAGTAAAGCGCTACGGGGTAAAAAGGAAGATATAGCTCGGTTAAATACACATGAAGCGGCAGCTTTTTTTGATTATTTAATCTATAAAAAGTGGCATCAAAGAATCCATTTTGATGAAATTGACTTGAATAAAAATGTGATTTTCAATAAAGAAAATTTTCAATTGCTTTTTTATCAAAAATATTACTATTTGATTAATAGAAATGAATTAGCTGTAATTGATCCTAAAAGAAAACTAGTTAAATTAAATGAAAAATTTTCTTTTAACGGAAAAAAATATTTAATTACCCAGGATGAAAAGTCACAAAAATTGGCTGGTTATTTTTATGGCGAAAAAGCAAAGTATTTAGAGGTAGGGAGCTTGCCACAAGGTAGTACATTAAAGTTAGCTACAGGAAAACAAACTAAGGCTAAGAAAAAATTTGCTGAAAATGGGATTCCTTTAGCTTTAAGGCCGTATTGTTTGACAGTCTGGCAAGAGGAAAATCCAGTCTATGTTGAAAGTGTTTATCAAAATCAAGAATATAACCCCAATTTTGTACGCTATAATGTATATATTTATTTTTAAGTTTATGCAAAGTTCTATGGTAAAAGCATAATTTGTGGTAAAATCGTTGGAGTAATTCCAAGAAGTGTCGCGGAGGTTAATAGATGAAAAATAGAAGAAATAGACTGCTTTCTAACGGTCTTTTCTATATCATAGTATTCGTGATCCTCTTGGCTGGAATCAATTGGGCCGTGGGAGGCTCCGGTAGTAATGGTTCCACAGAAAATATCCGTTATTCTCAATTAGTAAAAGATTTAAAAGCGGGTAAAGTCAAGAGTATCAATGTACAACCATCTAATGGTGTATATACGGTTACTGGATCTTATAAGAAAGCTCAAAAGTCAAATAATCAAAATAATAATGGATTTGGACTAATTCCAAGTTCACAAAGTAGTAATGAAGTAACCCGGTTCAGTACTACGATGCTTCAAAATGACTCAATGGTTAAGACAATTTCCGATCTTGCCCAAAAGAGTGGGGCATCTATTTCTGGACAAGGTGAATCTCAATCTGGAACCTGGATCTCTACGATTGTGATGCTTGTCCCAACTTTGATTTTTATTGTCATGCTTTGGATGATGATGAATCAAGGTGGACAAGGCCGTGGCGGCGGTATGATGAACTTTGGTAAGTCACATGTTAAGCCACAAGATCCAAGTAAAAACAAGGTTAGATTCTCAGATGTAGCTGGGGAAGAAGAAGAAAAGCAAGAATTGGTTGAAATTGTTGAATTCTTAAAGAATCCAGCAAAATATACTAAATTAGGTGCTCGAATTCCGGCTGGTGTTCTTCTTGAGGGTCCTCCAGGTACTGGTAAAACTTTACTTGCACGTGCAGTTGCAGGTGAAGCCGGTGTACCATTTTATTCAATTTCTGGTTCAGACTTTGTAGAAATGTTTGTCGGTGTTGGTGCATCTCGTGTACGTGATCTGTTTGAAACAGCTAAGAAAAATGCACCAAGTATCATCTTTATTGATGAAATTGATGCTGTTGGACGTAAACGTGGTAATGGCGTAAGTGGTGGCCATGACGAAAGAGAACAAACTTTAAACCAATTACTGGTTGAAATGGATGGTTTCGAAGGTGATGAAGGTGTCATTGTTATGGCAGCTACTAACCGTTCTGATGTTCTTGATCCCGCACTTCTTCGTCCAGGTCGTTTTGACCGTAAAGTTTTAGTTGGTCGCCCAGATGTTAAGGGCCGTGAAGCTATTTTAAAGGTTCATGCTAAGAATAAACCTTTAGCCCCTGATGTTGATTTAAAGGAAGTAGCACGTCAAACTCCTGGCTTCGTTGGTGCTGATCTTGAAAATGTTTTAAACGAAGCTGCTTTAGTTGCTGCTCGTCGTAATAAGACTGAAATTACAGCTTCTGATATTGATGAAGCTGAAGATAGAGTTATTGCCGGCCCAGCTAAGAAAGATACTGTTATTTCTCCAGAAGAAAGAAAACGTGTTGCCTACCACGAAGCAGGACACGCAATTGTTGGATTGGTTCTTAGTGATTCAAGAACTGTTCGTAAGGTTACAATTGTTCCTAGAGGCCGTGCTGGTGGATATAACATCATGCTTCCAAAAGAAGATGAAAACATCATCACTAAGAAGCAGTTGATGGAACAAGTTGCTGGTTTAATGGGTGGTCGTGCTGGTGAAGAAGTAGTTGTGGGCGATAAGTCTACTGGTGCTTCAAATGACTTTGAACAAGCAACTAACATCGCTCGGGGTATGGTTACTCAATATGGTATGACTGATGTTGGTATGACTGAGCTTGAGTCCCCAAGTATGCAATCACCTTATGGAACTAAGCCATATAGTGAAGCTACAGCTGCTAAGATTGATGAAGCAGTTAAAGAAATTCTTGATGAAGGTCATAAACAAGCAGTTGACATCATTAAGAGTCACCGTGAAACTCATAAGATTATTGCAGAAGCCTTACTCAAGTATGAAACTTTAAACGAAAAACAAATTCTTTCATTATTCAAGACTGGTAAAATGCCTGAAAATGATGAAAATGAATTTCCAAGTGAGTCTAAAGCTTCAACTTATGAAGAGGCAAAAGCCGCAATGGAAAAGAAGGATCAACAAAGAGAAGAAACTGAAAACAAGGATGATAAAGAAGATATTCATCCACTTCCTGATGATCATAAGAATATTGATAATATTCCACTTAATCCACCATCTGAAAAGAATGATTCTGAGGATCATAGTTCAGATGAAAATAAGGATGATTAAGAGTTTATTGTAAGAGTGATGGTTAAACTCCTTTCTAATACTGAAATTACAGATTTTAGAAAGGAGTTTTTTGGTATTAAGAATGAAATATTTAAGTAAAAAAGAAAAAAAGATTTTAAAGGTAAGCCTAATAAGTTGTTTAACAACTATAGTTCTCTTTTTCCTTTTATCTACTTTGACCGATTGTAACCCAATCTTTGGGGGAGTTCTGTATAGTGGGGATTTACCAAATCAATATTTGTCCTTCTTTCAATATTATCGTCATTTAATGCTCGGTAATTGGAGTAGCGCAGGATTTAGTTTTCTCAATGGTTTGGGTGGAGATATGGCCGGAAATATTGGCTATTATCTTCTTAGCCCACTCAATTTTATTGTGTTCCTTTTCCCAGCAAGTAAAATGAATATTGCTGTGTATATTATTATCCTGATCAAATTAGGTTTAATGAGTGGAACCTTTACTTGGCTGACTTTGAAATGGTTTAAGTTTAAGTATCAAGCATATCCTGTCTTTTTAGGAATTGCTTATGGCTTAAGCGGATATTCGATTGCCTATGCTGGAAATGTAATGTGGTTTGATGGTTTAGTCTTACTTCCGTTAATTTCCTATGCATTGATCAGAGGAATCAAGAAGAATGTTTGGCTGGCTTACAGTGTTTTACTAGCATGTGCTATCATTTTTAATTACTATATTGGCTACATGATTTGTATCTTTTTAGTAATATTGTTTTTGGCATATACAGTTAACAATTTTGAAAATCGCAAAACTTTTCTTCATCAATTTACCGGTTTTGCAATTAGTTCAATCATTAGTGGGTTAATCAGCGCAGTAGTTATCCTGCCAACTTTCTTTAACCTTTCTAGCAATAAGTTATCTCAGGCAGACTTTAATTCTAATTTTGAAATTAAAACTTTAATTAGTGGCGGAAAAGCTGTTTCAAGATTATTTATTGGTGATACTTACAATGATTGGGCACCAATTTTTGTTGGTACGTTAGTTTTAATTGTATTTATTCTTTACTTTATTGATGGACGTAACTCTATCAAAGAAAGAATTACTAATCTAGTTATTGGACTATTTTTTGTGTTGAGTATTACTGTGCCAAAAATCTATCTCTTTTGGCATGGTGGTCAACAAACTATTGCTTATCCATATCGTTTTGGATTTATTATTGTATTCTGGTTTTTACTTTTGGCGGCAAAAGAACTCTCTAATTTAAGTGAGTATCGAAAAGAAAGTAAAAACGAAAGACTCATTGCTGCTGGAATTTACTTACTTGTTAGTTTAGCAGCTGTATATATTCGTCGTAGAATTGGACCATGGAATGGTTATGCTTGGCTGGCAGTTGTCCTAGTAATTATATTTGGAATCTTGGTTTATTTCTCTGATAAACGATTTGTTCGTGTAACTTTATTATTGGTAGGATTAGTTGAATTAGCCGGTAATGCCTATATTGGTTTGAATCACCTCGGAATGAAAAGTGGAGCATATCCATCTTATGTGTCTGAGAATCAGAGTATTATTTCTCGAATTCCAAATTCTGATAAAACGGGTAGATTGGCTAAAAACTATGAACTAAATAATGATCGCGGTGAGGGATACACTTTTAATTACCGGGGGATGGAAGAATTTTCATCAAATAATGATTCTCGCATTAGTTCATTAATGACTGATCTTGGTTTTTCAACTTTTCGTTATTTCTACTATTATCAAACAGGTACTGTAGTAACAGATGCTATTTTTAATGTAAAAACGTTTATTAATAGTTCACTTTCTAATCAAAGTGTTTCACCAGAATACATTAGCTATGGTTTGAGAAATGATTTAAAGAATCATCCTGTAATTCTAAAACAGGGTGATAAGACGGCCTATCGAAATGAAACTTTACCTTTTGCCTTTGCAGGTGGTTTAGCTAATAAGCTGAAGTTTAAAGAAGAAAATCCAGTATATAATCAAAATTTGGTTTTAAATTCTTTAACTCAAACTAAAAAAGATGTTTTGAGCTATAGCTCTAAAAATGCTGAAATTAATTCTAAGAATATAAATCTTAAATTTAAGAAAGGTAAATTTAAAGCTAAGAGAACTTCCGAAAATCCTGGTACTATAACCTTTACATATAGCAATTTGAAACCTGATCAAGTTGGTTATATCCGCTTTAGTAAGAATTTAATGGAGCAGATTGTGGTTTTAAATAGCTATCAAATGAAGCAAAAGCCGGATTACCGTTTACCATTTACTGTCTCAATTAATGGAAAAGATGTTCATCTTCAACAATACACAGATCAACTTATTGGAGTTCAAGCTGATAAAGACGGAAAACTGGTAGTGAAGATGACTTTAGACGGAAAGTCAAATGAAGTTGAGTTTAAATATCCACGTTTTGTGAATATTGATCAAACTGCATTAGAAGATAAGGTTAAAAAAGCTCAAAATAATCGCATGAAGTTTTCTGCGTTTAGGGATAGCTATGTAGCTGGAACAGTAAAGACTGATAAAAATGAAAACTTAGCAACCACCATTCCTTACAGTAAAGGATGGCGAGCAGAAGTTGACGGAAAACCAGTTAAAATTAATCGAACTTTGAAAGTGTTTATTGGCTTAAAATTAAAGCCGGGAACGCATCAAATAACTTTCAAATATAGAACACCTGGTTTTGTCATCGGTGCTTTACTAAGTCTTATCGGTATTATTGCCTTAGCTGTATATACGGTCTATCTAAAGAAAAATAAAACATCTATTAGTCAGAAAACTAATAAATAGGTGAAATAAAGATTGTACACCCCTCTAAAATTAGAGGGGTGTATTTAGAATTAAGGATAATAATGAAAAAGTTGAGTAAAGAAAAGAAAAATATTCTGAAACTGTGTTTGATAAGTTTCGGAATAACTATAGCGATTTTCCTAATTGTATCTAGTTTGGCAAATTGTAATCCGTTTTTAGGTGGAGTTTTATGGGGCGGAGATTTACCAGATGAATATCTATCATTTTTTCAATATCTTCGTCGTTTGATTTTAGGAAACTGGAACAATTTGCAATTTAGTTTTGCTAATGGGTTAGGCGCGGATATGGCTGGAAACATTGGTTACTATCTTGCTAGCCCATTTAATTTACTAATTTTATTATTCCCAGCTAGTCAAATAAATTTAGCACTTTATGTAATAATTATTATCAAATTAGGTTTAGCTAGTGCAGCATTTACATTTTTAATCTTAAATTTTTTCAATTTTAAAAATCAGATCTATTCAGTTTTTCTGGGAATTATTTATGGATTAAGTGGATACTGCATCGGATATGGAGCAAATTTAATGTGGCTCGATGGGGTAATCCTATTACCATTAATTATTTATGCTCTGATCAAAGGTTTAGTTAAAAGACACTGGACTCTTTATATTGTCTTGCTAGCATGTGCCATAATTTTTAACTATTATATTGGTTACATGATTTGTATCTTCATGGTAATTGCCTTTTGTGCTTATACAATCAATAATTTTAAGGATAAAAAAATATTCATCCAGCAGATAATTGATTTTGTAATAAGTTCACTAATTAGTGGGCTAATTAGTGCGGTTATTACTTTACCAACCTGGATGAATTTATCTAATAATAAATTTGCTGAACACACTATCAATGAAGGTTTTAGACTAAGTCCAGTTTCTTCAATTGCTAAAAGCATATCTGCTCTCTTTATGAAAAATACCTTTAATGGATCGCCCCTTTTATTTATTGGTACTTTGGCAATAATTATTTTTATTTTGTACTTTATCGATAATAAGAATTCAAAAAAAGAAAGAATTATTAACTTAGTGATTGGTTTAGTTTTTCTACTAAGTTTGGTTCAAACAAAAATCTATCTTTTCTGGCATGGAGGACAAAAACCAGTTGGTTTTCCATATAGATTTAGCTTTATTATTATCTTTTGGATTTTATTATTAGCCGCAAAAGAATTAGCAGGTTTTGATTTAAAGAAAAAACAACTTCTATTAGCATCAGGAATCTACTTCGTTGTTGGACTTTTAGTGACTGTCTTAAGACTGCACTATGGAAAATACGATATGTATATGTTGGTTTCGCTGGGCTTAATTATTTTGTTTAGTATTTTACTTTATTTTTCAGACCATAAATCATTTCGTTTTGTTCTCGTGATGGTAGGAGTAGTAGAGATTGCTATTAGTAGTTATCTTATGTTGGATCGAATAGGGATGAGAAGTAATATATACTCTAATTATGTAACTGAAAACCAAGAGTTATTTGATCATTTGCCAGCTAGTGTTAAAAGTAAAAGAATAGCCAAAAATTATTTTTTAAATAATGATCGTGGCGAAAGCTACGCATTTAACTACAAAGGAGCAGAGATTTTTTCTTCTAATAATGATCCCAAAATTAGTAAATTATATGCTAACTTAGGATTATCAGCATATGGTTATTATTATTTCTATAAAACCGGAACAGTAGTGACTGATGCTATTTTCAATATTGGTGGTTTTATTGATAATTCCTTACCAAGTCAGAGTATCTCCCCTGAATATATTAGTTATGGGCTGAGAGATGATTTGAAAAATAATCCAATTTTATTAAAAGAAAAGCAGTACACAGCATATCGAACTGATACATTACCACTTGTTTTTGCTGGTAACTTATCTAATAATTTAAAATTTAAGAGTAATGATCCTGTTTATAATCAAAATCTAGTTTTAAATTCGTTAACTCAAACTCAAGGAAATGTCTTAACTTATAGTCCAAAAGTTGCAAAAATTAAAGTAACTGATAGTAAATTGAATCAGGAAAAGAAGAAGTTTACAGTCACTCGGACATCTGATAAAGAGGGAAGTGTAACTTTTACTTTTGACGGTTTGAAACCAAAAGAAACGGCCTATGTTCAATTTGGTAAAGATTTAATGGGATTTGCGGATCCACTAACTACTTATCATGCAAGTCAGGATGGAAATAATAAACCTGAATTAAGTATTACCATTAATAAAAAAGATGTTCGACTTCAATCACAAGTTAAACAACTAATTGGTGTTCGAGCAAATCAAAAAGGACAGGTCCAAATTAAGTGGAGCCTAGCAGGAAATAAACGAATTCTGACTAGCGAAATACCACGTTTAGTAAATATTAATTCAACTTTATTGCGATCTAAAGTTTCACAAGTTAATAATAAAAAACAGATGCACTTAACAACTTTTAGAGATAATTATCTATCGGGAAAAATAAATACCACTAAAAATGAAAATCTGGTAACTACTATTCCATACAGTAGAGGCTGGAAAGTAAAAGTAGATGGTAAACCAGTTAAGGTGAGCCGAACTTTGGATGTATTTATTGGTTTAGATATGAAACCTGGTAAACATACTGTAGTAATGAGATATAGGACTCCTGGATTGCTTATTGGAGTTATAACAAGTATCATAGGTATAATCTTACTAGTGGTATTTAATGGGTACTTGGAAAAGAAAAAATATTAGTCAAAGAATAAAGTCTATAATTTATAGGCTTTATTTTTTAGGAGAAAGAAAAAATGAAAGATTATTTAGTAAAAGCAATTGATAAAACTAAGAATTTACGATTAATTACGGTTGATGCTAAAGATTTAGTAAGTGAAGCACAAAAAAGACATGATACTTGGAGTGCATCTTCAGCTGTGCTTGGAAGAACACTTATTGGAGGATTACTCTTGTCAGCAGCTTTATTGAAAGATAAAGATGAATTAACTGTTAGGTTACTTGGAAATGGTCTAGTGGGAGCAACTATTGTAACAGCAAAAGCTGATCTAACAATTAAAGGATATATCCAAAATCCTCATATAGCCCTTCCACCTAAAAAAGATGGACATATCGATGTGGCAAAAGCCGTTGGAAAAGGTTGGCTTGAGGTAACCAAAGATCAAGGTTTGAAGGAACCATATACAGGTCAAGTTCCAATTGTTAGTGGGGAGATTGCAGAAGATTTTACATATTATCTAGCCAAATCAGAGCAAATTCCTTCAGCTGTTGGTCTATCAGTATTTGTTGAGCCTAATAATGAGATTGGGGCAGCTGGCGGATTTATTTTACAGGCATTACCTGGAGCTACTGATGAGCAATTGGCTGAAGTTGAAAAGAGAATCAAGGCTCTTCCTAATCTTTCTACTTTATTTTTAGATGGAATGACACCTGAAAATTTGGCAGAGAGAATCTTAGGGACTGATTGTAAAATTTTAGCTAAAGAAGATGTTTCTTTTGCTTGTGATTGTTCGAAAGAAAAATATAGTCAAATCTTGGCTACCTTAAAACCAGCACAATTAAAAGAAATGATTGAGAAGGATCATGGCGCAGAGTTAGTTTGCCGCTTTTGTAAAGAAAAATATCATTTTACTGAAGATGAGTTAAAAGATGTCCTTAAGAAGGCAAATTAAAGTGGTGTGTAATGAATAGTTTTGCTATGATATTAGGGTATTTGAAAGGGTGAGCAAGTGTGAAAAACGATAGTTGGAAAATTAGGGATGTTGAAATTCCTAATCGTGTAGTAGTTGCACCGATGGCTGGAATTTCAAATGCTGCTTTCCGAGTAGTATGTAAGGAATTTGGCGCAGGCCTAGTAGTGTGTGAAATGATTTCAGATCATGGAATTATTTATCGCAATAAAAAGACCTTGGAAATGTTAACGGTTGATCCTCGTGAACATCCAATGAGTATTCAAATTTTTGGTGGTAGTGAGGAAACTTTAGTTGAAGCTGCTCATTATGTTGATACTCATACAGCAGCTGATATTATCAATATTAATATGGGTTGTCCTGTACCAAAGGTAACAAAAACTGATGCCGGAGCTCGTTGGCTATTAGATCCAAATAAGATCTATCAAATGGTCCATGCAGTTGTTCGTAATGTAAGTAAACCAGTTACTGTTAAAATGAGAACAGGCTGGGATCAAAAACATATTTTTGCTGTTGAAAATGCTTTAGCTGCTCAAGAAGCCGGTGCTAGTGCTGTTGCGATGCATGGTCGAACTAGAAAGCAAATGTACATGGGCGAAGCTGACTGGGAAACTTTAAAAGATGTAGCAGATGCTTTGACTATTCCTTTTGTTGGTAATGGGGATGTTACTACTCCTGAAAAGGCAAAAGCAATGCTAGAGGATGTTGGAGCAGATGCAGTGATGGTTGGTAGAGCGGCTTTAGGAAATCCATGGATTATTAAAGATATGGTCCACTATTTGGATACCGGCGAGAAATTACGTCCACAAACTGTTGAAGAAAAAGTTGAAACTGCTAAAGATCAATTAAATGGATTGATTGATTTAAAGGGAGAAAAAATTGCTGTTCCCGAATTTAGAAGACAAGCAGCTTATTATTTAAAAGGAATTCCCCGTTCAGCTCGAACCCGTGCTAAAATAAATGATGTTTGGACGAAAAAAGAAGTTTTTGACTTGTTAGATGATTTTGTGGAAAAATATGAAGCGAGACAAAAGCAAATTAACCAATAAAAGGAGTTTTTAGAGTGGCAAAGAATGAAATGAACGACCAACTAATCGCTCGTCGTGAAAAAATGGACGAAATGCGTGAAAACGGTATTGAACCTTTTGGCGTAAGAAAATTTGATCGTCAAGACTTAGCTCGTACTTTGAATGAAAAGTATAGCAACGAAGATAAAGATGAATTAAATGCTGATATGCCTATGACTAAGATTGCAGGTCGTATGCTTGCAAAACGTGGTAAGGGTAAAGTTGGATTTGCAGATCTTTATGACCGTACTGGTAAGATTCAAATTTACGTACGTAAAGATATCGTTGGTGAAGATAACTACAAGATTTTTAAGAAGTCTGATATTGGTGACTTTTTAGGTATTGATGGTGAAGTAATGAAGACAGATACTGGTGAGTTGACTATTCGTGCTACTCACATTACTTTCTTGTCTAAGGCTCTTCGTCCATTACCTAATAAATGGGATGGTTTAAAGGATGTTGAACAAATTTATCGTCAGCGCTACCTTGACTTAATTACAAATCATGATAGTTACATGCGTTTTGTTCATCGTACTCAAATTATTCAAGCTATTCGTGACTATTTGAATAATAGAGATTTCTTAGAAGTTGAAACTCCAGTTCTCCACAATATTCCTGGTGGTGCTGAAGCCCGTCCATTTATTACCCACCATAATGCTTTGGATATTGATCTTTACATGAGAATTGCTTTGGAACTTCCATTGAAGCGTCTAATCGTTGGTGGTATGGAACGTGTTTACGAAATTGGCCGTGTATTTAGAAATGAAGGTCTTGATACTAAGCACAACCCAGAATTTACTGAACTTGAAACTTATGCAGCTTACTGGGACTTCCATGATGTAATGGATGAAGCAGAAGGAATTATTAGAGCAGCTGCTAAAGTTGTTTCACCAGATGGTAAGATTACTTACCAAGGAACTGATATTGACTTGGGTAAGCCATTCCGCCGTGTTCACATGGTTGATTTAATCAAGGAAAAGACTGGTGTTGACTTCTGGAAGCCAATGACTATTGAAGAAGCAAGAAAAGTTGCTGATGAACACAATGTTCACTACGAAAGTTACTGGAAAGTTGGTCACATTATCAATGCCTTCTTTGAAGAATTCGGTGAAGGATCAATTGTTCAACCTACTTTTGTTTATGGACACCCAGTAGAAGTATCTCCACTTGCTAAGAAGAATGCTGATGATCCAAGATTTACTGATCGTTTTGAAATCTTTATTATGGGTGCTGAATATGGTAATGCATTCTCAGAATTAAATGATCCAGATGATCAACGTCATCGTTTCGAAGACCAAATGGCTGAAAGAGAAGCTGGTAATGATGAAGCTGATATGATTGATGAAGATTACCTTCGTGCTATGGAATTCGGTATGCCTCCTACAGGTGGTCTAGGTATTGGTATTGATCGTTTGGTAATGCTTTTAACTGATGCTCCTGCTATTCGTGATGTCTTACTCTTCCCAACAATGCGTCCTGAAAAGGTGGAAAGTGTTGAAGCAGAAGTTCAAGAAGATTTGAAGAAAAAGAATAAATAATTTTACTAAATAGACTGTCTTAGAGGACGGTCTATTTTTTTCGATATTTTTTCAAAAAAGTACTTGCAATAAAAAGATGTTTTGCTATACTAATAAATGTACTGCGGAAGTAGTTCAGTGGTAGAACATCACCTTGCCATGGTGGGGGTCGCGGGTTCGAATCCCGTCTTCCGCTCCAGTATAAAAGACTCACCGAAGTGTGAGTCTTTTTTTGTTATTCGGGATGTGGCTCAGCTTGGTAGAGCGCTACGTTCGGGACGTAGAAGTCGCAGGTTCAAATCCTGTCATCCCGATTGAATATTATTTTATTAAAAAGTTCGTCTTGGGTTAGAAAGACGAACTTTTTTGTATATAATGTTCATGAAAATATCAAATGGTTTACATTTACTAAATGTAAGTGATAATATATTTGTCTAAAGATTGTAATATTGATCTTAAAAGAAGTAAGGCGGTGCAAAATGGAAAAATCATATAGTGATAGTGCAAAAAATGTTCTTGAAATTGCTAAAGAGCAAGCACAAAACTTTCACCATCGAATTATTGGAACAGAGCATGTTCTGCTTGCTTTAGTAATTGAAGCTAATGGGGATGCTGGAAAACTTTTGCGTGAAAGAAATGTAACACCAACCTTAGTGCGAGAAGAAATTGAAAGATATACTGGTTATGGTTCAAGTCCAAAGGCAACATACATGGAAATGTCCCCCCGCTTAAGTCTAGTTTTGAATTTTGCTAAACAAAAGGCTGACGAATTAGGGATTGCTCAAATTGAGACAAAACATATTTTGCTAGGTTTGTTAGCTAGTGATCAAATTTTAGCAAGTTTAATTTTGAAAAATATTGGTGTAGATCCACGAGATTTAAGTCAGGATGTAAATGACAGTTTCATGGATGGTTCTGGGGAAGAAGATAATGTTCTTGGTATTTCTTCAGCCACTGGCATGAAAAAAGGTAAGTCACTGACTCCAAATTTAGATAAAGTTAGTGTGAATCTAAATAAAAGAGCCCGTGAAGGTGCAATTGACCCAGTAATTGGTAGAGATAAAGAAATAAAAAGAGTAATTCAAATCTTATCTCGAAGAACTAAAAATAATCCTGTTTTAGTGGGAGAACCGGGTGTTGGTAAGACTGCAGTTGCACAAGGAATAGCAGCCGCAATTGTAAATCATGAAGTTCCAGATACTCTAGCTAAAAAACGAGTTATGGCATTGGACATGGGAAGTTTAATTGCTGGAACTAAATATCGTGGTGAATTTGAAGATAGAATGAAGAAAATTCTAAAAGAAATTCAACGTGATGGTTCTGTCATCTTATTTGTTGATGAAATGCATACTTTGATTGGTGCAGGTGGAGCAGAAGGCGCAATTGATGCTTCAAATATCTTAAAGCCTTCATTAGCACGTGGTGATATTCAAATGATTGGTGCTACTACTTTTGATGAGTACCAAAAATATATTGAAAAAGATCAAGCTTTAGCAAGACGTTTTCAACAAGTAAAAATTGGTGAACCTTCAAAAGAAGAAACTGTGGATATTTTAAAGGGCTTGCGCTCTAAATATGAAAAATTCCACAATGTAAAAATTGAAGATGAAGCAATTAAGGATGCAGTTGAATTTTCAACACGTTATATTGCTAATCGGTTCTTACCTGATAAAGCTATTGATTTGATTGATGAAGCAAGTGCAGCTGTAAAAATTCAAGCAATTGGTAAAAGTGATCCACGTTTAACAAAACTTGATACGCAAATTAATGATGTTATTCATCAAAAAGAACAGGCTGCAGAGAATCAAAATTTTGTTCAAGCAGCTAAATTACGGGATGAAGAAAATAAGCTTACACAGGATCGGGATAAATTAATCGAAAAAGTAGAGAATAAAAACTCTAAAAAGTCGATTGTTGATTCTGATAAGATCGCTCAAATTGTATCTGAATGGACTGGTGTGCCTGTTACTAGGATGAAGAAGAGTGAAACAAAACGTTTAGCTCACTTAGAAAATATTTTACATGAACGTGTAATTGGACAGGACGAAGCTATTAGTGCCGTAAGTCGAGCAATTAGACGAAGCAGAAGCGGGATTAAGGATGAAAATCGTCCAATCGGTTCATTCTTATTCTTAGGACTTACTGGTGTTGGTAAGACAGAATTAGCTAAAGCTCTTGCTGCAGCAGTGTTTGGCTCAGAACGCAATATTATTCGTGTCGACATGTCTGAATACATGGATCAGATTGCAACAAGCAAATTAATTGGTTCGGCACCGGGATATGTAGGATACGAAGAAGGCGGTCAGCTTTCAGAACGTGTAAGACGTAATCCATATTCCGTAATTTTGTTAGATGAGGTAGAAAAAGCTCATCCAGATGTGTTTAATTTATTGCTTCAAGTTTTAGATGAAGGATTTTTAACTGATTCTAAAGGTAGAAAAGTCGATTTTAGAAATACAATTATTATCATGACTTCTAACCTTGGTTCACGTAGTTTACAAGAAGATAAAACAGTTGGATTTGCAGCTGATAATGCCGATAAGAATAAACTTCAACAAGAAAAAGTTACGGCAGCAGTTAAACAATTCTTCAGACCAGAATTTTTAAACAGAATTGATGAAACAGTTGTCTTTGATAGTTTAACTAAGAAGCAATTGCGTGAAATTGTTAGCTTGATGACCGGTCATTTAGTAGATCGTTTAGCTAAAAAAGATGTAACCTTAAAGATTTCACCAGCAGCTTTAGATGTATTAGCTAAAAATGGATTTGATCCAGAGATGGGTGCCCGTCCATTACGTCGTGCAATTCAACATGAACTTGAAGATGTAATTGCTGAAGATTTAATTAGTGAAAAGATTAAGGCTGGTCAAATTGTAAAAATTGGAGCCCATCAGGGTAAATTAAAATTTACAATTGTTGATAAAGAGAAGACTTTAGTTAAAAATTAGTTTTTTGACAAATTAGTAATATAAGTGTAAAATACTAAACGTTTAAAAGGCTGAAATTCAGGATTTCGCTGATCTATTGTCCAGCGAGATGATAAAACAAAAACGACATTTACGTTGTTTTTGTTTTTTTGTACCCAAATTTTGACTTTTTGCAATTTGTAACACAAATGTAATATTTAGATTCTTATATAAGAAAGGATGTTTTCTTTGTTAGGACACGCTGTGAACTACGGTAGTCACCGGACAAGACGTAGCTTCTCTCGAATTAAAGAAGTATTGAAGTTACCTAACTTGACTGATGTACAAACGCAATCTTACAAGTGGTTTCTTAATGAGGGTATTCGTGAAATGTTTGACGACATTATGCCGATTTCAGACTTTTCAGGAAAACTTTCTTTAGAGTTTGTTGACTACAAGCTTTTGAAACCAAAATACACTCTTGAAGAAGCACGTGATCATGATGCTAATTATTCTGCTCCTCTTCATGTAACTTTGAAGTTAACTAATCATGAAACGGGAGAAATCAAGACTCAAGATGTCTTCTTTGGGGAATTCCCATTAATGACTGATTCAGGTACTTTCGTTATTAATGGTGCTGAGAGAGTTATCGTTTCTCAGCTTGTTAGATCTCCTGGTGTTTACTACAATTCAGATTTTGATAAAAATGGTCGCCAAATTTTCGGTGCTACAGTTATTCCTAACCGTGGTGCATGGCTTGAATATGAAACTGATTCAAAAGATTTAGCTTATGTTCGTATTGATCGTACTCGTAAGCTTCCTTTAACTGTTTTAATTCGTGCTTTAGGATTTGGCTCTGATAGTGAAATTGCGGATATGTTTGGTGAAAGTGACTCACTTCGTTTCACTTTAGAAAAAGATATCCACAAGAATCCTGCTGATTCTCGCGTTGCAGAAGCATTAAAGGATATTTATGAAAGACTACGTCCAGGTGAACCTAAGACAACTGATTCATCTCGCTCACTTTTATATGCTAGATTCTTTGATCCAAGAAGATATGATTTAGCTCCAGTTGGTCGTTATAAGATCAATAAGAAACTTTCTTTAAAGAATCGTTTACTAAGACAAACTTTAGCTGAAACTTTAGCTGATCCTGATACTGGTGAAATCATTGCTAAAAAGGGTGACGTTGTTACCCATGAACTTCTTGATAAATTATCACCTTACTTAGATCGTGATGACTTCAAGATGGTAACTTATGAACCTTCAAAGGAAGGCGTGTTACCTGATCCAGTAACAGTTCAAGAAATTAAGGTATATTCTAAAGTTGATCCTGAACGTGTAGTTAAATTAATGTCTAACGGCCACATTGCAGATGATGTTAAACATTTAACTCCTGCTGATGTATTGGCATCAATTAACTACTTCTTCGATCTTCAAGATAATATCGGTACTACTGATGATATTGACCACTTAGGTAACCGTCGTATTCGTCGTGTAGGGGAATTACTTCAAAACCAATTTAGAATTGGTTTAGCAAGAATGGAACGTGTTGTACGTGAAAGAATGTCCATTCAAGATATTTCTACTGTTACACCACAACAATTAATCAATATTCGTCCTGTTGTTGCTTCAGTTAAGGAATTCTTTGGTTCATCACAATTATCACAATTTATGGATCAAAACAACCCACTTGGTGAGTTAACCCACAAGCGTCGTATGTCAGCCTTAGGACCTGGCGGTTTATCTCGTGACCGTGCTGGATATGAAGTTCGTGACGTGCACTATACTCACTATGGTCGTTTATGTCCTATTGAAACTCCTGAAGGACCTAATATCGGTTTGATTAACTCTTTGGCAACTTACGCTATTGTTAACAAGTATGGTTTCATTGAAACACCATACCGTCGTGTTTCTTGGGATACTCACAAGGTTACCGACAAGATCGACTACTTAACTGCTGATGTAGAAGATAATTACATCATTGCTGGTGCGAACGCTCGCTTAAATGAAGATGGTTCTTTCAAAGATAAGATTGTCTTAGCCCGTCATAAGGAAGATAACCTAGAAGTTACTCCTGATAAGATCGACTACATGGACGTTATTCCTAAACAAGTAGTTTCAGTAACGTCTGCATGTATTCCTTTCCTTGAAAACGACGACTCTAACCGTGCTTTGATGGGGGCTAACCACCAACGTCAAGCTGTTCCATTGATTAATCCACATGCACCACTTGTTGGTACTGGTATGGAATATCGTGCAGCCCATGACTCAGGGGATGCATTACTTGCTAAAGCTCCTGGTGTAGTTGAATATGTTGATGCAAACGAAATTAGAATTAGAAGAGACGATGATACTTTAGACAAGTATGTTCTTGAAAAATTCCGTCGTTCAAACGCAACTAAGAACTACAACCAAACTCCAGCGGTTAAGCAAGGCGAACGTGTAGTTGCAGATGAAGTTATTGCTGATGGTCCATCAATGGAAAACGGCGAATTAGCTCTAGGTCAAAACCCAATTATTGCATTCTTGACTTGGAACATGTACAACTATGAAGATGCCGTTATGATTTCTGAACGTATGGTTAAAGATGATGTCTACACTTCTATTCATATTGAAGATTATGAATCAGAAGCACGCGATACTAAGTTAGGACCGGAAGAAATCACACGTGAAATTCCAAATGTCGGTGAAGATGCACTTAAAGACCTCAATGAAGAAGGTATTGTTCGCATTGGTGCTGAAGTTCAAGATGGCGACATTTTAGTTGGTAAAGTAACTCCTAAAGGTGTGACTGAATTATCAGCTGAAGAACGTTTACTTCACGCTATCTTTGGTGAAAAAGCTCGTGAAGTTCGTGATACTTCCTTGCGTGTACCTCACGGTGGTGGCGGTATTGTTCAAAACGTTCAAGTCTTTACTCGTGAAGCAGGCGATGAATTACCACCTGGTGTAAATAAGATGGTTCGTGTTTACATCGTTCAAAAACGTAAGATCCAAGTTGGTGACAAGATGTCTGGTCGTCACGGAAACAAGGGTACTATTGCTTTGGTTTGTCCTGAAGAAGATATGCCATATTTACCAGATGGTCGTCCGGTAGACATTTGTTTGAACCCAATGGGTGTGCCTTCTCGTATGAATATTGGACAGGTTCTTGAATTACACTTAGGTATTGCTGCTAAACAGCTTGGTATTCACGTTGCTACTCCAGTATTTGATGGTGCTTCTGAAGATGATATGTGGAATATGGTCCGTGAAGCTGGTATTGGAAAAGATGGTAAAACTGTTCTTTACGATGGACGTACTGGTGAACCATTCCATAACCGTGTTTCAGTAGGGGTTATGTACTACTTGAAATTAGCTCACATGGTTGATGATAAGATCCACGCACGTTCAATTGGGCCTTACTCACTTGTTACTCAACAACCACTTGGTGGTAAAGCACAATTTGGTGGTCAGCGTTTTGGTGAAATGGAAGTTTGGGCTCTTGAAGCTTATGGTGCTGCCTACACTCTACAAGAAATCTTAACTTACAAGTCAGATGACGTTGTAGGTCGTGTTAAGGCATATGAGGCTATTGTTAAGGGTGAAAAAATTCCAAAACCTGGTGTTCCAGAATCATTCCGTGTTCTTGTGAAAGAATTACAATCTCTTGGTTTGGATATCAAGGTCTTAGATATGGATCATAAAGAAATTGAATTGCGTGATATGGATGATGATTCTAACGATCACTTCAATATCGATACTTTATCTAAACTTGCTGAACAACAAGAAAAGAAGAAGTTAGCTGAAGAAGCTGCAAAAAAGGACGATAAGTCAGATGAACCTGTAGATGAGAGTGATTCTTCAACTTCATCTGATGACAAGGTTTCTAAGTAATATAGGAGGTTAAACTTTTGATCGACGTAAATAAGTTTGAAAGTATGCAAATCGGTTTGGCTTCTCCAAACAAGATCAGAAGTTGGTCTTATGGTGAAGTTAAAAAACCAGAAACTATCAACTATCGTACTTTGAAGCCAGAAAAAGATGGTTTGTTCGATGAAAGAATCTTCGGGCCAACTAAAGACTGGTCTTGTGCTTGTGGTAAGTACAAGGGTATTCGCTACCGTGGCATTGTTTGTGATAGATGTGGTGTTGAAGTTACTTCTGCTAAGGTAAGAAGAGAACGTATGGGTCACATTGAACTAGCTGCACCAGTTTCACATATCTGGTATTTCAAAGGTATCCCTTCACGTATGGGATTAGTCTTAGATATTTCACCTCGTGCATTGGAAGAAGTAATTTATTTTGCTGCTTACATTGTTATCGATGCAGGTGATACTGATCTTGAAGATAAGCAACTTTTAACAGAAGCTGAATATCGTGAAAAGAAAGCGAAATTCGGTGATCGTTTTGAAGCCAAAATGGGTGCTGAAGCTGTGAAAGAACTTCTAGAACAAGTAGATATTGATAAAGAAGTTCATGAATTAAAAGAAGAATTAAAGACTGCTACTGGTCAAAAGAGAACTCGGGCTATCAGAAGATTGGACATCTTGGATGCCTTTAAGAATTCAGGTAACAAGCCTTCATGGATGGTTATGGATTGTATTCCTGTTATTCCACCAGACTTGAGACCAATGGTTCAACTTGATGGTGGACGTTTCGCAACTTCTGACTTGAACGATTTATACAGACGTGTAATCAACCGTAACAATCGTTTAAAGAGATTGTTAGACTTAAATGCACCAAGAATTATCGTTCAAAACGAAAAGCGTATGCTTCAAGAAGCAGTTGACGCATTAATTGACAACGGTAGACGTGGACGTCCAGTTGTCGGACCAGGTAATCGTCCTCTTAAATCTCTTTCTCACATGTTAAAGGGTAAGCAAGGACGTTTCCGTCAAAACTTACTTGGTAAACGTGTTGACTACTCAGGTCGTTCAGTTATCGATGTTTCACCTGAATTAAAGTTTTACCAATGTGGTGTGCCACGTCCAATGGCTCTAGAATTATTTAAGCCATTTGTAATGCACGAATTAGTAAAACGTGGTTTAGCATCTAACATTAAGAATGCTAAGCGTAAGATTGACCGTGAAGATGATGATATCTGGGATATCTTAGAAGATGTAATTAAAGAAAGACCAGTTCTTTTAAACCGTGCACCTACTCTTCACCGTTTAGGTATTCAAGCCTTTGAACCAGTTCTGGTACCTGGTAAATCAATTCGTCTTCACCCACTTGCTTGTGAAGCTTACAATGCCGACTTTGATGGTGACCAGATGGCCATTCATGTTCCATTATCTGATGAAGCTGTAGCAGAATCACGTTTACTGATGCTTGCTGCTCACCATATCTTAGCTCCTAAGGATGGTAAGCCAATCGTTACACCTTCTCAGGATATTGTTTTGGGTAACTACTGGTTAACTCAAGCAGAGCGTGGTCGTGAAGGTGAGGGAATGATCTTTGATTCACCAGCCGAAGCAGCTATTGCATATGCAAATGGTGATATTCACTATCATACTCGTATTGGTTTAGCAGCTGATTCAATGCCAGAAAAGCCATGGCCAAAAGGCTATGAACATGGAATTTTTGTAACTACTTATGGTAAACTAGTTTTCAATCAAATTTTCCCTAAGGATTTCTACTACATTAATGATCCAACTCAAGAAAATCTTACTCACCCAGTAGATGAAAGATACTTCTTACAGCCAGGTGAAGATATCCATGAAAAGCTTGATAATATGAAGCTTGGTCAAGCCTTTAAGAAGGGATTCTTGTCAGATTCTATTGCTCAAATCTACAAGGATTACAAAGTTCAAAGAACTTCTGATTTCTTGGATGATTTGAAGGAACTAGGCTACACTGTATGTACTACTTCTGGTTTAACTATCGGTGTTGAAGATATTCCTACAATTAGTGATAAAGATGATATTGTAGCAGAAGCTCGTAAGAAAGTTGATGTTGTTTCTAAGCAATACCGTCGTGGTTTGATCACTGATGAAGAAAGACATGATCGAGTAATTAGTATTTGGAATAATTGTAAAGACATTGTTCAAAATGAAATTGCTCAAATTCATGCACCAAGAAACCCAATTACAATCATGGCCGATTCTGGTGCTCGTGGTAACATTTCTAACTTTACTCAGCTTGCTGGTATGCGTGGCTTGATGGCCGCTCCTAACGGAGGAATGATGGAAATTCCTGTTACTTCAAACTTCCGTGAAGGTTTGTCTGTTTTGGAAATGTTCATGTCTACTCACGGTGCTCGTAAGGGTATGACGGATACCGCCTTGAAGACTGCCAACTCTGGTTACTTAACTCGTCGTTTGGTAGACGTAGCTCAAGATGTCATTATTCGTGAAGAAGATTGTGGCACTGATCGTGGTTTAACTGTTCACGCAATTACTGAAGGCGATGAAATGATTGAACCATTATTTGACCGTTTAGTTGGTCGCTACACTTCTAAGAGTGTTTACGATCCAGAAACTCATGAAGTGATTTGTCCAGCTGATGTCTTAATGGACGAAGATATGGCTCATAAGATCGTTGATGCTGGAGTTACTGAAGTAACAATTCGTTCCGTCTTTACTTGCAACACTCAACATGGTGTATGTAAGAAATGTTACGGTATGAACCTTGCTACTGGTGACGATGTTGAAGTTGGTGAAGCAGTTGGTACTGTTGCTGCTCAATCAATTGGTGAACCTGGTACTCAGTTAACTATGCGTAATTTCCACAACGGTGGTGTTGCTGGTGCCGCAGATATTACTCAAGGTTTACCTCGTGTTCAAGAGTTGTTTGAAGCTCGTAATCCTAAAGGTCGTGCTACAATTTCTGAAGTAACTGGTGAAGTAACTTCAATTGAAGAAGATCCAGCAGAACACACTCGTCAAATTACTGTTAAGGGACAAACTGATACCCGTACTTATGACGTACCATATACTGCCTCAGTAGCAGTTGCTGAAGGCGATCACGTTGTACGTGGAGATAAGTTAACTCTTGGTTCTATCGATCCTAAGGAATTGATTCGTGTACGTGATGCATTGACTACCGAAAAATACATTCTAAGTGAAATTCAAAAAGCTTATAGAATGCAGGGTGTAGAAATTGCCGACAAACACGTTGAAGTTATGGCACGTCAAATGCTTCAAAAGGTTCGTATTCTTGACCCAGGTGAAACTGATATCTTACCAGGTGAATTGATGGATATTGGTGAATTTAAGGCAAGAAACCGTGAAGTAATTATTTCCGGTGGTATTCCTGCTACTGCACAAAGCGTAATTCTTGGTATTACCAAGGCCGCTCTTGAAACTAATAGTTTCTTATCTGCAGCTTCATTCCAGGAAACTACTCGTGTTCTTACTGATGCTTCTATTCGCGGCAAGAACGATCCATTACTTGGTCTTAAGGAAAATGTTATTATTGGTAAGATTATTCCTGCAGGTACTGGTATGCCAGTTTACCGTGAAATGGAACCTAAAGTTGATGTTCCTGAAGATGAAAAGAAAAAGTCAGTTTATTCTATAGCTGATATTGAAAAGAAATTAGCTGCAGCTGATGCAGAGAAAGACAATGGTTCAGCTGACTAATCGTCCTTTCAAAACTTAAACATTTGTGTTAAAAAAGCCTATTTGTGTAAAAACGAGTAGGCTTTTTGTGTTATTAGAGAAAATTATAAAATATAAGGCTTAAAAAAATAAAAGGAACAAAGGGATATGTGTTCCGTTTGTCACCAACTATATGATTAATAAGTAAAAAAATAGAAGCTAAAAGAAAAATATATTGTGCAGTATAAAAATCATAGTAAAAAATTAGAATAACAAAAATGATTGTATCACCATAGCCGAATTTATTTTTTAAATTCATTATTAAAAAAATTAAAATTATAGCAAATATTAATATCCATTCTATTAACTCGTAGTTTAAAAAGGCACGATTAAGAACGACGATAGAAATTAAGGGGAAAAGGAGAGAAATAGGAAAAGAGTGGTCAAAATAATCAAAGATACTAATTAGGAAAATAAAGGTAATGAATAAATAGGAAGATTGATCAAGATAGGGATTTAAGGGCAAAAATGCAAGACCGCCAAGTAGTTCACAATATAATGCTTCTATAGGAATAGGTGCCTTGCAGAAAAAGCAATGTCCCTTATATCGTATAAATGAAAATATAGGAATTTGATTAAGAAGGGTAAGAGGAATTTTGCAACTATCGCAGTGAGATTTCTCCAAGATAAAATTTTCCTGTTCAAAACGTTGTACGATTACTAACAAGTGGGAACCGATGATAGTTCCGAATATAAAATTAAGTCCATAAATGAATAATGTTGGCATTTTTTACCTCCAATATTTATATACGCAAAATCAAAAAAAGTTTTTTAAATTGTTTACTGAATTAAAAAATCATGTTACACTAGCCATTGTGCTATTAAAAACATGATGTCCGTGAGGTCAGAAAAGAAACTCCCGGATGTGTGAACAATTTTAGGAGGAAATTTTAATGCCAACAATTAACCAATTGGTTAGAAAAGGCCGTCACTCAAAGACGACTAAATCTGATTCACCAGCTTTAAACTATGCTTACAACAGCATGAAGAAAAAGATGAACTACAACCCAGCACCTCAAATGCGTGGAGTTGCAACTCGTGTAGGTACTATGACACCTAAGAAGCCTAACTCAGCTTTACGTAAGTACGCTCGTGTTCGTCTTTCAAACTTAATTGAAGTTACTGCTTACATCCCTGGTATTGGTCACAACTTACAAGAACACTCCGTTGTTTTAATTCGTGGTGGTCGTGTAAAGGACCTTCCTGGTGTTCGTTACCACATCATTCGTGGTGCTTTGGATACTGCAGGTGTTGATGGTAGAAAACAAGGCCGTTCTAAGTACGGTGCTAAAAAGGGTTAAACAGTTAATAGGAGGGACTACTAATGCCTAGAAAAGGTAATATTGCTAAGAGAGATGTTTTAGCAGATCCAGTTTACAACTCTAAATTGGTTACTAAGTTAATTAACCACTTAATGATTGATGGTAAGAAAGCAAAGGCATCTTCAATTCTTTACGATGCTTTTGGTATTATTCAAGATAAGACTGGTAAGGAACCAGTTGAAGTTTTTGAAGAAGCAATGAACAATGTTATGCCAGTTTTGGAAGTTAAAGCTCGCCGTATCGGTGGTTCTAACTACCAAATCCCAGTTGAAGTTCGTCCAGAAAGAAGAACTACTCTTGGCTTAAGATGGCTTGTTTCATACGCACGTTTACGTAATGAACATACTATGGATGAACGTCTTGCAAACGAAATTATGGATGCTGCTAACAACACTGGTTCAGCAGTTAAGAAACGTGAAGACGTCCACAGAATGGCAGAAGCAAACCGTGCATTTGCTCACTACCGCTTCTAATCGTTAGTTTGTAAAAGGAGATTAATCTTATGGCTAACAAACGTGAATTCCCTTTGGATAAAACACGTAACATTGGTATCATGGCCCACATCGATGCCGGTAAAACTACTACTACTGAACGTATTTTGTACTATACTGGTAAGATCCACAAAATTGGTGAAACTCACGAAGGTGACTCACAAATGGACTGGATGGAAGAAGAAAAGGAACGTGGTATCACTATTACTTCCGCAGCTACTACTGCTCAATGGAAGGATTACAGAATTAACATTATTGATACCCCAGGACACGTTGACTTCACTATCGAAGTAGAACGTTCACTTCGTGTTCTTGATGGTGCCGTAACTGTTCTTGATGCTCAAGCTGGTGTTGAACCACAAACTGAAAATGTTTGGCGTCAAGCTGAAACTTACGGTGTTCCTCGTATTGTTTTTGTTAACAAGATGGACAAGATCGGTGCTGACTTCGATAAGTCTGTTAAATCATTACATGAACGTTTAAACGCAAACGCACAAGCTGTTCAAATGCCTATTGGTTCAGCAGACACTTTTGAAGGTGTTATTGACTTAATCAACATGGTTGCTGATGTTTATGATGAAGATAAACTTGGTTCAAAATGGGATACTATTCCTGTTCCTGATGAATACAAGGAAGAAGCTTTAAAACGTCGTAACGAATTAATTGAAGCTGTTGCTGATGTTGATGATGGCATTATGGACAAGTACTTAGGCGGTGAAGAAATTTCTAACGACGAATTAAAGGCAGCTATCCGTAAAGCTACTTTAAACTTAGAATTCTTCCCAGTTTACGCAGGTTCAGCATTCAAGAACAAGGGTGTTCAAATGATGCTTGATGGTGTTGTTGATTACTTACCATCACCACTTGACGTAAAACCTTACGTTGCTCATGATCCTAAGACTGGTGACGAAGTTGAACTTATGGCTGACGATAAGAAACCATTTGCAGCTTTAGCATTTAAGATTGCAACTGATCCATTTGTTGGTCGTTTAACTTTCATCCGTGTTTACACTGGTTCACTTCAATCAGGTTCTTACGTATTAAATGCATCAAAGAACTCTCGTGAACGTGTTGGTCGTTTGCTTCAAATGCACGCTAACTCAAGAACTGAAATTCCAGAAGTATTCTCAGGTGATATCGCTGGTGCTATTGGTTTGAAGAACACTACTACTGGTGACTCCTTAACTGATCCAGCTCACCCACTTATCTTGGAAAGTTTACAAGTTCCAGATCCAGTTATCCAAGTATCTGTTGAACCTAAGTCAAAAGCTGACCGTGATAAGATGGATGTTGCTTTACAAAAGCTTACTGAAGAAGACCCAACTTTCCGTGCTGAAACTAACCCAGAAACTGGTCAAACTTTGATTTCTGGTATGGGTGAATTACACTTAGACATCATGGTTGAACGTATGAAACGTGAATTTAACGTTGAAGCAACTATTGGTGAACCACAAGTTGCTTACCGTGAAACCTTCACTAAGGAAGCTAAAGCACAAGGTAAGTTTGTTCGTCAATCTGGTGGTAAAGGTCAATATGGAGATGTTTGGATCGAATTTACTCCAAACGAAGAAGGAAAGGGTTACGAATTCGAAGACGCTATCGTTGGTGGTGTAGTTCCTCGTGAATTTATTCCTTCAGTTGACCAAGGTTTACAAGAAGCTATGAAGAATGGTGTTCTTGCTGGTTACCCATTAATTGATGTTAAGGCTAAGTTATACGATGGTAGTTACCACGAAGTCGACTCATCAGAAGCTGCCTTCAAGGTTGCTGCATCTCTTGCTTTGAGAAATGCTGCTTCTAAGGCTGGTGCCGTTATTCTTGAACCTATCATGAAAGTTCAAGTAACTACTCCAGAAGAATACCTAGGTGATGTAATGGGTTCAATCACTGCACGCCGTGGTTCTATGGAAGGTATGGAAGATAGAGCTGGTGCTAAAGTAATCAACTCATTTGTTCCACTTTCAGAAATGTTTGGTTACGCAACTACTTTGCGTTCATCAACTCAAGGTCGTGGTACATTTACTATGGTATTTGACCACTACTCACCAACTCCTAAGTCTATTCAAGCTGACATCATCAAAAAACGTGGTGGCGAAGACGCTGAATAATTTTAATTAGAGAGTTAAAGAAAAGAGATATCGAAGGATATCTCTTTTTTTGTACAAAAAATAAAATAAAATGCTGAGAAAGCTTGCTATTTAAGGAAAGACACAGTACAATAGTAAACGTGCGAAAATATTGGAGGGGTATTACCCCATGCACAAAAGCAATGCTTTGACGCAAAAGGTTGCGGCACACCAGGCTGCATTGCCACAGAGGTGAGTCGGTAATTTTTGCCGAGCTAGTCATCTTTTAAAGAAGACGAAGGAGGTTATTAGATGGCAAGTCAACAAATTCGTATTAGATTAAAGTCATACGAACATGGTATTCTCGATGAATCAGCTGCTAAGATTGTAGCTACTGCTGAAAGAACAGGCGCACAAATTTCTGGTCCTGTTCCACTACCTACGGAAAGAACTTTATTCACTGTTTTACGTTCACCACACAAGAACAAGGATTCACGTGAACAATTTGAAATCCGTACACACAAGCGTTTAATTGATATTTTGAATCCAACACCTAAGACTGTTGATTCATTAATGAAGCTTGATTTACCAAGCGGCGTTGATATCGAGATTAAATTATAATTTAAAACATATATGGAGGTGTAATCATGACCAAAGGAATCTTAGGAAGAAAGGTCGGTATGACTCAAATCTTCACTAAAAACGGTATTTTGGTTCCTGTAACTGTTATCGAAGCAACCCCTAACGTTGTTTTACAAGTTAAAACTAACGAATCAGACGGTTACGAAGCAGTTCAAGTAGGTTACCAAGATATGCGTGAAGTATTGAGCAACAAACCTGCCAAAGGTCATGCTGCAAAAGCAAAGACTTCACCTAAGCGCTTCATTCGGGAAATCCGCGATGTCGAGCTTAAGGACTACGAAGTCGGCTCAGAAATCACGGTGGACTCATTTAGTGAAGGTGACGTAGTTGACGTTACTGGAACTACAAGAGGTCATGGTACTCAAGGTAACATCAAGCGTTGGGGCCAATCAAGAGGTCCAGAAACCCACGGTTCAAGATACCACAGAATCCCAGGTTCAATGGGTTCAATCATTAACCGTGTACCTAAGGGTAAAAAGTTACCTGGTCACATGGGTGGCAAGAAAGTTACCGTACAAAACTTAGTAATTGAAAAAGTTGTACCTGAAAAGAACGTACTTTTAATTAAGGGTAATGTTCCAGGTGCAAAGAACTCATTAATTTTTGTAAAATCTGCTGCTAAAGCTGCTAAATAGGAAGGAGGACTATAATGGCTAATTTAGAAATTATCGATCAAAAAGGTAAGTCTGCAGGTAATGTAGATTTAAATGAAGAAATCTTCGGTATTGAACCTAATGAAAGTGTTGTTTTTGATGCTATCATTAGACAAAGAGCTGGTAAGCGTCAAGGTACTTCTGCTGTAAAGAACAGATCAGCTGTTCGTGGCGGTGGTAAGAAGCCTTGGAGACAAAAAGGTACTGGTCGTGCTCGTCAAGGTTCTATTAGAGCTCCACAATGGCGTGGTGGTGGTACTGTATTTGGCCCAACTCCTCGTTCATACAAGATGGATATGCCTCGTAAAGCACGTCGTTTAGCTATGAAGTCAGTTCTTTCCCAAAAAGTTGCTGACAATGATCTAATCATTCTTGATCAATTAACTTTAGAAGCACCTAAGACTAAAGAATTAAAAGCTATCTTAGATAATGCTAATGTTTCTGGTAAGGTTTTAGTTGTGTCTGATGATAAGAATGTTCAATTATCAGGTAAGAACCTTCCAAAAGTGAAAGTTGTACCTGTTAATGGCTTAAATGTTGTTGATGCGGTTGACTACCAAAAACTTGTATTAACTCAAGACGCTATTAAGAGAATTGAGGAGGTTTTGGCATAATGGATGCACGTGATATCATCTTACGGCCTGTAGTTACCGAAAAATCCATGAACTTAATGGATGATAAAAAGTATACTTTTGATGTGCTTGTATCAGCTACCAAGACTCAAGTTCGTAATGCAATCGAAGAAATTTTTGATGTAAAAGTTAAAAATGTTAACATTATGAACGTTCGCGGTAAAGAAAAGAGAGTTGGTCGTTACACTGGTAAGACTGCTCGCCGTAGAAAAGCAATCGTTACTTTAACTGAAGATTCTAATGACATTAAGATCTTCAATGATAATAAAGAAAATTAGTAAATAGGAGGTCAGTCAATTGGCAATTATCAAATATAAGCCAACTACAAACGGCAGACGTAATATGACTTCTTCCGACTTTGCTGAAATTACCAAGAAAAAGCCTGAAAAGACTTTACTTGAATCTCAAAGTCATACTGCTGGTCGTAACTCATACGGTCATATTACTGTTAGACACCGTGGTGGTGGTCACAAACAAAAATACCGTATCATTGACTTCAAGCGTAACAAGGATGATGTAAAAGCAGTTGTTAAGGCTATCGAATACGATCCAAACAGAACTGCTAATATCGCTCTTCTTCACTACACTGATGGTATTAAAGCTTACATTTTAGCACCTAAGGGTCTAAAAGTTGGTGCTGTTGTTGAATCTGGTCCAGATGCTGATATTAAGCCAGGTAATGCATTACCATTATCTGCTATTCCAGCTGGTACTGAAATTCACAATATTGAATTAAAGCCTGGTAAAGGTGGACAATTAGTAAGAAGTGCTGGTACTGTTGCACAAGTTCTTGGTAATGATGGTAAGTACACTTTAGTTAGACTTCAAAGTGGTGAAGTTCGTAAGATTTTATCAACTTGCCGTGCTACTATCGGTTCTGTTGGTAATGAACAACACTCATTAATTCAATTAGGTAAAGCTGGTCGTAGTCGTTGGTTGGGTAAACGTCCACAATCTCGTGGTTCCGTAATGAACCCTAACGATCACCCACATGGTGGTGGTGAAGGTAAGGCTCCAGTTGGTCGTCCACAACCTATGACTCCATGGGGTAAGAAGTCTCGTGGTATTAAGACTAGAAACTCTAAGGCTAGAAGTGAAAAACTTATTATTCGTCACCGTAAAGGTAACAAATAATTAAACGAAGGAGGTTAATTAATGAGCCGTAGTATTAAAAAAGGTCCTTTTGCTGATGCAAGCCTTTTAAAGAAGATCGAAGCCCAAGAAGGTTCCGAAAAGAAACAAGTAATTAAAACATGGTCTCGTCGTTCAACTATTTTCCCTTCCTTTGTTGGTTTCACAATAGCTGTTTACGATGGAAGAAAACATGTGCCAGTATACATTACTGAAGATATGGTTGGTCATAAGTTAGGTGAATTCGTACCTACTAGAACTTTCCGCGGTCACAAGGTCGCTGATAAGGCCACTACTACAGTAGGTAAATAATAGGAAGGAGAGACATTTAAATGGCAGAACAAATTAGTTCAGCTAAAGCTGAAGCAAGAACAGTTCGCATCGCTCCTAGAAAAGCCCGTTTGGTAGTAGACCTTATTCGTGGAAAGAGTGTTGCTGAAGCTCTCGCAATCTTACAATTTACGCCAAGAGCTGCTTCCCCAATCGTTGAAAAAGTATTGAAGTCAGCTATTGCAAATGCTGAACACAACTACGATCTTGAAAGTGAAAACCTTTACGTATCAGAAGCATACGTTAACGAAGGTGCAACTTTAAAGAGATTCCGTCCACGTGCTAAGGGTATGGCTTCTCCAATTAATAAGAGAACTAGCCACGTAGTAGTTGTAGTATCTGAGAAGAACGATTAAGGGAGGTAAATTTAATGGGTCAAAAGATTAACCCAAATGGTTTCCGTCTCGGTGTTAACCGTGATTGGGAAGCAAAGTGGTATGCAGACAAAAACTACGCTGACACTTTAAATGAAGATTTACGTATTAGAAAGTTCATCTCTGAAAAGTTAGCTGATGCATCTGTTTCCACTGTGGAAATTGAACGTGCTGCAAACAGAATTAACATTTCTATCCACACTGCTAAGCCTGGTATGGTTATTGGTAAAGGTGGTAAGGAAGTTGAAGCTTTAAGAAAACAACTTAGTGCTTTAACTAACAAGAACGTTCACATTAATATTGTTGAAATTAAGAAGCCTGATTTAGATGCTAAATTAGTAGGCGAAGGCATTGCTCGTCAACTTGAAGCAAGAATTGCATTTAGACGTGCAACTCGTCAAGCAACTCAAAGATCTATGCGTTCTGGTGCTAAAGGTATCAAGGTTCAAACTGCTGGTCGTTTGAATGGTGCTGATATGGCAAGAAGAGAATGGCATACTGAAGGTAGTGTTCCACTTCATACTTTAAGAGCAGATATTGATTATGCTTGGGTAGAAGCTGCAACTACTTATGGTCAAATTGGTGTTAAGGTTTGGATTAACCGTGGAGAAATTTTACCACAACGTAAGAACAAACCTTCTAAGAAAGCGAAGGGAGGAAACTAATAGTGTTAGTACCTAAGCGTGTAAAGCACCGTCGTGAATTCCGCGGTAAAATGCGTGGTGAAGCCAAAGGTGGAAAGACCATTGCATTTGGTGAATATGGTTTAGAAGCTGTTGAATCTCACTGGATTACTAATAGACAAATCGAAGCTGCTCGTATTGCTATGACTCGTTTCATGAAGCGTGGCGGTAAAGTTTGGATTAGAATCTTCCCACAAAAATCCTACACTGCAAAAGGTGTTGGTGTTCGTATGGGTTCCGGTAAAGGTGCACCAGCTGGTTGGGTAGCTGTTGTTAAAAGAGGCAAGATTATGTTTGAAATCGGTGGCGTTTCAGAAGACGTTGCTCGTGAAGCTTTAAGACTTGCTTCAAACAAGCTTCCAATTAAGACTAAGTTTGTTAAGAAGAGTTCGGAAGTAGGTGGCGAATCTAATGAAGGCTAAAGATATCAGAGCATTAACCACTGATCAAATGTTAGAAAAGGAAAAGCAATATAAAGAAGAACTTTTTAATTTGCGTTTCCAACAAGCAACGGGTCAATTAGAGAACACCGCTCGCTTGAGACAAGTCCGCAAGAACATTGCTAGAATTAAGACAATTCTTAGCGAAAAAGAATTGAGCAAGAATTAGTTAACGGAAGGGAGTTATTAACTTGAGCGAAACTAACGAAAGAAATAATCGTCACGTATACCAAGGTCGAGTTGTTTCTGACAAGATGGATAAGACTATTACAGTTGTTGTAGATACCTACAAGAACCACCCTGTTTATAAGAAGCGTATCAAGTACTCAAAGAAGTATTACGCTCACGATGAAAACAACGAAGCTAAGATTGGCGATACTGTTCGTATCATGGAAACCCGTCCATTATCACATGCGAAGCGTTACCGTCTAACTAAGATTGTTAAGAAGTCAATTTAATTACGCGGATTTTATTGAGGGGAGGATAAACTAGTGATCCAACACGAAAGCCGTTTAAAGGTTGCTGACAACTCCGGTGCAAGAGAACTCCTAGTTATCAAGATTTTAGGTGGTTCTAAGCGTAAGACCGGTAATATTGGTGATATCGTAGTTGCTGCTGTTAAACAAGCAACACCAGGTGGCGTTGTCAAAAAAGGTGATGTTGTAAAAGCAGTTATTGTTAGAACAAAATCAGGTGCACGCCGTGAAGATGGTTCATACATCAAGTTCGACGAAAATGCAGCAGTTGTAATTAATGCTGATAAGAGTCCTCGTGGAACTCGTATTTTTGGGCCTGTAGCCCGTGAACTGCGTGAGCACGATTTCATGAAGATCGTATCTCTTGCTCCTGAAGTCTTATAATTTTTTAGGGAGGTGCACTGATGTTTGTTAAAACAGGTGACAAAGTAAAAGTTATTGCCGGTAAAGATAAAGGCAAAGAAGGCACTGTACTTTCAGTCAACGCCAAGACTAACCGTATCGTTGTCAAAGGTGTTAATAAGATCAAAAAGCATGAGAAACCTTCACAAACCAACGCTAATGGTGGTGTGGTAGAAAAAGAAGGTTCTATCCATGCATCTAATGTAAAAGTTATTGCTAAAAAAGAAGATAACAACAAATAGGAGGGAGGACGCACATGGCAAACAGTTTAGTAGAAAAATACTCAAATGAAATCGCACCAGCTATGAACAAAAAGTTTAATTACGATTCAGTTATGGAAATTCCTAAGATTGATAAGATCGTTTTAAACATGGGTGTCGGTGATGCAGTTTCTAATGCAAAGAATCTTGATGAAGCTGTAGAAGAATTGACTTTAATCTCAGGTCAAAAGCCTTTGATTACTAAAGCTAAGAAATCAATCGCAAACTTCCGTTTACGTGAAGGTATGTCTATTGGTGCTAAGGTAACTCTTAGAGGCGATAGAATGTACGATTTCTTGTACAAATTAATCAACGTTTCTCTTCCTCGAGTTCGTGATTTCCGTGGAATTAGTTCTAGATCATTTGATGGTCGTGGTAACTACACTTTAGGTATCAAAGAACAATTAATTTTCCCAGAAATTGATTACGACAAGGTAAACCGTGTTAGAGGTTTGGACGTTGTTATTGTAACTACTGCCAAGACAGATGAAGAAGCTCGTGAACTTCTTACTGAGTTTGGTATGCCTTTTGCTAAATAATTTGGAGGACATTAATGGCTAAAACATCACAAATCGTCAGAAATCATCGTCCTGCTAAGTTTTCATCTCGTGAATACACTCGTTGCGAGAGATGTGGCCGTCCACACTCTGTTTACCGCAAGTTCAAATTATGCCGTATTTGCTTAAAAGACTTAGCACACAAGGGTCAAATTCCTGGTGTTAAAAAGGCAAGTTGGTAATTAACGGTAAAGGAGGCAAATTAAATGGTCATGACAGATCCTATTGCAGATTACTTGACTAGAATTAGAAATGCCAACATGGCAAAACATACTTCTGTTGAGATTCCTGCATCATCAATGAAGAAATCACTTAGTGAAATCTTAAAGAACGAAGGCTTTATTCGCGATTACCAAGTTGAAGATGATAACAAACAAGGTATGATCAAGATTTTCTTGAAGTACGGTCCTAATAACGAACGCGTTATTTCTGGTTTAAAGCGTATTTCTAAGCCTGGTTTAAGAAACTATGTAAGTGCTGAAAACTTACCAAAAGTTCTTAATGGTCTTGGTATTGCTATCATTTCTACTTCTGCAGGTGTGATTACTGATAAAGAAGCTAGAGAAAAGAACGTCGGCGGCGAAGTTATTGCTTACGTTTGGTAATTTTGACAGAAAGGAGAACTATTAATGAGCCGAATTGGTTTAAAGGTCATCGAGGTTCCTGAAAAGGTCACAGTTACCAAGAATGGTGACGACATCACTGTTAAGGGACCAAAAGGTGAATTAACTAGATACTTTGATCCACGCATTACCTTTGAACAAAAAGATGGAGAAATTCATTTTAGTCGTTCAAGTGAAGCTGACAAAGCTCTTCACGGTACTGAAAGAGCAAACCTTGCTTCCATGATTGAAGGTGTAACTGATGGATATGTTAAGAAGTTAACTTTAGTTGGTGTTGGATACCGTGCAGTTGCACAAGGTAAGAAATTAACTTTAAATGTTGGTTACTCTCACCCAGTTGAATTTGAAGCACCAGAAGGTATTACTGTTAAAACTCCATCAGCAACTTCAATTGAAATCGAAGGTATTTCAAAACAAGTTGTTGGTCAATTTGCGGCAGAAATTCGTGACGTTCGTCCACCAGAACCTTACAAGGGTAAGGGTATTCGTTACGAAGACGAATATGTACGTCGCAAGGAAGGTAAGACTGGTAAATAATAAATAGAAAATTTTTGAGGTGAAATTGTGATTTCTAAACCAGATAAAAACAAATTACGCTTAAAGCGTCATAAACGTATTCGTGGAAAGATTTCTGGTACTGCTGAGCGCCCACGCTTAAGTGTTTTCCGTTCAAACAAAAACATCTACGCTCAATTAATTGATGATGTAGAGGGTGTAACGCTTGCAAGTGCCTCAACAAATGATAAAAATATTTCAGCAGAAGGTTCTAAAATGGAACAAGCTGCTGAAGTAGGTAAAGCTTTAGCTGAAACTGCTGCTAAGAAGAATATCAAGAGTGTTGTATTTGACAGAAGTGGTTACCTATACCACGGTCGTATTCAAGCTCTTGCTGATGCAGCACGTGAAAACGGATTAGAATTCTAGGAAAGGAGAATTAACTAATGGCAAACCGCAACGATTCTCGTAGAGATTCTCGTAAAGATCGTAAAAAAGACGATATTGAAGATCAATTAGTAGCAATTAACCGGATCACCAAGGTTGTTAAGGGTGGTCGTCGCATGAGATTTGCTGCTGTTGTAATCGTCGGCGATAGAAAAGGTCATGTAGGTTTTGGTACTGGTAAGGCTCAAGAAGTCCCAGAAGCTATCCGCAAGGCTGTTGAAGCTGGTAAAAAGAGAATGATTAAGGTACCTACTGTTGGTACTACTATTCCACATGAAGTTATGGGCCATTACGGTTCTGGTAACATTATGTTGAAGCCTGCTGAAGCTGGTTCTGGTGTTGCTGCTGGTGGTGCTGTTCGTATTATCATGGATTTAGCTGGTATTTCAGATGTTACTTCTAAATCACTTGGTTCAAATACACCAATCAATGTTATCCGTGCTACTATGGACGGTTTGAGTAAATTAAAGACTCGTGAAGATGTTTTGAAGCTTCGTGAGTCAGCAAAAAGCTTAGAAGATTAAGGAGATTAAATAATGGATTTAAAAGTTACCTTAATTAAAAGCGTCGCACACCGTCTTCCAAAACAAAGAAAAATTGTTAAAGCTCTTGGTCTTGGTAAGGTAAATAGCACTGTTGTTCTTCCAGACAACGCTGCAACTCGTGGCGCTTTATTGAAGATTGCTCACCTGATCTCAGTTGAAGAGGTTAATAAGTAATTAGAATCCAAGGAGGTGCCAATTAATGAAGCTTAATGAATTAAAACCAAATGAAGGTTCACGTCGCAACAGAAAACGTGTTGGTCGTGGTACTTCTAGTGGTTACGGTAAAACTGCTGGTCGTGGACAAAAGGGTCAATTAGCTCGTACTGGTGGTAAGACTCGTTTAGGTTTCGAAGGTGGTCAAATGCCATTATTCAGAAGAATGCCTAAGCGTGGTTTCAAGAACGTTAACCGCAAAGAATACGCTATTATTAATTTAAATGATTTAAACAGATTTGATGATGGTAGTGAAGTAACTATCGATACATTAAAATCATCAGGTTTAGTTAAAAAAGAACTTGCAGGAGTTAAGTTGTTAGCTAACGGTGAATTAAAGGTTAAGTTAACTGTAAAAGTTAACAAAGCCTCAGAAGCTGCTAAAAAAGCTGTTGAAGCCGCTGGCGGAACTGTTGAGGTGATCTAATGTTCTCGACCTTGAAGAACGCCTTTAAGGATAAAGATATTAGATCAAAAATCTTCTTTACTCTCTTTATCCTATTGCTTTATCGAATCGGAGCTAATATTACGGTTCCGGGTGTTAATGCAAAAGCTATTACACGGGTTGCACAAACTGGTTTAGTCCCAATGTTGGATACAGTTAGTGGTGGTGGATTAGATACTTATTCTATTTTTTCATTAGGTGTTTCACCTTACATCACTGCCCAAATTGTCATTCAATTACTCCAAATGGATATTGTTCCTAAGTTAGTTGAGTGGGGGAAACAAGGAGAAGTCGGAAGACGAAAAACAAATCAGGTAACGCGCTATCTTACTTTAGTCGTTGCTTTTGTTCAAAGTCTAGGAATTACTCTTGGTTTTAACGTTTTAACTGAAATGGGTTTGGTTAAAACGCAAACTCCTCAAACCTATATTGAGATTGCCATTATTATGACTGCTGGGACAATGCTTTTGACCTGGCTAGGTGATGAAATTACTGATAAGGGGCTCGGAAATGGTGTATCTGTTATTATTTTTGCAGGTATCATTGCTCGCCTTCCAAATGGAATTTATCAACTATATAAAGATTTCATCATTAATAATAGTGCTAGCGATCGTTGGCAAGGGATTTTGTTCTTCATCGCGATCATTATTGCCATTTTACTAGTAACTCAATTTGTTACATGGTTTCAACAAGCTGATTTACGAGTACCTATTCAATATACTCGTAGAGCAGCAACAAGTGGCTCCGAAAGTTTCCTACCATTAAAGGTTAACGTGTCTGGAGTTATTCCAGTTATTTTTGCCAGTTCCTTTATTATTACACCAGCTACAATTTTGATGGCTTTCCAAAGATCTCATGGAAATGAACAATGGTTTAAGATTTGTAATCAAATATTTAGTTTACAAACTACACCTGGTGCACTGATTTATACACTATTGATTATTTTGTTCACTTTCTTCTATGCCTTTGTTCAAGTAAATCCAGAAAAGTTGGCTGAGAACTTGCAAAAGCAAGGAGCCTATATTCCTAGCGTTTGGCCAGGAAAAGATACACAAAAATATGTATCTAAAATTTTGATTAGATTATCTACAGTAGGTGCGGTATTTTTAGGGCTAGTTGCCTTGTTACCACAACTTGCTACAAATATTTTTGGTTTACCAAGTTCAATTGGTCTTGGTGGAACGAGTCTTTTAATCGTTATTGGTGTTGTTTTAGAATTAGCTCGTCAAGTTGATGGGTTACTAATGAAACGCGAATACGTTGGATTTATTAGATAGTAAGGATAAAAATGATTAATTTAATTCTTTTAGGTTTGCCTGGGGCAGGCAAAGGAACAGCTTCTGAAAGCATTGTGGATAAGTATCACTTAGCACATATCTCTACCGGTGATATGTTTAGAGAAGCTATGGCTAATGAAACTCCTGTTGGTTTGGAAGCTAAAAGTTATATTGATAAAGGAAATTTGGTCCCAGATGAAGTTACAGCTAAGTTAGTTGAAGAACGACTTAAGCAACCCGACACTAAGAACGGATTCATCTTGGATGGATTTCCAAGAACCACTGTTCAAGCAGAACTTCTTGAAGATATAACTAAACGGTTGGAAAAACCGTTAACTAATGTAATTGCAATTGATGTTGATGAAGATGTTTTGATCAAACGTTTATCAGCACGTTACATTTGTAAAAAATGTGGTGCAACTTACAATAAGATTTCAAATCCAACTAAAGTAGAAGGTACTTGTGATCGTTGCGGAGGACATGAATTTTTCCAACGTGAGGATGACAAGCCAGAAGTTGTTAAAAATCGCTTAGAAGTTAACAAGAAAATGAATACTCCTCTTCGTGATTTTTATGAAGAAAAAGGAATTCTTTCAACTGTTAACGGTGAACAAACTCCGGAAAAAGTATTTGAAGACATTGACAAAATTTTAAGTAAAGACTAGTCTGTTATTGTTTTTTTACAATTCCGTGTTATAATGCCTAAGTGTGACTATTTGTTCATGTGGAGGAACAATTTTGGCAAAAGAAGATGTCATCGAAGTTGAGGGTAAGGTAGTTGATACCTTACCTAATGCTATGTTTAAAGTTGAATTAGAAAATGGTGCAACTATTTTAGCTCATGTGTCTGGTAAAATTAGAATGCACTACATTAGAATTTTACCTGGTGATAGAGTAACAGTTGAATTATCACCATATGATTTAACTAAGGGTAGGATTACGTATCGTTTTATTAAGTAATTACGGAGGCAAACATGAAAGTTAGACCATCTGTTAAACCAATGTGTGAACATTGCAAGATTATCAAAAGACATGGTCGTGTTATGGTGATTTGCTCTGCAAACCCTAAGCACAAACAACGTCAAGGTTAATAGTTAGATATTTTTATTAGGAGGTGCAATTTAATGGCACGTATTGCTGGTGTTGACTTACCCAGAAATAAAAGAGTTGTAGTCGCATTAACTTATATCTATGGTATTGGTGAACCAACTGCAAAAAAGATTTGTAAAGATGCTGGTATTTCTGAAGACATTCGTACTAATGACTTGACTCCAGAAGATCAAGAAAAATTACGTAGCGAAGTAGACAAGTACCGTGTTGAAGGTGATCTTCGTCGTGAAGTTAGCCTTAACATCAAGCGTTTAGTTGAAATTGGCTCATACCGTGGTATTCGTCACCGTCGTGGCTTACCAGTTCGTGGTCAAAATACCAAGAATAATGCTCGTACTCGTAAGGGTTCAAAGAGAAAATAATTTATTAAATAGGAGGTTAAGTTAATGGCTGCAAAGAAAACAGCACGTAAACGCCGTGTAAAGAAGCATGTTGAAAGCGGCGTTGCTCATATTCATTCTACGTTTAACAATACCTTGGTCATGATTACTGATGTACAAGGTAACGCAGTCGCATGGTCTTCCGCTGGTGCTTTAGGTTTTAAGGGTAGTCGTAAGTCTACACCATTTGCTGCTCAAATGGCCGCAGAAGCAGCTGCAAAATCTGCAATGGATCAAGGCATGAAGCATGTTGAAGTTTCAGTTAAAGGCCCAGGTGCAGGTCGTGAAGCTGCTATTAGAGCACTTCAAGCTGCAGGTCTTGAAATCACTGCTATTCGCGACGTTACTCCAGTGCCGCACAACGGTTCCAGACCACCAAAACGTCGTCGTGTCTAGTTTATTCCTGCGTGCAGGACATTACGTTTTGAAAGGGGCCCAGTAATGATTGAATTTGAAAAACCAAATATTACCGTAGTAGACCAAGAGGAGGCATACGGTAAGTTTGTTGTCGAACCACTGGAACGCGGTTTCGGGACTACTTTAGGTAACTCACTCCGTCGAGTTTTACTTACTTCTATTCCAGGTACGGCACTTTCTTACATTCAGATTGATGGTGTGTTACATGAATTTTCAACAATTCCTGGCGTTAGAGAAGACGTCACGAAGATCATTCTTAATTTGAAGAAACTAGAGTTAAAGTCACTCTCAGATGAAGAAAAAATTGCTGAAATCGATGTAACTGGACCAGCAATTGTAACTGCTGCTGATTTGAAGGTCGACTCTGATATTGAGGTCTTAAATCCAGATCAATATATTTGTAGTATTGCTGATGGTGGCCATTTGCATATGAACGTTGCGATCAAGACTGGTCGTGGTTATGTTCCCGCAAGTGAAAACAAGACAGATGACATGCCTATTGGTGTCATCCCCGTTGATTCACTCTTCTCACCAATCAAAAAAGTTAACTACCAAGTTGAAAGTGCTCGTGTTGGTAAGAGAGATGACTATGACAAATTAACTTTAGAAATTTGGACTGATGGTTCAATCACACCTAATGATGCCCTTAGTTTCGCTGCGAAGATTCTTGTAGAACACTTCAAAGTATTTATGTCTACTGATATGGATGCGCAGTTTGATGATGTAATGGTAGAAAAAGAGGACGATAAGAACGAAAAGAAGCTTGAGATGACGATCGAAGAGCTTGATTTGTCTGTTCGTTCCTATAACTGCTTGAAACGTGCAGGAATTAATACTGTTCAAGAATTAACTGATAAATCTGAAGCAGATATGATGCGCGTACGTAACTTAGGACGTAAGTCATTAGAAGAAGTAAAGAATAAACTTGCCGATCTTGGTCTATCACTTCGTCAAGATGACTAAGTAGGAATAATAAGGAGGGAAAACTCATGGCATACCGTAAATTAGGTCGCGATAGTGCACACAGAAAAGCAATGCTTAGAGAAATGACTACTCAATTGATCATGAACGAACGCATTGTTACTACTGAAACCCGTGCTAAAGAAATCCGTAAAACTACCGAAAAAATGATTACTTTAGGTAAACGCGGTGATTTAAGTGCTAGAAGAAAGGCAGCTGCTTTTGTTCGTAATGAAATTGCTGATATTCATGAAGAAAAAGATGCAGTTGTTGTAAAATCAGCACTTCAAAAACTTTTCAGTGACATTGCACCTCGTTACAAAGATCGTAATGGTGGTTACACCAGAATGTACAAGTTAGCTAACCCACGTAAGGGTGACGCTGCTCCAATGGTAATCATTGAATTAGTTTAATTAGGTAAAATATAATATTATTTTATAAATCTTTCACAAAAGCGAGAATAAGCGTGATGATGGTGGCTTTTGCCTAGTCTAGCTTAGATGTTAAATCATCCCTCTTTGTGGATGATTTTTTTTTGCTCTTTTTTTATATATAATTGATACAATGACATATTATGGAAAAAGAGCAGTGAATATTTATGAAAGATAATATAGTAACGGTTAAGCATCTTTCTTTTACCTATAAAGATAGTAAAGTACCTGCTGTAAATGATATTAGTTTCTCAATTCCTAGAGGATCATGGACTACTTTGGTAGGTCATAATGGGAGCGGAAAATCAACAATTGCCCGTTTAGTGGATGGCATTCTTTTACCCAATGATAATCCTAGGACGGTAATTAACGTTGATGGTATTGATCTGACAGAGGAAACAATGTGGGATATTAGAGACCGCGTAGGAATTGTATTCCAAAATCCCGATAATCAATTTGTTGGTGCTACTGTAGAAGATGATGTAGCTTTTGGTCTTGAAAATCGTCAAATTGCGCGTTCTAAGATGCAGACTATTGTTTATGATGTGCTTGAACAAGTGGATATGCTTGACTTTCAAAAAAGCGAACCTCAATATTTGTCTGGAGGTCAAAAGCAAAGAGTAGCTATCGCTGGTATCTTAGCGATTGGACCAAAATTAATAATTTTAGATGAATCGACTAGTATGTTAGATCCAGCAGGTAAAGCGAAGATTCTTAGTCTTATACGAGATTTGCAAAATAAAAATGGTCTGACTATCTTTTCTATTACTCATGATATTAATGAAGCGGTACAAGCAGACCAGATGTTAGTTTTAGATAAAGGAAAATTATTGGCTAGTGGCTCTCCAAGAGAGATATTTGAAAACGAGATTTTAATAAAAAATGCTGGATTAGAGCTCCCTTTATTTTATAAGGTTAAAAATGGACTTATAAAAAAAGGAATTCATATCCCTCGAGAAGTCAATAGTGAGGAAAAGTTGGTGAAGTATTTGTGTCAATTGAATTCAAAAATGTAGATTATGTTTATGCACCTGGAACTCCATTTCAAACTCAAGGATTGGCAGATATATCTTTTAAAATAGAAAAAGGATCATTTGTCGCAATTGCTGGTCATACTGGAAGTGGAAAGTCTACTCTCATGCAGCATTTTGATGGCTTATTACTTCCAAGTAAGGGTGAAATCACTGTAGCGGGTGAGCAGATTAATGCAAATACTTCAAGTAAGTCACTAAAAGCAATTCGAAAAAAAGTAGGCTTAGTGTTTCAATTTCCTGAAAATCAACTATTTGAAGAAACTGTGCTTAAAGACGTGATGTTTGGTCCACTTAATTTTGGCTTTTCAGAACAAAAGGCAAAAGAGCAAGCAGTAGAGTGGATAAAAAAAGTAGGTCTTTCTGAAGATATGATGGATAAATCTCCTTTTGAACTTTCTGGAGGTCAAATGCGTCGCGTAGCAATTGCAGGTGTGATGGCATATGAACCAGAAATTTTATGTCTTGATGAACCTGCAGCTGGACTGGATCCTGAAGGACAGAAGCAAATGTTTGAGATATTTAAGGATTACCAACGAGCTGGCCATACAGTTATTCTAATTTCACATAATATGGACGATATTAGTGAATATGCAGATGATATGTTAGTCCTTGATCATGGTCATTTAATAAAACATGCTAGTCCACAAGAGATTTTTTCTGATCAGGAGTGGGTAAAAAAACACTATCTCGATGAACCCGCAACTAGTAGACTAACTCGGGAGCTACAAAAAGGTGGTTTTCAATTCTCTGAGATGCCGCTAACTATTGAGTCGTTAGTAAGTAAAGTTGTAAATGAGCTAAAGAAGAAGGGAGCTAATTAACTGTTAACCAAAATATAGAAATCTATAGAAGATTAGGCTTATTTAGAAAGCTAAACATGGAAAATAAGCTTTAATTCAATACTTACTTGTTTTGCTTTCCTTCCTTAGATAAACTTATGTTTGTATTTTAGGAGGTGAAGCAATGATTAAAACTCAAGTAGTTAAGCTAAAAGTTAATAAAACTATGCAAAAGCATCTTGATGCCTTGTGTGACTATCGCCGATACTGCTGGAATAAAGGACTTGAAACTTGGCAATTAATGTATGAAGCCCATAGCTTGAACAAGCAAGATAATCTAAGTCCCAATGAACGCAGAGTCCGTGATGAACTAGTTGCTAATAAAGCTGACTGGCAATATGATTTGTCTGCTAGATGTTTGCAACTAGCTGTTAAAGACTTGGCGAATGCTTGGAAGAACTTCTTTGATAAAGCTCAGCCTGATTGGGGAACACCTAGTTTTAAATCAAAAAAGGCTCCCAGACAAGGCTTTAAAACTGACAGAGCTAAGATTGTTAATGGCAAGCTTCGCCTTGATAAACCAAGAAGCATCTCAAAAGAGTTTTGGTTTGATCTAGTAAGTTATGAGTCTTTAAAGATGAGTGAAGTCAAAGTAGTAAGTATCTTCAAAGAAAAAGGGAGCTATTATGCGGCTTTGCCTTATGAAGAAGAGGTTTCAGGTAAAGCTAAAACTCATCAAGAGACAGCAGTTGATGTTAATGTTGGTCATTTTAACTATACCGAGGGGCAAATCAAGGTTTTACCAGCTAAATTGCAAAAGCTTTATAAGCGTATCAAACATTATCAAAGAGTCTTAGCACGTAAAAGAGAAGTTAACGGTAAGTTAGCTATTAAATCAAATAATTATTTTGCAGTGAGAACCAAACTGCAAAAAGATTATCGCAAAGGAGCCAACATTCAAAACGATCTGTTACAAAAATTTACTACTAAGCTCGTGGATAATTACGACCAAATTGTAGTTGAAGACTTAGCAGTCAAAGAAATGATGATGACACATGTAGCTTCCAAAGGTATGCAGCGATCATTATTTAGTAAATTCAGGCAGATCTTAACTTACAAGTGTGATTGGTATGGCAAAGAATTGATCTTGGCTGATAAAAGATACCCATCAACTCAAAGATGTGCTAAATGCGGTTATGTCAAAAAAGGTGATGAAAAAATCACTTTGCAAGGCAATAAAAAGCATGGTACAAAGCATAATGAGTATATTTGTTATCAGTGCGGCTATAGTAATGATCGAGATGAAAATGCGGTTTTAAACCTTTTAGCTTTAGCAAAATAAAGAAAATAAATGGGGCTGGCTAGGCCCTTAAACTGTAAGAGCTGGTCAATGTGATTACTCCTATTTGGAATATCAGAACACTAGTGAAGACGACAGTAAATGAAACAAAGAAAGGAAAAATATATCTTTCTGATATGTAGAAAATTCGTATTCTTCTACATATTTCTATGTTTTGTATAGCAGACATGGATGAGTAAAATTATTATTGGACGCTATATTCCTGGTAATTCTATCGTTTATAAAATGGATCCTCGAGGAAAGATCATTGCAACATTTTTATTTATTGTTATTATCTTTCTGGCTAATAATTGGTTGTCCTACTTCTTTTTAACAATATTTACTTTACTTGCTGTTTGGGCAACAAAATTAAAGCCTAAAGTGTTTTGGGATGGAGTAAAACCATTAATTTGGTTAATTCTATTTACTTCAGTTTTGCAATTATTTTTTACTACAGGTGGAAGAGTTTACTGGCAGTGGGGAATCTTTAACATTAGTGAATATGGTATTCAGAATTCTATTTTTATCTTTATTCGTTTTGTAATGATTATTCTGATTTCGACAGTTCTTACTTTGACGACCACATCATTAGAAATTGCAGATGGAATGGAATGGATATTAAAACCTCTTGGTTACCTAAAAGTTCCAGTAGCTCAAATTGCTCTGGTAATGTCTATTGCTCTTCGTTTTGTGCCGACTTTATTAGACCAAGCTGTGCGAATTATGAATGCTCAGAGAGCACGTGGAGCCGATTTTAATAGTGGTGGTTTAATTAAGAGAATTCATTCGATTATTCCAATTTTAATTCCCTTATTTATTAGTTCCTTAACTGTTGCAATTGATTTGGCTACGGCTATGGAAGCAAGAGGTTATCGAGAAGGGGCAAAAAGGACCCGCTATCGCGTTTTAAAGTGGTCAAAGTATGATTGGGTTAACTTAGGCTATTTCGCGCTATTGACGCTAATTTTATTACTTACAAGGACGTATTAATTAATGACTACAAGATATAAATTAACCATGGCCTATGATGGTCATCTTTTTCATGGGTTTCAAATTCAACCGAATGAACGAACTGTCCAAGGTGTGATTGAAGAAGCATTAAAAAAGATGACTAAAGGAAAAAGAGTGGTAGTGCACGGATCTGGAAGAACCGATGCTGGTGTTCATGCTAAAGGACAAGTTATTCACTTTGATTATCCTGGAAAAGAAATCCCAGCTAAGAATATGATGTTTGCTTTAAATGCCCTCATGCCGATTGACACAGTTTTCTTTGAAAGTGAAATTGTTGATGAAGATTTTCATGTTCAATATTCAACTAAGGGAAAATGGTATCGATATGTAGTGGATCAACATCGTTTTACAGATCCTTTTAATCGCTTTTATACCGGGCATTATCCATATCCTTTAGATATTTCGCTAATGCAGCAAGCAGCTAAAGATTTGATTGGGGAGCACGATTTTACTAGTTTTGCTGCTAGCGGTGGACAAATTGTGGATAAGGTGCGAACAATTTACTATGTGAATATTACGCCAGACTCAGATAAAAAACAGATCATTTTTGATTTTATTGGAAATGGCTTTTTATATAACATGGTAAGAATCCTAGTTGGAACTTTGTTAGAAATAGGCAATAAAAAAAGACCTGTTGACGATATACCAAGAGTTTTAAAGGCGAAAGACCGACAAGAAGTTCGAACTACTGCACCAGCCAGTGGATTATATTTACAACATGTTTTTTATGAAGATATTCCTAAAAAATATCGATTAGATCTTAAAAAAGATTGACTTTTTGGGCAAAACGACGTAAATTAATATACGTATGTTTGTCCACGATAGGCCCCGGAAACTTATTGTTTGTCAAACAGAAGAAAAACGGAGGAATTTAAAGTGCGTACTACCCCATTAGCTAAAACTAGTGATATTAAACGTAAGTGGTATGTTATCGATGCGACTGATGTTTCACTTGGTCGTTTATCAACTGCTGTAGCATCAATTTTAAGAGGTAAGAACAAGCCTCAATATACACCAAATGTTGATACTGGTGATTATGTTATTGTTGTTAACGCAGCTAAATTGAAGTTGACTGGTAAAAAAGCAACTGATAAGATCTACTACCGCCACTCAGATTACCGTGGTGGTTTAAGAGCTACTCCTGCCGGTGAATTATTAGCTAAGAACCCAGTAAGATTAGTTGAATTATCTGTAAAAGGCATGTTGCCAAAGAATACTCTTGGTCACCAAGAATTCATGAAGATGCATGTTTACGCTGGTGAAGACCACGAACACGCAGCACAAAAGCCTGAAAAGTTAGACATCAACGAATTAATCTAGGAGGTTTTAAATAATGGCACAACAAGCAGCTTACGCTGGAACTGGTCGTCGTAAAGATTCTGTTGCCCGCGTACGTTTAGTACCAGGTAACGGTCAAATTACCATTAACAAAGAAGACGTAACTAAGTACATTCCATACCCTAACTTGGTTCAAGATATGAAGCAACCATTAGCATTAACTGAAACTGAAGGTCAATACGACATTTTAGTTAACGTTAACGGTGGTGGTTTCTCAGGACAAGCTGGTGCAATTCGTTTAGGTATTGCACGTGCACTTCTTGAAGTTGACCCAGATTTCCGTGGTCCTCTTAAGAAGGCTGGCATGTTAACTCGTGACCCAAGAATGAAGGAAAGAAAGAAGCCAGGTTTGAAGAAAGCCCGCAAAGCTTCACAATTCTCAAAGCGTTAATATTTTATATTACGTTTTATGCAAAAGACATCTCGAAAGGGATGTCTTTTTTGTGTGATTTTTTTCAATTTTTTGTAGTTATTTAAATATTGTAAAAATAGTAATTAGTATAAATTTTGTAATCATGTATAATTAAGCTATCTTTATGTTTTGGAGAATGTGGATTATGGCTACTTTTGATGAACTGGTTGATCAAGTTAATAATAATTTAGATAAACAACGTGATAGAGGGACTGCATTTGAAAAAATGGTAGTAGCTTATCTTAAAAATGAGCCCGCTTATAAGCAAAAATTTCAAGATGTTTGGATGCTGAATGAAGTTCCAGAAGAGTATCATATTTCTAAAAAAGATATAGGTGTTGATATTGTAGCTAAAGATTACGATGGTAACTTAACTGCTGTACAAGCTAAATTTTATAAAGGCAAGGTTGGTAAAGCAGAAATAGATTCATTTGTTGCAGAAGCAGGGAAAAATGTTTATTCTGCTGGGATCATAGTTTCTTCTACTGATAAGTGGAATAAAAATGCAAAAGCTACATTAGAAGATACAACTAAGCCTTTTAGTATTATTGGATTAAGTCAATTACGTCATGCACATTTTAGTTGGCAAAAATTTAATTTTGCAAAAGAAAATACAGATCTTTCTAATAAAGTAATTAAAAAAATAAGAGACTATCAAAATATAGCAATAAATAAATCATTAGAATACTTTAAAGAGCATGATCGAGGTAAATTGATTATGGCTCCAGGAACTGGCAAGACTTTTACTAGTTTAAAGATTGCCGAGGCTTTGATGAAAAAACAAGGAAAAAAACAATTTAATGTTTTATATCTTGTTCCAAGTATTCAATTATTATCTCAAACTCTTTTTGGCTGGAATGCTGACGTCTCTGAAGATATCCACATGACATCACTTTCTGTTGTTTCTGATACCAAAGCTAATAAAAAGAAAAATAAAGATGATGACGATTTAGGCGCTAGAGAAATTGGATTTGAACCAACTACAAAAGTTGAAGACTTAATTAATCACTATAAATTAATTGAAAGTAATAATCTTCCTAACGATATGAGAGTTGTTTTTAGTACTTATCAATCTATTGATGTACTTAAGCAAGCGCAGAAGGCTGATTTTCCTGAATTTGATTTAATTATTGCTGATGAAGCACATAGAACTACTGGAGCAATCGCCGAAAGAGAAGGAGATAGTACTTTTACTGAAGTTCATTCAAATCACAATATAAAAGGAAAGATAAGACTATATCAAACTGCAACGCCAAAAATCTATGATCAAAATGCAAAAAAGAAGGCTAAAGAAAATAGTATTGTTGTATCTTCAATGGATGATAAATCTATTTATGGAGAAGAAATCTATAGATTAGGCTTTGGAGAAGCAGTTGAACGCGGCATTTTAACTGACTATAAAGTTTCTGTCTTAGCAGTTAGTGAATCTTATATTAATAAAGACATGCAAACACTCTTATCATCAGATAATCAATTGAAAGTTGATGATATTGGGAAGATTATTGGTGTTTGGAATGCCATGGTTAAAAGAAACGGTATTACTGATGAAATTAACGGTGCACCTTTAAAACGTGCTATTGCTTTTACAGATACTATTAAGCACTCAAAGGTGATTTCCGAAGAATTTAATCAAGTGGTGAATGAATATCTTGATACTCAATCAACTGAAAGCTTTAAAGTTGATGTACACCATGTTGATGGTGGATTGAATGCTCTTGAAAAAGAAGAACAAATTGACTGGCTAGGAAATAATGATATTGAGGAAAACCATGCTAGAGTTTTATCAAATGTCAGATTCTTAACTGAAGGTATAGATGTACCAAATCTTGATGCTATTATTTTCTTTAGTCCTAAAAAATCACAAGTAGATATTGTTCAAGCTGTCGGACGTATTATGCGTAAAGCAGAAAATAAACAATATGGTTATATTATTTTACCTATTGTGGTTGCGGATGGCTCTGATCCTCATTTAGCTTTAGATAATGATAAAAAGTATAAACAGGTATGGCAGGTACTTAATGCTTTACGATCAACTGATGAAAGATTTGATGCTGAAGTAAATACATTAGACTTAAATAAAAATAAGTCGAAAAGAATAGATTTTATTGGTGTTGATTCAAGTCCAGATCAACCTGTTAAAGAAGATGTGTTTAATGAACATGGATCAGAACAATTGGAACTTCCGTTAGATTGGAAAGAAATGCGTAATGCATTCTATGGGAAGGTTGTTCAACATGTTGGTGATAGAAGATATCTTGAAGATTGGTCTAAAGATGTAGCAGATATTGCCAAGATATATGTCCGTAGAATTAATGATTTGATTGATAGTAATCAAGGTGCAAAATTAGCCTTTGATAAGTTTCTAAAGTCATTGCGTTACAACATTAATGATTCAATTGATCAAGAACAAGCAGTAGAAATGCTAGCACAACACTTAATCACTGAGCCTGTATTTAATGCTTTATTTAGTGATTATGATTTTGTGAGAAATAATGCTGTTTCAAAGGCTATGAGTGATATTATTTCTGCCTTTAAAGTCTTTGGTTTTGCTAAAGAGCAAGAACAATTGAAGCCATTCTATGAATCAGTTCAATTACGTGCATCTGGAATTGATAATGTACAAGGTAAGCAAAAATTTATCATTCAATTGTATGACAACTTCTTTAAGACTGCTTTTCCACGTGTAACTGAATTAATGGGCATTGTGTTTACGCCTGTTGAGGTAGTAGATTTTATCATTCATTCTGTTGATTGGGCCTTGAATAAGTACTTTGGAAAATCATTAGCAAGCAAAAATGTGCATATTCTTGATCCATTTACAGGTACGGGTACGTTTATTACACGAACATTGTATTATCTAAAGCAGCAAATGGATGAAGGAAAGATTACTTATGATGATATTTTACGTAAGTATATGCATGAACTTCATGCGAATGAAATTGTTCTTTTAAGTTATTATATTGCAGCTATTAATATTGAAGCAGTATTTGATGAAGTTAATGGACCGGATCGTGGTTATAAACCATTTGAAGGTATTGTTTTAACTGATACTTTTGAAAGTACAGAACGTCAAAATACCCTAGATGATGATATGTTTGGAGAAAATGATAAGCGTTTAAAGAAACAACAAGAAGTGCCAATTACTGCTATTATTTCTAATCCGCCTTATTCAGTGGGACAAAAAAATGCAAATGATGATAATCAAAATGTTCATTATTTAAAATTAGAAGAACAAATTGAAAAGAGTTATGTTAAGCAAAGTCATTCTAAGTTGAGTATGAGTGTATATGATAGTTATATAAAGGCTTTTCGGTGGGCTAGTGATCGAATAAAAAACAAGGGGATTATAGGGTTCATAACAAATAATGGCTTTTTAGATAGTAATAGTACCGATGGTTTTAGAGCATCTTTGTATCAAGAATTTAACTATCTTTATGTTTTTAATTTACGAGGCGCAATTCGTGGCAAAGTTGGTATTGGTGCTAAAAAAGAGGGTCAGAATATCTTTGATATTTTGACAGGAGTATCAATCAGTATTTTGGTTAAAGATGGATCTGATGAGCATGAAATTTTTTATCATGATATTGGTGATTATATTTCAAAAAAGAACAAGTTAGATATAATTAAAAATCTTTTCTCTATAAAAAATATTTCTTGGAACAGTTTAAAACCCGATCAAAATAATGATTGGCTTAATAAAAGAGATCCTAATTATCAAAAGTATGCACCTATAGCAAATGACTTGAATTCGCCTTTTTTTATAAATGCTATGGGAGTAAAAACTAATAGAGATATTTGGGTATCTGGTTTCTCAAGAGAGAAGGTAAAATGTAATTCCAAAGAATTAATTGATAATTACAATTTTGAGGTAACTAAATCAGGGGGATTAGGGGAAAAAACTACTATGAGGGACCCTAAAAAAATCAAATGGTCTACCAATTTAGAAAGAGATTTTAAAAGAGGTATTCATCTGAAATTTGATCCTTTGAATTTAAGAATACAGATGTACAGACCATTTACAAAAAAATGGTTAATGTATGATAAAAATATTGTAGAAAGACCAGGAAAATATTTAAATAAATGGGGGAAGAATAATAAAGTTATTTTATCTTCAGGTAGAGGAGCCAATAAAGATTTTTCTGTATTTGTTTCTAATTGTGTACCATGTATGGATTTATTAGAAAAAACACAAGGTTTTATGCGTTTTAATAATGAGGATAATTCAGACGAGTTGATTAAAATAAATAAAGATAATATTACTGATTCATTTGCCAAAAAGATTGGATTGAATAAAGATGATACTTTTACATATATATATGGCTTGCTTAATTCTAAGGATTTTCAAGGCAAGTATGCTAATGATCTAAAAAAAGATTTAGCACGCATTCCGATTGTTAGAAATAAAGAAAAATATGTTGAAATTGGCAAAAATTTAATGGACATTCATCTTAATTATGAAGAAGTACCAGTTTATGAGAATGTTGAAATCTCATACATAGGTGAGCCAAATTACCAAGTTAAAAAAATGAAGTTTGCAAAAAAACGTAGTAAAAATGGTAAGTTAGAAAAGGATAGATCTTCCATAATTTTCAATGATTCTATTACAATCTCTAATATTCCAGAAAAAGCATATGAATATATAGTGAATGGAAAATCAGCTATTGAATGGATTATGGATCAATATCAAGTTAAGACGGATAAAAAATCAGGTATTACAGATGATCCAAATGATTACAGTGATGATCCAAAATACATCTTCAACTTATTATTGAGAATAATAAATGTCTCTATCCAAACTGTTGATTTAATTAATCAATTGCCTAAATTAGAAATTGAAGAATAAAAAAAGCTTAACCCCAACAGGGATGAAGCTCAAGTAAGATAATCGATAAAATGGACACAATTGGTCACAATATTTTCCAATTTTAAATATTCACGCTTCTCAAAGCGTTAATATTTTATATTACGTTTTATGCAAAAGACATCTCGAAAGGATGTCTTTTTTGTTGGTAAAAATTAAGTAAGTATCAGTGTTTTTATCTTAAAAAGACTACTTCTATTGAAAATACGTTGGGATAACAGACAGTGACATGACCTATACATAGTTTAAGTAATAGAATCTTTAATATTATTTTGAAATTTGATACCATCCTTAAATGAGAATATAAATAATCACTTGTATTATTTGAAGTGAATTTAAAAGGTTTAAGATGTTTATTATCTCTTTTTGCATTAAAAAATCCTGTTGACAGAATATCAGAGATATTCAACAACAGGAAAATGTATATAAGTGGTTTTTAGCTTGCGTATAATATTATTTATAATTTTTTGAAGACGTTATCGGCTTCATCTTTTATATTTAGTGTAGCAATGTTATCAAATTGAGTTACTTGAGGATTTATTTGAATAATAGAGGTTGAGGGAGATAAATTATTCAAGTAGTAACTATAGTTTCCTTTAGAGCCAACAATTAGTACTAATTCAGCTTTTGTCATCCATTGTTTAGCTTGGGTCATTGCCTTTTCATAGACACCAACATGAGAATAAACAGGAAAGGATAACATTAAGCCATTACATTTTGAGCATTGGGGTGCATGCCCATTGTTCCAAATTTCAATATTATCATTATGATGTCCGCATTGAGAGCATTTGTTGATTGCATATGAGCCTTGAATTTCTGCTACTTGTGTTGAACCAGCTAAAGAATGTAGATGATCAATATTGGTAGTAATTGTACCTTGTATTAACCCATCTTTTTCTAAAGTGGAAATTTTACGATGAGTTAGAGAAGGTCCTTTTTCGAAAATTCCTTTTAAAAATGATTTACGTAACAAATTGTAAGAACGTTCGGGATGCATCTGAACAAGGGGAGCTAAAGAAGTTTCGATAGCATTTAAGACATTCATCTTTTCCATATCTGCGATTCCGCAACTATTGGAAATTCCAGCTCCTGTGATAGATACTTGCTAATAACATCTCCTTTAATTTTGGTGTGTTGTTCATTTTCAGTCCTCCTGTTTTGAACACATAATTAATTTTTGTTTATAACTTGATTTATTATTTAATTGATCTAACATGACGGCAGCAACATCGGCTCGGTTGGTTCTAGGAGCACCAGGCATCTTATATCCAGACGCTGCATTTTTTACTAAAGGATGGGAAGTTTTATCTCCATTAAATAAGGGACCTGGATAAACTAGAGTCCAATTCAAATTAGAATGGATAAGATGTTGTTCTCCTTTTTTATGATCAGCTTGGTTTCCTTTTAGAAAAGTTTTGACACCCAGTTTATAGGGATAGGAGACATTCTTAATTGTATCTCCAGTTCCTAAACTAGATAGACTAATAATTCGAGATACGTTTGTGTGTTGCATGCTTTTAATAAGATTAGGCATTAGACCTTCAAACAAATTAGCTGAACTGTCATTTACAGGATTGCCGAGAGTTACTAAAACAGCATCACAAGAAGCTAAGGCGTGTTCCATTTTTGATGTTTCATTGAGATTGCCTTGAATAACTTTGAGATTGTCCTGTGGTACTAATTTTTGTGGTGAACGTACATATGCTACTATTTCATATCCACGTTCCGTTGCTTGTTTAATTAATTCTTTTCCAGTTCGGCCAGTGGCCCCTAAGATAAACAGTTTCATTAAGCATCGACTTCCTTTTTCTTATCTTTTTTAAATTGAGCACTTATTACTAAAATTAGTCCAACGATTATAGTATAAATTAAACCCATAATTATTGACTGAGAAGGTGAGTTGTTAAAGTACATAATACTTTTGACACCTCTATACATGTAGGACATAGGTAACCAATTAGACAGTGTACTGTAAAAGCCATTTAATGATTCAGGTATAGCGGTTAGCAATGGAGCAGCGAAGAATAAAAGTAACATAAAAATAGGAATTGAAATTAATCCTACCCAAGACTCTACGCCGTTAATAAAAATAATGAACGAGAATGCGCATAGTGATAGGAATAAACCAAGTAAAGTAAAATTAGGAATAGTTACATTAAGAATTGTGGATTGTAGATATATCACTCCATATCCGATTACAAAGGATGAAATAATTGCAGAAAGTAGCTGAACTCCTAAAGCACTAAATTTTTCTCGAAGAGATTTAAATTTAATCTTTGAAAAGGCAAATCCAAGAAGCATTGAGGTTCCTAAACATCCTAGCCAAACTGATTGGAAGAAATGGGCGCCCCCATTTGCTAAATCACCGGTTTTATTAATTTTTTCTGTTTCTATAGTTAGTGGATTAGTTAAATTGGAAGCCATTTCTGCTGGTATGGTAGGCATTTTTTTAGATAAAGTTTGTAGTAGTTGCTTGCCTAAGGCAGTGTTAATTTGATGGGTCATTTCAGTTAAGGCCGTATTTACCTGTGTCGTAATGGTAGTTCCCATACCCTGATTAATGATGATTTTTAATTTAGCTTTTTTGGGATTAGGGGTCATTAGACTTTGAAGATTAGAGGAAAAATTTTTGGGAATAACAATTGCTCCATAATATTTTTCTTTATTCATTTCTTTTAATAAATCTTCTTGAGAATTAAAAACTGTCCATTTAATGCTCATTTTAGAAGAGTTAGATGAATTTTTTGTTGTTATTTGCTTAGTTAAATTTTTTCCAGTAGTACCTTGATCTTCGTTAACAATAGCAATAGGTAAATCATTAACCTTCATATGAGTTGAAGGAATTGCTGTAATTGAAAAGTATGCTCCAATAAATAAAGCAACTAGGATGGATAACCAGACAAATTTATTCTTTAATAGTTTAAACATATATACATCCCTTTCAATATTAAGATTACAAATATTCTAAGAAAAATAGGGATATAATAAAACTACAAAAAGTAACAAGGTGTTGCATTGATGAAAAACAATAAAACTAATGACAAAATTGAGAATGCTTTATTATCGCTTTTACAAGTAAAGGATATTAATCAGGTAACTATAAAGGAGATTGCTCAGAAAGCAAATGTAAATCGTGTCACGATATATCGTCATTATAATGATAAATGGGACATATTAGAAAAGATCGAAGAAAAATTTCTTCATAAGCTTGACGTTCCACATTCTAAAATGATCCTTAATCTCCAGCTAAAAACTCAAAGTACAACTGAATCTCCGGACTTAACAGCACTAACAGATTTTTTAAAAGTTTTACAAGAAAACTTTTCCTTGCTTCATATTTTGATGGGTACAAATGCCAATTTGGGTTTTACTAACAAGCTTATGACCTATTTGATTAACTTAGAGATAAAGTCTCATCCTTATACCCTTCTTCATATGCCTAAAGATAAACAGGAAATGTTTTCTTATTACAGTATTTCTGCATTGATAGGAGTAATTCAGTACTGGAGAAAACATCCGAAATACTCGGCTTTCCAAATAGCAAATTTTTTCTTTGAAGCTCGAGTAGGGGCTATAAAAGAACTAGAAGATAATAATTTATCTTTATAATTGAGATGTAGTAATTGGAAGAATAACTCTCTAATACCCCAATAAGCAAAACCATGTATTTAAACTAAGATTAAGAATTCATAAAGGTTTTGAACTATAATAATATAGAAAGTTAATCTTAAGAAAGGTTCTATACTATTTATATGAAATATTTAATTACAGGAGCAACAGGTAATTTAGGAGAAAAAGTTACTCGCTGGCTGAGAACAATGACTCCGGAAACTAATATCCGAGTTGGAATCCATAATTTAAAAAAGGCTGATAAGTTTAGCGACTTAGCTGTGGAAAAAGTAAAATTAGACTATTTTGATCTCAACACCCTCAAAGAAGCAGTTGCTGGCGTTGATCTGGTAATTTATATTCCCAGCATTACTTATAACTTGCAGAAAAGAATTACAGAATTTGAAAATGTCTTACAAGTTGTAAAAGAAGCTAAATCTAAATTGATTTTTGTAAGTTTTTTTGCAGATCAAGAAAATAATCCATTTGTAATGTCTCCATTTTATGCATATGTACCAAGGAGGCTTGCTAGCTCAGGAATTGAATACAGTATTATAAAAAATAGTTTGTATGCAGATCCACTGGTCCCATATATAGAAGAACTAATTAAACGAAAAAATATTATTTATCCAGTTGGGGCAGAACCACTATCCTTTATTACAAGAAATGATAGTGCTCATGCAATTGCGTGTTTAGCAATGCAGCCAGTAATGCGCGATCAAGGCCAAACATATCTATTAAGTATGGACAAAAATTATAACATGGTTGAGCTATCATACATTATGTCTCGGATCACTGATCATAAAATTGGCTATGCACCTGTAACAACTGATGAATTTGCAAAGATTTATGCCGCTGAAGGCGATGGAAAAGAACTTGCATCGATGTATGCCGGAGGAGCGAAGGGACTTCTTAGTGCAACATCTGATGACTTTCATCGCTTAACTGGTAGAGAACCAGAAGAAATGGAACATTTTTTAAGAAATGGCTATCAAATTGCACGTTTATAAAATAAATTAGTTTAATTTAAAATAAAAGATGTTATAATAAATATAGTAAGTGCTTAGAGAAAAATTAATTGTAATTAGGTGTAGTGCAGTGCTGAGACAAGACCGTAAGCTTGCTATTAACTACACAAGCTTTTAATTTAAGGGATAGATTAAAAGTTATTTGTTTATTTTAGCTGTTATATACGAAAAAAGAGATCAGATATAAAATCTGGTCTCTTTTTCGATATGTTTAACTATAGGCTTTGATTAATATTTTTAGCTAGATAATCATAAAGCATTGCTTTTTCTAATTCTTTGGTGTCATAACCTAAAGTTTGAGCAATTGTATAAGCGTATGCCCAAGCTGTAGCTGGTCCACGACTGGTGATGACTTTATGTTCTTTATCCACAACTGTAATATCAGTGCTAAAGTGGCCGTTTGGACATTCCTTTTCAATTTCTTTTTCAAAGCCAGGATAGCAGGTGTAGTTGGCTCCTTCTAGCAAGCCGTAGTGACCTAAAGCAATCGGAGCGGCACACATTGCTGCATCCCATTTACCTTCTTTATTTCTTTGAATCATAAGCTTAGCTAATTTTTCATTATTTCTGAGGTTTAAAGCTCCAGTTCTTCCACCTGGAAAAGCTACCAAGTCATACTCTAAAAGTGAATCATCCACAACTTTATCACAGGTTAGTAAGATATGATGGTCTCCGTTAATTTCTTTTTTATCAAGACCGACCATGTCACAATCAATATCTAAACGACGTAGTACATCAACGACACTAAGTCCTTCAACTTCTTCACAGCCATCTGCGAAGACAACAGCAACTTTTGTCATAAAAAAGTCCTCCTTTTTATTAAGCACTATGCAACCTTTATTTTAACCCATTAAAATAGTAATTTTTAATTTAAAGATTAAAAAAATAAACTTACAATTGCGTATATAACTATAGGTAAAACTAAGATATGTTGTACTAAGAATTTTGTGAAACACTAAATATAGGGTTGCTTTTAAAAATACTTGAATTAACGCAATATTCTGTTAACATTGAGATAATTGAAAGAAAATTTGTGAAACAATTTAAGAAAAGAGGGTAAAAATGGCTACTGAAGTTTATTTAGTAAGACATGGGGAAACAATGTTTAATCAGTTGAATAAAGTTCAAGGATGGGCTGATTCTCCACTAACTGTAAAAGGAATTAATGATCTAAAAGTAACAGCATCTAATTTATCTCAGGTTCATTTTGATAAAATGTATAGTTCTGACTTAAAGCGAGCCATTGATACAGTTCACTTAATTGCTGATACAAATGAAGTTTCTGAGATTGGTAAAATAAAAAAACTTCCAGCTTTTCGTGAAGTATTCTTTGGTACTTTTGAAGGTGACGATATTGACGAAACTTGGGAAAAAGTTGCTGTAGCTGGAGGGATGAAACCAACAAATGATGTAGTAAAAATCATTCAAACTTTAGGAATCCATGATTTTCGTGAAGCAACTAAGAAAGCTGATCCACGTCATTTAGCAGAAGATGCAGAAGCCCTCAATAATCGAATGGACCAAGCTGTTAGCCAACTAGCTGAAGAAACAAAAAGGCTAGGACGAGTTTTAATTGTGTCTCATGGAGACTTTATTAAGACTTTGGGAATTAAATACTGGGATCAAACTACACATGATCACGATATTCCCTTTCCAGACAATGGCAGTGTGACGCGTGGAATAATTGATGATAATGGAAAATTTAAAATAATTAATTATGGTGTAAAAAACACTGACATTCCAAATCTATAAGATGCAGCTATCAAGTTGCATCTTTTTTAGTATAAGTTTGTGGGATGTTCTTTGGCAGTATGTTCTACATGTTCAATCATGGCGTCAATCATTGATAAAACGTCCGAGTCATTTAAAAAATAAAAGACATGAGTTCCATGTTTATGATGTTTAACCAAATTGTATTTTTCTAAAATGCCTAATTGTTTTGATACTACCGGCTGCGCAAGGGTGAGAGTAGTGGCAATTGTTGAGACATCGACTTCTTTTGAAGCATTCCGTAAAAAAAATAAAATTGAAATTCGTCTACTATTGCTTAAAACTTTATAGATTTTAGCTGCTTCACTGACTAAATTTGTATCTGTTTGTGTCATAATTTAGCACCTCTTATTGACAATATATCAAAAATGGAATATTATACTTTCTGCAATAAGTATACCAAATTCGATATATTTATGGAGAAAAAATATGAAGGATAAATCATCACTACGTTACTTTTGGGTAACTTTATTAAATATTATTATTACAATTGCGGAATTTATCGGTGGAGCCGTTTCAGGCTCACTTGCTCTGCTTTCGGATGCCGTACATAATTTAAGCGATGTTGGATCAATTATTTTGGCCTTTGTGGCCAATTTAATTGCTAAGAGGAAGCGAAATAATAGCAAGACCTTTGGATATGATCGAGCGGAAATACTAGCAGCTTTTACTAATGGGATAATTTTAATAGTAATCAGTATTTATTTATTTATCGAAGGAATCCAGCGATTTAGTCATCCAGAACCAATTAAAGGAAAAATTATGCTAATTGTTTCTTTAATTGGGTTAGCTGCTAATTTAATTTCAATGCTAGTAGTCATGCAGGAAGCTAAGACGAGTCTTAATGCAAAAGCTACATTTTTAAATATGCTTTCAGATGCAATAACTAGTGTAGCAGTTGTTATTGGAGCGATTGTGATTTCAATTTGGAAAATTTACTGGGTCGATCCAGTCTTAACGATAGCAGCTTCCGTCTTTTTACTTAAAGAAGCTTATGAAGTTACTATCAAAGCGGCTAATATTTTAATGGAAACTAATCCTAGTATCAATTTAAATAAGATAAATGAATTAGTTTTGTCTTGTCCACATGTGAATAACATTCACCATGTGCATGTTTGGCAATATTCAGACAATGTAACGATGTTAGACGCACATATTAATGTGGATAAAAATCTAGATGCTGTGCAATTAGAAAAGATATACACAGAAATTGCTAAAAAATTAAAGCCACTTGGAATTAACCATGTGACACTTCAAGCAGAATGCACACGTGGAATTAGCGATAAGATGATTTTTGATGATAAAGAAGATTAGTTAATCTGGTTTTGCTGCTATTTGGTAAAATAGTGGCAAAGCCTTTTATTTTAAGGAGAAAAAATGAAATTCGATACTAATGATCTAAAAGAAAATCTAAAAAATTATCAAAAGAAAGCTACAGACCAATTTAAGGACTTTGCTGAAAATGATTGGCCTGATATCAAAGACCACCTAACTAAAAAAGGACAACAAGGTGGGGATTTTTTGAGGCAAAATGGTGGAAAAGCTTATCAGAATTCGGTTAAAGCTTTTAAGAAAGCAGTTCGAAACTTAGACCAAAAAGTAAATGGTACAAGCATACACAAGGATGATAAATAAAATGAAGGTAAATATTTGGGTTGCAGTAATAGTTTTATTGGTTGGATTATGGGATTTATATACAGCCTATAACCGGTATCAAAAACATAAAGTAACAACAAAAGAAGTTCAAAGTGATACTACTAATGGAACAAGAAAGTTGAGTACTAGTATTCCATCTGATAGGAAAGCTGATATCATTTCTTTTACAATCTTAGGTATCGTTTTTACTATTACGGGAATTGTTTTGTTTTTTATGGTTTAAGTGAGGAAGGTGAGAAGAAAGTTGGCCAAATTAGTTTTAGTCAGGCATGGTGAAAGTATAGCTAATCGTGACAATGTTTATACAGGCTGGAATGATGTGCCTTTAAGTAAAAAGGGGATTGAACAGGCGAAAAATGCAGGTCTTAAGGTGGAAAAAATAGCTGGATTTGTGCCAACGCATATTCATACTTCTGTCTTATCACGCGCAATTATGACGGCTAATATTATTGCGGATGTTTGCAGCTTTTTATATTTACCTATTACTAAGACTTGGCGTTTAAATGAGCGTCACTATGGAGCGCTTCGCGGTATTAATAAGGATGTTTCAAAGAAAATTTTTGGTACTAAGCAAGTCTTAGAATGGAGACGTGGTTTTGACAGTGTACCTCCTTTATTAACGCAGCCTGTCCAAGATCGTAGATATCAAAAGTATGATATGCGTCTAATGCCCCAAGGAGAAAGTTTACATCAAACGCAGGAGAGATTAATGCCTTATTTTTGGGATCATATTGCACCTGAATTAATGGCAGGTCATGATCAATTGGTTGTAGCCCATGGCTCAAGTTTACGTGCTTTGATTAAAAAAATTGAAGATATCAGTAATGAAGATATTGTAAAAGTAGAAGTGCCCAATGCAGAGCCGATTGTTTATACTTTTGATACTGATTTGCATATTGTAAAGAAAGAAATTTTACATTAATTGAGTAGCCAACTGGTCTACTCTTTTTTAATAGTTTGTATAGGTATTTTTATGGTAAAATTTTTTACGAGTATATTTGAACAAATTCTTGTAGAGTAGGAGAAAATAATGCGTAAAATATTTTTACTAAGAGGAGCACCTGGATCTGGAAAATCTTCCTTTATTGCTCGTCACCACTTGCAGCCTTACGCTATTTCTCGTGATGAAATTAGGCTGCTATTAGCTGATTTGACGGTTTATTATGAGGAAAGTACAGATCACCTGCATCAAGTTATTCCACGCCATGTTACTGTACGTACAGAGCAAATGGTTGATAATTTGGTACAGCATAAGATGGCCTATGGAGAAACTATCATTGTCGATGGGACTCATATCACGCCAGATAAAATTGAACATTTTCGTCCATGGGTTGAAAAGTATCGCTATGAGTTATTTGTAGTCGATTTAATGCAAAATAACACTCTAGAAAGCTTACTACAGCGTAATCAGGTTAGAATGCACTATGACTGGGTAAAACCTGACGTAATTAAAATGATGTATGAGCAATATAAAGCTCATCCGGAAGTTCCATCTTGGGCTTATTCAATTTTACCGAATGGAATGGAACGGGCCTTAAGTCAAAAAGAAAAGAATTTAGATCATTATTCACATGTGATTTGTGTACCAGATAAGGTAAGACCAGAAGACTTTCCACATGTGCATATTTCTAACTTTTACTTTTCTTTTAATGATGAATTTACTAAAAAATACGGAACATATAGGAACGTTATAACTTTAGGTAAAACTAGAGAAGAAGTAATCGAACAATTTAGGCTTCCATATTTTGTATTTAAATTCCACCATAAGCACTTTTTAATTTCTGCATATCCAATTCGAAATGAAATGTTAGATCCTATTCGAAAAGTAAAGGGAGTTTGGTCCTATTCAACTGGACTATATAATATTGCTGATTTTGTAAAAGAATTTCCAGAGAACGAACACCAGCATGTTCATCAATTTAATTTAAGTAAGATTGATCCCACACGTTTATTACATATTTGGTAGTAAAAAATGAGAAGGTAAAACCTTCTCATTTTTTTGTTAATTTAAATAGACTTTAATGGAAAAATAGCGATAATGTTCTTTTTAAGATACGGATAAGATTGAAAAAATAAAAGTCTCTTTTGCAAATCCTGTTGATGGATAATTTTAAGAAGGAATTAAGCAGCTAAAAAGTGATATGAACCCAAAAATTAGGACATATTATTAAACTGTTTGATTTAAAACCATATTTCGATATTGAATCGGAGTATGGTTTTTTATTGAGCTCTTAATTCTAAAATTATTATAGTAATAAATATACTCTTTGATTGCATCTTCTAGTTCATCTAAATTCTTAAAATTTTTTTCAAAGCCATACCACATTTCTCGCTTTAAGATACCAAAAAATCCTTCCATTAATCCATCATCTAATGAATTACCTTTTCTAGACATTGATTGCTCAATACCATGATCTGTAAGCTATTTTTGAAAGGTAGAATGTTGATATTGCCATCCTTGATCAGTGTGAAAAATAAGACCATTTAGAGAAGGATGAGCTTTATAAGCTAGGTCAAGCATGGTCATTACTTGTTCTAAAACTGGACGGCGACTTAATGTATAAGAAATTATCTCATGGGTACACCCATCCATAATTGGTGATAAATATAATTTTTCGCCGTTTAAATGAAACTCAGTTATATCTGAATACCACTTTCTATCTGGTAAAATGGCTAAAAAATTGCGACAGATCAAATTAGGTTTGATTTCACCTACAGTTCCTCGATAACTTGAATATCTTTTTCTACGTCTAATGGCAATACCAAATAAATGCATCTTTTTCATCAGACGCTTTACTTTCTTATGATTGATTTTAATTCCTTCAATGTGCAATTGAGCTGTAATTCTTCTATAGCCGTAGCGATGTTTATGTTCCTCAAATATTTCTTTGATACGTTTCATGATCTGATGATTTTTTGAATCTTTATCATTTTGTTTTAGAACATAGTAATAATTACTTTTAGATAAGTGAGGTAAATCAGGATTAGAATTGATTACATTTAATATGAAACTGACGGTTACATGAAGTTCTTGCCTTAGTTCAGTAACCACCTGAGCTATTTCTGGTGCTTTTGGTTTTTTCTTTTGGAAACTAAGGCGCTCAATTTTTTTACAAATTCGTTTTCGACAGTAAGCTTGAGATTCTCTTGTTTTAAGTCTTTTACTTGTTTTTGTAGTTCTTTGATTTGTTGGTCTTTGCTTTTCATGATGTGGTCTGCCTTTCTTATGATTAATGACATTATACCCATCCTCTTTATATTTGCGAAGCCAATTATAGATCATACCTGAGCTTGGCAATCCTAAGTCTAATGAAACTTAATTCGCTGGTTCATCGTTAATCAATATTCTTTTAATGGCAGTTTTCTTAAATTCTACCGAATAAGAAGAATATGATTTATTCAAAATTTCTAAGCCGTGAAGGTCTATTAGACGGATTAAATAATATAAATTGTCAGGTCTTACTCCATATTCTCTACCTAGTTGAGATAGTGACTTATGATAATGCTTCCAATTATTGTAGATGTCAATTTTGTCTTGCTTAGATAATTTAGACATAATAAAAACCTCGAAATTCTTGTCCGAATTTCGGGGTTCATATCAATATATTTCTTATACGCATATCCTTTTATATTTAATGTTATATTTTTCAAGTCTATACCCTATATACTACATTATAATCAAAAGCACTTAAGTAGAAATATATAAAAAATGAAATAATATAATTCGTTATTTTTAAGAATTGATCCAATTTTGCTAATTTATAATTTTATTCTTCTTGCCTAAGTAGATAACCATTCTTTTCACGATTATATTACTATAGTTACATCACTATAATTAGTAACTTAATTCACAATATAATAAATAAAGGCTGGCTATAGATAAACAATAGCTTATTATAAAGGTTTTTAGCTCTTATATTTGATCCTTTTTATTTGTAGTTTGTGAAACATGAGACTAGTATACACATGAGCAGATTAATAAATAACATATTGATTTTGTTTATTGTATATATTTAAAGGAGAGAGAAAAATGGAGAATTCTCATAAATCAGGATCTGCCAAAAAGCAAGCCTTTATCTCCATATGGACTCTAACTCTAATGAACGTGGCAATTATCGCTGGTTTAGGTAATGACGTTCAAGAAGCCTTTTATGGTTTATCGTCAGTTACCTATTTTGCCATCGGTGCTATTTGCTTCTTCATTCCTACAGCTTTAGTAGCTGCAGAGCTAGCCTCTGGCTGGAGCAACCGTGGCGGTATTTTCCGCTGGGTTGGCGAAGGTTTAGGAAAAGGATGGGCATTAACTTGTCTGTTAATTTTATGGTTTCAGGTAATGATTAACTTCGGGATGGGGATGCCGAGTTCCGCTGCAACTATTTTGTTCTACACGCCAATGTATAACAAAGCAGTTGCCTTTGCTCAAAATCCTACCCACGTTGTTTTAATCATGACCGGATGGATTATTTTATATTGGATCATGGCTATCATTGCTAATAGAGGTGTTAAAACTTTTACCACTATTACAAAATATGGTGTCTTAATTGGAACACTTATACCATTAGCAGTAATGATTATCCTAACTATCGTTTTGTTATGTCAGGGACATACACCTGCTATTTCCATGGTACCAAAACAATTAATTCCAAAATGGAACGGGATGAGTACTTTAGCCCTCGCAGCTGGTGTATTCTTCTCTTATACTGGAATCGATGAAAATGCTGCTTTCATTAAACGATTACGGCACCCTGAAAAAGACTTTGTATCTTCAATTTTCATTACTTTGATCTTAGTGTTCTTAATCTTCGTAGTAGGTACTGTAATCATCGCAATGATCGTTCCAGAAAAACAAATTAATGTTTTATATTCATTAGTTACCGTATTTAAAGTTCTTGGTGAAACCTTTGCCTTTCCTTGGTTGTATCTAGTTCTAATGTGGGTCGGACTTTTCAATTTAGTTGCTTCTACTGTGACTGAACTAGCAGCTCCATCAGTTATGCTTGCCCAAGCTGGTAGTAGTGTTTTTTTACCAAAATGGTTACAAAAGAAAAACAAGCATGGAATGCCTGCTCGACTAGTTTATGTCCAAATGGCTGGAATGACTATTATTGCATATTTATTCAAATTAATTCCAAACGTAGAAGGATTCGTAATTTTATTAACACAGTGTGTCACTGTTCTATATCTTTTCTACTACATTCTAATGTTTGTCGCATTCTTACGTTACCAACAACCTAACCGTCCTCGTTCATTTAAAGTACCTGGTGGTAAAGTAGGAGCTTGGATTATTGCCAGTGTTGGTCTTATTTCATCAGTTTTCGGTATAGTTCTTGCCTTTTATCCACCAGCACAAGTTAAAGCTGAAGTTGGCTCCCCTGTCACTTATGTCGTTGTTATCGCAGTTTTAGTTGCTGTTGTATTACTTACTTGTTTAGGACTTTATCTTCTTTCTAAGAAGCACCCAAATTGGGTAAATCCAAAAAACGAATTTGCTCCATTTACTTGGGAAATTGAAGGATTGAAGAAGCCTGAAAAAGTTACATCAAACATTCCTACTGTATTGATGTCTAAAGGACAGAATCCAATGAGGATGCCTATTAAGCGCCCATATAAACCTGATCAACAAGTAGCTAAATCAGTAGTTGATGCAGACGAACGGAATGAGTCAGTTGAAGAGAATCAAAGCTAATTTATAGTAGACACAAAATATATTTCTATCCTTTTGATGAATATTTCTTATATTTCATCAAAAGGATTTTTTTGTTTAAAAACCTTATTTAACTTTAAATAATGAAATGAAAAAAGGAATCAAACAGCTCTTTGATATGAACCCCGAAATTCGGACAAGAATTTCGAGGTTTTTATTATGTCTAAATTATCTAAGCAAGACAAAATTGACATCTACAATAATTGGAAGCATTATCATAAGTCACTATCTCAACTAGGTAGAGAATATGGAGTAAGACCTGACAATTTATATTATTTAATCCGTCTAATAGACCTTCACGGCTTAGAAATTTTGAATAAATCATATTCTTCTTATTCGGTAGAATTTAAGAAAACTGCCATTAAAAGAATATTGATTAACGATGAACCAGCGAATTAAGTTTCATTAGACTTAGGATTGCCAAGCTCAGGTATGATCTATAATTGGCTTCGCAAATATAAAGAGGATGGGTATAATGTCATTAATCATAAGAAAGGCAGACCACATCATGAAAAGCAAAGACCAACAAATCAAAGAACTACAAAAACAAGTAAAAGACTTAAAACAAGAGAATCTCAAGCTTACTGTCGAAAACGAATTTGTAAAAAAATTGAGCGCCTTAGTTTCCAAAAGAAAAAACCAAAAGCACCAGAAATAGCTCAGGTGGTTACTGAACTAAGGCAAGAACTTCATGTAACCGTCAGTTTCATATTAAATGTAATCAATTCTAATCCTGATTTACCTCACTTATCTAAAAGTAATTATTACTATGTTCTAAAACAAAATGATAAAGATTCAAAAAATCATCAGATCATGAAACGTATCAAAGAAATATTTGAGGAACATAAACATCGCTACGGCTATAGAAGAATTACAGCTCAATTGCACATTGAAGGAATTAAAATCAATCATAAGAAAGTAAAGCGTCTGATGAAAAAGATGCATTTATTTGGTATTGCCATTAGACGTAGAAAAAGATATTCAAGTTATCGAGGAACTGTAGGTGAAATCAAACCTAATTTGATCTGTCGCAATTTTTTAGCCATTTTACCAGATAGAAAGTGGTATTCAGATATAACTGAGTTTCATTTAAACGGCGAAAAATTATATTTATCACCAATTATGGATGGGTGTACCCATGAGATAATTTCTTATACATTAAGTCGCCGTCCAGTTTTAGAACAAGTAATGACCATGCTTGACCTAGCTTATAAAGCTCATCCTTCTCTAAATGGTCTTATTTTTCACACTGATCAAGGATGGCAATATCAACATTCTACCTTTCAAAAATAGCTTACAGATCATGGTATTGAGCAATCAATGTCTAGAAAAGGTAATTCATTAGATGATGGATTAATGGAAGGATTTTTTGGTATCTTAAAGCGAGAAATGTGGTATGGCTTTGAAAAAAATTTTAAGAATTTAGATGAACTAGAAGATGCAATCAAAGAGTATATTTATTACTATAATAATTTTAGAATTAAGAGCTCAATAAAAAACCATACTCCGATTCAATATCGAAATATGGTTTTAAATCAAACAGTTTAATAATATGTCCTAATTTTTTGGTTCATATCATATCTTTGAAAGAGTAGTATTGCTCAATTCACTTATCGAGGAGAAGTTCATTTGGAAAAGAAAAATCTTTTAAATGTAATAAAGAAAGTAAGCTTTAGTCTATTCATAGTAATAATTTATGTAATGGGATTATACATTCCTCTTCCTTTTGCAGAAGTGACTAAACAGTATATGGAAGCTGTAAAAAATACTCCTATTTCAATTTTAGGAGCATTTAGTGGGGCCAATTTTACACGGATATCTATTTTTTCAATCGGTCTGAATCCATTAATGTTTTCGATGTTAATTATTCAGCTTCTAAGTTTTACTCATTCCTTTGGTTTTGATGCCTTATCACCAAAACAAGTACAGTACTTGATGCAATTTTTAACTATGATTATCACTATCATTCAAGCAGCACTATTAGTCTTTGCTTTTACTAATCGGCGAGATGGACTAGAAGATTTTGAAATGATTCTGATATTAAGTGCTGGGTCTTGTTTAGTAGTTTGGCTTTGTTACCGCAATATGAAATATGGGGTTGGAGCAAGTGCACCAGTTATTTTAACAAGTATTCTTAATGGCGCTATTCCTAATATAATTAGTAATGTAAAGCTTCTTTTAACCATGAAATATGCATGGGTTTGGTTAGCAGCTTTAGCTATTTTTATTTTGTTACTAATAAAATTTTGGCTCGCATTTACTAAAGCCTACTATCCTTTAAAAGTAGTTAATCTTAGTCTCCCTGCTTCTAGCAATTTGATGACAGTGCCGTTAGGATTAAACATGGCTGCCATGATGATGTATATGGTAGGAATGGCTATTTTGACCCTTCCTTTAATGGTAGGAAGATACTTTAGTTCTACATCTTTGATCAATAATTGGGTATTTCAAGCTTCCTTTTCTGCAGTAATGGGAATATTAATTTTTTATTTCTTCACTTTTGTAAATTTCGATCCTAAAGAACAAGCCAAGAGTTTTCGAAATAATCATTACTACATTCCCAATATTGCTCCAGGACGTCCTACACAACAATATTTAAACCGTCTAATATGGATTATTGCCTTTCCAGGAGCCATTTTAAACGCATTCCAGCTTGTTTTTGGTTTATATGGGGGTAATTTTTTAGGTAATTATGCTAGCTTTGCTATTATTCCAATGAATGTTGTTATGATTACAATGTTTATGGGAGGAATTAAAGATCAAATTGATACTATTTTGTTCCCATATCGTTATGATCGTTTATTAAAGGATAACTAATAATGAAATATTTTATTCCTGCATGGCACAAACAATACGATGACTGGTCAATTAATGTTCCAAGTATTGAAAACTATGATGCAGCAGAATACATGACTGTTTTAAAAAAGTTTGACGAAGAAATTGGCCTGATAATTACAGACTATCAGCCTCAGTTATTGAGTAAATTAAATCAAATCGCCTTTTTTCCTAATAACCTATTTTCTGTATATGATTTTTTACAAGGAGTTCATGGATTTGAAAATAAGATGTTAGAATTAGAAGATTTTAACTGGCCTAAAAATGCAATTTTTGATTATGGTCCTTTTAGAACCCTAATTGTTTTAGAAAATAAACTATATGCGACAGTTTTCTATGATATTGATGGTCATATTTTAAGGATCTCTTATCCTGAAAATGACGAACATAAAGCATTTACTTTGGGTATAGATAGTCGTGGTTTTATCTCTAATCAAGATGATGAGAAAAAAACTATCTACTTTGATCCATACGGTAATTGGCGTTTTAAAAGGGACAAAAACACTGGTAAAATCACGGTTAATCTAGAAACGCATTTTTGTAAAAGAAGAGAATATGAAAATATTACAGATTTGGTTGATGAGACTTTAAGTCGATACTTAAAGGTCAATGCTAAGAATAATGATGAAATAATTGTAACAGTAGATGATGAGAGTAGCTTTAATAATGAAATCGTTGAGCCATATAAACCTTTATATATGATCAATAGACACCATCCTTATAGTAAAAAGATAGGTAGCCTAGCTAAGGCAAAAGTAATTGTAAGTAGCAATGAAATTAAACAAAATCTAGAAAAAGACTATAGAGAACAGTTCGATATTTCAGTTATTCCTGTCTTTAATTCGGAATTTCGTCTTGGTCATAGTCAAAGACAAAATATACAGGAGATTGGCTTCTTTGCGGAAAACGCAAATGACGAAGATATTCATCAAATTATTCAAAAGCTATGTAACTACATCTTAAAAAACCCAGATAATTACAGCTTGAAAATATTTACATATAATTTTTGGAAAGATGATCATGTGAATAAAATTCTTGAGCAAATAAAAGAAGAAAACAAAAACAGTTTTATTCTGGGAAAGTCAGAACAAGCAGAAAATGCTGCAATTGATGGACTTGATGATGAAGTGAGTTTACCAGAACTTGATGTTGTTCATACCCGTTTAACTAATATTTCAGAGGTATTAAGTAATTTGGATAAAATAAGACTTTTAATAAATTGGGGAAAAGCGGATGAATTAATGCAAATATCGGGTGTAAGTATTGGAATTCCACAAGTGCAAAACTTTTCTTCGGCTACTGTTGTGGATAATAAAAATGGACGAATTATAAAGAAAATAAGTGAGCTTTTACCTGTAGTCGATGAGTATTTAACTAATTTAAATAGTTGGAATCAGACAGTAGTATATAACGTACAATTAATGAACCAGTATTCCGAAGAAAATATCATTGAGAAATGGAAAGAAGTATTTAAAGAGAGGAAAGCGGAGTAGAATGCGAGTTTTGCAACTAGGTAATGATAACTGGGAGAAAAAATATACAATCCCAGAAGATATAGAATGGCATTTTAACGACTTTTCTTTTGAAGAAAAAAAGGCTACGAAGAAAAAGGGGATAAAAAGTTATGATGTAATTTTAGTTACTGGTAAAACTAACTTAACTAATGACCAGTTAAAGAAATTAAAGCAATTGATATCCCCATATCATGTTTTATACAGTTCTAATTTAAATACAGAATTGGATGATCATGAAAAATATTTTTTGAAAAGTATTGCTGCTCAAAAAATAAAAGAAGAACCGCAGTATTTGATTGATCGACTTCCAATTCGTTACTTCTCCGGACAATCCGGATTAAGGATTTTTCCAAGTCAACTGAAATTAAATGAACAGATGGTTAAGAGTTATGAGTTTGAAGAACAGGGGCATCTTAAAGTAAATCTAGATACCCATAATGAATGGGTCAATTTAGGTACTTATAAAAGTGGGGTCTTTATTGATCCTGATAAGCAGATCAATTTTTGGCTTTCATTAAAGAATTTCAATTTTCAAGTTAGACTGAGAATTTTTATTCAACAACCTGGTACAGATGGAGATGTCAAAGAACAAAGAGTAATAGACTTAAGCTCTTTTAATAAAGATGAATATTTTTCTCAAATTGAAGCATCTGAACACTACCGGACCGCAACCCTAAATCTAGAAGTTAAGGGGAGCGGCGACTTAATCATTGGCGTGCTACATTCACGTTGGGGCCGAGATGGGTCCGGAAATTTCATTGCCGGTGGGCAAAGAATAGTTAATCCTCAGACTAGGGATGATATTGCCTATTACTTTAATCCGGGAGACCTGAAGCCCCCATTAAATGTATATTTTTCCGGTGCGCGTGAAGCAGAAGGCTTTGAGGCATATTTCTTGTTTAAAGGACTAAAAGCACCGATGCTTTTATTTACTGATATGCGATTAAATATTGGTCAATTTTATGATGATAAGGATAACTTTTTTGAGCAAGAAATTATTAAAACCATTAAGTTAAAATTGAATGAATTGGGTTTTGATGAATCGCAACTACTAGTAAATGGAATTTCAATGGGAACGTATCCTGCAATAAAATATGGAGCTAAAATGAGTGCCCATGCAATTAATGTCGCAAAACCCTTAGTAAATTTGGGTTATATTGCTTCAAGGACTGCCTTAGATCGTCCTGACGAATTTGAAACTATGTTCGATATTGATAAAGGTATCGGTCCAGCTACGGATAGAGATGACTTGAAAAAAATTGATGAGAATTTTTGGAAAGAATTTGATAAGCAAGATCTTTCAAAAACACGCTTTTTTGCTGGTTATATGATTAATGATGACTATGACGATAGAGCAGTAAAAGAGTTAAAAGAGTCTCCTGCTGTAAAGCAAGCAGCTCAGTTTTCTACTAAAGGGTTTCCTGGACGGCATAATGATGATCCACAAGTTAACTCCTGGTTTATTGATCGTTTAAATGAACTATTAAGAGAAGATTTTGGTCGAGATAATGAAAAACGTAATTAATCAATTGTATTGGGATAGAATGTCAGAGACATATTTGTATGGAACGGCATTTAAGAAAAACGCTAAAAATGAAGTCACTTTTAAGAATAAATTGATGCCTTCAGGAAAAACTCTTATTAGCTGGTCATCAATAACAAATTATCAGGCAGCAAAAGAAGTTCCTAGTTTACCACTCCTGCTGAATGGACAAGAGTATTTGTTAAAAATTAGTGCAAAGATTAAACCGGAAAATAGTGCAATTTTTGGAATACATTTTTTTGATATTCAGGGGAATAAAATTGATAAGGTTATTTTCACTAATTTAGAACAAAAATTTAAATATCCAACTCGAGCAGTGAAATATACTATTGAAATAATTAGTGGCGGAGTAGAAGAGATTAATTTTAAAAAAATTCAAATTTCTCCTTTGGATTTAGAAGAAGAAGTTTTTAATGACTTTTATCCGCATTCTATTTATTTAAATAAAAATTCCCAAAAAGAAGGGCTTATTCTACTTGATGACTCTAAACGAGCTAGAATTATTGCTCCATTTAAGATTAAGAGTTATGTGGGAGCTAATTTAACTATTGGATATTTGAGTTGGCAAAATAAACAACATGGCCTTGATCTGGTGAAAGATTATATTAATGAACATAAAGATAAAGAATTAGTCATCTTTAGCAGTAGTGCTGAGATAGATGAATCTTTAGAAAATTCTAAATCCTTAAACTGTACGGTAGTGTATTCGAAGGCTTTTGTAAATGAAAGATATCATAATTTACAGGAGACATATCTTTCAAAAAATTCTAGAGAACCTGATCAAGTTCGAATAGTAAAAGAAGCTATTAATTATTTTAAGGAATGATGCAATGCTAACAGATAGGTTAAGACTAAAAAAAGCTAGGAAATTATTAAATAAAATTAATAAATTAGGTCCTAAAATGCAGGCAATGAGTGATGAAGAACTGCAAGGACAAACTGCTATTTTTAAAAAGCGACTTAAAGAAGGCAAAAGTTTAGACGATATTTTACCAGAAGCTTATGCGACTGTAAGGGAAGCAGATAAAAGAATTTTGGGGATGTTTCCTTACGATGTACAGGTTTTAGGGGCAATTATATTACATAATGGTTCTATTGCTGAAATGAAAACTGGGGAAGGGAAAACTTTGGTAGCAACAATGGCACTATATCTAAATGCTTTAGAAGGTAAAGGCGCAATGCTAGTAACCCCAAATGGTTATCTTGCATCTCGTGATAAAAAAGAGTTAGCTCCAGTCTATGAATGGCTAGGCTTAAGTGTGAGTTTAGCTTTCGCAGAAGAGAAAGATAGTAAAAAGAAGATAACTGCTAAAACTAAAAGAAAATGGTATAACTCAGATATTGTATATACTACTGCTTCTTCTTTAGCCTTTGATTATTTGTTTAATAATCTTGCCAGCTCCAAAGAGAATCAATATTTACGTCCATTTAATTATGTTATTGTCGATGAAGTGGATGAGGTTTTATTAGATGAAGCACAGACTCCATTCGTGGTCTCCTCTAGTCCTAATGTTCAATCCAATCTATATCATTTGGCGGATCAGTTTGTAAGATTGCTAGATCCAGAGGTGGACTATGTATTTAAAAAGGATGATCAATTATTTTGGTTAACAGCCCATGGTATTGAAAAAGCAGAGCAATTTTTCAAACTAGATGACCTATTTTCTAATGAGAGCAGGAGTGTTTATCGCCATATTATTTTAGCGATGGGTGCACACTTAACTATGAGACGCGGACATGATTATTTAGTTGTAAAAGGCGAAGTGGTCTTGTTAGATGAAGATAGCGGCAGATTAAAACGTGGAGTGCAGGTAAGTACAGGAATTCACCAGGCTGTTGAAGCTAAAGAAAAGGTTGAGTTGACTAAAATTCAGAAAACAGCAGCTTCAATAACATTTCCAGCTTTATTTGCTTTGTTTAATGAAGTAAGTGGAATGAGTGGAACCGCTAAAGTTAATGAGGAAGAGTTTTTACAGACCTATAACTTAAAAGTGGTAACTATCCCTACAAGAGTGCCAGTAATTAGAAAAGATTATCGTCCACTTATTTTCTTAACTACAAGAGATAAATTAATGACAGCTGTAGATGACGTAGTAGAAATGCATAAAACTGGTCGACCTGTATTACTTGTTGCTGGTTCTGTAGAAAATTCAGAAATTATTTCAGAACTGCTCCTCAATATTGGTATTCCGCATAATGTGTTAAATGCCTATAATGCAGCCTATGAAGCACAAATTATTAAAAATGCAGGTCAAAAAAATGCTGTAACTATTGCAACAAATATGGCTGGTAGAGGAACTGATATTAAGCTAGGTCCAGGAGTTAAGGAACTGGGTGGCTTAGCAGTAATTGGAACTGAAATGTTACCTAAAAGAGTGGAATTGCAGCTAGCGGGACGTGCCGGCAGACAAGGAGATCCAGGTAGTAGTCAATTTTTGATTTCCTTAGAAGATTCATTTATTTCTTCTAATAACACTGCTCGTCAGAAGAAGTATTACCGCAAATTAATGAAGAAGAAGTCAAAGGGGAAAGATATTACCCTTCTTTCAGGTCCGCGAATTCGATTTAGTTTGTTTATGTTAAGAACTCGTAAAGAAGATCTTAATGAGTTGATGAGAAGTCAAACTAACAAGATGGAAATAATTTTATCGCTTCAACGGAAGAATTTTTATACTAGAAGAGACAAAATTATGAAAACTGATGATTTACAGAAAGATGTAGATCGGATCATCGATAATGCATTGGATCTTTATTTAGAAAAGCAGGATTTATCAGATAAGAGTGATTTAAAGTACTTTATTAACCAGCATGTTACTTATCAACAGGTTAACGTACCGGATAATTTAAAAACGAAAAAAGCGATAAAAGACTTTTTGAAAGAATTAGCTTACAAGATTCTTGATGAGAAAAAGCATGTATTAATTAACAAAAAACAAGCAAATGATTTTTATCAACAAGTAATCATTTCATCAATGGATGGAAATTGGATTGATCAAGTAGATAGAATTGAAAAAATAAAGGTTAATGCACAGCAATGGGGAAGAAGTGGCAGACCTCAAGATCTTCTCCACCAAGAAAAGGCTTTTGAAGCGTACAAAGATTTTTTAGATAAAATTACCTTGTCTGCCTTTGATAATCTTTTATTAAGCAAGATTTTTACGAATGAAAAAGGCCAATTAGTTGTAGTATTTAATTAGTAGAAGAAAATTATGACAGTATATAACATAAATTTAGGAATAGGTTGGGCAAGCTCTGGAGTAGAATACGCTCAAAAATATCGTGATCAAAGTTTTAATGAAGTTGGAATTAAACGAAAATTTATTTTTTCAGATTTAATTTTAGGGAATAATATCGGAGATTTAACTGCCAATTTGGGTTTTGATAATGACAATATTATCTGGTTATATAACTTCTTTACTGATGTAAAGATTTCAACCTCTAATTATTCTTTAGATACTCTAGAAAATGAACTTAATTTAAAAAAACTAAGTAGTAATGTAAAGACTGTTGGAAAAGAAGTATTTTATCAATTAAATGATGGCTTACAACTAGTAGCTCGACTAAGCGATGCCGAAAAACGTACTATTGATCAGGTTAGCTATGTTAAAAATAATACTTTACTTAAGAGAGACTTTTATTCTTACACTAAGTATGCCTGTGAGTATTATTTAGGGGCAGATAAAGATAATCGCGTTACCTTTAGGGAATTTTATAATGAAGATGGCACAATTGCTTATACACAACATTTAAATGGTGATCAAGAAACGTTTGAATTTGCAAATGGTGAAGTTATTTATAATAAAGATGACCTTTATCTGAAAATGCTTAAGGAATTGAACTTTACTAAAAAAGACGTAATTATTCTAGATAGAGAAGACGAAGATAAGAACTTAATTAATGGTCAATTAGTTTTTGAAAACCATGGTCCAGCTAAATTAGTGGTGGTAGTCCATGCTGATCATTTTGATAAGCACTATACTACTGATCAAAATATCTTATGGAATAATTTTTATGAGTATCAATTCCAACATGCGAAATATGTCGACAGCTTTGTTGTAGCTACAAATGAACAAAATAAGATTTTAAAAAATCAATTTAAAAAATATTATAATATTGAACCACGCATCGATTGTATTCCGGTAGGAAGTCTAAATGAGTTAGAGCATCCTACACAGGGCAGGATGAAGCATGCCTTAATTACAGCTTCTCGATTAGCAAAAGAAAAACACATTGATTGGATTGTGAATGCGGTAATAGCTGCTAAAAATAGTGTTCCTGATCTTTCTTTAGATATCTATGGAACTGGCGGTGAAGTAGGAATGCTTACTAATTTAATTAGTCAAAATCAAGCACAAGATTATATTCATATTATGGGACAAAGAGATTTAACAAAAGTCTATCGAAACTATCCTGCTTATATTGCCGCTTCAACAAGCGAAGGTTTTGGTCTTTCACTGCTTGAAGCTGTGGGATCTGGATTAGCAATGATTGGTTTTGATGTTCCATATGGAAATCCTACTTTTATTGAAAATGGAAAAAATGGAATGCTTTTACCATATAATGAAGAATGGACTGACTTTAGAAAAGAAGAAGTTTTAACAAAGGCAATTATTGAGTTGTTTACTAAGAGTGATGTAGACAGCTTTAATAAAAAATCATATCAAATAGCAGAACCTTATTTAACTGAAAATGTTGCTAAACAATGGAAAAAATTAGTGGGGGAATTGGTCAATGATTAATTTATTTGAAAATTTAGACGTAGAATCAACCGACTTTCTAAGATCACAGCTTTTTGCTAATCTTAAAATTCCTTCTGTGGTAATTAATGATGATGGTTTTTTACCAGTTGAGGTAGACTCTCCATTTAAATTCTATTGCGGATTTGGTGATGAAAATACTCCCCTGTATTTTAACCGCTTAAAGGTGCCAGAATTTCATCGAATTGTAGCAACTGCAAGTAAGGGAGAAGTCTATGATCTTTATGAAAAGAGAGCAGATATTTTTTTCCTTGCCACTGATAATACAAGATTAATTAAAGAGGTTCATTGGCTTGATAAGAATGGAAACTTGAACTGGATTGATCACTATAATCGTCAAGGAAAACTATTTGCTAAAACTTATGTTAACAATGGACAGCAAGTTTTAAAGCGATACTTTAATAAAGATGGAAAAGAAGTTATTACACAATATTTGGTTTCTGGTGATATCTTTTTACATGAAGAAAATAATGAACGATATTTTGCTAATTTAGCTCAATTTGTGACTTACTATTTAAGAAAAAAGAAATACCAGCTTGATCATGTTTTCTACAATACTTTGAATCAGTCAATGATGGTAAGTTTAGGGCTTCAAAGTGATGGTAGTGATACGCTGTTTTGGCATGAAAAGATTGCTAACGATTTACCAGGTAATATGAAGTATTTAATGGACAATAGTACCAGAACTAAGCATATTGTTTTCCAAAATTATGTAGATTGGCAAACGTGGAAGGATAAATTACCGAATGATAAAAATATTGATTTTAGATTTTTAGGTATGATTTATCCTCATCCAAGAGGAAACAAGATGCGTCCTGAAGCAGTTATTTTGACTAATTCAGACCAGATTGAACATTTAGATGAAGTAGTTCAAGCAATGCCAAATATTCATTTTAATATTGCTGCTATTACTGAAATGTCATCTAAATTGCTTGCCTTTAAAAAGTATAATAATGTTCGTTTGTATCCAAATGCTACAACTAAACAAATTCAGGAATTGTATCAAACTAGTGATATCTATTTAGATATAAATCATGGTAATGAAATTTTGGATGCGGTTCGTGGTGCTTTTGAACAAAATATGTTAATTCTGGGGTTTGAAGATACGCTACATAATCCTAAATTTATTAGTCCTGATAATATCTTTAAACATACTGAGATTGATAAAATGGCTGATAAAATTTCTGATGCTTTGTCTGATACAAATACTATGAGAAATCTTATTGATCAACAAAGATTACTAGCTGGGGATGTGAGCGTTGACCAGTATAAAGAAGTGATTGAGGGCTTGAAAGGTGAATAAGGAAAAAACAAAAAATACGCTTGCTGAACGACATGCGTTAAAAAGATTAGATAAGGTAGAAGAAAATCAAAGAAAAGCTTATGAAAAAAAGCAGAATGATTTTCCATGGAAACAGTTAGTCATGGGGATGCTTTTTGGAATAATTTTACTTTTGATGTTAATTCAAATGATAGTTAAGTAAAAAAGCCTAGTTTTAGTTTGATTTACACTATTTCAAGTAGATATTTAAATTATAAATTGAAAAATTAGTGCGTAAATACTGATCCATTTCCTGTTAATAGGCTATAAAATATATGAAGCTTTTGTCATCAGTTGATGAAATTAATCGACTGAGGATTTTTTTATCTATTGAATAATAAAATTTTATAAATAACAATTTGTTATCGCTTCTTTCTTTGAATTATTCAATTTAGTGACAAGAATGTTATTATAATATGTGCTAATACCAGATAAAAGAGATCTAATAAATAAATTTAAATGTAATATTATAGTGACGGATAAGAGATGTTATGAAAGACAGAAAATTTAAAAAGAATCAAAAAAGTAAGAGTAAGTATGTCGATCCTAATAGTTTAAAGGAAACGGAAGATAGTTCTAAGCCCTATCTTAAAGAACTAGCAGCGTTAGCAGCAATTTTAGGAACTGGAGCTACAGGGGCAGCAATTTTACCCAATGATCGTGTATATGCTGCACAGACTTCTGTAGATGCTAAATCACAAATAGTTGGATCAGTGTCTGAAAGTACACAGACTGACTTATCAAAACAAGGATATAGTAAATCTGATGAAAATGGAGTCAGGGCTAGTAACTCAGCAGCTAAAAGCATGTCTAGTTCTAGTTCAAAGAGTTTGCTAATCTCTAAAAGTACTTCCACATCTTTAAGTCAATCAATAAGTCACTCACAATCGACTTCACAGTCTACATCTTTAAGTAAGTCACAAAGTTTATCAGAATCTTTAAGTTATTCTAAAAGTAAACTTACTTCTTTAAGTGTAGCTGAAAAAAGAACTTCTACATCTCATAGAGATAAGAGCAGCAATTCTTCAAAAACTAAAGACAAATCTAGTGTTTCAAATTCAAATAATAATGCCAATGCAAGTAATAGCACTTATGTAGGAAATTTCTATTCTAGCGAAAATTCATCTATTATTGAAAAACAAAGCACCGATCAAAGTAATCTTAATGATACAACTAGTTTAAGCTTGAGCAATACACAACTTATAGATAGAAGTCTTAAAATTCCTGTTGCTCTTCAAACTTCCATAAATAAGATTAGTACTGATAACAAAGAGCAACTTAATAAAAAGCAACAATTAAATGAATTAAGCTTGAATGGTGTTTTTACTAACTTGGTTCAAACAAACACTGGTGTTGATGTAAGCAATGCGCAAGAATTTTATAATCAAGTTGTTAAGGGTACTGCTAGTGTCGTTAATATAACGAATGACATTGATTTGGGAGCAAAATATGGTAGTAGTACTGGTGTTATGAACACTCCCCACAGCGTAACTATTAATGGTAATGGCCATATCATTAACTTTGGTAACTTCTATATTAAACCAAATTGGACTTCTCCTAGTGATGAGCTAAATATTACATTTAATGACACTACACTTTATACAGCTAATCAATATGGGGCAGTATATATGAATAATACTCCCAGATTCTTTGATAATTCTAAAATCAGATTAGTTTATAATAATGTACAAGCAGTTGGTGGAACGGCAGTCTTTGCAGATAGAGAAGCTAATAATGGTCTTTTTAATTCTTATTCATATCAACCACTAAAAACGTTTGAAATAAAAGGTAACACGAGAATTAATGGAGCTAGTTCCTATACTTATAATGGAACAATATATATTCCAGCATATAGCGATATTCATGGTACAGCTTTAATTTCACCAGCATTTAACGTAGTTATTGATAACGGGGCAAACGTTGTTTTAGATGCTGGTGGAAGTGCCGAATATAATATTCAATTGCAAGGTAAGAGGGGTACGCATACTATTTCGATTGGTGACAATGCACATGTTGAAATGAAGGGTGCGGCTAAGTCCAACATTATTATGCCAAGTTATGACGGGGGTGATAATGTCATCAACATTGGTAACAATGCGGAAGTAAATTTGACTGTGCCAGAAGGTGCTACTGATAATATTGATTTAAATTATGAAAATGCATCAGTTAACAATACAATCAATATCAATCCTGGTGCTAGAGTTCAATTAAATAGTGATTTATTCAATATTGGTGCACTAGGCTCTGCAACGGTAAATATCAACAATCCAGATTATGTGATTCTGAGCAATGGTGGTGGTAGAGCCTATGGTTCTCAATATAAGGGTTACAGTGTTACCTTCACAGTTAATGCAAGTGAAACAAATATTCAAACTGGTGATGGAGATATAACAGAAAAATCACCATTTATAGCAACCAATACAGCAACCATTAATGTAAATAATACACGAAACGATAATTATCCAAGTGGTACGGTTCAAAGCACCAACACTACTTTGATGCCTAATCAACTTGATCCAACTGGAACTACCGATACAGCTCAAGTTGATAGTAATATTATTTTGCCGCGTTTTAAAAAAACTGCATATATAGGATATACAGCATTTAGCGGATCAACTTCCACAAGTGCAAGTCTAAGCAACTCAGTATCGATGAGCGAAAGCTTAAGCAACTCAGTAAGCATGAGTGAGAGCTTGTCTAACTCAGTAAGTATGAGTGAAAGCTTGAGTAACTCAGTAAGTATGAGTGAAAGCTTAAGCAACTCAGTATCAATGAGTGAAAGCTTAAGCAACTCAGTAAGCATGAGTGAGAGCTTGAGTAACTCAGTAAGCATGAGTGAGAGCTTGAGTAACTCAGTAAGTATGAGCGAGAGCTTGAGTAACTCAGTGTCAATGAGTGACAGCTTAAGCAACTCAGTAAGTATGAGTGAAAGCTTAAGTAACTCAGTAAGTATGAGTGAGAGTTTGAGTAACTCAGTGTCAATGAGTGAAAGCTTAAGCAACTCAGTAAGCATGAGTGAAAGTTTAAGTAACTCAGTGTCAATGAGCGAGAGCTTGAGTAACTCAGTAAGCATGAGTGAGAGCTTGAGTAACTCAGTAAGCATGAGCGAGAGCTTGAGCAACTCAGTATCGATGAGTGAGAGTTTGAGTAACTCAGTAAGCATGAGCGAGAGCTTATCTAACTCAGTATCGATGAGTGAAAGCTTAAGTAACTCAGTAAGTATGAGTGAAAGCTTGAGTAACTCGGTATCAATGAGTGAAAGCTTAAGCAACTCAGTAAGCATGAGCGAGAGCTTAAGCAACTCAGTAAGCATGAGCGAAAGCTTAAGCAACTCAGTATCAATGAGTGAAAGTCTAAGTAACTCAGTAAGCATGAGTGACAGCCTAAGCAACTCAGTATCAATGAGTGAAAGTCTAAGTAACTCAGTAAGCATGAGCGAAAGTTTGAGTAACTCAGTAAGCATGAGCGAGAGCTTATCTAACTCGGTATCAATGAGTGAAAGCTTAAGTAACTCAGTAAGTATGAGTGAGAGCTTAAGTAACTCAGTAAGCATGAGCGAGAGCTTGAGCAACTCAGTAAGCATGAGTGAAAGCTTAAGTAACTCAGTAAGCATGAGTGACAGCTTATCAAACTCGGTATCAATGAGTGAGAGCTTGAGCAACTCAGTATCGATGAGTGAGAGTTTGAGTAACTCAGTGTCAATGAGTGACAGCCTAAGCAACTCAGTAAGTATGAGTGAGAGCTTGAGCAACTCAGTATCGATGAGTGAGAGCTTGAGTAACTCGGTATCAATGAGTGAGAGCTTGAGTAACTCAGTAAGTATGAGTGAGAGCTTGAGTAACTCAGTAAGCATGAGCGAGAGCTTAAGCAACTCGGTATCAATGAGTGACAGCTTAAGCAACTCAGTAAGCATGAGCGAGAGCTTGAGTAACTCAGTAAGTATGAGTGAGAGCCTAAGCAACTCAGTAAGTATGAGCGAGAGCTTGAGTAACTCAGTAAGCATGAGTGAGAGTTTGAGTAACTCAGTGTCAATGAGTGAAAGCTTAAGCAACTCAGTAAGCATGAGTGAAAGTTTAAGTAACTCAGTGTCAATGAGTGAAAGTCTAAGTAACTCAGTAAGCATGAGTGAAAGTTTAAGTAACTCAGTAAGCATGAGTGAGAGCTTGAGTAACTCGGTATCAATGAGCGAGAGCTTGAGTAACTCAGTAAGTATGAGTGAGAGCTTGAGTAACTCAGTAAGCATGAGTGAGAGTTTGAGTAACTCAGTATCAATGAGTGAAAGCTTAAGTAACTCAGTAAGCATGAGTGAAAGTCTAAGTAACTCAGTAAGCATGAGCGAGAGCTTGAGTAACTCAGTAAGCATGAGTGAAAGCCTAAGTAACTCAGTAAGTATGAGCGAGAGCTTGAGTAACTCAGTAAGCATGAGTGAAAGTTTAAGTAACTCAGTAAGCATGAGTGAGAGCTTGAGTAACTCGGTATCAATGAGCGAGAGCTTGAGTAACTCAGTAAGTATGAGTGAGAGCTTGAGTAACTCAGTAAGCATGAGTGAGAGTTTGAGTAACTCAGTATCAATGAGTGAAAGCTTAAGTAACTCAGTAAGCATGAGTGACAGCTTGTCTAACTCGGTATCAATGAGTGAGAGCTTGAGTAACTCAGTAAGTATGAGCGAAAGCCTAAGTAACTCAGTAAGTATGAGCGACAGCTTATCTAACTCGGTATCAATGAGTGAAAGCTTGAGTAACTCAGTAAGCATGAGTGAGAGCTTAAGCAACTCGGTAAGTATGAGTGAAAGTTTAAGTAACTCAGTAAGTATGAGCGAGAGCCTAAGCAACTCGGTATCAATGAGTGACAGCTTAAGTAACTCAGTAAGTATGAGTGAGAGCTTGAGTAACTCAGTAAGCATGAGCGAGAGCTTAAGCAACTCAGTAAGCATGAGCGAGAGCTTAAGCAACTCAGTGTCAATGAGTGAAAGTTTAAGTAACTCAGTAAGCATGAGCGAGAGCTTAAGTAACTCGGTATCAATGAGTGAAAGCTTAAGTAACTCAGTAAGTATGAGTGAGAGCTTGAGTAACTCAGTAAGTATGAGTGAAAGTTTAAGTAACTCAGTAAGTATGAGCGAAAGCTTAAGCAACTCAGTATCAATGAGTGAAAGTCTAAGTAACTCAGTAAGTATGAGCGAGAGCTTGAGTAACTCAGTGTCAATGAGTGACAGCTTAAGCAACTCAGTAAGCATGAGTGAGAGCTTGAGTAACTCAGTAAGCATGAGCGAGAGCTTGAGCAACTCAGTAAGCATGAGCGAGAGCTTAAGCAACTCAGTAAGCATGAGTGAAAGTTTAAGTAACTCAGTAAGTATGAGCGAGAGCTTGAGTAACTCAGTAAGCATGAGTGAGAGCTTAAGTAACTCAGTAAGCATGAGCGAAAGCTTAAGCAACTCAGTATCAATGAGTGAAAGTCTAAGTAACTCAGTAAGCATGAGCGAGAGCTTGAGTAACTCGGTATCAATGAGTGACAGCCTAAGCAACTCAGTAAGTATGAGTGAGAGCTTGAGTAACTCAGTAAGCATGAGTGAGAGCTTGAGTAACTCGGTATCAATGAGTGAAAGCTTAAGTAACTCAGTAAGTATGAGCGAAAGCTTGAGTAACTCAGTAAGCATGAGTGAGAGCTTGAGTAACTCAGTAAGTATGAGCGAAAGCTTAAGCAACTCAGTATCAATGAGTGAAAGTCTAAGTAACTCAGTAAGCATGAGCGAGAGCTTGAGTAACTCAGTATCAATGAGTGAAAGCTTAAGTAACTCAGTAAGCATGAGTGACAGCTTGTCTAACTCGGTATCAATGAGTGAGAGCTTGAGTAACTCAGTAAGTATGAGCGAAAGCCTAAGTAACTCAGTAAGTATGAGCGACAGCTTATCTAACTCGGTATCAATGAGTGAAAGCTTGAGTAACTCAGTAAGCATGAGTGAGAGCTTAAGTAACTCAGTAAGTATGAGTGAAAGTTTAAGTAACTCAGTATCAATGAGTGAGAGCTTGAGTAACTCAGTAAGTATGAGCGAAAGCCTAAGTAACTCAGTAAGTATGAGCGACAGCTTATCTAACTCGGTATCAATGAGTGAAAGCTTGAGTAACTCAGTAAGCATGAGTGAGAGCTTAAGTAACTCAGTAAGTATGAGTGAAAGTTTAAGTAACTCAGTAAGTATGAGCGAGAGCCTAAGCAACTCGGTATCAATGAGTGAAAGCTTAAGTAACTCAGTAAGTATGAGTGAGAGCTTGAGTAACTCAGTAAGCATGAGCGAGAGCTTAAGCAACTCAGTAAGCATGAGCGAGAGCTTAAGCAACTCAGTAAGCATGAGTGAAAGTTTAAGTAACTCAGTAAGCATGAGCGAGAGCTTAAGTAACTCGGTATCAATGAGTGAAAGCTTAAGCAACTCAGTAAGCATGAGCGAGAGCTTGAGCAACTCAGTATCGATGAGTGAGAGTTTGAGTAACTCAGTGTCAATGAGTGACAGCCTAAGCAACTCAGTAAGTATGAGTGAGAGCTTGAGCAACTCAGTATCGATGAGTGAGAGCTTGAGTAACTCGGTATCAATGAGTGAGAGCTTGAGTAACTCAGTAAGCATGAGCGAGAGCTTAAGCAACTCGGTATCAATGAGTGACAGCTTAAGCAACTCAGTAAGCATGAGCGAGAGCTTGAGTAACTCAGTAAGTATGAGTGAGAGCCTAAGCAACTCAGTAAGTATGAGCGAGAGCTTGAGTAACTCAGTAAGCATGAGTGAGAGTTTGAGTAACTCAGTGTCAATGAGTGACAGCTTAAGCAACTCAGTAAGCATGAGTGAAAGTTTAAGTAACTCAGTGTCAATGAGTGAGAGCCTAAGCAACTCAGTGTCAACGAGCGAAGGTTTAAGTAACTCAGTAAGCATGAGCGAGAGCTTAAGCAACTCAGTAAGCATGAGCGAGAGCTTGAGTAACTCAGTAAGCATGAGCGAGAGCTTGAGCAACTCAGTAAGTATGAGCGAGAGCTTGAGTAACTCAGTGTCAATGAGTGACAGCTTAAGTAACTCAGTAAGCATGAGCGAAAGCTTAAGCAACTCAGTATCAATGAGTGAAAGTCTAAGTAACTCAGTAAGCATGAGCGAGAGCTTGAGTAACTCAGTAAGCATGAGTGAAAGCCTAAGTAACTCAGTAAGTATGAGCGAGAGCTTGAGTAACTCAGTAAGCATGAGTGAAAGTTTAAGTAACTCAGTAAGCATGAGTGAGAGCTTGAGTAACTCGGTATCAATGAGCGAGAGCCTAAGCAACTCGGTATCAATGAGTGACAGCTTAAGTAACTCAGTAAGTATGAGTGAGAGCTTGAGTAACTCAGTAAGCATGAGCGAGAGCTTAAGCAACTCAGTAAGCATGAGTGAAAGTCTAAGTAACTCAGTAAGCATGAGCGAGAGCTTGAGTAACTCAGTAAGCATGAGTGAAAGCCTAAGTAACTCAGTAAGTATGAGCGAGAGCTTGAGTAACTCAGTAAGCATGAGTGAAAGTTTAAGTAACTCAGTAAGCATGAGTGAGAGCTTGAGTAACTCGGTATCAATGAGCGAGAGCTTGAGTAACTCAGTAAGTATGAGTGACAGCTTAAGCAACTCAGTAAGCATGAGTGAGAGCTTGAGTAACTCAGTAAGCATGAGCGAGAGCTTGAGCAACTCAGTAAGCATGAGCGAGAGCTTAAGCAACTCAGTAAGCATGAGTGAAAGTTTAAGTAACTCAGTAAGTATGAGCGAGAGCTTGAGTAACTCAGTAAGCATGAGTGAGAGCTTGAGTAACTCAGTAAGCATGAGTGAGAGCTTGAGTAACTCGGTATCAATGAGTGAAAGCTTAAGTAACTCAGTAAGTATGAGCGAAAGCTTGAGTAACTCAGTAAGCATGAGTGAGAGCTTGAGTAACTCAGTAAGTATGAGCGAAAGCTTAAGCAACTCAGTATCAATGAGTGAAAGTCTAAGTAACTCAGTAAGCATGAGCGAGAGCTTGAGTAACTCGGTATCAATGAGTGACAGCCTAAGCAACTCAGTAAGCATGAGTGACAGCCTAAGCAACTCAGTAAGCATGAGCGAGAGCTTGAGTAACTCAGTAAGCATGAGCGAGAGCTTGAGCAACTCAGTAAGCATGAGTGAAAGCTTAAGTAACTCAGTAAGTATGAGCGAGAGCTTAAGCAACTCAGTAAGCATGAGTGAGAGCTTAAGTAACTCAGTAAGCATGAGTGAGAGCTTAAGTAACTCAGTAAGCATGAGTGACAGCTTGAGTAACTCAGTAAGCATGAGCGAGAGCTTGAGCAACTCAGTAAGTATGAGTGAGAGTTTGAGTAACTCAGTAAGCATGAGTGACAGCCTAAGCAACTCAGTAAGTATGAGTGAGAGCTTGAGTAACTCAGTAAGTATGAGTGAGAGTTTGAGTAACTCAGTAAGCATGAGTGACAGCCTAAGCAACTCAGTATCAATGAGTGAAAGTCTAAGTAACTCAGTAAGTATGAGTGAAAGCTTAAGCAACTCAGTAAGCATGAGTGAGAGCTTAAGTAACTCAGTAAGTATGAGCGAGAGCTTAAGCAACTCAGTAAGCATGAGTGAGAGCTTAAGTAACTCAGTAAGCATGAGTGAGAGCTTAAGTAACTCAGTAAGCATGAGTGAGAGCTTGAGTAACTCAGTATCAATGAGCGAAAGCTTGAGTAACTCAGTAAGCATGAGCGAGAGCTTAAGCAACTCAGTAAGCATGAGTGAGAGCTTGAGTAACTCAGTAAGCATGAGCGAGAGCTTGAGCAACTCAGTATCGATGAGTGAGAGTTTGAGTAACTCAGTAAGCATGAGTGACAGCCTAAGCAACTCAGTAAGTATGAGTGAGAGCTTGAGTAACTCAGTAAGTATGAGTGAGAGCTTGAGTAACTCAGTAAGCATGAGTGAGAGCTTGAGTAACTCGGTATCAATGAGTGAAAGCTTAAGTAACTCAGTAAGTATGAGCGAAAGCTTGAGTAACTCAGTAAGCATGAGTGAGAGCTTGAGTAACTCAGTAAGTATGAGTGAGAGCTTGAGTAACTCAGTAAGCATGAGCGAGAGCTTGAGCAACTCAGTAAGTATGAGTGAGAGTTTGAGTAACTCAGTAAGCATGAGTGACAGCCTAAGCAACTCAGTAAGTATGAGTGAGAGCTTGAGTAACTCAGTAAGCATGAGTGAGAGTTTGAGTAACTCAGTAAGCATGAGTGACAGCCTAAGCAACTCAGTATCAATGAGTGAAAGTCTAAGTAACTCAGTAAGTATGAGTGAAAGCTTAAGCAACTCAGTAAGCATGAGTGAGAGCTTGAGTAACTCAGTAAGTATGAGTGAGAGCTTAAGCAACTCAGTAAGCATGAGTGAGAGCTTAAGTAACTCAGTAAGCATGAGTGAGAGCTTAAGTAACTCAGTAAGCATGAGTGAGAGCTTGAGTAACTCAGTATCAATGAGCGAAAGCTTGAGTAACTCAGTAAGCATGAGCGAGAGCTTAAGCAACTCAGTAAGCATGAGTGAGAGCTTGAGTAACTCAGTAAGCATGAGCGAGAGCTTGAGTAACTCAGTAAGCATGAGCGAGAGCTTGAGCAACTCAGTATCGATGAGTGAGAGTTTGAGTAACTCAGTAAGCATGAGTGACAGCCTAAGCAACTCAGTAAGTATGAGTGAGAGCTTGAGTAACTCAGTAAGTATGAGTGAGAGTTTGAGTAACTCAGTAAGCATGAGTGACAGCCTAAGCAACTCAGTATCAATGAGTGAAAGTCTAAGTAACTCAGTAAGTATGAGTGAAAGCTTAAGCAACTCAGTAAGCATGAGTGAGAGCTTGAGTAACTCAGTAAGTATGAGCGAGAGCTTAAGCAACTCAGTAAGCATGAGTGAGAGCTTAAGTAACTCAGTAAGCATGAGCGAGAGCTTGAGCAACTCAGTAAGCATGAGTGAGAGCTTGAGTAACTCAGTAAGTATGAGCGAGAGCTTAAGCAACTCAGTAAGCATGAGTGAGAGTTTGAGTAACTCAGTAAGCATGAGTGAGAGCTTGAGTAACTCAGTAAGCATGAGTGAGAGCTTAAGTAACTCAGTAAGCATGAGCGAGAGCTTGAGCAACTCAGTAAGCATGAGTGAGAGCTTGAGTAACTCAGTAAGTATGAGCGAGAGCTTAAGCAACTCAGTAAGCATGAGTGAGAGTTTGAGTAACTCAGTAAGCATGAGTGAGAGCTTGAGTAACTCAGTAAGCATGAGTGAGAGCTTGAGTAACTCAGTAAGCATGAGTGACAGCTTGAGTAACTCAGTAAGCATGAGCGAGAGCTTGAGCAACTCAGTAAGCATGAGCGAGAGCTTAAGCAACTCAGTAAGCATGAGTGAAAGTTTAAGTAACTCAGTAAGTATGAGCGAGAGCTTAAGCAACTCAGTAAGCATGAGTGAGAGTTTAAGTAACTCAGTAAGCATGAGCGAAAGCTTAAGCAACTCAGTATCAATGAGTGAAAGTCTAAGTAACTCAGTAAGCATGAGTGAGAGCTTGAGTAACTCAGTAAGCATGAGTGAGAGCTTGAGTAACTCGGTATCAATGAGTGAGAGCTTGAGTAACTCAGTAAGTATGAGTGAGAGCTTGAGTAACTCAGTAAGCATGAGTGAGAGCTTGAGTAACTCGGTATCAATGAGTGAAAGCTTAAGTAACTCAGTAAGTATGAGCGAAAGCTTGAGTAACTCAGTAAGCATGAGTGAGAGCTTGAGTAACTCAGTAAGTATGAGTGAGAGCTTGAGTAACTCAGTAAGCATGAGCGAGAGCTTGAGCAACTCAGTATCGATGAGTGAGAGTTTGAGTAACTCAGTAAGCATGAGTGACAGCCTAAGCAACTCAGTAAGTATGAGTGAGAGCTTGAGTAACTCAGTAAGCATGAGTGAGAGTTTGAGTAACTCAGTAAGCATGAGTGACAGCCTAAGCAACTCAGTATCAATGAGTGAAAGTCTAAGTAACTCAGTAAGTATGAGTGAAAGCTTAAGCAACTCAGTAAGCATGAGTGAGAGCTTGAGTAACTCAGTAAGTATGAGTGAGAGCTTAAGCAACTCAGTAAGCATGAGTGAGAGCTTAAGTAACTCAGTAAGCATGAGTGAGAGCTTAAGTAACTCAGTAAGCATGAGTGAGAGCTTGAGTAACTCAGTATCAATGAGCGAAAGCTTGAGTAACTCAGTAAGCATGAGCGAAAGCTTGAGTAACTCAGTAAGCATGAGCGAGAGCTTAAGCAACTCAGTAAGCATGAGCGAGAGCTTGAGTAACTCAGTAAGCATGAGCGAGAGCTTGAGCAACTCAGTATCGATGAGTGAGAGTTTGAGTAACTCAGTAAGCATGAGTGACAGCCTAAGCAACTCAGTAAGTATGAGTGAGAGCTTGAGTAACTCAGTAAGTATGAGTGAGAGCTTGAGTAACTCAGTAAGCATGAGTGACAGCCTAAGCAACTCAGTATCAATGAGTGAAAGTCTAAGTAACTCAGTAAGTATGAGTGAAAGCTTAAGCAACTCAGTAAGTATGAGCGAGAGCTTGAGTAACTCAGTAAGCATGAGTGAGAGCTTAAGTAACTCAGTAAGCATGAGCGAAAGCTTAAGCAACTCAGTATCAATGAGTGAAAGTCTAAGTAACTCAGTAAGCATGAGCGAGAGCTTGAGTAACTCGGTATCAATGAGTGACAGCCTAAGCAACTCAGTAAGTATGAGTGAGAGCTTGAGTAACTCAGTAAGCATGAGTGAGAGCTTGAGTAACTCAGTAAGCATGAGTGAGAGCTTGAGTAACTCGGTATCAATGAGTGAAAGCTTAAGTAACTCAGTAAGTATGAGCGAAAGCTTGAGCAACTCAGTAAGCATGAGTGAGAGCTTAAGTAACTCAGTAAGCATGAGCGAAAGCTTAAGCAACTCAGTATCAATGAGTGAAAGTCTAAGTAACTCAGTAAGCATGAGCGAGAGCTTGAGTAACTCGGTATCAATGAGTGACAGCCTAAGCAACTCAGTAAGTATGAGTGAGAGCTTGAGTAACTCGGTATCAATGAGTGAAAGCTTAAGTAACTCAGTAAGTATGAGCGAAAGCTTGAGCAACTCAGTAAGTATGAGCGAGAGCTTAAGCAACTCAGTAAGCATGAGTGAAAGTTTAAGTAACTCAGTAAGTATGAGCGAGAGCTTGAGTAACTCAGTAAGCATGAGTGAGAGCTTAAGTAACTCAGTAAGCATGAGTGAGAGCTTGAGTAACTCGGTATCAATGAGTGAGAGCTTGAGTAACTCAGTAAGTATGAGTGACAGCCTAAGCAACTCAGTAAGTATGAGTGAGAGCTTGAGTAACTCAGTAAGCATGAGTGAGAGTTCGAGTAACTCAGTAAGCATGAGTGACAGCCTAAGCAACTCAGTATCAATGAGTGAAAGTCTAAGTAACTCAGTAAGTATGAGTGAAAGCTTAAGCAACTCAGTATCGATGAGTGAGAGCTTGAGTAACTCAGTAAGTATGAGCGAAAGCTTAAGCAACTCAGTAAGTATGAGTGAGAGCTTGAGTAACTCAGTAAGCATGAGTGAGAGCTTAAGTAACTCAGTAAGCATGAGTGAGAGCTTGAGTAACTCAGTATCAATGAGCGAAAGCTTGAGTAACTCAGTAAGCATGAGCGAGAGCTTAAGCAACTCAGTAAGCATGAGTGAGAGCTTGAGTAACTCAGTAAGCATGAGCGAGAGCTTGAGTAACTCAGTAAGCATGAGCGAGAGCTTGAGCAACTCAGTATCGATGAGTGAGAGTTTGAGTAACTCAGTAAGCATGAGTGACAGCCTAAGCAACTCAGTAAGTATGAGTGAGAGCTTGAGTAACTCAGTAAGCATGAGCGAGAGCTTGAGTAACTCAGTAAGCATGAGTGACAGCCTAAGCAACTCAGTAAGTATGAGTGAGAGCTTGAGTAACTCAGTAAGTATGAGTGAGAGTTTGAGTAACTCAGTAAGCATGAGTGACAGCCTAAGCAACTCAGTAAGCATGAGTGAAAGTCTAAGTAACTCAGTAAGTATGAGTGAAAGCTTAAGCAACTCAGTAAGCATGAGTGAGAGCTTAAGTAACTCAGTAAGTATGAGCGAGAGCTTAAGCAACTCAGTAAGCATGAGTGAGAGCTTAAGTAACTCAGTAAGCATGAGTGAGAGCTTAAGTAACTCAGTAAGCATGAGTGACAGCTTGAGTAACTCAGTAAGCATGAGCGAAAGTTTAAGTAACTCAGTAAGCATGAGTGACAGCCTAAGCAACTCAGTATCGATGAGTGAAAGCTTAAGTAACTCAGTAAGTATGAGTGACAGCTTGAGTAACTCAGTAAGTATGAGCGAAAGCTTGAGTAACTCAGTAAGTATGAGCGAAAGCTTGAGTAACTCAGTAAGTATGAGCGAGAGCTTAAGCAACTCAGTAAGCATGAGTGAGAGCTTAAGTAACTCAGTAAGCATGAGTGAGAGCTTGAGTAACTCAGTAAGCATGAGTGACAGCTTGAGTAACTCAGTAAGCATGAGCGAAAGTTTAAGTAACTCAGTAAGCATGAGTGACAGCCTAAGCAACTCAGTGTCAATGAGTGAAAGCTTAAGTAACTCAGTAAGTATGAGTGACAGCTTAAGTAACTCAGTAAGTATGAGCGAAAGCTTGAGTAACTCAGTATCGATGAGTGAGAGTTTGAGTAACTCAGTGTCAATGAGTGACAGCCTAAGCAACTCAGTGTCAATGAGTGAGAGCTTGAGTAACGCAGTATCAATGAGCGAAAGCTTGAGTAACTCAGTAAGCATGAGTGAAAGTTTAAGTAACTCAGTAAGCATGAGTGAGAGCTTGAGTAACTCGGTATCAATGAGCGAGAGCTTGAGTAACTCAGTAAGTATGAGTGAGAGCTTGAGTAACTCAGTAAGTATGAGTGAGAGCTTAAGTAACTCAGTAAGTATGAGTGAGAGTTTGAGCAACTCAGTAAGCATGAGCGAAAGTTTAAGTAACTCAGTAAGCATGAGTGAGAGCTTGAGTAACTCAGTAAGCATGAGTGAGAGCTTGAGTAACTCAGTAAGCATGAGCGAGAGCTTGAGTAACTCAGTAAGCATGAGCGAGAGCTTATCTAACTCGGTATCAATGAGTGAAAGCTTAAGTAACTCAGTAAGTATGAGTGAGAGCTTGAGTAACTCGGTATCAATGAGTGAGAGCTTAAGTAACTCAGTAATCATGAGCGAGAGCTTAAGCAACTCAGTAAGCATGAGTGAGAGCTTGAGTAACTCAGTAATCATGAGCGAGAGCTTAAGCAACTCAGTAAGCATGAGTGAGAGCTTGAGTAACTCAGTATCGATGAGTGAGAGTTTGAGTAACTCAGTAAGCATGAGTGACAGCCTAAGCAACTCAGTAAGTATGAGTGAGAGCTTGAGTAACTCAGTAAGTATGAGTGAGAGCTTGAGTAACTCAGTAAGCATGAGCGAGAGCTTGAGTAACTCAGTAAGCATGAGTGACAGCCTAAGCAACTCAGTAAGTATGAGTGAGAGCTTGAGTAACTCAGTAAGCATGAGTGACAGCTTGAGTAACTCAGTAAGCATGAGTGAGAGCTTGAGTAACTCGGTATCAATGAGTGAAAGCTTAAGTAACTCAGTAAGTATGAGCGAAAGCTTGAGCAACTCAGTAAGCATGAGTGACAGCTTAAGTAACTCAGTAAGCATGAGCGAAAGCTTAAGCAACTCAGTATCAATGAGTGAAAGTCTAAGTAACTCAGTAATCATGAGCGAGAGCTTGAGTAACTCGGTATCAATGAGTGACAGCCTAAGCAACTCAGTAAGTATGAGTGAGAGCTTGAGTAACTCGGTATCAATGAGTGAAAGCTTAAGTAACTCAGTAAGTATGAGCGAAAGCTTGAGCAACTCAGTAAGTATGAGCGAGAGCTTAAGCAACTCAGTAAGCATGAGTGAAAGTTTAAGTAACTCAGTAAGTATGAGCGAGAGCTTGAGTAACTCAGTAAGCATGAGTGAGAGCTTAAGTAACTCAGTAAGCATGAGTGAGAGCTTGAGTAACTCAGTATCGATGAGTGAGAGTTTGAGTAACTCAGTAAGCATGAGTGACAGCCTAAGCAACTCAGTAAGTATGAGTGAGAGCTTGAGTAACTCAGTAAGTATGAGTGAGAGCTTGAGTAACTCAGTAAGCATGAGCGAGAGCTTGAGTAACTCAGTAAGCATGAGTGACAGCCTAAGCAACTCAGTATCAATGAGTGAAAGTCTAAGTAACTCAGTAAGTATGAGTGAAAGCTTAAGCAACTCAGTAAGCATGAGTGAGAGCTTGAGTAACTCAGTAAGTATGAGTGAGAGCTTAAGTAACTCAGTGTCAATGAGTGAGAGTTTGAGTAACTCAGTAAGCATGAGTGAGAGTTTGAGTAACTCAGTAAGCATGAGTGAAAGCTTAAGTAACTCAGTAAGCATGAGTGAGAGCTTGAGTAACTCGGTATCAATGAGCGAGAGCTTGAGTAACTCAGTAAGTATGAGTGATAGCTTAAGTAACTCAGTGTCAATGAGTGAGAGTTTGAGTAACTCAGTAAGCATGAGTGACAGCCTAAGCAACTCAGTAAGCATGAGTGAAAGCCTAAGCAACTCAGTAAGTATGAGCGAGAGCTTGAGTAACTCAGTAAGCATGAGCGAGAGCTTAAGTAACTCAGTAAGTATGAGTGAGAGTTTGAGCAACTCAGTAAGCATGAGTGACAGCCTAAGCAACTCAGTAAGCATGAGTGAAAGTCTAAGTAACTCAGTAAGTATGAGCGAGAGCTTAAGTAACTCGGTATCAATGAGTGACAGCTTAAGTAACTCATCATCGATGAGTGAGAGTCAATCCAGCTCAACAAGGACGATAACTTCAACAAATAGTACTAACAATAATGGTTCTAAAGTAACGCCAAACAATAGTGGTGCTAAATCTACAATTTCTACTAATACACTTAAGTCTCAACATGAAAATGCTGAATCTGTAGATAAGACAGTTAAGAGACATCACCGTAGAGGTGAATTGCCTCAAACAGGAGCAGAATCAAGTTCTAACTTATTAGGATTAATGATTACTGCTTTAGGTGGATTGCTTGGCTTCAGACGTAAGAAACGTAAAGATGAAGATAAAGATTAATAAATCTTAAAGATAATAAATAAAGCCTCGACTTCCTTTTTTGGAAACTCGAGGCTTTGTTGTTATTAATATGAAAAGAAACGTAAATACTAAGCTATAATAGATTTAAATATGTTGTAACCAATGTAGCAAGAAAGCAATGAGAGAATAGCGCATGGAAAAAATCTCAGTAATTATTCCTGTATATAATGATGAAGAATATTTAGCTCAATGTTTGGACAGTGTCTTAAGACAGACTTATTCTAATCTTGAAATTATTTTAGTAGACGATGGATCTACAGATAGTACCCCCGAATTATGTGAAAAATATCGGGAAAAATATGCCAATATAAGAATTTTGCACAAGAAAAATGGTGGAGTAGGCTCAAGCCGTAATGCTGGTCTTGAAATGGCAACTGGTGAATATGTTTTATTTGTAGATCATGATGATCTGCTGAGTGAAACTCATATTGAAGAACTTTATAAGCTGTTGAAAAAGAACGATGCAGATATTGCTGTAGGAAATTTTAATCATTTCATTGAAGAAAAAAGAGCATATGGGATTTGGCTTAAAGAAGATGATTACTTTGAAAAGACCTACACTCCAGAAGAATGGTTTACTGTAGAATACGAGACGGTACCTTATAATATGTCCATCATTTTTGCTGTGCCATGGGCAAAATTATATAAAAAATCTCTTTTTGAAAATATAGTTTATCCTATTAATGCTCGTGTAGAAGATGATCTAACTACATGGAAAATATACCTATTAGCAGATAAAATTGCATACATGAATAAGGCAATTTATACGCACCGTATTTTTGAAAATAGTGTCTCTGCACAGGCTAATAAGACTGCCGTTTTCCCTTTAGAAGCTGTGGAAGAAAGAATAAGTTTGTTAAGTCAGCTCGGTTTTGATATTACAACAGAAATTGAAGCATATTGCTATCGTCTAAATATTTGTATCGATACAGCATTAAAGGATGGAGATTATCTAAAATATCGTAATGCTAAGCAAAAGATGGCGATCTTGAAGAAGTACAAGAAAATATAATTGAATAAAAATAAAACTCTCTGAGATTGAAGTGCCTCATAATTGTTAGACATAAAATCTAATAATTATGAGGTATTTTTTTATGACCAAATATTCGACTGAATTAAAAATTGAAATTGTTTCCAAATATTTAAATCATGAAGATTCAATAAAAGGTTTAGCTAAACAATATAATATTCATTGGACTCTTATTCGTAGGTGGGTTGATAAGGCTAAGTGTCAAGGTTTAGCTGCCTTATCTGTTAAACATACTAAAACTACTTATTCTTCTGACTTTAGGCTAAATGTGGTACGCTACTACTTAACACATTCTATTGGAGTTTCAAAGGTAGCGGCTAAGTTTAATATTAGTGATTCTCAAGTATACAATTGGGCTAAAAAGTTCAATGAAGAAGGATACGCTGGGCTGCTGCCTAAACAGAAAGGTCGGCCTAGGAAAGTGCCTAAAAAGAGTAAGAAGACAACTAAAAAGTTAGAACTTAGTGAAAAGCAAAAGTATGAAGAAAAAATTCTTAAGCAGGAAGCTGAATTAGAAAGACTTAGAGTGGAAAATCTTGTCTTAAAAAAAGTGGCTGCCCGATATCCACGTTATCCAACAAACAAAAAACACAATTAATACAGGATATTCGGGCAAAACACCATCAAATTAAACTTAAGGTCTTATTTAAGGTGCTTAAATTAAATAGAAAGACTTACTATGACAATGTAAAAAATAGAATTAATCAAGCTGATAAGTATGCTTTAGTAAAAGAGAAGATTCAAGAAATCTATTATGGCTATGAAGGACAAGAAACATATGGTTATCGTCCTATGTGGGGAGCGTTAAGAGATGAAGGATTTAAATTTTCTCTAGAAACAGTATGTAAGTTAATGAGAAGTTTAGGAATAAAAACAACAATTTATCATAAAAATACTGGTAAATATAGTTCGTATAAGGGTAATGTAGGAAAGAAAGCACCAAATATCCTAAATCAAACTTTTGATGAAACTATCCCCTATAAAGTTCTTCATACCGATGTAACCGAATATAAACTAACTAACGGCAAGAAAGTTTATATTTCTCCTGTAGTAGATAAAGCTTCTTTGGAGATTCTAGCTTGTGCAGTAAGTTACTCTCCTGAAATGAAAACTATTTATAATATGCTAGATGAACTAGCAGATAATCTTCCACCAGGAGCTGCTCCTATCCTTCATTCAGATCAAGGCTTTCAATATCAGAATCCAGGCTATCAGGCTCGACTAAAGAAAATGAATATAATCCAAAGCATGTCCCTAAAAGGAAATTGTCATGATAATGCACCAGGAGAAACGATATTTAATCTAATGAAGAGAGAAAAACTGAATCGACTTAAGATTGGAAGTTTAGAAGAGATGAAGGAAATTCTGAAAGATTATATTTATTGGTTTAACAATGTTAGAAGATCAAACAAATTAAAATACACGACTCCTGTAAAATACAGAAATCGTGTATTATCAAATCTTTAAAATTTTATAAATGTCTAACTTTTCTATGGCACTTCATTCTCAGGGAGTTTTTAGTTAATTATTGTATTGAGCTTTTACCACAGCGTCAACTAATGCTTTTTTAGTAAAGTAACCATTACGAATTAAACTACCAAAATTATTAACACTATCAATCATTTGTCTATAATCTTCATTATTAGTTTGAAGAACTTTGGCTTGAGCTTCATCTAGACTGTCAGCAATAATGCCTAGATGCTTATTTTTTATAGCTTCAGCTTCTGGAGTAGCGCTATTTACAATAATTGGTAAACCTGCTGCTAAGTAGGTGCTAAGTTTATAAGAAGCATTTACTTTCATATATTCAGACCAATATGGCTCTTCAGACCAAACTAAGCCGAATCCACCAGTTTGTCGTAGTTCTTCTAATAAAACAGGATCATGTTTCCAACCAGTAAGTTCAACATTGTGTTCAGAATCATTATTTTCAGGGTCTGAATAAACTTTTAATTTAATATTTTGACAGTTCCAAGTTTTAACAAAATCAAATTTGTCCGCATTGCCAGCGAAATTAATTACTTTATTATTTTCAGGGGTAATGAAGTAGTTAACAGTTGCTGGATGATCCCAAAAATGTTGAACCACATATGGCTTTTCTTTTAAGCCGTTTTCTCTTAAAAGATCATACATTTTTTTCGATGGGACAATTAAAACGTCAGCCTTGTTATAGTAATCAATATATTGAGGCATGAGATAGCGATTAACTTCAAACATTAGGGGAATTACATCATGAATAAAGATGATTTTTTTAATATTAGGATAAAGATTGATATGGTCAATCAGTGCTTGATCCCATTCAATCGCGATCCAACTAGGAGATTGAAAAATGACAGTATCACCACCGTTAAGGGAAGCAATAATCCCATCAAAACGGGTGCTTCTTGCTTGTAGTGGTTCCTCTTTCCAATGATAAACATAAATACCGAACTCATTCATCCCTAATTGTTTTGCAAAATCTACAACCATATTTTGAGCATTTTGAGCTACGCTGTTTATGGCCATACCATTTATATTTGTAATATGAACTGTCATCACATTTCTCCTTTGAAATTCCTCTTTTCTTAAGTATAAGAAAGAAAAAATTTTTTTACAACACAGGCCTTATTTAATCATTGAGAGTATATTTAAAAGTTAGTTTTAAACATTTCTTTTTTAATTAAGTATTAGATGTAATTTAGAGACGTATGTCTAATATTTTGTCTACACTCAATATTCTATAATAATTTGTTAATTTTATAGTAAGAAATTATTTAAAAAGAGACAAAATAAAAATCATTCAGTTTGCTTTATGTTGCATTCCGAATGATTTTTATTTCTAATAATTATTAGCTAAAGCACCCATTGGATCCCAAGGAAGTAATTGAATTGGATCTTTACTGCCTTCTTCAAAAGTCTTCTTTAAGTCATCGCTAAGGTGTTTCTTGTTGATAACTGCTTGGTAAACAAATTTATCGAACCAGCTGTCACTCATTACAAAGTAACCTTTAAATCCAGGCTTTTCACCCCAAGAATTTTCAATCTTCCACTTAGTTGGCTTGCCATCTACTAGGTCAACACCTGTAATAACCATTGCGTGGTCCATCAAGCTTTCGCCTGAATCAAGCATGTCAGCTTTAGACATGTCAAAATCAACATCAAATAAGTCGTCACGTTTATATAATTCAGTATCAAGTAAACCGGCTTGACGTTCAGAGTCTTTAACAACATTTGATCCAAACCAAACAACTTCACCGTTTTTAAGTTGAGTGATAATCAAATCTTTCATTTCATCAATTGGTAAGTTCAAGTGACGTACTTGACGTCCGCCTTCCACATTTCCTAAGTATTCAACAGAAAATACTTTATGGAAAGGCTTGTCTTTAGTCGGTGCATTAATTGTGGAAATGTATTCACTTAAGTCCCAACCAACATACTTTTTAAAGAAGTCTTGTGGACTTAAGGCAGCATCTCTATGGTAGTTACCATCATCATCTTTGTATTCAAAATCAAAAGTTTTAGGTGGAACACCAAGAGAAATAGCTAAAATACGGTAAACTTCTTTAAGCATTTCGTTTTTGCGTTCTTGAACTTCTTCTTCACTCTTTCCATCTTGAACCATCTTACGTAATTCAAGACCATCTTTTCTAAGAAGGGTATTTAGAGTGTCATTTAAAGCACTTGAATTAGTTGCATTAGCAGTTTCTGGGTAAACTTTCTTTGGAACAATACCATATTTTTCAATTATTCCGCAAAGCATATCCCATTGACCACCGTCTTGTTGTGGGGTTGCAAATAGGAAGGCAACTTTACGATCACCCAAATCTTTATCGGCAGTAGTAATTACATTTTCAAAGAACCAGTTTGACTTTTCAAATTTGTCCCAGAAGTTAGTGTAATTTTGAGATAATTCAAAGTCCTTAATTTTGAAGTTCTTTTGAATTGAATGACGCATAGTGTTTAAAGCACTGAACATCCAGCAGCGACCAGATTGTTTTTGGTTAGCAACTTTCCCAGTATCAATTTCAATTGAAAAAGTTGGGTCTAAGTCAATCTTAGTTTGTAGATTTTGACTAGCTTTAAAAATGCCATTTTCTTGAGCAGCACGAGCCGCAATTTTGTTAGCTTTACTTGAGTTAAAGTCATTTTCGAAATTATTAATAAGATCGTTTGTGATTTCTTTGCTCATAAAATCCTCCTTAATTAAAAAAAGCTTAATTATATTTTAGCTTAAAATAAAGAGTTACGTCTAGTCATGGTATTTAAAATTTGAATATGATATAAATAATTTTTTTATTAGTCTAAAGCTTTATTAAAAAAATAGATAAAAGAGACAATTAGATGCTTCTTTTTGTTATTCTGATCACGGAATTTGGAGGAAAAAATATGAAACTCAAGAAAAAATATTTATTTTTCTCAATAGTTGGGATCTTAATGGTAGCGGTTTTAGGAATTTTTGGTTATGAATACCAAAAAATTCAATCGACGGCTAATACTATTTCTACTAATCATTCTTTAGCCAGTCGTCAGCAATTAAAACAAGGAAACCCATTTTCAATCTTGGTATTAGGTACTGATGTGGGAGCCTTAGGACGAGGAACTAGTTATGCTGGAAATACAGATACTTTGGAATTAATTACTGTTAATCCTAAAAAGCATACTTTAACTACAACTGCTATTCCTCGAGATACCTTAGTAAGGGTTGAAACCAAAAATAAGGTAGAATATACCAAAATTAATGCAGCCTATGCTTTAGGCGGACCTAGAGAAATAAAAAAGCAGGTTCATGAATTACTGGATGTTCCTGTTGATTATTATGCCTTGGTTAATATGGGTGGATTAGAAAAGACCGTAAACGCTGTTGGCGGCGTTACTGTTAATAATCCTTTTTCTTTTAAGTATGAAGGACATACATATCCTAAGGGAAAACAGTATTTAAATGGTAGCGAGGCTTTAGGCTACAGTAGAATGAGATATGATGATCCTGATAATGACTATGGCCGTCAAAAACGGGGCCAGCAGGTTCTACTTAGTGCTCTGACAAAAGTTAATAAATCAAAAAATATTATGCAAATGAATTCTTTACTCGACACAGCCAAAGATAATGTTCGGACTGATTTACCTTTAGATGATTTAATGACTCTATATAAGAACTATCATGGAGCATTAGCCGATACTCAGAGTGATCATTTACAAGGAAAAAATGCGACAATTGATAATTTTAGTTTTCAGATAGCTCCAAATCGGGAAATGCAGCGTTTGTCAGATAATACCCGTCAAGCACTAGGATTAACAAAGGTTAAAGTTAATAATATTCAAACTAAAATGAATGATATGCAAACTAACTGGAATGGCTATAATAATGTAAATTATGTTTTACCAAATAACGCTCAAGTTTATATTCCAGTTAATAAAGTATGATAAAAAATAAAGCACTTATTGGTCCATGAAGTGCCATAGAAAAGTTAGACATTTATAAAATTTTAAAGATTTGATAATACACGATTTCTGTATTTTACAGGAGTCGTGTATTTTAATTTGTTTGATCTTCTAACATTGTTAAACCAATAAATATAATCTTTCAGAATTTCCTTCATCTCTTCTAAACTTCCAATCTTAAGTCGATTCAGTTTTTCTCTCTTCATTAGATTAAATATCGTTTCTCCTGGTGCATTATCATGACAATTTCCTTTTAGGGACATGCTTTGGATTATATTCATTTTCTTTAGTCGAGCCTGATAGCCTGGATTCTGATATTGAAAGCCTTGATCTGAATGAAGGATAGGAGCAGCTCCTGGTGGAAGATTATCTGCTAGTTCATCTAGCATATTATAAATAGTTTTCATTTCAGGAGAGTAACTTACTGCACAAGCTAGAATCTCCAAAGAAGCTTTATCTACTACAGGAGAAATATAAACTTTCTTGCCGTTAGTTAGTTTATATTCGGTTACATCGGTATGAAGAACTTTATAGGGGATAGTTTCATCAAAAGTTTGATTTAGGATATTTGGTGCTTTCTTTCCTACATTACCCTTATACGAACTATATTTACCAGTATTTTTATGATAAATTGTTGTTTTTATTCCTAAACTTCTCATTAACTTACATACTGTTTCTAGAGAAAATTTAAATCCTTCATCTCTTAACGCTCCCCACATAGGACGATAACCATATGTTTCTTGTCCTTCATAGCCATAATAGATTTCTTGAATCTTCTCTTTTACTAAAGCATACTTATCAGCTTGATTAATTCTATTTTTTACATTGTCATAGTAAGTCTTTCTATTTAATTTAAGCACCTTAAATAAGACCTTAAGTTTAATTTGATGGTGTTTTGCCCGAATATCCTGTATTAATTGTGTTTTTTGTTTGTTGGATAACGTGGATATCGGGCAGCCACTTTTTTTAAGACAAGATTTTCCACTCTAAGTCTTTCTAATTCAGCTTCCTGCTTAAGAATTTTTTCTTCATACTTTTGCTTTTCACTAAGTTCTAACTTTTTAGTTGTCTTCTTACTCTTTTTAGGCACTTTCCTAGGCCGACCTTTCTGTTTAGGCAGCAGCCCAGCGTATCCTTCTTCATTGAACTTTTTAGCCCAATTGTATACTTGAGAATCACTAATATTAAACTTAGCCGCTACCTTTGAAACTCCAATAGAATGTGTTAAGTAGTAGCGTACCACATTTAGCCTAAAGTCAGAAGAATAAGTAGTTTTAGTATGTTTAACAGATAAGGCAGCTAAACCTTGACACTTAGCCTTATCAACCCACCTACGAATAAGAGTCCAATGAATATTATATTGTTTAGCTAAACCTTTTATTGAATCTTCATGATTTAAATATTTGGAAACAATTTCAATTTTTAATTCAGTCGAATATTTGGTCATAAAAAATAAGTGTTTTTTTCGTATATATAAGTAGGACAAGTATAATAAATTAACGTAAAATATAGGTCTAAGTGAATGTAAGAGAGGATAAAAATGAAAAAACGTGGTTTTGAAATAGTATCTAAATACCGTAATGCAGGCCTCCACCTGCCTCAACGCCAAACAATTGCGAGTGCGGGCTATGACTTTGAATGTGCACAAGATATAGTTTTACCATCAATTTGGTGTATGAACTTTGTTCGAATTTTTAGACTAATTAGAAATGGTCATGAATTAAATGAACACGATCTACAATTAGCTGAAAAAGTATTAAAGCCTTTTTTAGTACCCACTGGAATTAAGGCATATATGCCAGAGAATGAAGTTCTAATTTTAGCTAACCGCTCTTCTAATACTTATAAGCGAAATGTTACTTTGCCAAACGGGATTGGTGTAATTGACAGTGACTACTATAATAATGAAAAAAACGAAGGTGAAATTTACTTTCAATTAATTAATTACGGCGTTCGTCCGCTAAAGATCAAAAAGGGTGAACGAATTGGACAAGGAATTTTTATGCCTTACTTAAAAGCAGATAATGATGATCCAGTTCAAAGACAGCGTCTTGGAGGATTTGGTTCGTCTGGAACAAGGAATGATGACTAATGGCAAAAGTTAAAACTCGTTATAAGTGTCGTAATTGTGGATATATTTCTGCTTCCTATCTTGGAAGATGTCCCAATTGTGGTGCTTGGAATCAATTTGAAGAAGAGACACAGGAAATTAAAAAAGTATCAACTAAGGCAACTGCAAGCCGGTTGATGACTAAAATTGGAAATAATGATCCAGTGAAGTTAACTGAAGTAAAAGCTGAGAAAGAAAAAAGAATTGTGACTCCTTTTGAAGAATTAAATCGAGTTTTAGGAGGAGGGATTGTTCCAGGATCTTTAGTTTTAATTGGAGGAGATCCAGGAATTGGAAAATCAACCTTAATGCTTCAAATTACTGGCGCTTTAGCTAAAGAACATAGCGTCTTATATGTTTCAGGAGAAGAGTCCGCAAGTCAAATAAAGATGCGGGCAGATCGATTAGGAGTAAGCAATAGCGGAATTTTGCTTTATCCAGAAACAAATATGCAGAATATTCGTGACCAGATTGATGAAATTAAGCCAGATTTTTTGGTAATTGATTCTATTCAAACAATGAATGAACCTTCACTTGATTCAATGGTTGGATCTGCTTCTCAAGTACGTGAAGTAACAAGTGAACTAATGAAAATTGCTAAAAATGAACAAATAACTACTTTTGTTATTGGCCATGTAACTAAAGAAGGAGCAATTGCTGGGCCTAAGATTATGGAACATATGGTTGATACCGTTCTTTACTTTGAAGGAGATGGGCACCACTCATATCGAATTTTAAGATCAGTAAAGAATCGTTTTGGTGCAGCTAATGAAATTGGAATGTTTGAGATGAAAAATGAAGGGTTAGCAGAAGTAAGTAATCCTTCAGCTATTTTCTTAGACGAACGCTTACCTAATTCGACTGGTTCCTCAGTTGTTGTTTCACTTGAAGGAACGCGGCCTCTTCTTGCAGATATCCAAGCTTTAGTAACCCCAACAGCATTCGGATATGCAAAAAGAACAACTTCAGGATTAGATTTTAATCGAGTAGCACTTTTATTGGCAGTTTTAGAAAAAAGAGGCAACTTAATGCTTCAAAACCAAGATGCTTTTCTAACTGCAACTGGTGGGATTAAATTAAATGAACCAGCAATTGATCTTGCAATTTGCATGGCAGTTGCTTCAAGTTATAAAAATAAAGAAATTTCTTCGACTGATTGCTTTGTAGGCGAAGTTGGCTTAACTGGTGAAATTAGAAGAGTTAGTCAAATCGAAGCTAGAGTTAAAGAGGCCGCAAAAGTAGGCTTTAAGAGGATTTTTATTCCTAAAAACAACTTAAGCCAGGAACTTAAGAATAACTCTGAGATCGAAGTAATTGGAGTAGCAAGTTTACCACAAGCTTTAAAACTTGTTTTTAACTAGCAGAGAGATTGAACTTTTGCTCGTTAAAAGTTACACTTAAATGGATGAATTTTAATAAATTTTGAAAGAGGCGCTTTAATTTTGGCAAAACAAAAAATCCGCGTTCGTTACGCACCAAGTCCAACAGGTCACTTGCACATTGGTAACGCACGTACTGCATTATTTAACTATCTATTTGCACGTCACAATAAAGGGACAATGGTCTTAAGAATTGAAGATACGGACCAAAAACGTAACGTTGAAGGTGGTTCTAAGTCCCAAATGGAAAACTTGCACTGGTTAGGTATTGACTGGGATGAAGGTCCTGATAAGGGTGGCGACTTTGGCCCTTACCGCCAATCAGAGCGTAAAGATATTTACAATAAATATATTCAACAATTAATTGATGAAGGTAAAGCTTACTATTCATACAAGACTGAGGAAGAACTTGAAGCACAACGTGAAGAACAACGTGCAATGGGAATTGCTCCTCACTACACTTATGAATATGAAGGCATGACCGCTGATGAAATTAAAGAAGCTCAAGCAGCTGCAGAAGCAAAAGGCTTAAAGCCAGTTGTTCGTATCCACATTCCTGAAAATAGAACTTATGCTTGGGAAGATATGGTTAAGGGTAAGGTATCATTTGAATCAGATACTATCGGTGGTGACTTCGTTATTCAAAAACGTGATGGTATGCCAACCTACAACTTTGCCGTTGTAATTGATGACCACCTAATGGAAATTACTCACGTTCTTAGAGGGGACGACCACGTAGCTAACACTCCTAAGCAATTAGTTGTTTATGAAGCACTTGGCTGGGAACCACCTAAGTTTGGTCACATGACTTTGATCATTAACTCTGAAACTGGTAAAAAACTTTCTAAGCGTGATGAATCAGTTCTTCAATTTATTGAACAATACCGTGACCTTGGTTACTTACCAGACGCAATGTTCAACTTTATTACCTTACTTGGTTGGTCTCCTGTTGGTGAAAGTGAAATTTTCTCACAAAGAGAATTAATTAAGTCATTTGATCCTAAGCGTTTATCTAAGTCACCAGCTGCCTTTGACCAGAAGAAACTTGAATGGATTAACAACCAATACGTTAAGAAGGCAGACCGTGATCTTTTATTAGATCTTGCTTTGAATAACTTACAAGAAGCAGGTTTAGTTGATAAAGCAATTTCACCAGAAAAGATGGAATGGGTTCGTCAATTAGTAAATATTTACGCCGTACAAATGTCTTATACTAAGCAAATTGTAGATATTGCTAAGATCTTCTTTGAAGAAGCTCCAGAATTATCTGATGCGGAAATTGAAGAAATCAAGAAAGACGATGCTCGTCCTGTAATTGAAGAATTCAAGAAGCAATTAAATGCTGTTCCTCGCTTTACTGCTGTACAAGCTATGAACGCAATTCAAGCTACTCGTCGTGAAACTGGGGTAAAGGGTAGAAAATTATTTATGCCAATTAGAATTGCTGCTACTCGTTCAATGGTTGGACCTGGTATTGGTGAAGCTATTGAGTTAATGGGTAAGGAAAAAGTTAACAAGTACATTGACTTAACTTTAAAGCAATTAAGTGATTTAGGTCTTTAATTATTTAATACAGTTAAAGCTACGTGAAAGCGTAGCTTTTTTTGTTAGAATAGTTATGAAAGAATGTCTTAAATGAAAGAGGGATGATCATGAAGGTCTTTAATACTTTAACTCGAAAAAAAGAAGAGTTTAAGCCATTAGTAGCTGGAAAAGTAAGCATGTACGTTTGTGGACCAACTGTTTATAATTATATTCATATTGGAAATGCCCGCAGTGTGATTGCATTTGATACAATTCGTCGATATTTTGAGTATCGAGGCTATGATGTGAATTATGTTTCTAACTTCACCGATGTTGACGATAAGATGATTAATGAGGCACGTAAAGAACATACAACTGTCGAAAAGCTTGCTGAGCGCTACATTAAGGCTTTTATGGAAGATACCGAAGCATTAAATATTGAGCCAGCTACTCTTCATCCACGCGCAACTCATGAAATTAAAGAAATTATTGACTTTGTTCAAGATTTAATTGATAAAGGCTTTGCTTATGAAGTTGATGGGGACGTATATTACCGTGCTAGAAAATTCCCTAACTATGGTCAACTAAGCGATCAAAATATTGCTGAACTTGAAGAAGGTGCTTCTGAGCATATTAATGAAGAAGAACAAAGTAAGAAAGAAGATCCAATTGACTTTGCCTTATGGAAGGCTCAAAAAGAAGAGGATGAAATTGCTTGGGATTCTCCATGGGGAAAGGGGCGTCCAGGCTGGCATATTGAATGTTCAGTAATGTCAACTAAGTACTTAGGCGATACTATTGATATTCATGGTGGTGGCCAAGATTTGGAATTTCCACACCATGAAAATGAGATTGCTCAAAGTGAAGCTAAGACCGGTAAAAAATTTGTTAATTACTGGATGCACAATGGTTTTGTGACAGTAGGTAATAAACAAGAAAAAATGTCAAAATCACTCCATAACTTTGTGACTGTGCATGATATTCTAAAGCAAATTGATCCACAAGTTTTACGTTTTTACATGTCTAGTGTTCAATATCGTCGCCCAATTAACTATTCTGAAGATGGCTTAAAACAAGCTGAAACTGTTCTTAAACGCTACCAAAATACTTTGCGTAATCTTGATGCTAGACTAAATGATGAAAATGAGACGCTTGAAGATAATGGCTTAAGGGATGATTTAACACAAGCAAAAGCTGAATTTATTGAGGCCATGGATGATGATTTTAATGTTCAAAATGCTTTGAGTATTATGTACGATTTGGCTACAACTTTAAATAATCACTTGCAAAAAGATCAAGTGGATAAGCCAGCTTTAAAGCGTGCTAAAAAATTATTGATTGCTTGGCTCGAAATTTTTGGAGTTAGCTTTAAGGAAGAGCAAGCTGAAAATGATGATGAAATTGAAAAATTAATTGCTCAACGCGATGAAGCACGTAAAAATAAGGATTGGGCTGAAAGTGACCGCTTAAGAGATGAGTTACAGGCTAAAGGCATTGTAATTGAAGATACTCCACAAGGAACGAGGTGGCACCGTGCTTAAGCCGAAGATTTTAACAGAAAAAAATACTAATCCAGATGGGTTAGGTCCTCTTACTTTAGCTTATTTAGGGGATGGGGTATATGAGGTTTATATCAGACGCCACTTGGTTAAGGGTGGAATTGTAAAACCACAAATGCTTCAACGATATGCAACACATTATGTTTCCGCAAAAGCTCAAGCAGCATTAATTACTAAAATGCAAGACTTAGAAATGCTAGATGAAGATGAATTAGCAGCCTTCAAGAGAGGAAGAAATGCTAAAAGTCATACGCATGCAAAAAACACTTCAATTAACACTTACAAGCTCTCAACTGGATTTGAAGCGATGTTTGGATACTTAGATTTATTAGGTAAAAAAGAACGTGTTGATGAACTTGCAAAATGGTGCATTGACCAAGTAGAACAAGGAGGACTAGATAATTATGAGTTCAAATAATGATGAATTTGTATATGGACGTCATGCTGGCATTGATTTTTTAAAAACACAGGATGCTAACTTAATTAATAAAGTATTTTTACAAAATGGTGTTCAGGAAGAATTTGCTAACCAAGTTTATCAATTAGCACGTAAAAAAAATCTAGTTGTTCAAAATGCTCCTAAAAATAAGTTGGATCAAATGGTTAACCATGAAAATCACCAAGGTTTGGTTTTAACTGTAGCTCCATTTGAATATGCTGATTTAGATGAACTATTAGATAAGTTTGACCAAGAAGGAAAAGAACCATTTATCTTAATGCTTGATTCAATTGAAGATCCCCATAACCTAGGTTCGATCTTAAGAACTTGTGATGCGACTGGCGTGAATGCAGTCATTATTCCAAAAAGAAGAGCAAGTGGTTTAACTTCTGTTGTTGCCAAAACTTCAACGGGTGCAATTGATTATGTGCCAGTAGCTCGAGTTAATAACTTAGTTCAAACTACTAAGATGCTGAAAAAGCGTGGTTACTGGATTTTTGGTACTGCCATGGAAGGTGAAGATTATCGTAAGTGGAATGCCAAAGGAAAGACAGTGCTTGTGATTGGTAATGAAGGTAAGGGAATTTCTCCATTATTGTTAAAGCAAATGGATCAAACTTTAACCATCCCAATGGTTGGACATGTTCAATCATTAAATGCTAGTGTTGCAACTGGTGTTTTGCTTTATGGGATGTTCAATAGTCGTCATCCTGAAAAATAATTAAAGATTAGAAAAAATTGTCATTTAGTTTTATAAAGAGCTAAGTGACAATTTTTTATTGCTTATAGTTATAAAAACAGACACACAATAAAGTCTTGATCATTAACAAAGTACAATTGCTATATACCTGTGATTAATAAACATTTGTTCCCTTAGAATGAGATTTTTTCTTTTTTATTCTTATTACCAAATAGAAAAGGAGGAATTTCCGGAATGGAAAGATTGAATGAAATTTATTTGATTCGACGTGTAAAAGAAGAGCAAGATATGGATGCTTTGCATGAACTAGTAGAGCGGTATCGGCCTTTAATCAATGGAGCGAAGCTAAATTTTTTCATTCGTAATTTTGATCATGATGACTGGGAACAAGAAGCATTAATCATGTGTTATCAAAGTTGCTGTACCTACGATGAGAAACGAGCAAATAGTTTTGGGGCGTATTATCGGACAAAATTTTATAATCATCTCCGATCGCTCTTAAGGTATGAATTAGCCCAGAAGAGAACATCGTTTACTAAAGCTATTTCCTATGACAATGTGGTGCATAAAAATTTGATTAAAGAAGAAGTTGAAGAGATGCACATCACACCTAGAAAGGAAATGTATCAAAAATTTATTAACAAGTTGTCAGAAAAAGAGGTAATTGCTCTCAAAGTTTTTCTGGGAGAATTAACGATTGAAGAAGCGAGCAAGAAGACAAATTATAGTCGTTATCAATTACTACAAGCAAAAGCTCGGTGTAAGGCAAAAATGCGGAAAGAATTGTTTTAAATTCGCATAGAACGAATAAAAAGACTATAATAGGTTTTGTAGAATTTATTTAGGAGGTAATTTTAAGATGGCAGATGAAGTTATTAAGACAGAATTGTTAGACCGTCACATGAAGGAAGTTTTTGATTGGAGCGATTCTGACATGCCTGTTAGAGACGCACTTTGGGACTACTTTATGGAAAAGAATGGTAGAGATACCATGAAGACGGAAAGTGACATGCTTCCGTTCTTGAAAGACTCTGACGATAAGATCGAAGCCTTCGTCAACGAAAATCTTAAGAAGTAACATCACCTAAAAACAATAATTCTACGCATAGTGGTCACGCATTGTTTGACCACCAAAGAACAATCTCTAGGGATTGTTCTTTTTTTGTGAGAAAATATATTTTAAAAGAAAGGGGCGGCTTATGGACTATATAATTGGGATGGATATCGGAACAACAGCAAGTAAGGGTGTATTGTATCAAGAAAATGGCAAGAAAATTGAAGAAATGTCACTTCCTTATCCTTTAATTCAAGAAAAAGTAGATCAAGCGGAAGAAGATCCACAAGTAATATTTGATGCTGTTCAAAAGATTATTTTCGACTTAAGTAAAAGAGTTGCAGGAAAAATTAAAGCAATTTCTTGGTCGAGTCAAATGCATAGTTTAATCGGCATTGGAAAAGACAATCGAGTACTGACTAACAGTATTACTTGGGCAGATAATCGAAGTAGCCAACTTGTGGCTCAAGCAAAAGAAAATGGTCTTGCGCAAGATATTTATCAACAGACAGGGATGCCGCCTCATCCAATGGCTCCTGTGTATAAATTACTGTGGATTAAAGAAGAAAATCCTAAACTTTTTGCACAGGTGCAAAAATGGATTGGAATTAAAGAATATATTATTTGGCGTTTAACTGGCACGATAGTGACCGATACAACGATGGCAGCTGGAACTGGCTTGCTTAATCTCCACACTTTAACTTGGGATAGGAAATTACTTGATAAAATTGAACTAGATCCAGAAAAATTGCCGAGCTTAGCTAAACCAGAATATGTGGTTGGAAAAGTAGAAGCAGAATATGTACAAAAATTGGGTTTAAATTCTGAAACAAAAATTATTTTAGGAGCTAGTGATGGATATTTATCAACAATTGGTGTTGGTGTTTTAGATAAAAAATACTTTGCACTAAATGTTGGTACATCAGGGGCTGTAAGAGCAATTGCACCTAAAGCAATAGTTGACTCAAAAAATCGCTTCTTTTGTTATCCAGTCGATAAAAGTCATTATCTTCTTGGTGGCCCAGTAAATAATGGGGAATCGTCTTTGAGTGGGCTAGAAAAACGATTTTTGGGCCCGATCAAACTGCAGAAGATTTTATTAATGTTGCTGAAACTGTTCCTGCAGGCAGTAATGGCTTAATTTTTCATCCCTACTTAGGGGGAGAACGAGCACCAATTTGGAATGCTCAAGCTCGCGGATCTTTTATTGGATTAAGTCGAAACCACACTAAACCGCAAATGGCGCGGAGTGTTTTAGAAGGTATTGTCTTTAATCTTTTAGGTGCAGCTAGAGGCTTACGCGAAAAAATAGGGAAACCAGAAGCATTAAGAGTCACTGGCGGCTTTGTAAGAAGTGATTTTGTAAGGCAGTTAATTGCTGATATTTTTAATTTACCAGTAGTGGTAATTAAAAATGATCAAAGTGGAACTTTAGCAGCCATGTTTCTAGCACAATTAGGCTTGAATGAAGAGGATAGCTTAGACAAAATAGTGAAAGAAATAGATAACAGTAAAGTATATTTTCCAAATCCAAAAAATGTGCAGGTCTATCACGATATAATTCCGATCTATCGAGAAGTAGAACACGATTTAGACCAAAGCTATGACAAAATAGCTCAATTTCAGAAAAAATATCCTAAATTATTTGAATAATAAAAAAGGTAAATTGTATCAAATTAGTACAATTTACCTTTTTTCTAATATAAATATGAATTTGACTTATTTTAGAATTTCTAAAATATCACTAACAATTTGATCAGGCATTAAATGATCACGCTTGTAGATAGATTCTTTTGGTTTATTATCAGTGTATTCCTTTTTAGCACCATAATTCTTAACCATCATCTTAGTTGGACCATAGTAGCTAGCAATCTTTTGACCAAAACCACCATCAATACTGTTGTCTTCTAGAGTAACAACTAATTCATGGTCGTTTTGAAGTTCAGCTAATGCGTCATAATCAAGGTGAGCAGCAGACTTTGGATTGATCAAAGTGGCATTAATGTTTTCTGTCTTTAATAAATCAACTACCTTTTCACCTAATTGATAAAAGTCACCTAAACCAATGATGGCAACCTTAGAACCGGGCTTTACATCATACTTAATAGTTGAATAGTCTTCATCCACTGGTTCACCTTCTGGAATTGAATTTACTGGAGATTTAATTGCTATGGGATGCTTTCTTTGCTTAACTGCCCATTCAAGCATTGATTTTAATTCATTCAAGGTGGTAGGAGCTAAGTATTCCCAGTTTGGCCAATTTGCGACCATGGCGTTATCAAAAATACCTAAGTGCGTCTTAGAAGTGCCAGTAATTCCGCCGCCAGCTACCACCATTACAACTGGTAAGTCGTTAGCTGCTACATCGTGAGAAAGTTGATCATAAGCACGTTGTAAGAAAGTAGAGTTTTCAAATAAGACTGGGGTAATTCCTTCTTTAACAGCCCCTGCAGCAAAGGCAACAGACTCTTGTTCAGCAATTCCTACATCCTTATAATTCTTAGGATACTTATTCTTAATCTCACCTAAACCAAAGACGCCGGGGATAGCAGCATTGATGGCTAAGATGTTTTCTCGATTTTCAATATGTTTCTTTAAGAAATCCAAAACTACAGTAGTTGGATTAGGAGTCTTTGGAGCTGGTACAGTTGTCTTGTCCGTCTTAAGATCAAAAGGCAATACCCAGTGGTGACTAGCTTCATTTTCAATAGCTGGCTCATATCCCTTACCCTTAAGGGTATTGATATGTAAAACAATTGGGTGGTCAATATCTTTAATTGATTTGAAGGCATCAATCATTGCTTTAAGATCATTTCCCTGACCAACATATTTATAATCTAGTCCCATTGCAGTAAATGGATTATCAGCTGTTTGACCATTTGATTCACGTAATTTCTTCAAAGCAGTTACAACACCGCCGACATTATCGTCAATCGACATTTGATTGTCATTTACTACAATAATTAAATTATGCTTTTCATCAGCCGCATTATTAAAGCCCTCAAAGGCTAAGCCACCAGTTAAAGAACCATCCCCAATAAGAGCTGTAATGTTTTCATGTTCTCCTAGCATATCACGCGCTCTAGCCATTCCAGTTGCTAAAGCAACTGAAGTTGAAGTATGACCAACAGCAAAGTAGTCATATGGACTTTCCTCAGGATTAGAATAAGGAGTTACATCCTCGTACTTATCGGGATCAAGCCAACCATAAGCACGTCCAGTTAACATCTTGTGTGGATAAGTTTGGTGAGAAACATCCCAAACAATCTTATCTTTAGGTGCATCGAAAACATAATGGTAGGCAATTGTAGCTTCGACAATTCCTAAGTCAGGTCCTAAGTGGCCACCTTTAGCAGCATCTTTTTCTAGGATCAAGGTTCTAATTTCACTAGCTAGTTGTTCTAGTTCTTTTAGATCTAATTTTTTAAGATCTTTTGGACTTTTAATCTTGTTTAATAAAAATTCTGGATGTTTGTTCATATTTTTTCACCCCAACATTAATAAAAAAAGCTTACTCATTTATTGTAAGTCAATGAGTAAGCTTTTACTAATATTAAGTTAGCATAGATAAGTATAAGTTTAATCTATACTTTCTTCTAATGGTTGAGAGGCATTTTGCTTTTTGAGAGTAAGGAACAAAGCAACAAAACTGAGCGCAAAAGCAGTTGCGTTGATTGCCCAACCGAAGTTATAAGAACCAGTAGTATCAAATAAAAGACCGTTCAAGTAAACAGATGCAGACATTGCAAATGCACCAGTCATGTTAATTACTGAAAGAATTGTACTGTAGTCCTTAGCTCCGAATTCTTCTCGAATAAGGTAAGGAAGAGCAACTAAACACACACCTTGACCCAAACCTAAAATAAAGGCAGAGGCAATAAGTGGGAGACTAGTCTTAAAGAAAATTTCGCCGCTCCAGCCTAACAAGCCAAATAGAGAATAAATAAATAAAGTAGCTCGTGTATTAAAACGATCAAGCATAAAACCGATAGAAATCTTACCAGCTGCTGCTCCAAGCATTACCCCAGAAACTACTGATGCACCAATTGTTAATGGGAGGCCTTGGCTGGTAATATGACCTGAAATATGTTGCACAGATCCAGAAACAAATTGCAATGCAAGCATTGCAAATGCTAAAGCATAAAAGACAGGAGTCTTAAGAGCTGCCTTAAGGGTAATACCACTAGTTTCAAGAACTTTTTCTGGTATATTTTTCACTTTGCCATATGCTTGGTGTTTTTGGTTAGGTTTTTCTCTTAAGAAGAATGCTGAAGGAACTAAAATTCCGAGAATTAGTAATCCTTCGCAGATGAAGCCACCTCTCCATCCAAAGTTGGTAATGATGTTACCAATAATTGGGTTAAAAATGGTACCACCAAAGGCTGAAACTCCAAGGGCAATTCCCATCACAGTTCCTAATTTTTCATTGAACCAGTTTCCTAATAAGACAGGGATGGATAAAGTAATAGCAATTGGTTGGCAAATTCCAATAATGATCCAAGCAATATAAAAATGAGTTAAACTTTGTGCTACTGATAAGCTAAGCATGGAAACTCCAATTACAGCAAAACAGAAAGTTAAAAGCCAACGCAAGTTAAGCTTGGTCATAATTTTACCTGCAAACAGCAAGGTAATTGCGGCAGCAGCATTTTGCAAGGTTGTCATTAAGGCAACGCTTGCTCGACCAACATGGAAGCTTTTACTAATTGGTTCAAAGAATAAACCAATAGTATTAACAATTAATCCAAATCCTACTAATGAAATTAAACAGGAAGCAATAAAAACCCACCAGGCAAAAAAATGCGAATTTTCTTTTTTCTTATTCACTTCTTTTCCTACTTTCTAGAATTATAATCCAAAAAAAGATTATAGCGAATTAGTAAAGAATAAGGAAAGAAAAGAGAATGTCTTAATATTCTCTTAATTAATAACTTCTTTTTAATAAAATATCTGTTAGCTCTTCAAGCTGCTGGCGAGTTTTGTTGTTTGGCCAATGCTTTTGCAAATTACGTAAAGCTTTATCAGTATATTTATCAGCTAACTTTTGTGCTCGTTTTACCCCGTCAAGATCATTAACCATTTTTTCTATCTCTTGTAATTGTTCCTTAGTCAAATCTTTTCCTAATTTAACTAATTCATGTAAGCGACCTGTAGAGTCGTTTTGTAAGGCAAAAATTAAGGGTCCAGAGTAGATACCATCTTTAACATCTAATAAGACTGGCTTTTTAAAAGTAGAACTAGTAGTTGTATAGTCTAAAATATCATCTCTTAGTTGAAAAGCTTGGCCCAAGTATTCACCAAACTTTTTAGCTTTTAGAGCCTTAGTTACTTTAAGACCACTCTCATAAGCGCCAATAAAACAAGCTAGGCCAAATAAGACTCCAGTTTTACCTTTGATTTGGTCTAAGTATTCCTTTTCAGAAATAGTAATCTTGTATGCATTGTTATACTGCTCAGTTTCACCAACTAGGATATTTTGCATGGTTTTTCCATCTGCAATAACGCTGTGCAAACTTTGAGCATTTTCACTTAAAAGAGTGAGTGATAAAGCAAATAAATAGTCGCCAGCGTAAACTGCGGTATGCTTGCCATATTTTGTTTGAATTGAGGGTCTTCCATGGCGCATGCTCGATTCATCGATAATATCATCGTGAATTAAAGTAGCATTATGGAGAGTCTCAATTGAGGTTGCTATTTTTTGTAGTTCTTCGCGTTTTTTGCTGGCGTTTGGTCCAAAAGAGCCAAAGAGCATTACACAAGCAGGACGCAGCATTTTCCCAGGAGAAGCAAAAGTATATTTTAAAGCTTCTCCGAGTAAGCCCGGGACAGTGTTTACATGTTTTAAAATAATACGATTGATGGCAATCATATCTTTTTGAGTTTCTGGAAAATTATCCCAAAAAGTGAAATTGCTCTTGTTATTGTTTCTTTTTTCGGGAAGTGAATTTTGTAGTGGATGAGTTGAATTTTCTGCCATGATAAATATTTAATTAAAAGGAAAAGTTGCTCCTTTTAATTAATTAATCCTCCCAATCAGTTGAATATCAGCATAAGAGCAGTTAAAATTAAACGGAAATAAAGTTAATGAAGTAAAATTGTTATTTTTTATTTCATTTTCAATTTTGAAGATAGCTTTATTTTTAATTAAAAAAGATCTTATAAATATAATTCTACACTATCTATTAATATTATTTAAAAGGAGATATAATTTTTTGATGAGTAAATTAGATTCTTCTTTACTTTATTGATAGGAATTGCTAAAATAACATTTTTTTGCTAAGATAAATGCAGTTTAGGGGTGGTTTTATGGCAGTAAAGAAAGCAGCTCTTGCATGTACTGTATGTGGTTCTCGCAATTATTCTATTGCAGCAAGCAAGAATAGAACGCAAAGACTTGAACTTAAGAAGTTTTGCAAGCATTGCGGAAAGCAAACTTTGCACAAGGAAACGAGGTAGGTAAGCAATGTTTAAGTTTATTAAGAGTGTTAACCAAACTATGGCAAAAGTATCATGGCCAACATGGAAACAAAATAGACGTGATACAGGTGTTGTAATCATCAGCTCAATTTTGTTTGGTGCTTACCTTGGTTTGCTAGATTTATTATTTAGCTACTTAACGCAAATGTTCTTATAAAAACAGTATATGTGTTATAATTAAATCAGTTAAAAAAGCCTCCCTCGGAGGTTTTTTTATTTGCATAAAGGTATTATTTTAAGGAGTTTAGAAACATGGTTGAAACCAGCGAAAAGAAATGGTACGTTTTACACACTTATTCTGGCTACGAAGAAAAGGTTAAGAAAGATTTACTTTCAAGAGCCCAATCAATGGGTATGCAAAATTATATCTTTCGAGTAATTGTTCCTGAAGAACAAAAGACTGAAACTGTTCGTGGTAAGAAACAAGAAGTAGATGAAAAGGTATTTCCAGGTTACGTTTTAGTAGAAATGGTAATGACTGATGAAAGTTGGTATGTTGTCAGAAATACGCCAAACGTTACTGGATTTGTTGGCAGTCACGGTGGTGGATCAAAGCCATCTCCTTTATACGATGACGAAATTGAAAGAATTCTTGCTTCTCAAGGCCAACCAGCTAAAGAACCTAAAGCTGACTATGAAGTTGGTGAAACAGTAACTATTATTGATGGTGCATTTAGTGGCATGAGTGGTAAGATTACTGAAATTAACCCAGAAAAAGATAAACTTTATGTTTCTATTGATATGTTCGGCAGAGAAACAAATGCTGAACTTGACTATAACCAAGTAAAAGAATTTGACCAATAATAAAATTTAATTAGCTATTGTCAATTTAATAAATTGCTGGTAGTATATTAGAGTATCTTTATTATTGTGGGAGGAGAAGAAGGAAAATTCTCCACTATAACCGCATCACGGAATCAAGGAGGTATTGACCGTGGCAAAGAAAGTTATTAACGTAGTTAAACTGCAAATTCCTGCTGGTGCAGCAACTCCTGCACCTCCAGTTGGTCCTGCATTGGGTCAAGCTGGAATCAACATCGTTGGTTTCACTAAGGACTTCAACGCACGTACTGCTGATCAAAAGGGTATGATTATCCCTGTAGTTATTACTGTATATGAAGATCGTTCATTCGAATTCATTACTAAGACTCCACCAGCTGCTGTTCTTTTGAAGAAGGCTGCTAAAGTGGACAAGGGTTCTGGTGAACCTAACACTAAGAAGGTTGCTAAGGTAACTAAGGACCAAGTTAAGGAAATTGCCGAAACCAAGATGAAAGATCTAAACGCTGCAGATATTGAAGCTGCTATGCGCATGATTGAAGGTACTGCTAGAAGCATGGGCTTCACTGTAGAAGACTAGTGTTTTTAGGAACGTCGGATCGTTAATCAAAATTAACGAATCAAGGTGGGAGAGTGTGAGAAGACTCGTTTGACCACATTTTCAGGAGGATTTTTACATGGCAAAGCATGGAAAGAGATATTTAGAAGCAGCTAAAAAAGTTGATTCAACTAAATTTTATTCAGTAGATGAAGCTATGAAGTTAGCAAAAGAAACTTCATACGCAAACTTTGATGCAACTATTGAAGTTGCATATAACTTAAATGTTGACCCTAAGCAAGCAGATCAACAAATTAGAGGTGCATTGGTACTTCCAAACGGTACTGGTAAATCTAAGAAGGTTGTTGTTTTTGCTGAAGGTCCACAAGCTGACCAAGCTAAAGAAGCAGGTGCTGACGAAGTTGGTTCTGATGATTTAGTAGAAAAAGTTCAAAACGGTTACTTAGACTTTGACGTAGTTATTGCTACTCCAATGATGATGGCTAAGGTTGGTCGTTTAGGTCGTATCTTAGGACCTAAGGGCTTAATGCCAAACCCTAAGACTGGTACTGTTACTATGGACGTTGCTAAAGCTGTTGAAAACCAAAAAGCAGGTCAAGTTGAATACCGTGTTGATAAGCAAGGTTTAATCCATGCACCAATCGGTAAGGCTTCATTTGACGCTGAAAAATTAGCACAAAACTTTGATGCATTACGTGACGTTATTCTTCGTGCACGTCCTGCATCAGCTAAGGGTCAATACGTTAAGAGTGTTGCCGTTTCTGCAACCTTTGGCCCTGGTATCCACTTGGATCCATTAAACTTAGACTAATTAATAGTTGTTTAATTAAACGAAAAGACTTCACAATTGTGAAGTCTTTTTTTTGTACTAAGGTTGAAAGTGTAGTGAGATTTTAGCTAAAATTAAACAATACGCTATTTTTAGAACAGGAGCTGATTAACTGTTAACCAAAATATAGAAATTTATAGAAGAAGATGGAAAAATTAGCTTATTTAGAAAGTTAAACATGGAAAATAAGCTTTAATTCAATACTTACTTGTTTTGCTTTTCTTCCTTAGATAAACTTATGTTTGTATTTTAGGAGGTGAAGCAATGATTAAAACTCAAGTAGTTAAGCTAAAAGTTAATAAGACCATGCAAAAGTATCTTGATGCTTTATGTGACTATCGCCGATACTGCTGGAATAAAGGACTTGAAACTTGGCAATTAATGTATGAAGCCTATAGCTTGAACAAGAAAGATAATCCAAGTCCCAATGAACGCAGAGTCCGTGATGAACTAGTCGCAAATAAAGCTGATTGGCAATATGACTTGTCTGCTAGATGTTTGCAACTAGCTGTTAAAGACTTAGCTAATGCTTGGAAGAACTTTTTTGATAAGGCACAGCCTGATTGGGGAATACCTAGTTTTAAATCTAAGAAATCCCCCAGACAAGGCTTTAAAACTGATAGAGCTAAGATTGTTAATGGCAAGCTTCGTCTTGATCGCCCAAGAAGCATCTCAAAAGAGTCTTGGTTTGATTTAAAAAGTTATGAAGCCCTAAAGATGGATGAAGTCAAAGTGGTAAGCATCTTCAAAGAAAAAGAGAGCTATTATGCGGCTTTGTCTTATGAAGAGGACATGCCAGCTAAGGCTAAAACTCATCAAAAGACAGCAGTTGATGTTAATGTTGGTCACTTCAACTATACAGAGGGCCCAATCAATGTTTTGCCAGCTAAATTGCAAAAGCTTTATAAGCGTATTAAGCATTATCAAAGAATGCTGGCACGTAAAAGAGAAGTGAATGGTAAGTTAGCTACTAAATCAAATAATTACTATGCAGTGAGAGCCAAACTGCAAAGAGATTATCGTAAAGTGGCTAATATCCAAAATGATCTTTTACAAAAGTTCACTGCTAAGCTTATAGATAATTACGACCAAATTGTAATTGAAGACTTAGCAGTTAAAGAAATGATGATGATGCATGTAGCTTCAAAAGGTATGCAGCGATCGCTCTTTAGCAAGTTTAGACAGATATTAACTTACAAGTGTGATTGGTATGGCAAAGAATTAATCTTAGCTGATAAAAAATACCCATCAACTCAAAGATGTGCTCAGTGTGGTTATGTCAAAAAAGGCGAGGAAAAGATCACTTTGCAAGGTAACAAAAAGCATGGTACCAAACATAATGAGTATGTCTGTTATGAGTGTGGCTACAAGAATGATCGAGATGAAAATGCGGTTTTAAACCTTTTAGCGTTAGCAAAATAAAGAAAATAAACGGGGCTGGCTAGGTCCTTAAGCTGGAAGAGTCTGGCTCACTGCAAAACTTGTTTTGCTAGTGATGCAGGACATCGAAGAGCTGGTCAATGTGATAACTCCTATTTGGAATATCAGAATACTAGTGAAGACGACAGTAAATGAAACAAAGAAAGGAAAAATATATCTTTCTAATATGTAGAAAATTCGTATTCTTCTACATATTTCCATGTTTTATATAGCAGGTGAAGGAAATGCTAAATTATATTTTTAGTATTATGCCATCATTATTTTCCGGTGCTTGGTTAACTATTGAAATCTTTTTTTGGACGACTGTAGTTTCTATTCCGCTAGGTTTATTAGTTGCCTTTGGTTTACATTCAAAATTGAAATTAGTTAAAGCTATTTTGAAATTTTATGTATGGATTATTCGTGGTACACCTCTTTTACTACAATTAATTTTTATTTTTTATGGCTTACCAACTGTTGGAATTGTCTTTCCAAGATACGAGGCTGCGTTAGTCGCATTTATTATCAATTATGCTGCTTACTTTGCAGAAATCTTCCGTGGTGGACTGCAAGCAGTACCCGTCGGCCAATTTGAGGCAGCACAAGTGCTAGGTTTAAGTAGATGGCAAACAATTAATCGTATTGTGCGTCCACAAGTTGTTAAGATTGTTTTGCCTTCGATTGGTAATGAGCTGATAAACTTAGTTAAGGACTCCAGTTTGGTCTATGTAATTGGTTTAGGAGACCTTTTACGTGCCGGAAATGTTGCGACTGCAAGAGACGTGTCTTTAGTTCCACTAGTATTAGTAGGGTGCGTATATTTGGCAATGACAGCAGTTTTAACAGCTTTATTGAGAGTAGTGGAGAAGAGAAGCAATGTCTGGAAATAAAGTTTTAGAGCTCAAGAATATAAGCAAGAGCTTTGGCACGAGAAAAATTATTGATAAGTTAAATTTGTCACTAGATCAAGGAGATATCTTAAGTATTATTGGCCCTTCAGGTGCAGGAAAAACTACACTGCTTCGCTTGATCGCGGGGCTTGAAAGTGCTGATAGTGGAAAATTCCTCCATAATAGAAAAGAATTTGATCCTACAGATCGTAATAATCATTTGGTAGGGATGGTTTTTCAAGATTACAATCTTTTTCCAAACCTTTCAGTAATGGATAATATTACGCTCGCTCCAATTATGGTAAATAAGATGAGTAAAGCAGAGGCTGAAAAAGCAGCTGCACCTGTTTTAGATCAATTAGACTTAGACAAGTTTAAAACTTTATATCCATACCAATTATCAGGGGGACAAAAGCAGCGTGTAGCCATTGCCAGAGCCCTGCAAATGAAACCTGAAATCTTGTGTTATGATGAGCCTACATCTGCCTTAGATCCCGAGTTAGTAGGAAAAGTAAAAGATATTTTCTTAAAGCTTAAACAAACAGGAATGACGCAGGTGATTATCACTCACGATCACCAGTTTGGAAAAGCTGTTGCTGATAAAATCTTAAAAGTTGAGCCAATAGAAAAATGATGAAAAAAATAATACGATTTTTGGGCCTATTGATCATTGTGCTAGCTTCTGTTGGTGTGGCTGGATGTCAAAGACAGGAAAATTCATGGCAGGCGATTAAATCACGTGGTACTTTAGTAATTGGTGTTGACGACAGTTTCGTCCCAATGGATTTTCGCCAAAAGAATGGTAAGCTTGTTGGCTTTGATGTTGACTTAGCCAAAGCCGTTTGCAAGGAGATTGGTTTAAAACCTGATTTCCAAACAATTGATTGGTCAATGAAAGAAACAGAACTTCGCAATGGGACAATAGATGTTATCTGGAATGGATATACTAAGACGAAGGCTAGGGAAAAGAAAGTAGCATTTTCAAAACCATATCTTGAAAATGATCAGATTCTGGTTACACGAAAAAATGAAAGAATAAATAATTATCGACAAATGAAAGGGAAGATTCTTGGAGTTCAAACAGGATCTTCAGGAGCCGATGATTTGGATAATTATCCTAAAGTCTTAAAGAAACGTGTCAAAAGTACAGTTTTGTATGATACTTATAACAATGCCTTTATCGATTTAAAAGCTGGCAGAATTGATGGCTTATTAATTGATGGGGTATATGCAAATTATTATTTAGCTCACAGCAAGTATCAAAAAGAATTTAAAAAAGAAAAATTACCATATCCAAGTGAAAAATTTTCAGTAGGAATCAATAAAAAAGATAAAACTCTTAAAAACAAGATTAATCAAGCTCTTGACCACTTAGAGAAGACGGGAGAGCTAAAAAAGATTCGCGAAAAATGGTTTAATTAAAAAAAGCTATTGACGACTTATCTAATTTAAGGTAATATATTGTACAGTAAATTCTACCTAAGACTCGGGTGGCTAACGTGCCTTAATATCCCGCCGAGGCCAGAAAAACAAAGAGTTTTACAACTCCATGTCTTTTTGGCATGGAGTTTTTATTTCGGCTGATAGAATTTATCTTAAAGTAAATTTGGAGGTGAATTCGTTGAGTAAAGCAATCATTGCTAAAAAAGAAAAGCTTGTTGATGACTTTGCAGCAGAACTTAAGGAAGCTAAGGCTATCTTAGTAATTGACTACTTAGGTTTAACTGTTGAAGAAGTAACTAACTTACGTAAGGATCTACGTGATGCTAACGTTAAGATGAAAGTTATCAAGAACACTTACTTAAAGCGTGCTGCTGAAAAGGCTGGTATTGAAGGTTTAGAAGATACTTTTGTTGGTCCTACTGCTGTTGTTTACACTGCTGATGCAGAAGACATCACTGAACCAGCTCGTATTGTTTCTAAATACGAAGATGATATCGACGCATTATCAATTAAAGGTGGTATGCTCGAAGGTAAGGTTGCCAGCCAAGAAGAAATCAAGAAACTTGCAGCTATTCCAGGTCGCGAAGGTTTACTTTCAATGCTTGTATCTGTATTACAAGCTCCAGTTCGCAACTTTGCATACGCTGTTAAGGCTGTCGCTGATTCAAAAGACGAATAATATTAGTAAATTTACACATATCTAATTTCGGAGGAAACTTATAATGGCTTTAGATACTGAAAAGATTATTGAAGATTTAAAAGGTGCTTCAATCCTTGAATTAAACGACTTAGTAAAGGCTATTGAAGACGAATTTGGTGTTTCAGCTGCTGCTCCAGTTGCTGCTGCAGGTGCTGCAGGCGCAGGTGCAGAAAAGACTGAATTTGACGTTGAATTGACTGATGTTGGTCAAGAAAAAGTTAAGGTTATCAAGGTTGTTCGTGACATCACTGGTCTTGGCCTTAAGGATTCTAAGGACCTTGTTGATGGTGCTCCTAAGAACGTTAAGGAAGGCGTTTCTGAAGACGAAGCTAACGACATCAAAGCTAAGCTTGAAGAAGTTGGCGCAACTGTTACTGTTAAGTAATAACGTCTTAACTGAACATCCTACTGAAAATGAGGACTCTATTTTACGGAGTCCTCATTTTTGTTTACAATAAAATTATGTTTAAGAAAAATTTTTATAAATGGTTTAAAGCCGCTTTAGCTATTATTTCAATTATTCTGCTTGTGTTAGATTTTGCGGCAATAATTGATATTAATAGTAGGAATAGTAAGTGGTTTTGGCTAAATAACCTTATTTTAATTATTTTGGCAATAGATTACTTTTCTCGGCTCTATCTTGCAAAAAATAAGAAAGTATTTTTTAGAAATAATATTTTTGAGCTGCTAGCAATTATTCCTGTTGGTCTTGCCTTTAGTTGGATGAAACTGGCTCAGTTGGGAGATATTGGTTTATATTTTAGGCTATTACGTTTAATCCGGTTGGCTGGTCTAGTGGGGATGCTAAAAGATATCTTACACACTCATGGTATTTTATATGTAATATACTTTAGTATTGCCTTTTTGATGTTAGGATCAGTTGCAATTTCGATTACTGAACATGTTTCACTTGATCAAGCATTCTGGTGGGCAATCACTACAGCAAGCACGGTAGGATATGGTGATATTTCTAAACACACGATTTCACCGCAATCTTTACTGGGAAAATTAGTGATTTTAGCAATGATTCTGATTGGAGTAGGAGTAATGGGAATCGTTACTAGTTCGCTTACTGCTTACTTGATGAGAAGAAATGAAGGTAAAATCAGTATTAAAGACAAGAATGCTGATTTTACCTTCATTTTAGATAAATTAGACCGGCTAGAAGATCAAAATAAAATGTTGGCTGAGCAAAATCAAAACTTGCAAAAACAAATCCAAGAATTAAAAGAAAATCGTCCTCCTCGGGAGTGGGATAAACTTAAGGAATGGATTGAAAAGAAAAAAGACAAAAATTAAAGCGTAAATTCAAAAATGAATTTACGCTTTTTTACATCTTCAAATAAAAATGTAGAATAATCATGAATAGAAGATAACAACCAGCAATAATAATGATAACCCAACCGGCTGTTAACCAAAATCTTGCCCAGGTTTGTCTATTTGTTGAAAGAACACGACCAAAAACTGCTTGATTGCCTTTTATTCTAAATCCTACCCATAAACAGATAATTCCAATAATAATTGCTAAAATAAATATAGGAATAGAAATCATCATTCTATCTCTTCCTTTCTGTAACATTCTAATTATAAGGCTTTATGGAAAAAAACAAAGCAGAATTGATAAACTATAAATAGAAATTAAAGAAGCGAGAATAATTATGACAAAAAAGAATCAAATGTATTTTGCGGCTAATCCTGATGCCAAGCATGATGAACACTTAGTTGACTATCATATTGATGATATTGATTTAAAATTTACGACTGATGCGGGCGTTTTTTCAAAATTAAGAGTTGATTATGGTTCAGGTGTTTTAATTAAAGCAATGAAAAACGTTGATTTTCCAAAAGATGGCATCTTAGATGTAGGGACTGGCTACGGTCCGATGGGATTATTTGCGGCCAAGTTTTGGCCTGATCAAGAAGTTGATATGGTAGATGTAAATGAGCGTGCCTTAGACTTAGCTAAAAGAAATGCACAGTTCAATCGAATTGATAATGTAAATATTTATCAGTCAGATATTTATGAACAAGTGGATAAAAAATATGGGCTAATTATTACTAATCCACCAATTCGTGCTGGTAAAAAGGTAGTCGACCAAATTTTAACTGAAGCAAAAGACCATCTAGTAGAAAATGGCGTCTTATTGGTAGTAATTCAGAAGAAACAAGGTGCACCTAGTGCCAAGAAATTAATGACAAAGATATACGGAAATTGTGAGATTCTAGCTCGTGATAAGGGCTATTACATTTTAATGAGTAAAAATAATTAAAAAAATAACAATAAAGGTTTATAATGAAAACGGATACAAGGTAGAGAATAATACTTTGAAAGAAGTGAATTCATTATGAAACTGTTTATCAATATTATTTTAGTCTTGATTGTTTTAGCTGGTCTTGGTGGAATGATTTACTTATCGATTGATGGTGATCGTTTCTTAGGCGCAGCTGGGTTAGCGATGCTTTATTTCATTGGATCAATCGGCTATTTTGTTAACTGTTATACGATTAAAAAACGTGGTCGTATTTAAATAGAAAGGGTCAAAGGATCTTTTTTATTTTTACTTGTTATCCTATACATGAATATGTTTTATGATGAATTTATTTAATTGAGCTGGTTAATTTAGCCAGCTTTTTTTAGTTATAAAGGGTATTATATTTACAAATACTAGTACTTATAAGCTCAAACATAGGAAGAGATGAGAAGATGAAAATAAGAGAAGCTCTTCGAAAAGAAAGATTGGCTCAGCATAAAACACAAGCCGCTTGGATTAAAAATATACCTATTTCTGTTTCTCACTATTCAGAAATAGAAACAGGTTATGCTAAAAATGGAAAAGAAGCAGATATTGATAGTGAAAAATTAATTTTACTTCTTAAATCTAATCATGTAGATATAATAAAATTTTTTGAGTCAGTCAATGGCTCATACAAAATTGATGAACGTGCAAGGATGATAGAGAATATTTCTAATCAATTATCGGTTGCTTTTAATAATAATGATTTAGAAAAAGTCGAGAAAATTACTCATGAATTGGAAAATATGCCTGCTGTTCCAAAAATTACATATTATCGGGCTGTATTAATCAGGGCTTATTTAAAGGATGAAATGACTTCAATGGATAAAGCAACTCGAACAAAAATTAATCAATATATTTATCAAAAAGATGATTGGGTTACAGATAACGAGGCATTGATAATTTTTGGTAACTCTATGCCTATTTCTGATCCAGACATTTTGATTGCTAGAATGGGAAAGGTCTTACGCTACTATAAAAATTTAGAAAATTGTCCAGCTACTTTTCAGCGGAGAGTATCCACAGTTTGTGTTAATTATTTATATACGGCGCTTTGTATTAGAAAAATTGATAAATATGTGTCAGAAACAATGGCTCTTATTCGTACGTTGCCTTTTGATGACAGGTTTGGTTTAAAGATTCTTATTACTCAATATTTTGAAGATATGAAAAAGGGAGATAAAAAGTCTATGCAGCAATTAAAAGATGTTCTGAGACATGCAGGTCTAACGAAACTTGCGAATCGATTATAGAATGAAAGTCGATCTAAAAATAATTCGAAATATCGAAATTTAATTGCTGATGACGATACTTTCTTAGTAACATATAATCAATCTAAAATAATTAATCGATAAGTTTAGTGTAAGGAGGGTAAATATGAAGAAATTTAAAATAGGAGTTATTTCACTTCTGACTGTACTGGTAATAGCAATTATTGGCGTTTTGACTGTTCATACGTCTACTACTGATCGTTTAAATCCATTGGTTAGTGAAACAGTTAGTTATGCTAAGGTTCCAAAAAACACTCAGAATTACAAACAAGTAACGATCATTAACCCAAAGGATGGTAAAACTAGAGCTTATAAAATAAAACAAGTGGGTGGTTATGATCCAAATCAGGAATATATTAAGGTCCATCATAAGGGTCAGTATGTAAAATCAATTTCATACATTACAAAAAATCAATTCTATAACCAACAATAAAAATTTTTAGCTAGCGGGTCGCTAGCTTTTTTCTTTTTGTTAGAATATAAGCAGAAATTAAAGAGGAAGATATATGTTAACTAAAGAGCAAAAAGAAAAATACATGCACCTAGCCTTTGAACAGGCAAAAAAGGCTGAAGAACAAGGTGAAGTACCAATTGGTGCAGTTGTTGTAGATAAAGATGGCAATGTGATTGGCGAAGGATATAATAGACGCGAGCTTGATGAAGATGCGACGCAACATGCCGAAATGATTGCGATTAGACAAGCTTGTAAAAAATTAAATTCCTGGCGTCTAGTCGACTGTAGTTTGTTTATTACCCTTGAACCCTGTCCAATGTGCAGCGGTGCTATCATTAATTCAAGATTAGCTGAAGTTTATTATGGTGCTTTTGATCCAAAAGCTGGAGCAGCAGGCAGTGTCATTGACTTATTTAAGGTGGAAAAATTTAATCACCATCCTAAAATTTATGGCGGTTTATTTAGGGATCAAGCAGCCCAAATGCTAAAAGATTTTTTCCGTGAAATTAGACGTAAACAAAAGCAAGATAAATAGTGGAAAAATAAATCAAAATACTGTATTATAGTTTGTGGGCAATGTCCGACCTCTAAATTGTGTCAGGACCGGAAGGTAGCAGCACTAAGGTTGCTTGGGCATGTGCCTTTTTTTGAGAATTTAAACAGCTCTTAGCTCGTTTGAGCTAGGAGTTTTTTTGATAAAGGAAGTGCAAAATGGCTTATCAAGCGCTATATCGTAAATGGCGTCCTCGAACTTTTGATGGAGTCGTAGGGCAAACAGCGATTACTGATACATTAAAAAATGCAATCAAGCGTGGCAAGATATCACATGCTTTTCTATTCGCAGGACCACGTGGTACTGGTAAAACATCATGTGCTAAAATTTTTGCCAAGGCCTTAAATTGTACTAATCTGCAAGACGGAGAGCCATGTAATGAATGTGAAAACTGTCTTGCAGCAGATCAAGGAACAATGAATGATATTATCGAAATCGATGCTGCATCTAACAATGGTGTTGATGAAATTCGAGATATCAGAGATAAAGTAAAATACGCCCCAACACAGGGTAAATATAAAGTCTACATCATCGATGAGGTTCATATGCTTTCAATGGGTGCCTTCAATGCCTTGCTTAAGACGTTAGAAGAGCCACCAGAGCACGTAGTCTTTATCTTAGCTACTACTGAACTTCAAAAAGTTCCAGCAACTATTATTTCCAGAACCCAGCGCTACAACTTCAAGCGGATTGATCAACATGATTTAATTGCTCGTATGACCTATATTCTTGGCCAAGAAAAAATTGACTTTGAAGAAAAGGCCCTTGAAGTAATTGCTCAAGTAGCTGATGGTGGAATGCGTGACAGTTTAAGTATCTTGGATCAGATTTTATCTTATGATCAAGATAAGGTTAAGTACGAAGATGCTTTAAGAATAACTGGTTATGCGGCTCAAGAAAAAATTGAACAAGTATTATTAAATTTACTTAATGGCGAAACTTCAGCAGCTCTTGAAATAGTTCATGTACTTTTGCAGGACGGAGCATCAACTAAGAATATTTTAGATGAGTTGATTAGTTTAACTGTTAAAGGGATGCTGGCAATTAAGAGTAATAAGGAAGAAACTTTTTTAACTGAGAATTATGCTTCCGAATTAGCTAAAATTCCAGAAGAAAAATTCTACTCACTTGTGCAAGCAGCTAATAATGCCTTAAATGACTTGCGCTACACTAACCAGCAACAAATCCCGCTTGATGTATTTGTAGTTCAAGTAACTCAAGCTCCAGTAAAAGCTGATAGTACACCTCAACAAGCTGAAGCAATTTCGTCAGATGTTGTTCAAACTCTAAAAAATCAAATTGACACTTTAAGTAAGCAAGTTGCGGAATTGAAAAATAGGCAGGCACCTGCTAGAAGTACTACTTCAGACTTTTCTGGCACAATTAAAACTGAAACTAAGTCGCAAATTAGGCGCCTTGCCGATAAAGAAAATAAACCAGAACAAAAGCCGAAAAGAAGAAAGGCTAGTTCTAATAACCAAGCGGCTCAAGAAAATAACCGCCGGCAGGTATATCATGTGCTTGAAAATGCCACTAAGGAAGACCTAAATACAGTAAAAGATATTTGGCCAGACTTACTGTCTACTCTAAAAGTATCTCAAAGAGCTGTAATGGAAGTTTTAGATCCTGTGGCTGCAAGTCACGAGCAAATTGTTTTAAAATGTAAGTATGAATTATGGTTTGAGCGAGCAAATCAAGACGGAGATCTAATTTCTCAACTTGAAACTGAAATTGCGAAGCTAACAAAGCATAATTATAGTATTGTTTTAGTTGCAGATTCTTCATGGTTGAAAGTACGGCATGATTTTGTGACAAGTCATAAAGAAGAGTTACTTGCTAAAAAATTTCAAAGACTAGAAAAATCTGAACAAGAAGCAAATGGTAATCAGATAGATCCTCAAGCAAAAAAAGAAGTCATTGATAAGGCTAAAGAATTGTTTGGAGATCTAGCACAGATTAAAGATTAAGGAGAGAAAACTATGGGTAAGAGACCTAATTTTGGTGGTATGGGCATGGGTAACATGCAAGGTTTAATTAAGCAAGCTAAGAAGATGCAACAACAAATGGAAGCTGAACAAGCAAATTTAGCTACTCAAGAATTTGTTGGTAAGTCTGCAGATGACATGGTAGTTGCTACTTTTAGCGGCGACCGTAAACTAAAAGACTTGAAGATTAATAAGGAAGCAATCGATCCAGATGATCCAGATATGCTTCAAGATCTTGTTATCGATGCTGTAAACAAGGGAATCAAGGCAGTAGATGATGCTACTCAAGCATCAATGGGCAAATACACTAAAGGTTTGATGTAAGATGCAATATCCATTACCAATTGCCCGTTTAATTGATAATTACATGAAGCTGCCTGGTATTGGTGAAAAAACAGCAACACGTTTAGCCTTTTACACAATGGACATGCCGGAAGATGACGTGGAAGACTTTTCTAAGTCATTAATGCAGGTAAAAGAAAATCTTCATTCTTGTTCTATTTGTGGGAATATTACTGAAAGTGATCCATGCGAGATTTGCCGCGATCAAAACCGTGACCGTTCAACGATAATGGTAGTTGAGCAGCCAAAAGATGTCATGGCTTTTGAGGAAATGGGCGAATATAATGGCTTGTACCATGTCTTACATGGAGTCTTGTCCCCAATGGATGGAGTAGGCCCAGAAGAAATTAACATTAAAAGTTTAATTACCAGACTTCAAAAACAAGATGAAGTTAAAGAAGTTATTCTTGCCCTAAACTCCAGCCCAGAAGGTGAAGCAACTGCTATGTATCTAGCTAAGCTGATTAAGCCAGCTGGCTTAAAGGTAACGCGTCTTGCTGCTGGTTTAGCCGTAGGTAGCGATATTGAATACGCCAACTCAATTACTTTGAAGCGCGCTGTTCAAGGGAGAACAGATCTATGATTGGAAAAAGGAACAAAGTTAAAAAAGCAGGCGACGAACGATTACTAAGAATTGTTGCTCAACTGCAAAGACAACTTGCTGAACAAAAAGTTTTCGATCAAACGACAATTGATTATTCATTTGATAATCGAGTTTTAAATAAAATTCTCCATGCAAAATTTATTTTTTTGTATGAAGAAGCAAGAAGAAGAAACACTAAATCTAGTAGCTCATCAAGCGTTATTACTAGATAATGTAGTCCACTGCGGTGGACTTTTTTTGTGGAAAAATAAATAATCTTGAAAAAACAAGTCTGTCTTTCTTTTTTCTTTTACAGTACAATGCCAAGTGGGGGTAGACATGAGAGGATATTTAATTACATTTGAAGGCCCAGATGGGGCAGGAAAAACTACAGTTATTAACGAAATAATTAAGCAATTACCGCAAAGTTTACAAGAACGGACTCTTGTCACGCGTGAGCCAGGTGGATCTAAGATTTCAGAAAATATCAGAACAATTATTTTAGACCCAGAAAATAAAGAAATGGATGATCGAACTGAAGCTTTGCTATATGCAGCACAAAGAAGTCAGCACGTAAGTGAAGTGATTCGTCCAGCCTTAGCAGCTGGTAAAGTAGTATTATCCGATCGATTCATTGATAGTTCACTAGCTTATCAAGGTGTAGGTAGAAATCTAGGCATTGAAGAAGTAAAGCAAATTAATAATTTTGGAACTGGCGGACTTGAGCCTGATTTAACCATCTTCTTAGACCTAGATCCAGCTGTGGGTTTAGCTAGAATTGAAAAAGAGCGGGCTGGTCAAGAAGATCGACTTGAACAAGAAAAAATTGACTTCCATAATAAGGTCTATGCTGGCTATCGTGAATTACTTGAACGCTATCCTGATCGAATTAAAAAGGTAGATGCTAATTTGCCGATCAAGGATGTTGCAGCTAATAGTGTTAAAATAATAAGAAAACAATTACCTGATATTTTTATGTAAGGATTTGGTAAGAATGAAACTTGTTTTAGCAATTGTACAGGATAAAGATGCAGATACCTTAGCAAAAGAATTTATTCAAAATGATGTTCGTGCAACTAAATTAGCTACCAGCGGTGGCTTTTAAGAGCAGGCAATACAACTTTTATCGTGGGTATTGAAGATGACCGCGTAAATGAAGTATTAGAAATCATTAAAAAGAGCTCCCACACTAGAGAACAATATGTCTCGAATATGAACATGGATGCTGCAGGCACTTCTATGCTTGGAAAACCAGTCCAAGTTACTGTTGGCGGAGCGACTGTCTTTGTATTACCAGTTGAGGAATTTAAGCACTTTTAATGATTGATTTAAAAAATATCGGCCAAAAGCAGGCTGATCTTTTAAGGGATGCATATTTAAATAAAAAAGTTGCCCATAGTTACTTGTTTGTCGATCCCATGCAAAAGAAGGGAATAAATACAGCTTACTGGCTGGCCTGTCTCTTTAATTGCTTGGGAGAAGATAAGCCAGACGGAACTTGTAACAATTGTCAGAGAATCTTAGATGGAAATCATCCAGATGTCTTCTTAGTAAAACTAGAAGGTAAGCAGAGTCTCTCAATTGATCAGATTCGTCCCTTAAAAGAAGAGCTTGCTAAAAGCCCTGTTGAAGGAAATCGCCGCTTTTTTATAATTGAAAATGCGGAAAAATTAACTTTAGCTGCAAGCAACGCCTTGCTTAATTTATTAGAAGAACCAGTAGCGCCAGTCGTTACCATTCTGATCACCAATAATGAAAATCAAATTTTACCAACGGTTAAATCTAGAACTCAGATTCTTAATTTCTCTGATGAAAAGATTGATAGTAAAAGAGCTCAATTACTTGAATATGGCTTAACAGATGAAGAAATTGATGATCTAGGCGACACAAGTAAGCTTGAAGAAGAGAGTAAATACCTGTTTCAGGAGCTGTTAGAACATAATGATTTGGCCTTGGTGCGTGTGAATCAGATTAGTAGTCTTGCTACTAAACCTGCGAGTCAAAAGTTTGTTTTTTATCAGCTTAAGACTTTGGCCATGAAGAGCTTAGAAGCGGGTAAAAAGTTAAGGGAGAGTGCATCTTTATTAGAGTTATTAATGACTTGCGATAAGATGCGAGCTAGTAATGTTAGTTTCCACAATACATTAGATTATTTAGTATTGAGTTTTGAACGGTAGGTGTTTTTGAGTGGATCCATTTTCACAATTGTCACAATTACAGCACAATCTTCAGGCAATGACAAAAACTGTTGCCGGTCTGGAAAATGACATGCTTGAAGTATTGAAAGAAAATACAGAATTAAAAGTTGAAAACCAACTATTAAGAGAAAAGATTAGTAAGCTAGATGCAAATAAAGAACCAGCTGAAAATAAGTCGCAAGCTGGTTTGAAGTCATTGAGAAATATTTACGATTCTGGTTACCATATCTGCAATATGTACTATGGTTCTCACCGTGAATCAGGTGAAGATTGCATGTTTTGCTTAGATATTTTAGATAATTTTGTAAATCACGGACAAAAGAGTAGGGGATAAAAATTATGCAAGTGCAGAGTAGTTTTAATGAAAAAGATAAGGGACGTCTGTATCTTGTCCCTACTCCAATTGGAAATTTAGAAGATATTACTTTAAGAGCTAAAAGAATTCTAACTGAAGCTGATTACATCGCAGCGGAAGATACCCGAACTAGTGGGATTTTGCTTGAAAAAATTGGCGTTCATAATAAGATGATTTCTTTTCATAAGTATAATTCTAAAGAACGTGCTCCTGAATTAATTAAGCTGCTTAAAGAAGGAAAGACAATTGCTGAGATTTCTGATGCTGGGATGCCGGTAATTTCAGATCCCGGTTATGTCTTGGTGCAGGAATGTATCAAAAATGATATTCCTGTTGTCTCTCTTCCTGGTCCTTCAGCTTTTGCGACTGCCTTAATTGCTTCTGGCTTTGACGCACAACCCTTTACTTATTATGGGTTCTTACCGCGTAAGAGCAGTGAGCAAAAGAAGTACTTTGAAATGATGAACACTTCGCGTGCTACTTCGATCTTTTATGAAGCACCACATCGTTTGAAGAAGACCTTGAAGACTTTAGCTGAAGTAATTAAGCCAGATCGAAAAATTGCCTTGGCTCGTGAATTAACCAAGATTCATGAAGAATATATCAGAGGATCAATTAGTGAAATTAATGAATACTTCACTGAGAACGATCCACGAGGTGAATTTGTAGTTTTAGTTTCTCCGAATGAAGAGGAAGAAAAGCAACTTTCTTGGGATGAGTTAATTAAGCAAGTAGCCGATCAGGTAGCAGCTGGCGAAAGTAAAAAAGATGCGATTAAGTCAGTTGCTAAGGCTAATAAGGTTTCAAAGAATGAACTTTATGACAAATACCATCAAAATTAAGCACGGAGATTAAGATGGAAAAGATTTTTAAAGAAGAGCACCAAGTTAGCTATGGTGATTGCGATGAAACAGGAAAAATTCAACTTCCTCATTTAATTGAGCATTTTATGCAGGTTTCAAATGTTCAATTAACAGCAGGTGGTGCTGGGATTCATGATTTACTAAAGCAAAATCTAGGCTGGGTTGTAGTTGAGTATCATCTTGATATTGATCGCTTGCCTGAAGCTGGTGAAAAAATTACCGTTACTACAAACGGTAGTGGATATAATCGCTTTTTTGAATATAGAGATTTTGGTATAATTGATTCTACTAACAAAAAGATAGTGAATGTCAAAAGCCAATGGGTAATTTTAGATTTAAAAAATCGCAAAATTACTGAAGCAGATGATCAAATGATGCAGAAATTTGGAAATCCATACTTGAAACATATGCCGCGCTTTAAGCGATTACGTCCCTTAAAAGCGTATAGCTCAAGTAAGAAATATACTGTTAGATATTATGATTTAGATACAAACCATCATTTAACTAATAGTATTTATTTCGATTGGATGATTGATACCTTGCCAAGAGAGTTCTTGAATTCTCATACTGTCAAAAGTATTGATATTTCATTTAAAAAAGAAGTTCAATATGGAAATCAAGCACTAGCAGAAGTAGAGCTTGATCAAGATACATTAACTTCGCATCATTTGATTTCTAATCGGGGTGAGGCGTCTGCCTTGGCTGAAATTAATTGGAAAGAAAATTAAAGGCATGACTTGTTGTTAGTACAGTCGTGCTTTTTTTGAAAGGTAGGAATGCCAATGAAGACAGGAATAAAGAAATTAGATTTGCAGGGCTTAGTTACTCTGGCATTGCTAGTAGCAATGAATGTTGTGCTACAAAAAATATCGTTTGGTCCAGCTACAGTAAAAGTAGGATTGGGATTTATTGGAAGTGCATTATTAGCTTATTATTTTGGCCCTTTCTGGGGCGGAATTGGTGCAGTACTAAGTGATTTGTTAAAATCAGCTGTTTTTGGCGTTGAAGGTGGATTTTTCCCAGGATTTATTCTTTCAGCAATAGTAGGGGTTGTGATTTATGCGATCTTCTTATATCAAAAACCAATTAAGTGGTGGCGTATTATTGTTTCGACTTTATTAGTTACCTTGGTGGTTAATGTCTTAATGAATACTTACTGGATTCATCTATTATATGGCTTAGATTTAAGAGCAGCATTTCTACAAAGAATTCTAAAAGAGTTGATCACTCCTTGGATTCAAATTGTCGTTCTTTACGTGATTTTAAATGCTCTTCAACGTGTTAAAATAAGAAGGTAATTTCGATAATAATAAGGATAGAATTTAAATGAAAATATTAAGTATTACTACTGCAACCAATCATTTGAGCGTAGCTTTGAATGATGGAGATAAAATTTTGGAAAAGAACGAAGAAGATCATCGAAATCATAGTGAACATTTAGATCCTTTAATTAATGAATTGTTGAGGGAAAATGATCTTACTTTAAAAGATATTGATCGTTTTGCAGTTGCAGAAGGTCCTGGTTCTTATACTGGTTTAAGAATTGGAATTACTACTGCGAAGATGTTTGCTTCTATTTTAAATAAGGACTTAGTTGGGGTATCAACTTTAGCTGCATTGGCTAATGGCGCAAGCGATGGCTTAATCGTGAGTGAATTAGATGCTCGTAACAAGAATTTCTTTGCTGGTGTTTATCGTAAGGCTGACGGCAAGTTAGAGAATCTAGTTCCTGATGGCCACTATCATCTAGATGACTTGATAGATAAGGTGAAAGAGCTCGGCTTATCTGAACACGTTATCTTTGTTGGTAGCTCAATTGAAAAATACCAAGATGAAATTAAGGACTTGCTAGGTTCAGATAACTTCACTCAAGATGCAGGTGATAACCAAATTCATGCTGGTGAAATTGGAAAATTAGCTCTTAATAAAGAAGCAGTAGATCCTGATAAGATGGTGCCAAAATATTTGAGGCGTACACAAGCTGAAATGGACTGGCATAAGAAGACTGGAAAGGCATTTGGCCCGGATAGCGACTATGTTGAAGAAGTTTAGTTTATTTTTTCATCCGGTAGAAATCGATCTCAGCTTTACGCCCTTTGCATTAAGGTTAGATAATGAAACTTATCAGATTATGAAGGCTAGCGATGAGAATATTGCGGACTTATTAGGTCTAGAGCAAGAAGTGTACTTTGGACGGACGCCTTGGAGTCGATTCTCTTTTAAGAGTGAATTAAAAAAGCATGCTAATTCCTTGTACTTGGTAGTTTATCAAGGTTCGACTTTGGTGGGCTTTGTGGGGATGAGAATGCAGGCTCAAGAAGGTCATATTACCAATATTGCCGTGAAACCTACCTATCAAAGAAGAGGAATTGGTGAATTCTTACTGAGAACCATGATTGGGATTGCTCAGAAAAATCGCGCAGTTCAGATGACTTTAGAGGTACGCAGCGATAACTATAATGCTCAGAGTTTATATCGTAAGTTAGGCTTTAAGGATAACTTTATTCGGAAGAACTACTATACTACTGAACAAGCAGATGCGATTAGCATGATTAAGGAATTGACAGATTAAGAATAGGAAGAGATAAAGTGACTAAAAAAGATGTTCGAATTTTAGCATTTGAAAGCTCATGTGATGAAACTTCAACTGCTGTGATTAAAAATGGTCGTGAAATCGAAAGCTTAATTGTAGCTACTCAAATTAAAAGTCACCAACGCTTTGGTGGGGTTGTGCCAGAGGTAGCAAGTCGTCACCATATTGAAGTAATTACGCAGATTACTAAGGAAGCCTTAGATGAAGCAAATGCGACTTGGAATGATATTGATGCAATTGCGGTCACCTATGGACCAGGTCTAGTTGGGGCACTTTTAATTGGTGTTAGTGCAGCAAAGGCTGCATCAATGGCAACTGGAATTCCGTTAATTGGTGTTGACCATATTATGGGACATATTATGGCAGCGCAATTAAAGGATGAGATTGAATATCCAGCACTTGCTTTGCAGGTGTCAGGTGGACATACTGAGATTGTCTTGATGAAGGATCCGATCCATTTTGAAATTGTGGGCGATACCAGGGATGATGCAGCTGGTGAAGCCTATGATAAGATTGGCCGCGTTTTAGGTGTTAATTACCCAGCAGGTAAGACAATTGATGAATGGGCACATAGGGGGAAAGATACCTTCCACTTCCCGAGAGCAATGATGGAAGATGATGACTATGACTTCTCCTTCTCAGGACTTAAGAGTGCCTTCATTAATACTTGCCACCATGCAGATCAAATTCATGAAGAACTTGATAAGTATGATTTAGCTGCCAGTTTTCAGGCTTCAGTTGTTGATGTGTTGAGCCACAAAACAATTAGAGCGATCAAAGAATATAAGCCGAAGACATTTATCTTAGGCGGCGGTGTCGCCGCGAACCACGGCTTACGCGATAGATTAGCAGAAGAGATTGAAAAGTTGCCTGCTGATATTAAGCCAAAGGTGATTTTACCCGACTTGAAGCTTTGCGGAGATAATGCGGCAATGATTGGTGCTGCTGCATATAACTTGTACAAGGCTGGTAAGTTTAGCGATGAGAATTTAAATGCAGATCCATCACTTGAGGTGCCATATGCAGAAAGCATGTTGAAGTAAGCCCTAGACACTACACAAGAGTGAATGGATAATACAATAAGTTATTTTATGAAAAAACAAATGATGTTGAAGAATAACATTTTTTCTTCGATATCATTTGTTTGTTTTGTTCCTAAAACCACTTGATAATGTAAGAAGAAAAGGCGCGAAGGATAGCTACAGAGTAAGATATTTAAATATAAACTTAAGGCTTGTATTTATTAGAGAAAGCTAAAATTTTCGAGAAAGATTCTTTTATTGTTTCAGAGAAATAGATTAGTATATTCTTTGCATTTAATAACGGACTGAAGTCCTTATTCTGCCTATAAATAAGGAGTATTGTTATAATAAGAAATGAAAGATCAATAATCTTGAGGAGGAATTATTATGGAAGATGAAGTTCAATCTCCAAAAGAAGAAACTCCTAACACTTATTGGCGTTGGTTAGTAGAATCGTGGCGCTATCCTTTAGGCTACAATCCGGCAGAGAAGTGGTACGGAGTTATTACCTTACTAGGTGAAGATATTGTATTGTTTATTGGGTTAGCTATTGCAAGTAATTATATTGCTAACATGTTTGATATTACTCTCATTCATCATGCATCCGGCTTTACTTTCTGGGCAATTGTAATCCTATTTGTCGTTCAGATTATTACTATTCTTTGTTCAATGGTTGGTCACTTATTCGTGTTTGGTAACACGGGTGGCTTTTGGCAATATGTTAATAAAGTTGCACAAGTAACTAACTGGAACTTTTGGATTGTAATTTGTGCTTTCTGCTTCTTAATCCTAAGTTTAAGCTCGGGATTACTTGGTTTTGGAGAAGCATTAGTTTGGATCTTTTATGCACTGTTTTCTTTAGGTTCATTCTTACTAGTTGTTTGTCCTGATCCTGGAACTGAAAAGATGATTCATGATCCATTCTGGGGCGCAGTAATTTATCTAGTGATGATTGTTGTCATCTATTCTATTATTTGGGGCTTAGCCTTTAGTATTATGATCAATTTGTAGAAATATTAAACAAAAAGATGTCGCTTAATCAACACGTAGTGCGAAGATTAACGACATCCTTTTTTGTTGTGGGGATTATTTTAATAAATCAGCTAGAGTATCTTCATTTGGATGATAGCTTTTATATCGTTTTAAAACTCGAATTAAATCTTCAAAATGCTCATTCCAAAATTGAAAATTATCTTCGTATGATTTTACTTTTTTGAGATCATTATAATGTTTCTTTACAAAAATACTGGGCTTTTTATAGTTACCGTTTGTGTATTTTTTATAATCATTGTGCAATAAGATAAATAATATTTCTATTTCAGGACGTGTAGTTAAATTAGTTACCTCTGATATTTTTGGAAGATATGCTTTAGGTACGACAAAATTTTCGGATCTTGAATCTAATATGCGGTATATATGAATCTTTTGTCCAAAACTCTTATTTGGTATTGCTTAGCGAACCTTTTACCGTTTCGGCATCGAATAACTTCTTCTTGTAACACATTCTCTTGAGTACACCTTAATGCATCATGACCTAAGAGAACGTCAATTATTGCTTGTTCTGTATTTCCTTCTGCGATGAAAGCCACTAATTCATTATTCACGAGTATGGTCCACCGCTTTCTTAGTCGCCTTTTTTAATTGCATATAAGCAGAATATTCTGGGGCAGTTCCACCCAAATAATCTGATTCAAAGACATCACTCTTATTTAAATCACTTCTAACGTTAGAAGCCGAGTATCTTTGTAATTGAATCTGATTATTTCTTTTAGCAATATAAACTTCATCTCCTCGTTCTAAATCATCTAATAATTCGGAATAGTGAGTACTGAAAATCAATATTGCGCGGTTAACATTAACTTTAGGATCAGAAAAATCGTCAATAAAGGACCTAACGATAGCATGATTAAAGTGATTCTCTAATTCATCGACAAAAATTATTCCACCAGTTTGCAGAGCTGCAATTACATTGCCATATAAAGTGATCCCTTTAGCCGTACCGGATGATAAATAATGCTCAATAACATCAAATGCTGTCGCATTAATTTCTTCATCACGGTTCTTGAATTTTAGACGGTATAAAATTTTTAATTGCCCCGATTCATCTCTATCTTGTTCAATTTTCAAGTATTCAATGGTTGAATCTAAATAATTTAATATTTCAGTTGGGACGTCTTTATCTCCATATAAAAGAGCGTTCACGTTTGCAAGCATTAAGTTACCACTAATAGATTGAACGGAATACTTTTTCTTTGCTTGTATTAATCTAAAAATTGAATCATCCGGAGAGAGGATAGAGGTAGCATCTTCACTTAATTTATTCCGATCAAAGAGTGGTTCAATATTTTCAAAATTTAAGATATTTTTCTTGGTAGATCGCTTATTAAATTTCTTTTCGTAAATCACTTCATTGCCAATAATCCATTTTTTATCTGGACTAGTTTTATCTAGATTAAAAGTAATTACATCTTTATATAGAGCTTTATCTATACCGTAGAAATAGGTCGTCACCTTTATTGGTTCTGTTCCAATAAAAATATCTTGAAGAGAAGTTTGATCAATTGACATTCTATATAAAAGCAATTTAAGCATCCCTATGATGGTACTCATAATCGTTGTCTTACCGGTAGCATTTTTACCGACAATAGTAATGATATTATTGATCCAAAGATTTCCAGCAAGATGTGTCAATTGGCTTTTAGTGCTTTCTAACACACGTGCATCACTCATGAGTGAAAATTCTAATTCATCAGAGAATAAAGGATGATTTTCTATTTTAATTTTTAGAAAATAAAGTTTATTAGTCTTTTCATTCATTCTACATTTGCTCCTTAATTTAAGAAATAAAGTATTGGGGTTTTTCATCTATAATTATAGTTGATTTTTGAGCTTTTATACAGATAAAGTGTTTAAAAATACAACTTATCTGTATAGAAAATCCATATCCATTAGCTTGACAGTTAACGGATATGGATCTAGAACTATATTTATTCAGTTTCAGACTTAGTCAACTTACGAAAGTCCATTTGAATCCTTAATGCTTCGTAGATTGGCTTTCCACCTAAGAGATCTAAAACGAAATAAGCAATAAAAGTTGCTACTAGCATTGGAAAGATCTGTTCAACTGAACCAACCATTTCAGTTAAAAGCGTTAAAGCAGTGAAGGGCGCTTTTTCAATAGCGCCAAAGTAAGCACACATTGAGGTAACAATAATAATGCCATAGCAGCTTTTAGGAGCAATATTAAAGTGAATCATAATCATAGCAAAGATAACCCCAAGTAAGGCACCTAAGACAAGAATTGGCATAAAAATACCACCAGGAACGGAAGCTCCGTAAGAAATCATTGAAAAGATAAAACGAACTAAGAACCAAATAAGTGGCAATAAAATTAAACTAAATGTTCCAGTTTGAATGCTCTTCACAAATGTTGGTTCAAAAAGACTCGAAATAAAGTCGTGAGAACCACCAAGTAATTTTGCATTCCAAAGGCCAATAGGAATTACTAAGATCAGAGGAACAATACTGTGATAAATTTTCGGTATTTTTGTAAGTTTTGAATAAATAGGCTTAAGACTTAAGAGGCAATATTGATAAACGTAAGCTAGCAAGCCTAAAATGATGCCTATCAAAAGTAAGAACCAATAAGAAGTTAGCGGTAGCGGTCTCTCTAGTGGGAGATAAAGACAAGGTGTTGTACCAAAAAAGCATAGGGTGATTAAGTCAGAAGACATAGCAGCTGCTAAGGCAGTTAAACATTCTTTTGGTGTGAAATTAAAGGTTATTTCTTCTACTAGGAAGAAGACTCCAGCTAAGGGTGCTGAGAAGGCAGCACTTAATCCGGCTGCAATACCACAACCTTGCAAGCGTTTAAGGTTAGTAGGATCTGCTTGAAATAGTTTGTTACCGAATGCTTGTCCCACCATTGCACCCATTTGAATACAGGGACCTTCGCGTCCTAAAAATAGCCCTGGACAAATTGCTAAAAGACCACCAACAAATTTGCGCCATAAGATACTCCACCAATTCATTTTGTTTTCGTCAAGCATAACGGCTTCAATTTGTGGAACACCAGAACCAGTAATATTGTTTAATACCGGTTTAATAACTTGACTAAGAAGGAAGACGACCAATATAGTAGCGATCACATAAGGAATTAAATAGATGGGTTTTTGTCGCATTAAGGGATAGATGAAAAATAAAAATTTCATTGTATGATCAATAATCCATCTAAAGATACCAACGATGAGCCCGGTTATTAATCCAATCATAATTCCTTGCAGAAAGATAAAGAAAAAGTTTGATGTAAAGGGTTTAGCTAGAACTTGCTTAGCAGTTTTAATCATTGTATGCCAACCTTTCTAAAATTGTTAATAAGCTTAGTTTACATCAAATTGATAAGATTAAAATAAAAATAAAAATAAAAATAACGATAGCGTTTAGCTACCGTCAGTTCTGAATATAAATATATGTATAACCTAGATAAGCCTCTTATTTATCTCCATCAAAGATCGAAGATTTAACAATAACATAATCTACGACTCTGATTGCACTTAGATCTTTGCCGCCAGCATAAGAAACAGAGGATTGAAGGTCTTCTTGCATCTCACGCAAGGTATCTTTAATTGAACCGCGATAAGGTACAAGCATTTGTTTACCTTCTACGTTTCTATAAGCACCTTTTTGAACTTCGGAAGCTGAGCCCCAGTATTGCTTATAACGTTTACCATCAATTGTGATTAAGTTACCAGGAGATTCTTCATGACCAGCAAAGAGAGATCCAATCATGACCATTGAGGCACCGAATCGAACAGACTTAGCAATATCACCATTATGACGAATGCCGCCGTCAGCAATTAGCGGTTTTCTAGCAGCTTTTGAACACATGCGTAGCGCTGCTAGTTGCCAGCCACCAGTACCAAAACCAGTCTTTAGTTTAGTAATGCAGGCTCTACCAGGTCCGACACCAACTTTTGTTGCATCAGCACCTGCATTTTCTAATTCACGAACTGCTTCAGGAGTTGCAATATTGCCGGCTGTTAGGAAAGTATCGGGTAGCTTATCTTTAATGTATTTGATCATTTTAATGACGTAGTCAGAATGACCATGAGCTACGTCGATTGTAATATATTCAGGGATGATCTTTTCTTTAGCCAAGTAGTCGATAAAATCGTATTCACTATCTTTAATACCAACAGAAATTGAAGCAAATAAACCTTTATCATGCATCATTTTAATAAAGTCAGCGCGCTTTTCTGGATAAAAACGGTGCATTACATAATAGTAGCCGTTTTCTGCTAACCAAATAGCTAAGTCATCATCAATTACGCTCTCCATATTAGCTGGAACTACTGGAATCTTAAATGTTCGGCTTCCAAATTTTATGCTTGTGTCAGCCTCGCTGCGGCTCTTGATAATGCATTTATTCGGTACAAGTTGAATATCATCATAATCGAAGGCTTCCATACTAAAGTAATTGCTCATCTAATTTACCTCGTGCTTTTTAAAAACTACATGAGTTAATATACGGGGGTTGTTGGGTAAAGTCAAGAGAAAAATGAATGTTTATTTTATTGATTATTAAAAATGTTCGGAAATCAATTGACTATTAAGATATAGATTGTTAAACTAGTCTTCGGTTTTAAGAAAATGATTTTTATGAGGTGAAATCAAATGACAGCAATAGCAGTTGTAGGTAGTCAATGGGGCGACGAAGGAAAGGGTAAAATTACCGATTTCTTAAGTAAAGATGCAGCAATGGCTGTACGTTCAAATGGTGGTAACAATGCCGGCCACACAATTGAAATTGGAGATAAGACTTTCAAGATGCGCCTAATTCCATCTGGAATTTTTGCTGCTAAGAAGGGTGCTGTAATTGGTAATGGTGTAGTTATCAATCCAGAAGTAATGTTCGGAGAATTAGACAACCTTGAAAAAGAAGGTATCGACATTAGTGGCTTAAAGATTTCTAATCGAGCACACGTAATTATGCCTTACCACATTTTGCAAGATACTTATCAAGAAGAAGCTAAAGGTGACAAGAAGATCGGAACTACCAAGAACGGTATTGGTCCTTGTTACATGGATAAGGCTTCAAGAATTGGTATTCGCGTTTGTGATTTACTTGAAAGAGATACTTTTGAAGAAAAATTACGTACTAATTTAGCTGAAAAGAATGCTTTATTTACTAAGGTTTATAACAAACCTGCACTTAAGTTTGAAGATATTTTTGAAAAGTATCTTGAATATGGTCAAAAGATGAAGAAATACGTTACTGATACTTCAGTAGTGGTAAATGAAGCTTTAGATAACGACGAAAAAGTTCTTTTTGAAGGTGCACAAGGAGTAATGCTTGATATTGATGAAGGTACTTACCCATACGTAACTTCTTCAAACACTATTTCAGGTGGAATTGCTTCTGGTATTGGTATGGGTGCTAACCGCTTAGATACTGTTGTTGGTGTCTGCAAGGCTTACACTACTCGTGTTGGTGAAGGACCATTCCCAACTGAATTATTAGATGAAGTTGGTGATCGCATTCGTGAAACTGCTCATGAATACGGTACTGTTACTGGTCGTCCACGTCGTGTTGGTTGGTTTGATTCAGTTGCTCTTCGTCACGCTAAGCGTGTTGCTGGTATCAACGCTTTAAGTTTGAACTTATTAGATGTCTTTTCTGGTTTTGACAAGATTAAGATTGCCACTGCTTACGAACTTGATGGCGAAAAGATTGACTACTACCCAGCAAGTTTGAAGGAATTATACAGATGTAAGCCAGTTTACGAAGAATTACCAGCTTGGGATGAAGATATTACTAATGTAAAGACTTGGGAAGATTTACCAGAAAACGCTAAGAAGTTCTTGAACCGCGTTTCTGAATTAGTAGGTGTTCCTTTAGTTACTGTTTCAGTTGGTCCTGACCGTGAACAAACCATTGTTTTGAAGAATCCTTGGGAAATGTAATTTATGTTAGAACGTTATACTCGTCCCGAAATGGGCAAAATTTGGTCATTAGAAAATAAATACGCCGCTTGGTTAAAAGTTGAAATTGCAGCAACTAACGCTTGGGCAGAGCTTGGTGAAGTACCAGCCGAAGATGCTAAGAAGATTGCTGATAATGCTTCTTTTACAGTAGAACGCGTTAGTGAATTAGAAGCAATTACTCACCACGATGTAGTTGCTTTTACTAGAACAGTTTCCGAAAGTTTAGGGGAAGAAAAGAAGTGGGTTCACTTCGGCTTAACTTCAACCGACGTTGTGGATACTGCACAAGGCTATATCTTAAAGCAAGCTGACGAAATTATTCTTAAAGATTTAGAAGCTTTAAAAGAAACAATTGCAGATAGTGCTCGTAAGTACAAGTACACTGTTGAAATGGGAAGAACTCATGGTGTTCAAGCAGAACCAACTACTTTTGGTTTAAAGTTGGCTCGGTGGTATGCAGAAATTAATCGTGACATTGAACGCTTTAAGGCTGCTGCTAAAGATGTTGAATCTGGTAAGATTTCTGGAGCTGTTGGTACTTTTGCTAATGTCCCACCAGCAGTTGAAACTAGCGTTTTAAAGCAACTAGGTTTAACTCAGCAACCAGTTACTAGTCAGGTTTTGCCAAGAGACTTACATGCGTACTACATTGCTACGATTGCTTTAATTGCTACAAGTATTGAAAATTGGGCAACAGAAATTCGCGGTTTGCAACGTAGTGAAATTCATGAAGTTGAAGAACACTTTAGAGCTGGTCAAAAAGGCTCTTCTGCAATGCCTCACAAGCATAATCCAATTGGTTCAGAAAACCTATGCGGTATGGCTCGAGTAATGCGTGGCTTTATGGTGCCAGCTTATGAAGATGTAGCTTTATGGCATGAGAGAGATATTTCTCATTCAAGTGCTGAACGTGTGATTTTACCTGATGCAACAATTGGAATTGATTACATGTTGAACCGTTTTAACAGAATTTTGACTAACCTCGATGTTTTCCCAGAAACAATGCTTAAGAATATGGACCGTACTTATGGTTTGATTTATTCACAACGCGTGCTTTTGAAGTTAATTGATGAAGCAGGATTGTCTCGTGAAAAAGCTTACGATATGGTGCAAAAATTAGCTAATAAGTCATGGCAAGAACAAACTTCATTTAGAAAGCTAATTGAAGATAGTGAAGTTATGAATTACTTGTCTGAAGATGATTTAGATGATGCATTTGATTATCACTATCACTTGAAGCATGTTGATGAAATTTTTGAAAAATGCGGCTTAGATTAAGATAGAAATTAAAACGTTTTGTTGGATATAATTATGTCTGACAAGGCGTTTTTTATTTTGGGAAGGAAAATATATTAATGAATCAAGAACTACTAAATAAACTTGAGCATTTAACTGAAATATATAAATCAGGGTACTGGGGAAGCGATATGCCAGAAGATACGCGTCCTAAAAATTTAGATCACCATTCTGAAGAAAATGCTATTTTTTATACATTGCCAACTGCTTTAGATTATCAACGAAATTCTAATACCTTGTGGAAAAGTGCTACGGCTACTTTTGAAGATAATGAAACTAGCTTTGTATTTAATCCACAAGAAGTGATGAATAAAGATTTTACTGAAGTACGGGCAGCCTTAACTAGATATAGTTTGGCTTTGCAGAAAAATAAGCAGACACAAATTTGGATTAAACTTTGTCAGACTTTAGATAATAATTTCAATGGAAAAGTAACTGATTTTTTTGCTTATTTTGACAATGATATTCAAAAAGTTCGTCATTATATGCAGGTAGAGAAGAAAAAGGATTTTCCATACCTGTCTGGTAAAAAATTATGTAATTACTGGCTATATGTGATGTATCAGTATACGAATCTACCTTTGATTAATACTGATCAAATTTATATTGCTACAGATCGGCATATTATTAGAGCTACGCATAAACTTGGGCTGATTACAGATGAAGAAGTAGAAAGTACAAAAGTACAGGATTATGTAATAAAAGCTTGGATTGAAGCACTAAAGGGTACCAATTATGTACCTATTGATTTTCAATCTGCGCTTTGGTTATGGTCAAGGAATGGATTTAAGGAAGAATTATAATTAAAGGAAAAATATCATGAAACATGAACATTCAGCAGGCGCGATTATCTGGCGCAAGCAAAATAACGAAATCCAATATTTATTAATTCAAAGTCAGCCTTATAAGCAATTTAAGAGTGCATGGGCTTTTTCAAAAGGACATCTTGAAGCAGGAGAAACAGCGCAAGAAGCTGCAAAACGAGAAATTTTTGAAGAAGTAGGTTTGAAGCCTGAATTTAATTTTGATTTTAGTAAAAGCTATTCATATCAAGTTACTTCAGAAATTGAAAAGACTGTAACTTTATTTTTAGCAAAATACAATCCTGATCAGGAAATAAAACAGCAAGAAAGTGAAATTAAACAAACTGTATGGCTAAACTATGAAGATGCACAAAAAAGGATCAGAGAGCAAAACTTTAAGGAATTTAGTTTTGAAGATTTATCCTTTAGTCTGGAGAAGGCTAATGATTATTTGAATGGATATTGATTCTGAGAATAATCAGTGTGATGAGATTCTCTATAATTTAAGCAAGACTATATCTAGTTAAAATTAAATACAATGTATATAAATTGTAGTATAATTTTAGAAAAGGAGAGTGATTAATATGGCACATACATATAGTTATCGTGCAGATTCTAAAGATCATGATGAAGTTAAAAGAATTTTAGATAATCTCGGTTTAGACATGTCTACTAGTATTAAAATGTATTTTAAACAAATTATTAGACATAATGGGATTCCCTTTTCAGTAACCAATTCTAATACGCTTACAGACGATACTAAGAAAGCTCTTTTACTGGCAGAAGCTAAAGATATGGGCTTAATTGAAGACGATACTCCAGCCTTTAAAGATACTAATAAATTGATTAGTTATATGAAAAAACGTGCAAAGGAATTAGAGTAATGTATGAAATAAAGGCCGAAGATACTTTTATTCAGGATGTAAATCGTTGGAGTAAGAAAGTTCCTGAGTTATGGGATGAAATTCAAGCAATAACTTCATATATGCAAGAAACTGGAGAAATACCGGAAGAATATGATCCACATCTTTTAACTGATGAGGAATTGAATTATGTAGGATATTTTGAATTTCATTTATTTGAGGGGAAACTTGATTTGCTTGTTATTCATACAAAAAACAAAAATAAAAAAGTCTTTCGATTGGTTAGACTAGGGTCTCATAATGAATTATTTCATTCTGATTTACGATAATTAAAATTAAAGTCGTCGATATCAAATGGCTTTTTATTTTGCTCATTTTTATCTAAAATAAGACTTGAATACAATTAAAATAAGAAAGCGTATATAAAAATGTCAGAACCAAATAATCCTCATTTAGATAAAGATAAGCCATATCCACTAGCAGGAATCTTAGTTGTGGACTTCACCCATGTCTTGTCAGGTCCAACTTGTACAAGAATGCTTGCCGACGCAGGTGCACGAGTAATTCATATTGAAAGAAAAACAGGGGATGATACCCGCCACATGGGACCATACATTGCAGATGGTTCAAGTGAATACTTTAGAATCTGTAATGCAGGTAAAGAATCAATTGCTTTAGATTTGAAAGATCCAAAAGATCATGCTTTAGTCGAAAACATGATTGCTAAGGCTGATATAGTTGTAGAAAACTTCCGTCCAGGTGTAATGACACGCCTAGGATTTGATCCAGAAGAAATGGTTAAAAAGTATCCAAAGCTAATATTTGCTTCTATTTCTGGTTTTGGTCAATACGGACCGTGGTCTAAACAAGCGGCTTACGATACCATTATTCAAGCTGTTTCGGGATTAATGGATGCCACAGGTGAACCAAACGGTAAGCCAACACGTGTTGGAACTTCAGTTTCTGATGTTGTTGCTGGAATTATGGGATATAGTGCAATTACCACTGCTTTAGTAGCAAGAGAGCGAACAGGAAAGGGCACAACTGTAGATGTTTCGATGCTAGATTCTACCTTCTCTTTAATGGTGCAAGACCTAATGATTGCTCTTGGGCCACATGAAGTACCACACAGAATTGGCAATCGTCATCCTGATATGTATCCGTTTGATACTTTTGATTGCCAAGATCAGCCAATTGCCATTTGTTGTGGAAATGATCATTTATGGGGATTATTATCTAATGCATTAGGGCATGAAGAATGGATTAATCAAGCGGATTTCAAGACAAATGACCTGCGTGAGAAGAACTGGCAAGAAGTTAAAAAAGCGATGCAAGCTGTGCTTAAAACTAGGACTGCCGCAGAATGGGATGAAATTTTGCATAAAGCAGGGGTGCCAGCTGGCTTAGTTTTGAATGTGGATAAGACTAGACGCCTTGATCAAATTATTGAGCGCGGGATGGTTAAAACGCTACCTGATGGCAATGAAGTTTTAGGTTCACCACTCAAGTATGGAACTTGGAATTCTTATGGATTGCAAAAAGATGCACCAAAACTAGACGAACAAGGTGAGCAGATTCGTAAGGAATTTGAATAAAAATAAACATGAAAAAAGATCAAGATTTTCTATTTTTTGAGAATCTTGATCTTTTACTTTGTGGGAAAATATTTATATATAATGATTTAAAATTTTTTTGCGATAAAATTGATTAAATTTTTAGAGATGAGGATCAAAATGACTATTGGAGAAGCATTAAAAAGAGAAAGAGAAAGTTTAGGATTGACTCAAGAAGAAATGACGAAGAATATTATTCAAAAGAGTCATTATTCTAAAATAGAGCGCAATATTGAAGGAATTTCAGCAGATAGTTTGTTTAAAATTCTGTTTGCACATCATATTGATGTTGATGAATTTTTAGAAAGTATAAAAGATACATATACTTCTAAAGAAGATGTTAAAGCCGGCTTATTAGAAAAAAGGATGATGAATGCTTTTAATACTTCAAATACTGAAGCAGTCAAGAAATGTTTAGCAGAAATTCTTGAATTGGATGAAAATCTTATTTTTAAATATCGTGCGCTCATCGCTGTTGCTACCTTTGACGGGAATTTGGATCAATTAAGCGAAAATACAAGAAAAAATATAGTTAAAAAATTCAACGATTTTAACAACTGGGTGGAGAATATCGATTCATTACGTTTGTTAGCTAATTGTATGTCTGTATTTACTCAAGCGCAATTAGATAATAATATAGATTATTTATTAAATTATTATAGAAAAAAAGATGATCATTCAGAAATAAAAATAGAAAGAGTAGCAATTATTTGCAATAACTATTTATATTATTGTTATTATTCTAATGTTAATGGAGATAATATAAAAAAGTGTTTAGATTATTTAAAGAATTTACCTAAGAATATCCATTTTCTTTTTTATCATATTAGCTGTAATTTTTATACTAACTTATTTAACGGAAATAAAAAAGAGGCAATAGATATAAAGGAATCACTACGTAAATGGGGATATGAAGACAGAGTTAAAAGTTGGAAAGTGTAATTTAAGTTTTGCATAGCAAAACTTAAATATGAAATTGAAAAATATGTGTAATACTAATATCAAATAATTAAGAAAGAAGAAAAACATGATTTGGGAAGTACCCATTATTATAAATTAGTGGTAGATTTCCATTTTTACCAAGGGAAGAAAACTGGAAAGAAAGCTTTCAACACGAACTTGAAATAGAAGATTCTTAGGATAAAGCTATGACAAAACAAACAAAAAAGAAAGATGTTTATAATTTATTATTTGGTAGAATATCTACCAATATTGCTGATAGTTTATTTTATATGGCTATACTATGGCACTTTAAAGAAGTATCGCGTTCGCCTTTTATCGTATCAATAATTTTTGCAGTAGCATCAGGAATTGATATGATTTCATTTGGATTTGGACCACTAATCGATCGAATTTCCATCAAAAAACTTCTAGAAAGTTCAACTTTTCTTCAAGCTGCTATTAGTGTTATTACATTTTTAATTCTATACTTACGTATTGATAATTTAATCATCAGTATCATTTTAATAACTTTATATATTGCCTCAACTATTCTTTCAGCCATAATTTATCCAGCAGAATATAAATTGTTGCCTTTATTTGTGTCAGAAAAAGAGTTACTTCGTTTCAACGGCATTTTTCAATTAACATATAGGGTTTTAGATTTGCTATTAGATGCTGGAGTAACAGTAATTATAACTTTAACATCTATTCCGATTACTGTAGTTTTATCTGCTATAGTATTCGCAATTGCACTTAAGTTCTATGGAAGTCTGAAAATAAATTTAGCTGCAAAAGAATTTTTAGAAGAGGACGAATACTTTACTGGTTCTTATCGTAAAGATATGGCATTAGGTTGGAAAACTTTACGTAAAGAGAAAAATATATTGGAATTAATTTTGCCAATTGCCTTTACTAATTTCTTTTATGGTATCTTTTCGGTGGGATTACCTTATTTTGCTCAAAGCTATATTCGTAATTCAGCTTTAGGATATGGAACGCTGTTATTTACTTCCTCTTTAGGAAGTATTGGGGGTACGTTATTAGTTCAACGTTTTAAAATCGGAAAAAAAGATATGCAAATTTTTATTGCAATTTGTTTCTTAGGAGCAGGAATTTTTAGAGTATTAGTTCCCATTTCTATTTATCTTAACATTTGGGTATTATTAGTTGCATCAGCAATTTCTTCAATGTGGATTACCATGATGAATACCAATTTTGAGGCCTTAGTTCAAACTAGCTTTTCCTCATCAATTTTAGGCAGAGTCGAAACTATAAACGATAGTATTCTGTCAGCCATGATTCCGATTGGTACATTAGTTGGTGGATGGATTATTAAAGTTAGTGGTTCATTAATGACTCAATATATTTATGGAGCAGCATTATTATTAAGTGCGGCTTACTACTTCTTAATTTTAAAGGATAAAAAACAAAAAAATGTTTCTGATAATGAAATAGAATAAAAATAAACATGAAAAAGATCAAGATTTTCTATTTTTTGAGAATCTTGATCTTTTTTCGTGTGGTATGAAGATTTTTTTAACATTAAATCTTTCTAGCATATTCTAAACTTTACTATTGTTATATAATTAATAAAAAATTAACAAATAATAAAAATGCTAGGAGATGAAATTATGACCATTGGAGAAGCACTATATGGAGAGCGAAAAAAATTAGGATTAACGCAAGAAAATATGGTGAGGGGAATTATTAACAAAGGACATTATTCTAAGATTGAACGAGGATTAGAGAATATTTCAATTGATACATTGTTTAGGATTATTTTGAAACACCATATTGATATTAGTGATTTTTTCAATAAAGTGAAAGACAATTATTATACTTTTGAAGATAAAAAGGCTGAAGAATTAAAGCAAAAGATAATGTACGCTTTTAATAATAATCAAAGGGAAGAATTAAGAATATACTTAAATGAAATTTTGGATTTAAAAGAGCATCAGATTTTTAAATATCGAACAGTAATTGCTATTGCATCTTTAGAAAATAATTTGTCTGATTTAAGTCCATCTCTTAAAAATAAGATAATTACTAAATTTTACGAACGCGAAAATTGGTTTGAAAATATTGGAGCATTACAGTTATTTTCTGACTGTATGAAAATATTTACTTTGGAACAGTTAGATTATTTTCTTGAGCAACTGTTAAAGCATTATCAAAAACATACTTATTCTGAAAATATGCAAGAAAGAATAGCTATTATTTGCAATAATTATCTCTGCTATTGTTATAAGCAAAAAATAGGTGGAAGTAATATACAAAATGCATTGAGTTATTTGAAAAAACTGGAATCTACTGGTCATTTTCTGCTCTATAAAATATGTTATGATCTATATTTTTATTTATTTGAAGGCAATATAGAAAAAGCAGATCAAATAAAGAAATTGCTGATTAATTGTGGATATCAAGACTGTATTGAACGATGGCAAATTTAGTTGTGTCTGACGCAACTAATTAAGTAAATATGAAAAATAGTGTGATAATTGTGAGCAACAAATGATAAATTTTAAGCTATCATTTGTGAAAATGTAATATTTATGCTTATGGAGGGAAAAATGAAATTTAATCTAAAAAAAATAGTAACTAGTTTATTAATGTTGTCAATCTTAGGTGTTTTTGAAACATCTAAGGTTGATGCGGCTGATGTAAACACTAGTAGGAGTGAGTCATCAGTGGGTGTAAACCAATACACTCCTTCAAGAATTTGGATTACTTTGGGAGCTTATGATAACAGTCCGACTCATTATTTTGAATATAATGGTTATCGTGGATATTTATCTAGAGTTACTCGTGAAAGGATAGTTGGGAGAGGATCGATGACTCTTTATAGAGGCTACCTATATAGTAGAAATGTACGTAGTATACCTACTCCTTATTCTCGTAATCCACAATTATTGAAAGATGTCTTAAGTTTGGAGGATAAATAAAATGTCAGTGAAAAAATTATTATTAGCAATGCTTTTATCATGTAGTGTAGGAGTAACGTATGTAAATAATACAGCTAAAGCACAAGTAGTATCTCCAAAAAATGAGGTTTCCCTCCAGGTATATAGACCTAGTAAAAATGGACCGTTATATAAATATGTATCCAATGTTTATAGATATAGTGCTTGGCAAAGAGGAGATAATTGGAATCTAGCCAATACTACTCCTGATAAGGTTTACTATAATGATGGTAAATATAACGGGTATCTATATCGAAAGGGTACTTGGATGGAACATAATTATAGAACTAATAAAACCAGATGGGTGTCAGTATATGGGGGAAATGTTAGGTTAGTAGCATATGGACTTGCTACGAACTATTAAATGTACGAGGACAAAGATGAAAAATAAGAAATTAGTTGTGACTGCTTTAGTAGCTTTATTATTTTTAGTAGGCGGTGGAGTATGGTTTTATCATAATCAGACCACGGTTCCTGAGGAATGGGTTGGTCAAAGTCTAATGACTTTAGAAAAAGAAGATAACCGGTTAAGTAATTCTTTTTATTTAATGTTTGATAAAAATACTGCTTATATTGCCACACGCTTAGGTGGCAATGAAGAGAGCAAGCCATCAAAATTAAGTAAAGATATTTTAAATGCCTTTTCGAAGAATGGAAATACTCGACCACAAGCTGGTGAATGGGTGAAATTAGGACGGGTTAAAACTGAGCGATTGAAAGATGGCTATAAAATTAAAACAAGGAAAGTAACCTTTGATTTAAAAAAGGCTTCTAATGGAGCATACCAAAGTCAAGATGGTACTTACTGGCAATTAGTTCCTAAAGGGGTGGAAAATAAACAATAAAAATGGACATTAGCGATATTAATATTAACCGTATACAAAAATATGTCTGATTAGACCAAGATAGATCTAATTAGGCATATTTTTTATGTTTAATTATTGTTTCCAGCTAGCATCAAATTTTTGCTTGGCAGTCTGAATAGCTGGATTAATATTTTTCTTCTTTTTAGCATCAGCTAAGATTGCTTGCATACTTGCTTGAACTTGGTCATAAGCAGGTGTGGCATTCTTAGTTACTGGTAAGAAGTACAAGTCTTTAGTAGTCTCAGCCAAGATTGCTGGTACTTTACTTGTATTAAGTGACTTGTAAGCTTGTGAGTTTAGGACTTGCGTATTAACTGGCATATAGCCGGTAGTTTTAGTCCAGTAGAATTGTTCTTTCTTACTGGTCAAGAATTTTAGATACTTGAAGGCAGCTGACTTTTGTCTAGCGCTAGCCTGGTTAAACATATAAATATCAGTTCCTTGTTGCGCATTAACCTTGCTTGGACGAGGGGCAATGCCAAATTGATATTCTTTCTTCAAGCCTTGTTTTAGATATGCTTCATTAGCAGTTGAACCGATAAACATTGCTACCTTATCAGAATTAAATGGGGTAGACATATATTTTTCAGTACCAGCTTGCATGAAGTAGCCCTTACGAACCCCATCAGCGTAGTAGTCAATTACTTCTTTTGAATCTTTACCAGAAAAGTTAATCTTCTTAGTAAAGTTGATGCCTTTTTCCTTCATCCCCAACATATAGTAATTGTTTAAAGCATCAAAACCAGCCCCAGTTACTTGATGGTCACTCTTTTGATAGATCTTTTCAGAAGCAGACTTAAGCTCGCCCATTGTTTGCGGAACTTTGAGATTATATTGATCTAGTAAAGTCTTATTATAGAAAAGTACTTCAACTGACTTATTGAATGGGACTCCGTATTGAGTATTGTTAATTTTTGCGCCGTTCCAAAGTGCTTGCTTAATATTACTTTTAGCATAGGGGCCCCAGCCAAGGTCATCATTTTTAACATAAGGAGTGAGGTCAACTAGCATTTTTTGCTTAGCGGCATTATACAACCATCCTGGATAAGCCTGGGTGATAGTCGGCAAATTATCAGGTGATTGCATTGTTGAGGAAAGCTTAGACTGAAGATCCGCATAATTACCGCCTTGGCTTTCAAGCTTGATCTTGATTTTTGGATTTTCTTTTTCAAAGTCCGCAGTCATCTTCTTGAGGGCTTTTTCAGAAGAACCGGTTAATGAATACCAAAAAGTTACCGTAGTATTCTTGGTAATCTTAGTCGGAATTTTGCTACTAGACTCCTTAGTTTGAGTCTTAGAGCATCCAACTGCTAAAAGTGCCGTTCCAATTGCGGCAAGAGTTAACATCTTTTTTCTAAATTTCATTTTTCTTCTCCCGTCAATTCATTTTGACAGGTACTATTTTAACATGAATTTAAAATTAGCCGAAAATTTTTAAAATAATAAAAAACCATCCCTCATCGGATGGTCAAAAATTATTCAAATTCATCTAATGCTTCTAAGGCATTTTCCCAGTCATTATTTGCTTGCTCTAGTTGTTCCTGAACAGCAGATAATTTTTCTTGAAGCGGACCGAGTTTTTCAAATGAAGCCGCAATATCAGGGTTGGCCATCTCAGTTTGAATTTCTTGCTCTTCTGTTTCCAGCTTTTCAATTCTAGCTTCTGCATCACTAACAGCGCGTTCTAACTTACGTTTTTGAGAATCGCGTGCCTTTTGTTCTTGGTAAGATAGTTTACCTTTATTTTGACTAGCCGATGAAGTAGTTTCAGTTTCTGCTTTTTGTGCTTCCGCTTCTTGAGCAGCTGCAGCTTGCTTAGCCTTTTCATCTAAATAGTAAGAATAATTACCATTATAGATCTTAGCATGACCGTTGCGAACAGAAATAATCTTGTTAGCTAATTCATTAATGAAGTAACGATCGTGAGAAACAAAGAGCAGGGTACCGTCGTAATTATCTAAAGCTTCTTCAAGCACTTCTTTAGCTTCAATATCTAAGTGGTTGGTAGGTTCGTCCATTAATAAGAAATTGTCTTTTTCAAGAGACAAAACAGTTAGAGTAAGTCGAGCCTTTTGACCACCAGATAATTGACCAACTGTCTTATCAATGTCTTCGGCAGTGAATAAGAAAGAAGCCAAAATAGAGCGGACATCTTTTTCAGGCATTGTCTTGTGACGATCCCAAATTGTATCAAGAACAGTCTTTGAAGGATCTAAGCTTTGGAGCTCCTGATCATAATAACCAATATCTAAGCTTGCGCCATATTTAATTGAGCCATCTTTTGGTTCAAGTTTTTTCATAATGGTCTTGAGCAAGGTAGACTTACCAATTCCGTTAGGGCCGATAATAGCAACGCGGTCATTTTTGTTGACTTGGAAGTCGATATCAGAAACCATTACTTTATCAGGATAGCCGATAGTCAGATCTTTAGCGATCAGTACTTCTTTTCCAGAGAGACGTTCGCTAGTAAAGTTAATACGAACTTTTTGCTTGTGCTTAGGTGGCTTGATTCGCTCCATCTTGTCCAAAACTTTACGCCGGCTTTGGGCACGTTTAGTAGTTGAAGCACGAACTAAGTTCTTTTGGATGAATTCTTCTTCTTTTTTGATCTTTTCTTGTTGCTTTTCATAAGCAGCTTCTTGCTGGCTATCCATCAATTCACGTTCTTTAACGTATTGGCTGTAATTACCCTTGAAAGTAGTCAGCTTGCCAAAGTTTAATTCGAAAATTTGATTAGCTAAGTGATCTAAGAAGTACTGGTCGTGAGAAACAGTAATAATTGCGCCTTGATAGTTTTTCAAGAATGCTTCTAACCAATCTAAAGTGTCTAAGTCAAGGTAGTTAGTAGGCTCGTCAAGTAATAATACTGGTGGCTTTTGCAAAAGCAATTTAACAAAAGCAAGTCTCGTCTTTTCACCGCCAGAAAGGGTGCCAATTACCTTATTCCAAGTATTTTCCTTAAAATTGAATCCGTTAAGAATACTCTTAATTTCAGCTTGGTAGGTAAAGCCGCCTTCTTGTTCAAAGTCGTAAGCTAATTGATCATAACGCTTGAGCAAGTCTTCATCTTCTGGATGGTCGGCAATTTGCTCTTGCATTTTGGTGATCTTTTTATTTTTTTCAATTAAATCATTAAAAACAGTAAGCATTTCATCCCAGATTGTTTTTTCTTCATCGAGACCATTTTCCTGGGCGATATAGCCGACTTTCAATCCCTTATTGATAGTAAATTGACCACTAGTTGGTTCTTGTTGACCAGTCATGATCTTTAATAAGGTAGTCTTCCCAGCTCCGTTAGGTCCGACAAGACCGATTCTGGCATTGTCAGGAACCGAGAAAGAAATGTTACTAAAGATAGTATTGCCTCCAAAACGTTGTTCGAGGTCTTGAGCTTGTGCAATAATCATAATTATTTTTCTCCTAGAGCTTATTTTAACATAGCGAATGTTCTAAATTTTATGAAAATATTATCTTTGTGAAAATTGTTTCTTGATTTATCCTTGAAGAATGCCTATTATTAGTTTGATTAGTAAATATTTCACATTTTTATTTTATGAAAGAAAGAGGCCTCTCATGGATGAAATTAAGATTCCTAAGGCTACCGCTAGACGCTTGCCACTTTATTACCGTTATTTGATATTTTTGAATGATGAAGGAAAAGAAAAAGTATCTTCAACGGAACTTGCTGAAGCTGTTCAGGTAGACAGTGCTTCAATTCGTCGAGACTTTTCTTATTTTGGTGCTTTAGGTAAGCGTGGATACGGTTATGACGTTAAGAACTTACTTAATTTCTTTAAAAAGATTTTAAATCAAGATACCTTAACCAATGTTGCCTTGGTCGGTGTTGGTAACATGGGTCATGCGCTTTTAAATTATAACTTTAAGCGTACTAATAATATCAGAATTAGTGCTGCTTTTGATATTAATCCTGAAATTACTGGAACAATTATGTCAGGTGTGCCCGTTTATGACATGAGTGAGATGAAGAAGCAATTGCGTGAGCAACAGATTACCATTGCTATTCTCTGTGTTCCTCAAACTGCCGCCCAAAAGACAGCTAATGAAATGTTTGATGCTGGAATTAAGGGAATTATGAACTTCACGCCGCTCCGTTTATCTGCTCCATCTAGCGTTCGGGTTCAAAATGTTGACTTAGCAACTGAACTGCAAACTTTAATTTACTTTTTGGACTCAGATAAAGATAAGAACAAAAAATAATTTACTATAATATAGTCCTTTTACACAAGTTTAGGTAAGCTTGTGTATTTTTTTTGTATCAAGTTAGAAATAATTTTAAGATATATGAGCATAGAAATTTAAATATAAAGAAATGAGGTATATAGAATGATTAAAAAGATTGCAGTATATTGCGGAGCACGGGAAGGCAATCGTCCTGAATATGCGAAAGCTGCTTATAATTTTGGTAAGAAAATGGCTGAACACCAAATTGAATTAGTTTATGGCGGCGGCAAGTTCGGCTTAATGCGGGCCGTTGCTGATGGCGTTTTAGAAAATGGCGGTATTGTCCATGGTATCATTACTGAAGAATTAAAGGATCGCGGAGCTGCTTACGATAAAGTACAGGATTTCCGTATAGTTCCTAATATGGATAAGCGAAAAGATACCATGATGAATCTAGCAGATGGAATGGTAGCTTTACCTGGAAGTATTGGAACTTTAGAAGAAATAAGTCAGGCCATTTCTTGGACTGCAATTGGTGACAATGCCAAGCCAGTAGCTTTTTATAATTATGAAGGTTTCTATGATTATCTAGATAAGCTCCTTAAGCGAATGAATCAAGATGATTTTTTGGAGAATATCTATTTAGATGCAATTTATTTTGGAACCGATTTTGATAAAATTCTGCAGTTTATGGAAGACTATCAAGCACCTGCTTATCGGAAGTATTAATTAGGTGAGTGACGAAGAAGTAATTTCATGCTAGAATCAAATTAGATTTGTTATAACAAATTAGGTGGTGAGTAGAAGTGAAAGAAATTCCCAAGTATTTGTTAATTGCAGATAAGATTAAGCATGAAATTAAAACCGGAGAATACAATCCGAATGATCAATTACCCAAAGAATTTGATCTAGCAAATGCTTATAATGTCAGTAGAATTACAATTCGAAATGCACTTAGTGAACTAGAGCGCCAAGATTTAATTTATCGCATTCAAGGTGCTGGAACCTTTGTAAAAGATACTGAGATTTCAAGTGCAGTTAATTCTGATCGGCTAGAGCTAATCAATCTAAAGAAGTACAAGTTAAAAGTAACAGACTTTGAAGTAGGGCAAGTTGATGAAAAAATTACCAAGGCTTTAGAACTTCAACCATATGATATTGTCTATACGGTTAGACGGGCCGCTTTGAGTAAGCAAGATGTAGTTGCTTTTCAAAAAATTTGTATTCCAGCTAAAGTCATTCAAGGGATGAATATGGAGATGCTTGAAAGCTCAATTTATCCTTTAATTAGTCAAAAGATCGGTCTTAAGCCCAAGAAGGCTGTGCGTGATATTTCTTTAGTGCATGCTACTAGCGAGCTAGTTCAGAAAAATAAAGTTCAAGGTAAAGTTGAAGACAATGAACCTTTATTGAAATGGCTTCAAAAATCCTACTTAGAGAATGGTAAGCCTTTTGAATGGAATGAAACATATTATCGAATTAGTAAGTTTTCTATCAAAGAAGCAATTATTTTGTAAAGATACTTAGTTTTAAAACTAAGTATCTTTTTTTGTTATATCAACTATTGATTTGTTATAACAAATGCACTAAGATAATTATGTAAGCGTTTTCTAAAAGAGGAGTGAAGGAAAATGAAAGACTTTACAAAATCGTCTGGATGGAAAAAATTTCAAAATGGCTTTGTTAGAGTAGCCGGGAAAATTTCTGGGAACAGACTGCTTTTAACTTTACGTGATACATTTGTCTTAGTGGCAGCAACAACAATGATCGCTGGTTTTGCGATTATGATTCAGAACGTCATTATCGACCCGATGAATGGATTAATTTTTGGTAAACAAGGATTAGGATTAGGAAAATTAATTGCCGGATCATGGAGTAATTGGGAACAGAGTGGTTTTTATAATGGCTTAAAAACCATTGCTAATTTAATTGCTTTGGTTTCTAATGGTACTTTAAATATTTTTGCCTTATTGTTAGTAGTTATTTTCTCATATGAAGTTTCAAGAAAATTCTTTATTGATAAGGCAGAACATATGACTGATGTCTTATTTGGATTAGGTGCCTTCTTTATTTGTATCCCTTGGAATTTTAATTATGCAATTCCTAATACTAAGAAGACAGTAGATGTCTTAAACTATATCGATACTCAATATTTGGGGACACAAGGTGTATTTGCGGCAATTTTAATTAGTGGATTTGCAGTTTGGATTTATAACAAGATTGCGCAAAAGAATATTACGATTAAATTACCAGATTCAGTTCCACCAGCTGTTGCTCAAAGTTTTTCTTCATTAATTCCTGGTTCAATTACCTTAGGAATCTTCATAATTTTAACTGGAATTAGTACCGCATGTACTGGTAAGACAATGCCAGCTTTATTCTTATCAGTTCTTCAAGCACCAGCTTTAGCAATTTCAAGAACAGGAGCTTTTGCCTTTGTTTCTCAATTTACTTGGAGTTTATTGCAGTGGTTTGGAATTCACCCAAGTTCAATTTGGGGAGCAATCTTTGGAATGACTTGAACAATTAATGATACGCAAAATATGTTAGGCCAAGCCCACCATATCTTTTCAACTTTATTTATGAATTTCTCTACTATTGCTGCTGGTACCTTTTCACTTTCACCAGTCTTTAATTGCTTCAAAGCGTGTTGGTGCTAGAAAGATTACTAAGATTGCATTATTACCAGCTATCTTTAATATTTCTGAGCCAATAACTTTTGGCCTACCAATTGTATTAAATCCAATTTACTTTATCCCATTTGTTTTAGCACAACCAATTGGTTTCTATATTGCTCTCTTCTTTACAAAGATTGGCTTTATTGCTCCAATTGTAAATAATGTTCCATGGACTGTACCAACACTTTTATCAGGTTTACTTTATACTGGGAATATTCGTGGTGTGATTGTACAAGCAATTTGTTTAATTGTAACAACGCTACTCTATATTCCATTTGTAAAGATTGATAATAAATTAAATGCGGAAAGAATTGCCATGGATGAAATGGATAAGGCCAATTCATAGAGGTATATTATGAAGCTTAATCAAAATTTATTAGCAGATATTTTTCAGGATGGAATGGTTTTTCCACGCAATAAAGATTTTAAAGTTGGAGGATATATTGAGCCTAAGCAAAAAGTAGAAGTTAGTTTTAATCAACATACTTATTTCGCTATGAGTGATAAAAACGGTAAGTGGGAAATTATCTTACCGGCTGTAAATGAAGACTTAGTTCAAGAATTAACAGTTAAAAGTAACAATAAAACTCAGACAATTTCTAACCTAAAATTTGGGCGTGTATATTTATTGGGTGGTCAATCTAATATTGAATATCGCTTAAAAGACGAGAAGCACTATCAAGAAATAGTGTCGAAGCTAAAAGAGATGAAGTATTCAAATCTCTACTATCTATAATGTTCCTCAAGTTGACTACCTTGATCCTAAAACGGGTGAGGTAAAACCAAAAGATTTACAAGTAGAACACTGGCACCATATTAATGAAAATAATGCTGGAATGGTTTCAGCTATTGGATTTTATATGATGCTAGCCTTGCAAGAAAGCGGCATTCAGGAGCCAATTGCAGTAGTAGATTGTTTTAAAGGCGGGACGTCTGCCAGTGTCTGGATTAAAGAAGCAGATTTAGCTAGGGATGCAGACTTAAAAGATGCCTTTTTAGATAAATATCATGAAACTATTGCTGGCAAAAGTTGGGAAGATTTTGATCGTGAGACAAAAGCTTACAATTTAACTGTGGAAAAGCATAATCGAGATTTAGCTAAATATCTAAAAATGCATCCCGACACTAGTTTAAGTACAGCAAAAAACATTGTTGGCCATACTCCGTGGCCACCACCGTATCGTCCAGACCTATATACTAGGCCAAGTGGTTTAAACGAAACAATGCTTAAGCAAATTGAGTTTGGTGTATTTAACCAGATGGTTTGGTATCAAGGAGAAAATGATACAGATCGAGCAAAATATTATGATAAACTCTTACCGCTACTCATTCATACTTGGCGCCAAACTTTGCATGATCCATCTTTACCGGTAAAGTTAATTCAATTACCCGGTTATGCCGATTATCCAGATAATTCTGGGGCCGAAATTCGCCAAACACAGTTAGTAGTTAGTCGGACGGTTCCTCAAGTTGATTTGGTTTCCTTTATTGATGGCGGAGAGGAGCACAATATTCATCCCACTAATAAAGGGACGATGGGGATGCGACTTGGCAAAATTATGGCCGGTGACGACTATGCGGGTACTCCTTATGTAGAGAAAATGGATGCTTCTAGCGAAGGCACCAAATTTAGGTTTGTTTTTAAGATAGCACGTTGTCAGAAGCTCCATTTAGAAAAAGAAACTTATTTAAAGGTTAAATACTTTGATAAAAAAGTGGAACAGATAAAACTAAATGCCGATAACTTGCAGAATAATAAGTTGATTCTTGAACTAGATGATTTGCCAAAGGAAATAAGCTATGCGTACGAGAATTATCCTCATCATATTGGCTTATACAATGAATTAAATTATCCACTTTCTCCATTTAGAGTGGGGTTTATAAAGAAGGTAATGTAAATGACTAAAAAGATTTTATTGTCTTGTGCAGGTGGCTTTTCAACATCACTTTTGGTTAACAAGATGAAAGAGGCTGCTAAAGCAGAAGGAAAAGAATATGAAATTAAAGCTGTCGCAGCAGCTCAAGTAGAAGATATTATTGAAAAAGATGCACCAGATTGCATTTTAATTGGACCGCAAATTAAATACATGGAAGATCAACTTAAGGCGGATGCAAGTAAGCACGATATTCCCTTAGAAGCAATTGGGATGCAAGATTATGGCACAATGAATGGTAAAAATGTAATTGCCCAAGCTGAGCGATTACTAGGATAAAGCTTAAAAGAAGTATGAAACAAGATCCCCCTCTTGATTCATACTTCTTTTTTTGACCACTTAGAACTATAAAATGACCGCTTAGTTAACTTCACTAGATTTTAATCTTACATTCATGTTTAATATAATTATCGAAAATGAAACAAGGAAGTGAGAATTGTGAAAGTTAAGCTTGAACTTGATCCGGATCAGAAGGAAACAGAAATAACCATTCATGCTGGTCAGTTAACGCCTGAACTAGAAAGAATCTATCAACAGCTTCAAATGGATTCAGATCATCCTGACCAAATTGAAGGAATGATGGACAACACTTCCTACTATTTAAGTATTAATGATATTTTGTTTTTTGAAACAGATGCTAAGCAAGTAATGGCGCACACGACTAGGAATGCATATTTTGTTAAATATAAATTATATGAATTAGAAAACTTATTAGGTGGACAGTTCATGCGAATATCAAAATCGACAATCTTAAATTTAGATCAGATTTATGCTATTACTAAATCGATCTCTAATTGTCAGATTAAATTTCATGATTCATATAAGACAGTCTATGTTTCTAGACGATATTATCGAGATTTAAATGATAGATTAAAAGAGAGAAGGGCATTATCATGAGAAAGGCCAGTTTTGGAAGGATTCTTTGGGGCTTAGGCCTGCTTGCAGCAGCAGCGTTTTTAGTGTTAGACCAGTTGCATTTAATTCCAGTAGAGTTAGGATTCTGGACAATTTTTTGGACTGTAGTATTTGCGGCAACATTAATTACTTCCTTATTTAATAGAAGTTTAGGTGGGACAATTTTTTCAATTGCATTTTTATTAATTATCTATGCAAAGCCTCTTCATATTGAAAGTATTGTTCCTTGGACAGTGCTTTTAGCAGCATTTTTAGTTTGGGGAGGTTTAAGATTAATCTTCAAAAAAAGTTGGAAGCCAACTGTAATTATTAATGGTGAAAAAGTCAGTACTAATTGGTCTGACTTAAAGGCACCTCATAAATTTAAGGCTGAACATGTATTTTCTGATACAACAAGTTCAGATAATGGTGACAATATTGTAATTAGCGAAAAAATGTCTTCTACTTCACGTTATGTTCATTCACAGCATTTAGAGACAGTAACGATAAATGTTTCAATGGGAGACGTTAATGTCTATCTTGATTCAGCAAAACCAGCTGGGGATGAAGTGATTGCTAACGTGAATATGTCAATGGGAGATTTAACCTTCTACATTCCAACGTCTTGGCGGGTGGATAATCAATTAAATCAAGGATTCAATGATATTACTATTGATGGTGATCAACCAGCAGAGGGTCCAACCTTAGTGCTTCAAGGCCGCGCCAATATGGGAGATATTACTGTTAAGAGAGTTTAATATATTATTGTTTCAATTTAAATAAAAAAGAAGTAAACTATTTATAGCAAAAAAGAGAGTTACTGGTAATAGCTCTCAAATCACAAGCCGCTAAAATGCGGTGGCAAGATTAATAACAAACTAAAAGTCGCTATCAACTCCGCCAAAAGTTATCAAGCGGCTTTTTAGTTTGCTCTATTTTCTCTTCCACAAATCGTGGATAGTCTTTATTAGTTTCTCTATAGCTTTTACAAGCTTTTGTGCATTGTTTACTAGTTTTATTAAAGCTAGAAATTGAACTTATAAATGTAATGCTGTAAACTATTTATAGCATAAAAAAGAGAGCTACTACCAATAGCTCTCTCAAATCACAAGCCGCTAAAAGTGCGGTGGCAAATATTGATGCAAACAAAAAAGTCGCTAGCAACTCTGCCAAAAGTTATGAAGTGCCATAGAAAAGTTAGACATTTATAAAATTTTAAAGATTTGATAATACACGATTTCTGTATTTTACAGGAGTCGTGTATTTTAATTTGTTTGATCTTCTAACATTGTTAAACCAATAAATATAATCTTTCAGAATTTCCTTCATCTCTTCTAAACTTCCAATCTTAAGTCGATTCAGTTTTTCTCTCTTCATTAGATTAAATATCGTTTCTCCTGGTGCATTATCATGACAATTTCCTTTTCGGGACATGCTTTGAATTATATTCATTTTCTTTAGTCGAGCCTGATAGCCTGGATTCTGATATTGAAAGCCTTGATCTGAATGAAGGATAGGAGCAGCTCCTGGTGGAAGATTATCTGCTAGTTCATCTAGCATATTATAAATAGTTTTCATTTCAGGAGAGTAACTTACTGCACAAGCTAGAATCTCCAAAGAAGCTTCATCTACTACAGGAGAAATATAAACTTTCTTGCCGTTAGTTAGTTTATATTCGGTTACATCGGTATGAAGAACTTTATAGGGGATAGTTTCATCAAAAGTTTGATTTAGGATATTTGGTGCTTTCTTTCCTACATTACCCTTATACGAACTATATTTACCAGTATTTTTATGATAAATTGTTGTTTTTATTCCTAAACTTCTCATTAACTTACGTACTGTTTCTAGAGAAAATTTAAATCCTTCATCTCTTAACGCTCCCCACATAGGACGATAACCATATGTTTCTTGTCCTTCATAGCCATAATAGATTTCTTGAATCTTCTCTTTTACTAAAGCATACTTATCAGCTTGATTAATTCTATTTTTTACATTGTCATAGTAAGTCTTTCTATTTAATTTAAGCACCTTAAATAAGACCTTAAGTTTAATTTGATGGTGTTTTGCCCGAATATCCTGTATTAATTGTGTTTTTTGTTTGTTGGATAACGTGGATATCGGGCAGCCACTTTTTTTAAGACAAGATTTTCCACTCTAAGTCTTTCTAATTCAGCTTCCTGCTTAAGAATTTTTTCTTCATACTTTTGCTTTTCACTAAGTTCTAACTTTTTAGTTGTCTTCTTACTCTTTTTAGGCACTTTCCTAGGCCGACCTTTCTGTTTAGGCAGCAGCCCAGCGTATCCTTCTTCATTGAACTTTTTAGCCCAATTGTATACTTGAGAATCACTAATATTAAACTTAGCCGCTACCTTTGAAACTCCAATAGAATGTGTTAAGTAGTAGCGTACCACATTTAGCCTAAAGTCAGAAGAATAAGTAGTTTTAGTATGTTTAACAGATAAGGCAGCTAAACCTTGACACTTAGCCTTATCAACCCACCTACGAATAAGAGTCCAATGAATATTATATTGTTTAGCTAAACCTTTTATTGAATCTTCATGATTTAAATATTTGGAAACAATTTCAATTTTTAATTCAGTCGAATATTTGGTCATAAAAAAATACCTCATAATTATTAGATTTTATGTCTAACAATTATGAGGCACTTCAGTTATTGAGCGGCTTTTTCATTTGCTCTATTTTCTCTTCCACAAATCGTGGATAGACTTTATCAGTCTTTTTACAGCTTGCGCCAACTTGTCTGCATCGTTTACTAGTTTTATTAAAGCTAGAACAATACAGTCTAAGAGACCAATAAAGGTAAGGACAGCACCAAAAAAGGCTGTCATAAAGCAAAGTGTACCTCCCTTCAGTAAGACTCTGAACCATAGTTATTACACCATTGGCATCATCTCCTCAAACGAAAGTACCACCGCATATTTAACTTTTTGTGCGTGTTTAATTTTATCAAAAAATTACCAAAATTAATCTACATTTATGAGTAAATTAGCACTTTTTAGCACTCTGATGATAAAAGTGCTAATTTTTGTGTCTAAATACTTGCTTTTCTTTTATAAACAATGTACTATCGTAATTGTAAGTTAGCACTTATAATATATGAGTGCTAAGTAATATAATTATAGATTTAAATTATGTACAGGAGGGACTAACGTGTTACAACCAATCGGTGATCGCGTGATCGTTAAAGTAAAAGACGAAGAAGAAGAAAAAGTTGGAGGCATTGTCCTGGCTTCTAACGCTAAAGAAAAGCCTCAAATGGGCGAAATTATTGCCGTAGGAAATGGTAAGCGCAACGCAAATGGCGACTTAATTCCTATGTCAGTTGCAAAAGGTGAAACTGTATTCTTTGATAAATACTCTGGCACTAATTTGAAGTACGAAGGCGAAAAGTACTTAGTTCTTCGTGAAAGCGACTTATTAGCTGTCGTTAAGTAATAAAATTTGAAATAAAAGGTGGCATATAATATGGCTAAAGAGATTAAATTTTCTGAAAATGCAAGACACTCATTATTAAAAGGTGTTGATAAATTAGCAGATACTGTTAAGACAACTTTAGGCCCTAAGGGTAGAAATGTTGTTTTGGAAAAGAGTTATGGTGCTCCTGACATTACTAACGATGGTGTTACTATCGCCAAGAGTATTGAATTAGAAAACCATTTTGAAAACATGGGTGCAAAGCTTGTTTCTGAGGCTGCACAAAAGACTAACGACATTGCTGGTGACGGTACTACTACTGCTACTGTTTTAACTCAAGCAATCGTTCGTGAAGGTATGAAGAACGTTACTGCTGGTGCAAACCCTGTTGGTATTCGTCGCGGTATTGAAACTGCTACTAAGGCAGCTGTTGACGAATTACACAAGATTAGCCACAAGGTAAGTACTAAGGACGAAATTGCTCAAGTTGCTTCTGTTTCATCAGCTTCAACTGAAGTTGGTAACTTAATCGCTGACGCAATGGAAAAAGTTGGTCACGATGGTGTTATTACTATTGAAGAATCAAAGGGTATTGATACTGAACTTTCAGTAGTTGAAGGTATGCAATTCGATCGTGGTTACTTATCACAATACATGGTAACTGACAATGACAAGATGGAAGCAGACTTAGACAACCCTTACATTTTGATTACTGACAAGCAGATTTCTAACATTCAAGATATCTTGCCATTATTACAAGAAATCGTTCAACAAGGTAAGAGCTTATTAATCATTGCTGATGATGTTGATGGTGAAGCTCTTCCAACTCTTGTTTTGAACAAGATCCGTGGTACTTTCAACGTTGTTGCTGTTAAGGCTCCTGGCTTTGGTGACCGTCGTAAGGCAATGCTTGAAGATATTGCTATCTTAACTGGTGGTACTGTAATTTCTTCAGACTTAGGTCTTGAATTAAAGGACACTAAGATTGATCAATTAGGTAAGGCTGGCAAGGTTACTGTAACCAAGGATTCAACTACTATTGTTGAAGGTGCTGGTTCTAAGGAAGCTATTGCAGAACGTGTAGATCAAATTAAGAAACAAATTGCTGACACTACTTCAGACTTTGACCGTGAAAAATTACAAGAACGTCTTGCTAAACTTGCTGGTGGTGTTGCTGTCATCAAGGTTGGTGCTGCTACTGAAACCGAATTAAAGGAAAGAAAGTACAGAATCGAAGACGCTTTGAACGCAACCCGTGCTGCTGTTGAAGAAGGTTACGTTGCTGGTGGTGGTACTGCATTAGTTGATGTTATGAAGTCCATCCAAGGCACTGTTAAGGGTGACAGCGAAGACGCAGAAACTGGTGTTAAGATTGTTATGAAGGCTTTAGGCGCTCCTGTACGTCAAATTGCTGAAAACGCTGGTAAAGATGGTGCTGTTATCTTAGACCACTTAGAGCATGAAGACCCAGAAGTTGGTTACAATGCTGCAACTAACAAGTGGGAAAACATGGTTAAGGCTGGTATCATCGACCCAACTAAGGTAACTCGTTCAGCACTTCAAAATGCTGCTTCAATTGCTGCCTTGTTATTAACTACTGAAGCTGTTGTTGCTGACGCTCCAGAAGATGACAAGAACCAAGCTCCTGCAGCTCCAAACCCAGCTATGGGCATGGGAATGTAATTTAGAAACTAATTACATTTACTAATTTAATAAATTGATAAAACACTCCATGATTTTTGATGATCATGGAGTGTTTTTGTGTAGTAGAGTATAATGTCTTAATAAAAAATTACAATTTAATTTTTTATTAAGAAAGAAGATGACGACGATGACCATTGGCGAAGCTTTAAAAGAAACTAGAAAAAATCTAGGATTATCTCAAACCGAGATGGCATATCCTATTTTAACGAAATCTTATTATTCTAAAATTGAACGAGGAATCCACGAGATTAATGCCAGTGATTTAATTAAGATTTTAGAAATGCATGATGTTGATATTAGTGAATTTCTAGTAAAATGCGGGGTTAAGGATAATAAAATTGATAAAGAATATTGGGAAGAGCAGTTAAGCCAGGCATACTATGATCAAGACTTGAATAAGGTTAAAGAACTAGAATTAGAAATACCAAATATTAAAACAGATAACTATACTAAAGATCTTTTAAAATCGATGATTATGCTGAATAAGGCGAATTTAAAGGGAAGTATAGATACTTTACCTGATGAAATGAAAAAACATGTTAAATCTCTAATTTTCAAAGCAGAAAATTGGAATAAAGAAAATCTCAGTCTATTCTCAATAAGTCTTCCTTTATGGTCAGATCAAGAAATGAAACCAATAGTAACATCTCTTTTGAAAAAATATATTAATATTGAAAACTTTCCACGAGAGATGCAAATTTTAGTTTCTTCAATAATGGTTAATTATCTGTCCCTATTGATTCGATCATCATCACAAAATTTAGACTTAGTAGAAGATATATTCATTTTATTAGACAATTTACCCGTAAAACCATTAAATTGCTTTGGAAAAATAATGAAAAATTTTTATAGAGCATATTTTCAAGGCGATGATAAAAAAATACAGGATATCCTAGACTTTTTTACTAACAATGATATGAATAAAATTTCTGAAATTTTAAAGGTGTCAATTTAGACACTTTTTATTTTGCACTAAAGATGTGAGTAAAATGATAAATATAAAAAATAATTGCCTGGAAATATAATCATTTTCATAATCAGATTTATATGGATTTGAATTGGAACATGACATATAGTTTTCATATTTTACAATAATGGAATGAGTTACGTATGAATAATCAATTTCAATTTTATCTTATAATACTATCAATAATCGTAAGTTTTATTCTCTATTATATTATTCGACCAAGAATTCCAATTTTATACGAAGCGTTAATATGTACGTATGTGACTTTATTTTGTCTGTATTTAGTAATACAAGGGGAATACATACTATTAATCGGTGTAGTTATTTTTACTGTATTGTCTATTTACTATTGGAAAAAATATTATACTAAAAAAAGTAACTAATTCTTTAAATAGGAAATTCTATATTAATTAACATATTATTAATAAAAAATGGATTTATATAGTATAATCTAATAAAAATATTAAATAAGGAGGATCAAATTATGCCGACAGTAGTATTAAATGCTCATCAAAATTTACAAGACAATAAATAATAGATGAGCGGAGAATAATTACAATTCATTTTGTTGAATCCGTTCATCAAGGAGGACAAAATGAATCACGTTAAAAAATTAAATCAGTACTTCAAAGAATTAGCTAGGACTTATCATTTATTCTTTAAATCAGCACCTCTAATTGCGGCTTGTGTTTTATTATTAGCACCCTTGCAAGCGGTAGTTCCGTTAATTGCCGTAGCAGCTGGACAAAAAGTAATTGATCAGGTTACTAATCATTCACCCTTTATGGAAATGATCATTGTCTGGATTGTAGCAACTGCGTTTCAACAATTTTTACCATCTTTATCAACAATGGTGCAGGGAATTTTAACTGATAAATTAACAGGTTTCATTAACATTAGTTTGATGAAAAAATCTGAAGATTTACAATCAATTAGGATTTTTGATGACAGTAAATACTTTGATGATTTACAAATGCTTCGAGATGATGCAAGCTGGCGTCCAGTTAACTTAATTGTTTTTGGAGTATCAGTTTTGCAGTCGTTTCTAACGTTAGCTTTTATGTTAGTGTACTTGGCTCGTTATAATTGGTGGCTGGCGCTTTTATTATTAGTTGTAATGGTACCGCAGAGTATTTCTTACTACCGTATTCAGCAGCAATCATTTGAAACAATGGTTGAAAGAAGCAAGAATGCAAGATATCTACATTACTATAGTAGTTTGTTGTTAGACCGCAGGGATGCTAAAGAAGTTCGACTTTTTAATATGTTTCCTAAAATTATTGAAAAGTATACGACCTTATTTGAACAGACTAAAAGGGATGTAAATCAAATTCGTAAAAAGCAACTTGCTGTTAGCTCAGTATTTGTTCTTCTAACTGTTGGAGTGTTTGGTTACGGTTTTTATTGGTTTACTAACTCGGTAAGAACAGGTGCTCTAGAAGTCGGCGTTTTGTTAATGTTTGTTTCTGTAATTGGTTATATTTCCACAAGTATGGCACGCGTGGTGGAAGATAGCAGTCTGCTTTATGATTCTTTACTGTGGATTGAAAAATACTTTAATTTTCTTGAATATCACGATAATTTTGAAAATGGAAGGCAAGAATTTCCAGATGAGTTTAAGAAGATTGAAGTTAAGGATCTTTCATTTACATACCCATTTTCTGATGATGAAGTTTTACACAATGTTAGTTTTTCAGTAAATAGTGGTGAAAAGATCGCAATTGTTGGTGAAAATGGATCAGGAAAATCTACTTTAGTAAAGTTGTTAATGCGATTTTATGACCCGACTACTGGAGCTATTTCGATTGATGATGATAATTTAAAAGATTTTAATATTTTTGACTTACATAAAAATTTATCAGCTACTTTCCAAGATTTTTCTCGTTTTAAGTTAACGCTTAAAGAAAATGTGATTACGGGATATTCATTTAACAAAGAGCGAGTAAATAATGTTTTGAAAGCAGCAGGCTTAGAGAATTTGCTGGCAAATGATCATCTACAACTAGGCACGATTCTAGCTAAAGATTTTGAAAATGGAACTGACTTATCTGGTGGTCAATGGCAGAAGATTGCTTTAGCACGAGACTTATATGCAGATGGAAAAATTGAATTTTTAGATGAACCGACAGCAGCGTTAGATGCTAAGAGTGAAGCAGAAATTTATGAGCGATTTTTAAGAGAAAACAACCAAAAGACGATATTCTTTGTTACACACAGATTATCTGCAGTTAAGTTTGCTGATAAAGTACTCTTTCTTGATAGTGGAAAAGTTAGTGGCTTTGATACTCATGCTAATTTATTAAATAAAAATGCAAAATATCAAGAAATGTATAACTTACAGAAAAATGCATATATTTAATGTTAGAAAAATTCTTCATGTAATTAGGCATGGAGAATTTTTTTATATAATTCATATGAAAACAGAGTGAAGATCAATTCTAATTGACTTAAAATTATTGGTAAATAAAGAAATAGGAAAAATATGGTAGGAACAATGGAAAGAACCGAGATAGGCAAATTTTTATATCAAGAACGTAAAAAGAGACACTTAACACAGAAAAAATTTCTAGGTGGAATAGTTTCCGTTTCCCAGTATTCACGCGTAGAAAGTGGAGAGCAGGATTTAAGGACGAATGAATTTTTTAAAATAGTGCAGCTGAATCATATTAATATTACTGATTTATTAAATCCAAAGGATCAAAGAGACAGTAAGGAACTAGAAGATAAAAAACTAAATGAATTGGCTGTTGCATTTTATGAACGAGATCTTAATAAGATAAAGCAAATTAAAGAAGAAGCTAAGAAAAATGATGCTATTACTACTTTATTATTAGACGCTACTTTGATGGAAAAAATTTTAGAAAATAATCTTGATGATCTTGATCCAAAAATAGTAGAAAAATTTTCAAAAAAACTAGATGAAGCTGAAGATTGGACAACAGATAAGGTTTTTCTACAATTATTTGGGAGTTCAATGATGATCTTTAATATGGATCGATTAAATATGTATATGAAAGAAATTGTGAAAAGATATGGGAACACAATAAATCAATATTCTTTTGAAAGACAGAGAAGAATAGGTTCTATCTGTATTAATTATTTAGGGAGAAGCTATAAAGACAATGATAGAACTCAATTAAGTCAAGTTTTGTTGATCCTTTATAATATGCCAGCTATCCCAGATTTATTAATGTACAAGTTACTTGGCCAATATTTTGAAGCATTATTTACAAATGATCAAAAAAAAGTTAATGAGTTGCTAAAAGTGTTATCTTTCTCAGGTTATGAGAAATTCATAATGAACTTGCCAAAATAAATTTGCAAATTTGCAAATTTTAACAAATACAGCTAAAAAATGATTATAGTTTAATTAAATGTTAATTAGAGAGGAGAGCAGATGATGATTATAGTTACATTGCCAGTTTTACCTAAGTCTAATTAATGAATTAAAGCAAAAAGATAGGAGTTTAAATTATGAAAGAATTAAATTTAGATGTAGAAAAGTTTGATTTAGCAGATAATTTAGAAGTTATTTTAGAAGCTAGTGGAGTCACATCTACAGGTTGTTGTAATGGCCCTTCAAAGTCACAAGGTTAGTCATTAGCGTATTTATTTTGGAGGAGGTCTCTGCTTTTTGGTAGAGGCCTTTTGTGTATTATGAATAATGAAGTTTTAAATAGTGTCCAAGTAAGAATTTCAAACAATGATATTAATATTCATTTCAATATTAAAAATAATCAAATTAAAATTGATAAAACTTTTTTAGAAGCGATTTTAATATCAAGTCCATCTTTATATAAATCAATATGTAACTATAGTACCTTAAATTCTAAATCAAAGTTAAAAGTTGTAAATTCATTAAGAGATTATTCTAAAAGAATAAATTCTCGAGCAACCCCGTATGGAATATTTACGACTGTTGGAATAGGAGAACGTGAAAAAACAACTAGCTTAGAAAATCAAAAATATAAAAAGGTCTATCCCACTATGGAATGGCTAATGCTGATTAGAGATAAACTATTAGCAAGTTTAAATAATATTAGTAAAGTACAAGTTCAATGGAATGAATTAATTATATAGTCTGTTCGTTTATTTTTATATAGAAATAATGAAACAATATCTATTGCTAATACGGAAATACTGTCAAAAATAAAAAAATTAACGCAGCATTTTATTGATGTTGAAACACTTTTGTATTCTCTTAGGGATGTGTTACCTGCATCTAATTATTCCAAAGAAAATATTTTACAATTTATATCTGAGCTTATAAAAAAGAAAATTTTGATTACGTCTTTGGATCCTTTAAATAATAATTCAATAGAATATTTTAATAAATTAATAAAATGGAATAATAAAGCTCCAATTTTTTGAAAAAACGGCCACGGAACAAAAATATGACACTACTATAAAACGCTATTTAAATCAATTCGTTGAAAAATATGGAATAAATGTTGCTGTACCCTTAAAAACAGTTTTTGATCCTATTAGAGGTTTAGGAAATCCATATTCTATTTTTAAATTGCCAGAAGGATCAGATTTAGATAATAAAATTCAAAATATTATAGACGAAAAAATTTTAAAAGATATACATAATAATAAATTAATAATTGACATAACTAATGAAGTCGATAAAAAAATTAAACGTAAAGATCATAAGATATTTCCATTAGGTTATGATCTTTTTACCACTCCTATTTTTAGAAATAAAAATTATTATTTGGCCATAAATCCTAATACAGGATTTAATTCGCCCAAAAATGTATGGGGGAGATTTAATTATGTGTTTGAAAATCAAAAAGAAAAGACATCAGAAATAGAAATTTACGAACCTTTGTTTAATAATAAATTATCGGATTTAGATAATAAAGAAAACAGTTTTGATCAGTCTAGTTTAGTAGTAGGATTTAGTGATTCTCAAAAAAATAAATTAAATCTTGATGAAATTGCAGTGTGTGCTTATAGTAATGATCAAAATGTTATGAAATTCGCATTTATTAATGTGAAAAATCAAAAGCAAGTTTCTTTTAGAATAACTTCTATGATTAATTTTAAGAGATATGATGCTTATTCTCCTATCTTAAGATTTTTAATTGAAGTATCGTATTTAAACAAAATAAATAATTTTTCTCTATTAAATTACATTAATAATGTCTCTTTTCCAAGAATACCTCGATTTACGTATAAACATGTTATATTGAATCCTGCTCGCTGGGAAATAACTAGTGACATTATTTCTGATGCACAGAATCGGGATGTACAAATTTCAAAATTACGTAAGTATTTATGTAATTGGAATTGTCCATATAGAGTATTTTATTTAGAAAACGATGTAAAGCTAAAATTTGATTTGAGAAAAAATAATGATATAGAAGAACTACTAAGTAAATTACATAAAAATAGAAGAATAAGTCTTATTGAAGATATATCTTCGAATAGTGTATCTCCCACAGAATATGTATTTTCGTTTAAGAAATTAAAAAGCACACAACAAAAATTATTTTCGATTTCTTATCTTAACAAATGCAATCGTATTGTGGTACCTAGTAATAACGATAAATGGTTATACTATCAGATTTATACTCCAAGAATCTTGTTTAAGGATGTATTAAAAAAGATAGTTACACCCTTAATAACTAGATTAAAAGAAGTAAATGCGATAGATGAATTCTTCTATATATATTATTTAATTCCTGAACCCCATCTTAGAATCAGATTTCATATAAAAGATCTATCAAGATATACAGCTATTAGAAATAGTATAGAGAATGAACTGAAAAAAGCTGTTCAAGCTAATTACATGAGTAAGTATAGCTTGAGTACTTATGAAAGAGAGATAGAAAGATATGGTGGAGAAAGCTTATTCTATTCGATAGAAAATATTTTTAGTTTTGATAGTAGCATGTGCCTACGCTTCGTTGAAAATATAAATTATTTAAATCATGCTCTGTTGATATGTAAACTGCTGTTTCATGTTGGTATAAGTTCTTATGATGAAATGAAGGAAATATTATCGTATTTTGACACAAAAGAAAATAAGAGATCCTATGGAAAAATAGCAAATGATGTTTCTAGAAAAATCATTTATTCTGATAAATTTAAGTCTATTCAAAAACTATTTGAGCTAATACAAAATAAAGAACAGAAATCAGCAATGATACAAAATATTGATGAAAATTATAAAAAATCTATTTGTATTTCTCTTATTCATTTGCATTTTAATAGGATGTTATTGGAGAGAAAAGATGAGTTAAAAATTGAATATATCACTTATAAAATAGTGAAGGGATTTTGCAATAAAAGAAAATATGATGGAAATAAATGAAAAAATAATCAGACGTATAGTAGATAACTTTTATAAAGACCTAAATTCTTATTCAAATGTTATGTATATAAATGATAAGGGAGAGGAAATGCTTAAAGGTTATTATTTTGATAACTATCCATCAATATTGATTTTCTTATCATATTACAATCTTTTTACCAATTCCCAGATTGCGACCCCTCTAATAAAAAAATATTTAAACTATCTTGTTTCATCATTAAAGAAACAAAAAAGAATGATTTTATCATTTGCATATGGACTGACCGGAGTATTGCTAGCTTTAAAGGTAGTTAATGAAATTGGTAAAGTTAATATTAATTTGACAGAATTACAGAATAATTATGAAGATTTAGTCAGATTAAGACTGGAAATCATTGATAGAAAAATAAAAAAAGGTACTATAAAATCTCTAGACTATGACTTCATTAATGGATTGTCTGCTAATCTATTAACATTGCTGCTGTTTTCAAATAATAAATTTTTAATTAGAAAATGTGTAAGGTGTTTATGTGACTGTTTAGATTCTGTGTTAGCAAAGACAATCCTAAATTTAGGGGTAGCTCATGGTATAGGTGGAATTATGTTGGTATTAGTTCAAGCCAGTAAGAATGAGTATTTAGATAAATGTCATAGATTAAAAGTAGAAAGAAGTCTAAAGCGGATTTCTGAAATTTACATAAAGATTTATACTGCAAAAAAGGAAGGAAAACAAAAATTAATTAATCCTTGGGAAGATAGAATCAATATAAAAAATATTAATCCAAATAGTCTTAAAAGAAGACAAAGCTGGTGTTATGGGACACCAGGAATAGCATATGGATTACTTGAAGTTGCAAAACAATTAAATGATACCTATTTATTAAAGATAATTAGTAATATCTTTAATAAAATCAATACGATAGATTTAATGGATACGGAGCTTGAAACTCCAACATTTTGCCATGGAATATCAGGTTTGTTGTCAATTTTACTCAATTTAAAGGGTAACAATACAATTAATGTGAACTTGATAAAAAGAAATTTAACAATTGAATTATTAAATAAATATGACAGTAGTAGAGAATTCGGATTTAGAGATTATGATTTTGTTTCTCGAGGTAAAAAGTACGAGAATAAGAAAGAATTTTTAGATTTAGGCCTATTAAATGGTGCTACAGGCTGTTTTTTGTCTTTAATGTCACTGATTGATGAAAGAATATTAAGCTGGACTAAAATCTTTTTGCTATAAAGAAGGTGTTTGAATAATGCTAAAACAAATAATTAGTAATATCAATTGGCTCATAAAGTTTACTAATGGAAAGAAAAATGAATTTATAATTTGGCCACTATTAACTATTTTATACACTTTAGGAACTGTTATTCTAACTTCAATAATTTCTGCTTATGTAGTATATGTTTTTTCTAATACAGTTTCTTACTTAAGATTGGTATTTTTACTTCTTTTATGTTTTAGTATTGGTTTAATTAGTTGGTTGAATAATCGATTACATACCAAAATGTTTTGGGAAAATGTATATTTAAGAATGGATATTACAGCTAGAGATGCACAAGCTTTTTTATTGGAACCATACGAACTTAGTTTAGATGAAGGAAGACAAGAAATGCGTCAAACAAGTATTCATTATGGTTTTGATGATGATAATAGTGGAGTAGCAATGTTTTTTCCAGAGTTAATTGCTTGTTTAAGTAGTGGAGTAAGCTTAGTAGTAATTACATTTCTGATGTCACATCTTTCTTGGATTTTCCCTACAATAATAAGTATTACGGTACTTAGTGCATTATTGTTGATGAGAAAATATACGAAAGATCGTAACTATTTGAACCAAAAGGTAGAGGATTTATATTTAAAAAATAATTACTACAATCGAATTGCTTTTTCAGATGAAGCCAGTCAAACCATTCGATTGTATAATTATGTATCTACAATGAAAGAAAAAATTTCTAATAGCTCAAGAAAAATTGAGAAAGTAGAAAATCAAATATTGAAGAAAAGATTAATAAATACACTTTCTCTACAAACTTTAACATTGATTCGTATGGTAGTAGTGTATGGTTTATTAATTTGGATGGCTATAAAGTCAAGAATCAGTATTGAAAGTTTTACATTTTATTTTACTCTTTGTGCAAATATTGAACTTCTAGTGACTAATCTATGGAAAAACTCTCGACTTTTTCTGTCAGCTAATGCTGACTTGACAATTGGAAGAAAATATATTGATCAGAGTGATAAATATATTAATAGTAATAAAAAAATTGAAGAAACACTTTCTTTAAACCCAATTTCTATTGAGTTTTCCCATGTTTCATTTAAATATTCTAATTCTTGTCAGTATATCATTGAGGATTTTAATTTAAAGATTGAAAGTGGAGAACATTTAGCACTTATTGGGAAAAATGGAGCTGGAAAATCTACTTTAATGCTCTTATTAATGGGGTATTTAAAACCTACTGCGGGAAAAATTTTAATTAATGGTAAGGTAGAAAATAGTGCCAGAAGAAGAACGAGATTTTCTACAATGTTTCAAGACAATATTGTGCTTGCCACAACAATTACTAACAATATTACTATTGGTAGGAGAACTCAAACAGATAAATTAAAAGATATTTATAGAAAGACAGAATTATCTAAGATTTTAGGAAATACATTAACTGGTGAGACAGTATTAACTAAATACATTAATCCTAGTGGAATTGAATTATCTGTTGGAGAGATAGAAACATTAATGTTAGCTCGAATGCTTTATAAGAATGCAAATGCTTATATTCTCGATGAACCCTCTGCTTCTCTGGATGCTATTAGAGAAAATGAATTGTATAAAACTATTGAAGAGTTAGCAAATAAGAAGACAGTTATTTTTATTTCACATCGATTAGCTTCTATTTCTCTATCTGATAAGATTTGTCTATTAGATGCAGGAAAAATTGTAGCTTATGGAACTCATGATGAGCTAATAAAAAGTTCAAATGACTATCAGCAGCTTTATCAGAGTCAATCAAAATATTATCAAGAGGGAGAGGTACTATGAAAAAGAAAATAAAAGAATTTGTTATACTACTCCCTAGAATTAATGAATTATATCCACATATTATAGCTCTACAGATCAGTAATGCTGTTATGTCTAGTTTTCTACAATTTATTAATGTGATGTTTGTAGGGATGGAAATTAATTTGTTAGTTAATAGTAGTCAGAATAATACGAATATAATTTATGTCACAATTTCGTTTATCATTCTTATTATAATTATTTCAATATTGCATAAAATTTTAGATAATTACGCTGAGAAACAGACAAGACTAATAAATTTACGAGCAAGAACTAATATGGCAAATCATTTAGTTGAAGTAGATTACGAAACTTTTGAAGATTCTAAATTTAGAAATTTATTCAATAATGTTAAATCAGGATTGGAATTTGTTGGAGGTTTTCAGAGTTTTGTACAAAATGTGGTTAATGATGTGGTTGATTTTATGACAACGTTACTCTTATCCGGAGGGATATTAGTGACGATTTTATTAACACAAGGAAAGATCAGTGTAGCTAATCAAGTTGCTTTGGTAGGCATAATAATATTATTAATAGGTTGCCCTATCTTTATTTCCTTTAAATCAGGAAAAAAGATGGGACAAATAATGAGTGATTTTTTTAGCTATAATATCGGTTTTAATCAACTTTTGACGTATTATTTTGAGCAAGCATTTAAAGATATTAGTGTTAAAAAAATGTTGTGGATATTTGATCCAAATCAAGTTTTTTTCAAAAAAGCTAGAAAAGAGGTATTAGAAGGAGTAGAAAAAGATAAGCAGTATCAACTAAAAGTAGCTAATCTGAATAGTATTCCCATACTTTTAATTAACACAGTAATTGGTATTCTTTATATTATCTTAGGTTTAATAATCATAAATAAGAGGTTAGGAATAGGTATGATTGTAGCTAGTGTAGGAACACTGGAATTATTAATCTACGATTTAAGTAATCTATTTAATACTATCGGAAATAGTGAAGCCTCTTTGAATGTGATTCATCAATATTTTGAATTTATGAATATGGGGAATAAAAATAAGAAAGACGGGCCAATTCGAGATATTAATGAAAATAATATAGAAATTGAGTTTCATAATGTAAGCTATCGTTACCCTAATAGTAAAAAATTTGCGCTAAAGAATATCAATCTTGTTTTAAATGATAAAAAGAAAGTTGCTCTTGTTGGTAAAAATGGAAGTGGAAAGACAACTCTGGTTAAGTTATTACTAAGGTTAATTACACCGACCTCTGGTTATATTACATTAAATGGTATTAACATTGATAAGTTTGATATCAACCTATATCGTAAGATGTTCTCTAGTGTCCCTCAGAATATTTTTATTTTTGCTGAGAGCGTTGCTGATAACATATCTTTAGGGGCAAATAAGAATAAAAATAAAATAATTCATAGTTTAAGAAAAGTAAGATTAGATAGAAAAGTACTATCTTTAAAAAAAGGAATTGATACTCCTTTAACAACTCAACTAAATAAAGAAGGAATAAATTTCTCTGGAGGGGAAAAGCAAGCACTGGGAATAAGTCGTGCAATTTATCGTAATAGTTTGATTTATATACTAGATGAGCCAACAGCAGCTCTTGACCCAATAAAAGAAGCTGAGATGTTTGACCATATGGAGAAAATTACTTCAGATCATACAACATTATTCATTTCTCATAGAATGAGTATGACCAAAAATAGTGATTATATATATGTTCTGGACTCTGCTCACCTTGTAGAAGAGGGAAATCATAAACAATTATTTCAAAATAAAGGTTTATATTATCAACTTTATAAAATTCAACAAGAATATTTTGAAAAATTAAATTAAAATTTAATTGCGTTTCAATACTTCACAGTTAGAGGCTGTGAAGTATTTTTGTGCTTGATAAGTTATAATAGAACATAGGTTTTTTGGAAGAAAGGATATTTGGTAACGAATGGCAAAAAAAGATACAACACCGATGATGAAGCAATATTATGAAATTAAGGAACAATATCCCGATGCGTTTTTGTTTTATCGTGTGGGTGATTTCTATGAATTATTTGAAGATGATGCAATCAAAGGCGCACAAATTCTTGAATTAACCCTAACTCATCGTTCAAATAAAACTAAAAATCCAATTCCAATGGCAGGTGTGCCTCATTTAGCTGTGGATACTTACGTTAATACTTTAGTAGAAAAGGGCTATAAAGTAGCACTTTGTGAACAACTTGAAGATCCGAAAAAAGCTAAAGGGATGGTTAAGCGCGGAATTATTCAATTAATTACGCCAGGTACCATGATGCAAGAGCGGCCAGATCAAGCAAAAGACAGCAACTATTTAACTTCTGTTATTTCTACAAATTCTGGCTTCGGTTTAGCCTACAGTGACTTATCCACTGGGGAAACTTTTTCCACTCATCTAACTGACTTTGAAGGAGTAGCAAACGAATTATTATCACTTCAAACACGAGAAGTTGTGTATAACGGCCACTTAACTGACTTAAATAAGGACTTTTTGAAGAAGGCTAATATTACTGTTTCTGAACCTGTTGAAGTTGAAGGTGAACATGCAGAAATTTCTTATGTAGCTCAGAATTTAACTGATGACGCTGAAATTAAAGCTACTAAGCAATTAGTTGCATATCTTCTTTCAACTCAAAAGCGTAGTTTAGCCCACCTGCAAGTTGCTCAAAGCTACGAACCAACGCAATACTTACAGATGTCTCACACGGTTCAAACTAATTTAGAGTTAATTAAGTCAGCTAAAACCTCTAAGAAGATGGGTTCTTTATTCTGGCTTTTAGATAAGACTAGTACTGCCATGGGTGGACGTTTATTAAAATCTTGGATTGAACGACCACTTCTTTCAGTTACAGAAATTACGCGTCGTCAAGAAATGGTTCAAGCCCTTCTTGATGATTACTTTACCCGTGAAAAAGTTATCGACAGCTTAAAAGGTGTGTATGACTTAGAACGATTAACTGGTAGAATTGCCTTTGGTTCAGTTAATGCTCGTGAAATGCTCCAATTAGCGCATTCTTTAGGCGCAATTCCTGAAATCTTGAATGCACTGCTTGAAACAAATAATCCACATCTGCAAAATTTTGCAAAACAGATCGACCCACTAAAAGGAATTCATGACCTAATTGTCAACACTATTGTGGATAATCCACCGCTTCCAACGACTGAAGGTGGATTAATTAGAGAAGGCGTTTCAGAACAATTAGACCGCTATCGAGATGCCATGAATAATGGTAAGAAGTGGCTATCTGAAATGGAGAGTCATGAACGTGAAGTAACTGGAATCAATAATCTAAAAGTTGGTTATAATAAAGTTTTTGGCTACTATATTGAAGTTACAAATTCTAATAAGAGCAAGGTGCCAACTGATCGCTACACTAGAAAGCAGACCCTAACTAATGCAGAACGTTACATTACGCCTGATCTAAAGGAACATGAAGCTTTAATTTTAGAAGCTGAAGCAAAATCAACTGGTCTAGAATATGACTTATTTGTAAAACTTAGAGAAGATGTTAAAAAGTACATCCCTGCCTTGCAAAAATTAGCTAAACAAATCGCAAGTTTAGATGTTTTAACTAATTTTGCGACAGTCAGTGAACAAAATAATTATGTTCGTCCTAACTTTGTGACTGATAAGCAAGAAATCAATGTAGTCAATGGACGCCACCCAGTTGTTGAACAAGTTATGACTGCAGGTAGCTACATTCCAAATGACGTGCAGATGGATCAAGATACTAATATTTTCTTGATTACTGGACCAAATATGTCTGGTAAATCAACCTATATGCGTCAGATGGCTTTAATAGCAATCATGGCGCAGATTGGTTCTTTTGTTCCAGCCGATAGTGCAACCTTACCAATTTTTGACCAAATTTTTACTCGGATTGGTGCAGCAGATGATTTGATTTCTGGCCAGAGTACTTTTATGGTAGAAATGAGCGAAGCAAACGACGCTTTGCAACATGCAACTAAGCGATCGCTAGTTTTGTTTGATGAAATTGGCCGAGGTACAGCTACTTATGACGGAATGGCACTTGCTGGTGCAATTGTTAAATACCTTCATGACAAAGTTGGCGCAAAGGCCTTGTTTGCTACACACTATCATGAATTAACCGATTTAGATCAAACGCTCAAGCATTTGAAGAATATTCATGTAGGAGCAACAGAAGAAAATGGAAAGTTAATTTTCTTACACAAGATTCTTCCAGGACCTGCCGATCAATCTTATGGTATTCATGTTGCTCAATTAGCAGGTTTACCACACAAGGTTTTGCGTGAAGCAACAACAATGCTTAAGCGGTTAGAAAAGCAAGGCGCTAGTGAACTGCAACCAGCTAGTGAACAACTTGATCTCTTTGTTCCTGAAGAAGCGAGTGCACCAGCAATTTCAGATGATGAAAAAGATGTATTAGATGAGATTCAAAATGTGTATCTTGCTGACAAGACACCCCTCCAAGTTATGGAATTAGTGGCTCAGTGGCAGCAGGAATTGAAAGATAAGGACTGAGAATCATGAGTAAAATTCATGAACTGTCGCCTGAACTAACTAATCAGATTGCAGCTGGTGAAGTTATTGAAAGACCAGCGAGTGTTGTAAAAGAATTATGTGAAAATTCTCTTGATGCAGGAAGCAAGCGAATCAGAATTGACTTTATTGATGCTGGGTTAAAGCAAATTACAGTTCAAGATAATGGTAGCGGAATTGCTAAAGATCAAATTGATTTAGCCTTTACTCGTCACGCAACTAGTAAGATTGCGACTGAACGAGACCTATTTAATATTTCTACTTTAGGATTTCGCGGAGAAGCTTTAGCCTCAATTGCAGCTGTTTCTCATGTAGAAGTAACGACAAGTAATGATAATTTAGGTGGCGTACGGGCAATTTTTTCAGGTAGTGAAAAGAAGCTTCAAGAGGATGCAGCTTCGCCTAAAGGAACCAAAATTACAGTTAGCGACTTATTTTTTAATACGCCGGCTCGTTTAAAATATTTGCGCTCTGAAAGAACTGAAATTTTAAAGATTGTTGATATTGTTAACCGTTTAGCTTTAGGACATCCAGACGTTTCGTTTACCTTAACTAATAATGGCAAAGTCTTGTTAAAGACCAATGGGCGTGATGATTTAAGGCAAGATATAGCTAATATTTATGGTCGGCAGCTTGCTGAAAAAATGAACATCCTTAAGGGAAAGAGCCCAGACTTTGAGATTAGCGGCTTAATTTCTGATCCTAATACTACTCGGTCGAACCGCAACTTTATTTCCTTATTATTAAATGGACGCTATATCAAAAACTACCGGTTAACCCAAGCAATTATGGCTGGCTATGGCAATAAATTAAGACCGCGTCGTTATCCGATTGCAGTAGTAAAGATTGAACTTGACCCTCTTTTAGTTGATGTCAATGTTCACCCAACTAAGCAAGAAGTGCGTTTGTCAAAGGAACAAGAGTTAGAGCGTCTGTTAACTACTAGTATTTCTGAAGCTTTAGAACAAAATAATCAGATTGATTCAGGGTTAAATAATTTATTAGCGCCTAAAAAATCAACTAATATTGATCAATTGAAATTCAACTTAAATAAAGATGTAGTTAATACTGCTCGTCCTGTTGAATTTACTCCGCAAGTTGAACCTGACCAAAACGCTGAAGTGCATGAAACTGCTGCTAATTTTGTTAACTTAGATCAGGTGCGTAATGATGATAAATATGTGATTACGTCAACGTGGAATGACAACGTAAATCAACAAGTACAATTGAGTCCTTTTGATGAAGAAAAGGATATGCAAGGAAAAGATGATAGTATTATCTCATCTGGAGATGAAATTTTAGCTAATAATCTACCTGAATTGACTTATATGGGACAAACTAAGTCTTACTTGATTGCTCACCATGAGGAAGATCTGTATTTAATTGATCAGGTTAACGCATATCGCCGTTTAGCTTATGATCAAATTCTTCAAGATTTAAATAGTGAAAATATTTCTCAGCAAGGTCTTCTTAGTCCCTTAATTTTGGACTTTAGCAATGTTGATTATTTGAAATTAAAAGAAAATCTAGAAAATCTTCAAGAATTTGGCTTATTTTTAGAAGATTTTGGTCAAAATAGCCTGATCTTGAGAACATATCCTATGTGGCTTCAGCCCGATGTTGAAAAAAATGTCCGGATGATTTTGGACTTATATTTAAATCAAACTGAGCATGATATTTCTAAGCTTAAAGCGCAAATTGCTGGCGAAATAACTATGCGTCAAAGTGCTAGAAGAAGAATGCTCAATCCAGTTGAAGCACAAGAGTTGTTAAAAGAATTAAGAAATAGTAGTGATCCTTATCAAGATTTTGAAGGAAAAATAATTATTATCCAGTTAAGCGAAAATGATCTTAACAAGATGTTTAAAAAAGATGAGTAGGTAAAATGTTTGAATATCTTAAGGGAATAGTAACAAAAATTGATCCAGCTTATATCGTTCTAGATGTAAACGGAGTTGGCTATAAGATTCTTTGTCCCACTCCTTATAGTTATGATGAAAATCAACCTGCAACAATTTACGTTGAGCAAGTTGTAAGAGATACCGGAATTACTTTGTATGGTTTTTTGTCTTTAGAAGATAAAGAATTATTTTTAAAATTATTAAGTGTTTCAGGAATTGGACCTAAGTCTGCTGTGGCAATTATGGCTGCTGAAGATACTGATTCTTTGGCTAGTGCAATTCAAAATGGTGAAGTAAAATACCTGACTCGTTTCCCAGGAGTAGGAAAAAAGACTGCTTCCCAGATTGTCTTAGACTTGAAGGGAAAACTAGGCGACTATGTAAAAAAATCAACTGCTGCTGCCGATCTTACTCCAAGTTTGCAAGATGCTTTACTTGCCTTAGTAGCACTTGGTTATACCCAAAAAGAAGTTGATCGAATTACGCCAAAATTAGCAAAATTACCTGAAAATACTGCTGATGGTTACGTTAAAGAAGCATTAGCTTTACTACTTAAGAAATAAAATTTAGAAATTAATTGATGATAGGGAAGTGAAAGATGTGAACGAGGAAGAACGAATTATAGGAGCAGAAAGCAGTGAAGAAGATGAAACAATCGAATTATCGCTGCGTCCGCAACTACTTGCTCAATATATTGGACAAGATAAAGTTAAGAGCGAGATGAAAATCTACATTAAAGCAGCAAAACAACGTGATGAAGCTTTAGATCATGTTCTTTTGTATGGACCTCCTGGATTAGGTAAGACTACTTTAGCCTTTGTAATTGCTAATGAAATGGGGGTTCATTTAAAGAGTACATCCGGACCAGCAATTGAAAAGGCTGGTGACTTAGTAGCGCTACTTTCAGAATTAAATCCGGGAGATGTTCTATTCATTGATGAGATTCACCGTTTAGCAAAACCTGTGGAAGAAGTTCTCTATTCAGCAATGGAAGATTTTTATATCGACATTGTTGTTGGAGAAGGTCAAACAACACATGCAGTCCATGTACCGCTACCTCCTTTTACCTTAATTGGAGCAACCACTAGAGCAGGTCAACTGTCTGCTCCGCTAAGAGATCGTTTTGGAATTATTGAACACATGCAGTACTATTCTGTTGAAGATTTAGAAAAAATAATTCAAAGATCTAGTGTAGTCTTTAATACAAAGATTGATCCTGAAGCAGCAATTGAATTAGCACGTCGCTCTCGAGGAACGCCTCGTGTTGCTAACCGCTTGCTTAAACGTGTTCGTGATTTTGCTGAAGTAAAGGGTGAAGAAGCTATTTCTTTAGTAACAACTAAGCATTCACTTCATTTGTTAGAAGTTGACGATGAAGGGTTAGATCAGACCGACCGGAAACTTTTAAGAATGATGATTGAAAACTATGGCGGCGGTCCAGTTGGAATTAAGACAATTGCAGCTAATGTAGGGGAAGATACAGATACAATTGAAGAAGTATATGAACCATACTTACTGCAAAAAGGTTTTATTACTCGAACTCCTCGAGGCAGAAGCGTTACACAAAAAGCTTATCTGCAATTAGGTTATCCACCAAAAGATGAAAAGTAAGTTTTTAGTTAAGCTAAAAATACGGTATAATTATTACTTGAAAGTTAATTAATAAAAACAATGAGGTGTAATACTTTGAATACATTTTTCTTAGCACAAAGTGCTGCCGGTATGAATAATATTTTTATGATCATTGCAATGATTGCAATTTTTGTTTTCTTCTATTTCTCAATGATCAAGCCACAAAAAAAGCAACAACAAGAACGTATGAAGATGATGTCTGAACTTAAAAAGGGCGATCAAGTAATTATGGTTGACGGCCTTCATGGTAAAGTTGATTCAATTAATGATAGTGATAAGACTGTCGTTATTGATGCAGACGGAATCTTTTTAACATTTGAAAGAATGGCTATTCGTCGTGTTCTTCCAACTGCTGCAGCTCCTGCACAAGACCTTAAGTCTAATGAAGCTAAAGAAGAAAAAGTTGAAACTGAAGAAAAGACTGTTGAAAAAGACAGTAAGCCAGAAGAAAAAGCTACTGATACAACTGAAAACACTAATTCAGAAGATAAATAAAAAACGTCCGCAAGGACGTTTTTTATTTTTTTATTGTCATGACTAGTATTGTAAAATAGAATTGGTAAAGTTAATTTTTATTAAGTAGGTAGTTAGAATGAAAAATATTCCAGTTGTTATGATTATTTTTGGTGGCTCCGGAGATTTAGCTCATAGAAAGCTTTATCCAGCCTTATTTAATTTGTATCAAAAAGGTTTAATTCATGATCATTTTGCTGTAATTGGTACAGCTAGAAGACCTTGGAGCCATGAATATTTGCAAGAACAAGTAGTTGAAGCTGTTAAAGAAAGCTGTGACAACTTTGATGAAAAAGAAGCAAAAGAATTCGCTTCACATTTTTATTACCAGTCTCACGATGTAACTGATATTGGCCACTACATTGCCTTAAAGGAATTAGCAGCTAAACTTGATGAAAAATATCAAGCAGAAGGAAATCGAATTTTCTACATGGCTATGGCACCAAGATTTTTTGGTACAATTGCTACTCACATTAATGATCAAAAATTGCTTGGTAGCGGCTTTAACCGTTTAGTAATTGAAAAGCCATTTGGTCATGATTTAGCTTCAGCAGAAAAGTTAAACCGAGAAATTGGCGAAAGTTTTGATGAAGAGTCGGTATATCGAATTGACCACTATCTTGGAAAAGAAATGGTTCAAAATATTATGCCTCTAAGAATGACTAATCCAATTGTTAAGAATATCTGGAATAATGACTATATCGCAAATATGCAAGTAACTTTAGCAGAAAGTCTAGGAGTAGGAACTCGTGGTGGTTACTACGAAACATCTGGTGCTTTACGTGATATGGTTCAAAACCATATTTTCCAAATTATTACACTTTTAGCTATGCCTGAGCCTAAAGGACTTGATTCAGACCATATTCACCAAGCTAAACAAGAATTATTAGATAGCCTAGTAATTCCAACTCCAGAAATGGTTAAAAAGCATTTCTCACGGGGGCAATATTTGGCTGATGATAATGAAGTAGAATATTTAAAGGCTGATCAAGTTGCACCAGACTCTAAAGTGGAAACATTTGTAGCTGGAGAAGTTAAATTCAAAAAGGGCCCAGTAGCTGATGTGCCAATTTACTTTAGAACTGGTAAGAAAATGAAGGATAAGGTTTCTCGCATTGATATTGTTCTTCACCATATGAATAATTTATACGGTAGTGCACATTCAAATAATGTCTCAATTATTATTGATCCGATTAGTGAAATCTATTTTACAATTAATGGAAAGAAGATTACCTCTGCAGGGTTAAGAAGAGAAAACCTTAGTTATAAGTTTTCTAAGGAAGAAATGGAGCAAGTTCCAGATGGCTACGAACGATTGCTTCATGATGTGTTTGTAGCAGATAGAACTAACTTCACTCATTGGTCAGAATTGAAGCAATATTGGAAGTTCGTTGATGCAGTTGAAGATGCTTGGCAAGATGAAAATAAAGATGTTAAGCAACTTGAAAAATATCCAAGTGGTAAGTTCGGTACGGAATCAAGTAATCATATTTTTGAAAAAGATAGCGAGCACTGGATTTACCGTTAATGGATTTACTGCCTAAAAACAATACGAGCCGCAAGATTATTCATATTGATATGGATGCCTTCTATGCTTCAGTAGAAATGCGGGATAATCCATCAATTAGAAATAAAGCCGTCTTAATTGGTGGAGATCCGAAGAAAAATAAGGGCCATGGGGTTGTAGCGACAGCGAATTATATTGCCCGGCGTTATGGAGCTCATTCAGCGATGCCGACGGCCAAGGCGGTAAGATTAATACCAGCAGAGAAGTTGGTAATTATTCAACCAAATTTTGAAAAATATCGCGCTGTATCAGCTGAAATTCATCAATTGATGCATAAGATAACTGATCGGGTAGAATCTGTTGCGTTAGATGAAGCATATTTAGATGTTACTGAAAATAAGCTTAATTTAACCGATCCAGTTCGTATTGCCGCTTTACTTCAGGAACGAATCTATCAAAGAGTTGGTTTGACTAGTTCATTTGGTGTCTCTTATAACAAGTTTTTAGCTAAGATGGGCTCAGAATATGCCAAACCTTTTGGGAGAACTGTAATTAAACCAGAAGGTGCTCGCGATTTTTTGGCCAAACAACCAATAAAGAACTTCCCTGGTATTGGACCAAAGACCCAAGAAAAATTGACAGAAATGGGGGTTTATACCGGAGCTGATCTAAGAAAAATTCCAACCGATATTTTAATTAAAAAATTTAATCGAATGGGTTATCTCATGGCTCAGCATGCTCATGGTATTGACTTAAGAAGTGTCGTGACTGATTCAGAAAGAAATCGAAAGTCAATTGGCATTGAACGTACTTTTAATCAGAATTTATTTGATGAAAATACCGCTTTAACAAAGTTGCGGTCATATAGTAGAGAACTTGAAAAAAGCTTAAAGGAGCGCCACTTTCTTGCAAATTGTGTTGTCTTAAAAGTACGCGATGCTAATTTTAAGACAATTACTAAAAGAAGGAAGCTAAAGCAGGGCACTAATGATAAAATTGTTATCTACGATACTGGGCGTGCTTTGTTTGCGACAGAAAAAAGCATGCTTTCAACTGGAATACGACTTTTAGGTCTTACTGTTACTGATTTTGAAGAGCATCCCGTTGAGAATATATCGCTAGAAATTTTTGATAATGAGTAATGATAAAATAAAAAGAAAAATTTAGGAGAGAGAATTAATGGCAACTTTTGATGAAATTTATGAAAAGATAAAAGAATATCCAACAATTATTTTGCACCGTCACACTAGTCCAGACCCAGATGCAATTGGTTCTCAAGCTGGTTTGGCTAGATCTTTGAGACTAGCTTTCCCTGATAAAAAGATCCTTTGTGCTGGTGAAAATGATGAAGGTGACTTAATTTGGATTAACAAGATGGATGAGGTTAAGCCAGAAGACTACAAGGGTGCTTTAGTTATTACAACCGATACTGCAAATACGCCTCGTATTTCTAATAAAAACTATGACAAGGGAGATCTTTTAATTAAGATTGACCACCACCCAGATGTAGATCCATACGCAGATATGAGCTACGTTGATCCAGATGCACCAGCTGCTTCTGAGATTATTTTTGATTTCTTAAAAGCAGAGAACTTACCAATTACTAAGGAAGTTGCAGCAGCTTTATATGCAGGTATTGTAGGTGATACTGGAAGATTTATGTATCCTGAAACTTCAGCTCATACTTTTGATGTTGCAGCTGAATTAACTAAAACTGGAATTAATATTACCGATATTGCTAGAGAAATTGCGGATGTTACTTTTGATGAAGCAAAATTACAAGCTTGGGCAATGGATAAGATGGAAATTGATCCAGTTGGAGCAGCTTACACAATTTTGATGCAAGATGATTTGAAGAAACTGGGATTAACTGATGATCAAGCAAATGTTGCTGTTTCAACTCCTGGTCGAATTAAAGATGTTTTAGCTTGGAATGTATTTGTAGAAAAGCCAGATGGAACTTTCCGCGTTCATTATCGTTCAAAGGGCCCGGTTATTAATCATTTAGCCGAACAGCACGATGGTGGAGGTCATGCCCTAGCATCTGGAGCTAATGCAAAAGACATGGATGAAGTAAAACAAGTCTTTAATGAAGTAGTAGAAGTAACAAAGAAGTATAAAGAAGAACATGGCACAAACAAGTAGTATATTTCAAAATGAAAAAATCCGGCCAGAACTACAAGCCGGATTAGAAAAAATTAATTTTAAGAAACCGACTAAAGTACAGTCTTCGGTTATTCCAGCACTTTTAAATAAAAAGAATGTTGTAGTGCAAGCTGCAACGGGATCTGGAAAGACTCATGCTTATTTGATTCCAATTTTGAATATGATTGATGAGAGCGCACCTGTAACACAAGCAATTGTTACTGCACCGAGTCGTGAATTGGCTAATCAATTGTATAAAGTTGCGCGTCAGTTAAGGGATGCTAGTGGTTTAAATATTTCAATTGAATATTTAGGCGGCGGAAATGACCGTAATCGCCAAATTGAAAAGGCTGAAAGTAGAGCTCCACAATTAATTATTGCAACCCCTGGTCGTTTACATGATTTTGCATCTAAAAAGTTTATTAACTTGGAGAATGTAAAGGCCTTTATTATTGACGAAGCTGATATGACTTTAGACATGGGCTTTTTAGGTCAAATGGATGAAATTATGTCTAAGTTGGACAAAAAAGCAGTCTTAGGTGCATTTTCAGCTACAATCCCAGTTAAGCTCGAAAACTTTTTAAGAAAGTACATGTCAAAGCCAGAATTTATCGTTATTGACAATCCGGCAATTATTGCGCCAACGATTCAAAATGATTTAATTGACGTAGGTTCAAGAGACAAGAAATCAATTTTGTATAAGTTATTAACAATGGGACAGCCATATTTAGCCCTTGTTTTTGCTAATACGAAAAAGACTGTTGATGAATTAACGGACTACCTTGAAGAACAAGGCCTTAAAGTGGCAAAAATTCATGGTGGAATTACTGAACGCGAACGAAAGAGAATTATTCGTCAAGTTAGAGAAGGACAATATCAATACGTCGTAGCTAGTGACTTAGCTGCTCGTGGAATTGATGTACCCGGTGTTAGCTTAGTTGTTAACTATGAAATTCCAAAAGATTTAGAATTTGTAATTCACCGAATTGGTCGAACAGGCAGAAACGGGCTTGAAGGACATGCCATTACCTTAATCTATGATGATGAAATGAGTCAGATTGAGGACTTAGAAAAATTGGGTATTCATTTTGACTTTAAAGATCTTAGAAATGGTGAATTAGTTGAAAGAACTCACTATCACAGAAGAGATAATCGTCAAACGCGCAACCATAAACTTGATAACCGTATGATCGGTATGGTTAAGAAAACTAAGAAAAAAGTAAAGCCAGGCTACAAGAAGAAGATTAAACAGGCCATTCAAAAAGATCGTCAGCAAAAACGTAAGCTTGAAGAACGTCATCAAATTCGAAAAGCAAAGCGTAAACGTAAGCGTGAACGTGAGCAAGCACGTAGTAATTTTGACAACTAGAAAATTTGTAGTAAAATAAAGCACGTTTAGGACATATTATTAAAGTATTTTCTTCAAAGAGAGGACTGCTTGGTGAGAAGGTCTAGAAAATATTTAGTAATGCTACCTAAGATAATTAGAGAAATAAATATTTAAAGAGGTAACAAACACTGTTGCAATCAAGGTGGTACCGCGCTGGGAGCGTCCTTGTTTTATGCAATAGTGTTTTTTATATTTGTAGGAGAACTTTTTATGAAACAATTGACTAGTTCACAAGTACGTCAAATGTTCTTGGACTTTTTTAAAGAGCATGGCCACATGGTTATGCAAAGTGCATCATTAATTCCACAAGATGATCCAACCTTGTTATGGATTAACTCTGGTGTTGCTACAATGAAGAAATACTTTGATGGTTCGGTTGTGCCTAAGAATCACCGAATTACTTCTTCTCAAAAATCAATTAGAACTAACGATATTGAGAATGTTGGTAAAACCGCTCGTCACCAAACTTTCTTTGAAATGCTTGGTAACTTCTCAGTTGGGGATTACTTTAAAAAAGAAGTTATTCCTTGGGCTTGGGAATTTTTAACTAGTCCAAAATGGTTAGGTCTTGATCCAGATAAGCTTTACGTAACTGTTTATCCTAAGGATACTGAAGCATACCATATGTGGCACGATGTTGTTGGTTTACCTGAAGATCATATTGTTAAGCTAGAAGATAACTTCTGGGATATTGGTGAAGGTCCATGTGGTCCTGACTCAGAAATTTTCTACGATCGTGGTCAAGAAAACAACGATGTGGCTGAAGATGATCCAGAAAACTTCCCAGGTGGGGAAAATGCTCGCTACCTTGAAATTTGGAACATCGTATTTTCACAATTTAACCACTTACCAAATGGTAAATATGTTGACCAACCACATAAAAACATTGATACCGGTATGGGATTGGAACGTGTAGTATCAATTATTCAAGATGCTCCAACTAACTTCGAAACTGACTTATTCATGCCAATCATTAAGGAAACTGAAAAGTTAAGTGATGGCAAGAAGTATGCCGCAAATAAAGAAGATGATGTTGCATTTAAGATTATTGCTGACCATGTTCGTGCAGTAAGTTTTGCGATTGCTGACGGTGCACTTCCTTCAAACTCAGGACGTGGATATGTTTTACGTCGTTTAATTAGACGTGCTGACTTAAACGGTCAACGTTTAGGTATTAAAGGTGCATTCTTGTACAAATTAGTACCTGTAGTTGGCGAAATTATGAAGAGCCACTATCCAGAAGTTGTTGACCAACAAGCATTTATTCAAAAAGTAATTAAGAATGAAGAAGAAAGATTCCAAGTAACTCTTTCATCTGGTCTAAACTTACTTGATAATATCATTGCTGAAGCTAAGAAGAGCGATGATAAGACTATTTCTGGTAAAGATGTCTTCAAGTTATTCGATACTTACGGCTTCCCATATGAATTAACTTTTGAAGCTGCTCAAGATGCAGGTCTTAAGATCGATAAAAAGGGCTTTGATGAAGAAATGAAAGCTCAGAAGGAACGTGCTCGTAAAGCTCGTGGTAACTTGCAATCAATGGGCTCACAAGATGTTACTTTGATGAATATCAAAGATAAGAGTGAATTTGAATACGGCACTTTAGAAGAAAAACATGCTAAATTAATTGATATTGTTGTTGATGACAAGTTAGTTGATAAGGCAGATGGTGAACATGCAACTTTAATCTTTGATAAAACTCCATTTTACGCAGAGCGTGGTGGACAAGTTGCTGATCACGGTGAAATTTTGAACCAAAATGGTGAATTAGTTGCTCGTGTAACTGATGTACAACATGCACCAAATGATCAAAACTTGCACTTTGTAGATGTTATTTTGCCACTTGAAAAGGGACAAGAGTATGTCTTGAAAGTTGATCAAAAACGTCGTCGCGGCTTAAAGCATAACCATACTGCTACTCACTTATTGCATGCAGCTTTACGTGAAGTTTTAGGTACTCATACTCACCAAGCTGGCTCTTTAGTTGAACCAGATTACTTACGTTTTGACTTTACAAGCTTAGAGCCAATGACTAAGAAAGAAATTGCTAGTGTTGAAAAGTTAGTTAACAAAAAGATTTGGGAAGAAATTCCAGTCAAGACCACTGTTACTGACCCAGATACTGGTTTAAAGATGGGCGCTTTAGCATTATTTGGTGAAAAATATGGTGACACAGTTCGTGTTGTTCAAATCGATGACTTCTCCACTGAATTTTGTGGTGGTACACACTGTGAAAATACTGATCAAATCGGAATGCTTAAGATTGTTTCTGAGTCTGCTGTTGGTGCTGGTACTCGTAGAATTATTGCTGTCACTGGTCCAGAAGCTTACAAGTATGTAACAGACCGTGACGAAATCTTGAAAGAAGTTCAAGATGAAGTTAAGGCAACTAAGGCTGAAGACGTAGTTAATAAGATTTCTTCTATCGAAGATGATTTACGTGCAAGCCAAAAAGAAGCTGAACAATTAAAGGCTCAAATTAATAAGGCAAAAGCTGGCGATCTCTTTAATGACATTAAGAAAGTTAAAGATTTAACTGTAATTGCTGCGCAAGCTGATGTTGAAGGCATGAATGATTTACGTGAACTTGCTGACAACTGGAAGAGCAGCAATAAATCTGATGTTTTAGTTTTAGCTGCTGAAGTGAATGGTAAAGCTAATATGGTAATTAGCTTAGATGATAAGGCCATTAAAGCAGGACTTAAGGCTGGCGATTTGATTAAAACTGCTGCTCCAATCTTTGGTGGTGGCGGTGGTGGCCGTCCAAATATGGCACAAGCCGGTGGTAAGAATCCAGCAGGATTAAAAGATGCTATCGCTAAAGTGTTACAAGAAGTTGAAGAAAAACAAAATTAATTGAGTTCGTTCGATATTTCAAGTAAAATTAAGAAGAATAGGAGGAATTTTATTATGAGTTCGCTAGATAAAACAATGCATTTTGACTTTAACCAAAATAAGGGTAAGAATGTATACGATACTCTACAAGACGTATACAATGCACTTGAGGAAAAAGGCTATAGCCCAATTAATCAAATTGTTGGTTACTTACTTTCAGGCGATCCTGCATATATTCCTCGGCATAATGATGCACGTAATTTGATCTTGAAACATGAGCGTGATGAAATTATTGAGGAATTGGTTAAGAGTTATTTAGGTAAAAATAAATAATGCGATTACTTGGACTTGATGTTGGCTCTAAAACTGTCGGTGTTGCAATCAGTGACCCTTTGGGGATTACCGCTCAAGAGCTTGAAACAATTAAGATTGACGAAAGCAAGTTTAGCTTTGGTATGCGTCAAATTAGAAAAATTGTACGTAAATATGATGTTGAAGGCTTTGTTTTAGGTTTACCTAAAAACATGGATGGTAGTAGTGGACATTCTGTAGAAAGAAGTAAACAGTATGGTGAACGCTTAAAAGAAAAGTTTGACCTCCCTGTTTATTACGTAGATGAACGTCTTACAACAGTGCAAGCTGATCGAATTTTAGTTGAAGAAGCTGGCGTCCATGATCGTGTTGAACGAAAAAAAGTTATTGACCAAATGGCTGCTGTTTTAATCTTGCAAAACTATTTAGAAGCAACCAGAAAGGATAATTAAAATGAGTGAAAAAATTAACGCTAACCAAGATAATGATCGTCAAATTACTTTAGTTGACGAACAAGGTAATGAAGAATTATTTGAAATCTTATTTACTTTTACATCTGAAGATTATGGTAAATCTTACGTTTTACTATATCCAGCAGCTGTTAGTGATGATGATGATGTTGAAGTACAAGCTTTCAGCTATGATGCAGATGCAGATGGCGATGTAACTAGTTCTGACTTACATGAAATCACAGATGATGATGAGTGGAACATGGTACAAGGAGTTTTAAATACATTTTTGTCAGACGATCGCTTAAGCGGCGAATAATCTTCAAAAAAGACTGGCGATTGAAGCTAGTCTTTTTTGCTTAATCAAGGATGAACAATGATTTCTTTTTTCATTTTATTAATTTTTATCTATTGTTGTTATGTAGGCTATCGGCGTGGTGTAGTATATGAAGGCTTAGCCGCTGGGGGATATGTAATCGGGCTAATTTTAGCCACTTTATTGTATAAACCATTTAGTAACTTTTTAAATTTGTGGGTTCCATATCCATCCGCAAATGATCGAAGCAGCTTTGCTTTTTTTGATAAGACTACGGGATTAACCTTAGATAAATCATTTTATGCAGCAATTGCTTTTTCAATTATTTTGTTGATTGTTTGTTGCTTATGGCGTTTTGTGATGCTAGGGTTTAATCAATTAAGATATGTTACGATAAACTCTAACCTAAATCTCTGGGGAAGTTTAATTATTTCTTTTATTGTGACACAGATTAGTGTTTATTTACTTTTGTTTATTTTAGCTACAATTCCTAATGATGGTTTGCAAAATATGCTGGGGCATTCTATTTTAGCAAGTGGTATCTTGCATTTTTCTCCTGGAATTTCCCAAGTTTTTATAAATTTATTCATTACAACAATATAAAAAACGGTCCCAACTCTGGGGCCTTTTTGCTAGGTGGAATATATGAACTCTAAAATTATTGAAAAATTAGAATATAATCGCATAATTAAACAATTAAGTGACTTGGCTATTACAGCACCTGCAAAAGAGCAGGCCTTAAAGTTGATGCCAAGTAGCAATTTTAACGAAGTAAAAAAATCAATTGATCAAACTAGAGTCCTTTCTAATATTTTACGAGTTAAGGGACCAATGCCGATAACTGACTTTAAAGATGTTAGGGCTAGCTTGAAGCGGTTGAAGGTTAAGGCAAATTTAAATGGTGAAGAATTAGGTAATATTTTTCTAATTCTTAGCTTAGCTAAAAATGTTTCTCAGTTTACTGCTGACTTAGAGGAGCGTGAAATTGATACCCGTCCGATTGAAAAAACTCTTAAAAATTTAGCAATTCCAGAAGACTTATTTAAGAAATTGAATCAGGCACTTGAATATGACGGAACTGTCAAGGATACAGCTTCTTCTAAGTTAATGCAGCTGCGACATGATATTCAAAGCAATGAAACTGATATTAAAAATCACATGAATGATTATATCAGTGGAAAGCATACACAATATTTGTCAGAAAATATCGTAACCATTAGAGATGGTCGCTATGTATTACCTGTAAAACAAGAATATAAGAATAAATTCGGTGGAGTTGTTCATGATCAAAGTGCCAGTGGACAGACTTTATTTGTTGAGCCACAAGCAGTTTTAGTTCTTAATAACCGACAACAAAATTTAATGGCTCAAGAGCGTCAGGAAATCCACCGTATCTTAATTGAATTGTCAGAACTTGCTGGTATGTATCAACAAGAAATAAAGAATAATGCAGAGGCCTTAACACAATTAGACTTTTTAAGTGCTAAAAGCAAATTAGCTAAAGCAATGAAAGCTACAGAACCAGTCTTAAATCAGGATCATGTCGTTAAGTTGAGAAAAGCTCGTCACCCATTGATTGATCCTAAAAAAGTAGTTCCTAATAACATTGAGCTAGGAACTAGCTTTGATACCATGCTGATTACTGGTCCTAACACAGGTGGTAAGACAATCACGCTGAAGACTTTGGGGCTGCTCCAATTGATGGCTCAAGCAGGATTATTTATCACAGCTGAAGAAGGCAGTCAATTGACTGTTTTTAATGAAATTTACGCCGACATTGGGGATGAGCAATCTATTGAACAGTCATTAAGTACTTTCTCATCACATATGGACCAAATTATCAGAATTATGAAAGATGTAACTGAGAATGATTTGGTTTTAATTGATGAATTGGGAGCCGGAACTGATCCTGAAGAAGGAGCTAGTCTAGCGATCGCTATTTTAGATGATTTACGGGGAACACAAGCTAAAATTGCGATCACTACACACTATCCGGAATTAAAGCTTTATGGCTATAATCGTGCAAGAACTACGAATGCATCAATGGAATTTGATTTAAAGAAACTTGCTCCAACGTATCGTTTGAGAATTGGTATTCCGGGACAAAGTAATGCCTTTGCCATTGCCCATCAATTAGGGATGAATGAAGCTGTAGTCGATAAGGCTAGAAGTTTGATGAATGACGAAGATAGTGATATTAATAAGATGATTGAACGATTGACTGATCAGACTAAGGCTGCTGAGCAACTTCATGAAACTTTAAAGCAAAATGTTGATCAAAGTATCACCCTTAAGCGTCAACTCCAAAATGGTCTTGACTGGTATAATCAACGAGTACAAAAGCAACTTGAAAAAGCTCAAGAAAAAGCTGATGAAATGCTTGCTAAAAAGCGTCAAAAAGCTGATAAGATCATCAATGATCTTGAAGAACAAAGAAGAGCTGGTGGTCAAGTTAGGACCAATAAAGTTATTGAGGCTAAAGGTGCTTTAAATAAACTTGAGCGTGAAAATCAAAACTTGGCTCGTAATAAGGTTCTGCAACGTGAAAAGCGTCGTCATGATGTAAGTGTTGGCGATACTGTGAAAGTTTTATCTTATGGACAACAAGGGGTAATTACGAAGAAACTTGGTGATCATGAGTTTGAAGTTCAAATTGGTATTTTGAAAGTTAAAGTCACTGATCGGGATGTTGAAAAGATTAGTACACAAGCTGCTCCTAAGAAGGCAGAAAGAGCTGTTCGTTCGAGTCGTGGTCTTCGTTCTACGCGTGCAAGTAGTGAGCTTGACTTAAGAGGACAACGTTATGAAGAAGCTCTAACTAATTTAGATCGCTATATTGATTCTTCTCTCTTAGCTGGTTTGAATACTGTCACAATTATCCATGGAATTGGAACTGGGGCAATTAGGAATGGTGTTCAACAATACTTGAAGAGAAACAGACACGTAAAGAGCTATAGCTATGCGCCTGCTAACCAAGGTGGAACTGGAGCAACAATTGTTCATTTACAGTAAGCAATATACTTGCAAAAAGTAAGTATTTTTACTAAACTATATTTATAATTTAAAGAATTTATTTGTGAGGTAATAACAATGGTTGATGAAATTACAGATGCAACTTTTGAAGAAGAAACTAGCGAAGGCGTTGTTTTAATTGATTTTTGGGCAACTTGGTGTGGTCCATGTAAGATGCAATCACCAGTTATTGACCAACTTTCTGAAGAAATGGATGATGTAAAATTCACCAAAATGGATGTTGATCAAAACCAAGAAACTGCTCGTAACTTAGGAATTATGGCAATCCCAACTTTATTAATTAAGAAAGATGGTAAGATTGTTGACCGTTTAACTGGTTATACTCCTAAGGAAAAACTTGAACAAATTTTAGATCAATATACTGACTAATATAAATAATAAAAAAGGATAAGCCTGATATGAACCCCGAAATTCGGACAAGAATTTCGAGTTTTTTATTATGTCTAAATTATCTAAGCAAGACAAAATTGACATCTACAATAATTGGAAGCATTATCATAAGTCACTATCTCAACTAGGTAGAGAATATGGAGTAAGACCTGACAATTTATATTATTTAATCCGTCTAATAGACCTTCACGGCTTAGAAATTTTGAATAAATCATATTCTTCTTATTCAGTAGAATTTAAGAAAACTGCCATTAAAAGAATATTGATTAACGATGAACCAGCGAATCAAGTTTCATTAGACTTAGGATTGCCAAGCTCAGGTATGATCTATAATTGGCTTCGCAAATATAAAGAGGATGGGTATAATGTCATTAATCATAAGAAAGGCAGACCACATCATGAAAAGCAAAGACCAACAAATCAAAGAACTACAAAAACAAGTAAAAGACTTAAAACAAGAGAATCTCAAGCTTACTGTCGAAAACGAATTTGTAAAAAAATTGAGCGCCTTAGTTTCCAAAAGAAAAAACCAAAAGCACCAGAAATAGCTCAGGTGGTTACTGAACTAAGGCAAGAACTTCATGTAACCGTCAGTTTCATATTAAATGTAATCAATTCTAATCCTGATTTACCTCACTTATCTAAAAGTAATTATTACTATGTTCTAAAACAAAATGATAAAGATTCAAAAAATCATCAGATCATGAAACGTATCAAAGAAATATTTGAGGAACATAAACATCGCTACGGCTATAGAAGAATTACAGCTCAATTGCACATTGAAGGAATTAAAATCAATCATAAGAAAGTAAAGCGTCTGATGAAAAAGATGCATTTATTTGGTATTGCCATTAGACGTAGAAAAAGATATTCAAGTTATCGAGGAACTGTAGGTGAAATCAAACCTAATTTGATCTGTCGCAATTTTTTAGCCATTTTACCAGATAGAAAGTGGTATTCAGATATAACTGAGTTTCATTTAAACGGCGAAAAATTATATTTATCACCAATTATGGATGGGTGTACCCATGAGATAATTTCTTATACATTAAGTCGTCGTCCAGTTTTAGAACAAGTAATGACCATGCTTGACCTAGCTTATAAAGCTCATCCTGCTCTAAATGGTCTTATTTTTCACACTGATCAAGGATGGCAATATCAACATTCTACCTTTCAAAAATGGCTTACAGATCATGGTATTGAGCAATCAATGTCTAGAAAAGGTAATTCATTAGATGATGGATTAATGGAAGGATTTTTTGGTATCTTAAAGCGAGAAATGTGGTATGGCTTTGAAAAAAATTTTAAGAATTTAGATGAACTAGAAGATGCAATCAAAGAGTATATTTATTACTATAATAATTTTAGAATTAAGAGCTCAATAAAAAACCATGCTCCGATTCAATATCGAAATATGGTTTTAAATCAAACAGTTTAATAATATGTCCTAATTTTTGGGTTCATATCAGCCTCTGTATTGAGACTTACCTTTTTTTATTAATCCTATTCTTTACTCGGTTAATAGTTAGTCAGATTGTGCAGTGATTTGAACTACATGTTTTTTAGTAACAGTAGCTGAAGCTTCAGTTGGAGTACCATTTTGGCACTCTAAACATTCCGCAATAATTCCACTTTCAAGTGAAAATTCATCACTTTGGCTATCCAATCTATCAGTTACGACCTGGCCGGATAATTCAAAAACTGCGGTATGTTTACGATCTTTAAGTACTTTTAAAGTTCCAAATTGAGCCATATCAAAAAATTCGATTAAATCATCGATATCCGATAAATCATATTTACGACTAACATGTTTTCCGGCCCAGTAAAGTATTTCTTTATCTTCGCTACCTAAAATGGTAGGTAAGATAAAATCACGATATAATGAATTTAAAAAATAAAGATGTTCGTTTGTATGTTCCATGCTTTCATTTCCTTTTGTCTTCTATATCATTTTAACTTAAAATAGGTGGAGTAGAAAAGAGAATTTAATCATCATTTGTTTAAAGGAGTTTTTTTAATGGATAATCGACCAATTGGAGTTTTAGATTCAGGATTAGGCGGCTTAACCGTTTTAAAAAAAGTAATTGAAAAACTGCCTAATGAGTCAACAATTTTTATTGGCGATCAGGCTAATATGCCGTATGGGGATCGCTCAAGAGAAGAAATTATTTCTCTAACTCGCGATAGTGTAAACTTCTTATTAAGTAAAGATGTAAAAATTATTATTTTTGGTTGTAACACAGCAACGGCTGTAGCAATGTCAACAATTCAAAAAGAGGTTCCGCTACAAATAATTGGTGTTGTACAGTCAGGTGCTTTGGCTGCAGCAAGAACTACCGAGACTAAAAATGTAGCTGTAATTGGAACTAACGCAACCGTGGATAGTCATTCTTATTTAAAAGAAATTCAGTACCGTGATCCAGAAATTAAGGTCAGTGAATTTGCTCAACCAAAATTAGCTCCGTTAGCTGAAGAAGATCCAGATGAAAATATTAAGAATGCGGTTGTTAGCGAAAGTTTAACACCATTGAAAAATGCTGATTATGATACTTTAGTTTTGGGATGTACCCATTATCCTTTATTGAGAGAAGAAATTGTAGCTGTCGTGGGTCAAGATAAAAAGATTGTAGATCCAGCTGATCAAGTGGCACAATATACATATAATATTTTGCGACGTGATGATTTATTTGCTGAAAGTACTGCTCCGGTAAAACATGAGTATTATACAACTGGAGAAGCAAAGAAGTTTACTGAGATTACCCGTCAATGGATGAATGATGACACGATAGTTGGTCATCATGTAGATGCTGAGGATTAAAAATGGATACTTTATTATTTGCAACTAACAATAAAAACAAGGCTAGAGAAGTGGAAGAAGCACTTAAGAAAATAAATTTTCCCATTCATGTAATTACTAATCAGGATTTAACTGATCCTCCTCATGTTTTAGAAACTGGGACAACATTTTTAGCTAATGCAAAATTAAAGGCTCATAAAATGGCAGAGTTCAGTAATTTACCAACTCTTGCTGATGATTCAGGCTTATCAGTTGATAAATTAAACGGAGCTCCTGGAGTTCATTCTGCTCGCTACGGGGGCGAAGCTCATAATGATGCCTTAAATAATGCAAAATTATTGGCTGAACTAGGCGGTGTTCCGCGAGAGAAAAGACAAGCTACCTTTCATACAACTATGGTAGTTTCGTGGCCAGGTAGATTTGATGATGATTTAGTAACACAAGGTGAAATTCGAGGCGAAATTTTGACTTATCCGCGAGGGGATGGAGATTTTGGCTATGATCCACTTTTCTTTGTTCCTGATAAAGGAAAGACCTTTGCTGAAATGACAGTAGATGAAAAAAATGCTATTTCTCACCGTGGTCAAGCATTAAGAAAATTACTTGCCGAGCTACCAGCTTGGTGGAAAAAAATGGAAAATGAATAATTAAGAGGTATTTAAAAGACTTAGTTCTGATATTTTATTGGAATTAAGTCTTTTTTATTTAACATATAAATAATAACTTTTATTCATGAAAGCGCTATACTTAAAACGAAAGAATAGTTATATAAGTTTAAGTAAATTTCGAGGTTATAACATATGAAAAAAGTTCTAGCAATTAATTCGGGGAGTTCCTCTTTTAAATACAAATTATTTTCTTTCCCTAATGAAAAAGTAATTGCTTCGGGAATGGCTGATAGAGTAGGAAAAGAAAATGCTGTCTTTAAAATTAAGTTGAGTAATGGTCAAGAATATATAAAAAATCTGCCTATTCATAACCAAGAAGAAGCAGTTAAATTATTAATTGAAGATTTAAAAAAATTTCACGTAGTTGAAGATTTGAGAGAAATTAGTGGTGTTGGTCATAGAGTAGTAAATGGAGGAGAAATTTTTAAAGAATCGGTCCATGTTAAAGAAAAGGAACTACAGGAAATATTTGATCTTGGAGAGTTAGCACCGTTGCATAATATTCCAGAAGCAAATGGTATTAAGGCGTTTATGAGGATTATCCCTAATGTACCTCAAGTGGCGGTTTTTGATACCTCATATCATCAAACTTTAGATCAGATTCATTATCTTTACTCCATCCCTTATGAGTATTATCAAAAATATAGTATTAGAAAGTATGGTGCGCACGGAATTTCAATTTCTTATGTGGCACAACGTGCGGCACAAATGCTTAATAAGAATCCTAACTTAGTCAATTTGATTGTTTGTCATTTAGGATCTGGAGCTTCTGTTACCGCAGTAAAAAATGGAAAATCTTATGATACTTCAATGGGAATTAGCCCACTTACTGGGGTAACAATGGGAACTAGAAGTGGTGACTTTGATCCAGCTGCCTTACAACGTTTAATGCACAAAACTGGAATGAATATCGATGAAGCAATTGAAATTTTGAACTATAAATCAGGATTATTGGGGATTTCAGGTGTCTCTTCTGATATGAGAGATTTAATTGAGAGCAAGGATAAACGTGCAAAGCTGGCTCGAAAGATATTTATTAATCGTGTAGTTAGGTATGTCGGTGCATATGCAGCTGAATTAAATAGTGTTGATGCAATTATATTTACTGCGGGAGTTGGAGAACATGATCCTGGCATTAGAGCAGGAGTGATGGCATCATTAAAATATTTAGGCCTAGATCCTGACTTTAAAGCTAATCGGACAGATGGAGAAAAGTTTATTTCTAAACCTAATTCAAAAGTAAAAGCAATGGTTGTTCCTACTAACGAAGAATTAATGATTGCTCGTGAGGTAGTGCGAGTTTTGCAATAAAAAAGATTAAGTAGGATTAGACAAAGGTCTAACTACTTAATCTTTTAAGAAGTAGTAGTATTTTCTTGTTTTGTAGGTATAGAACTAAATTTTATATCTTGTTGATTGAACTTTTTGATATAAGCACTCAGATAAGCATTTTTTACCTGGCTTTGACTGTTAGCCACTACTTGAAAATGAATCTGGTAAGTAATACTTGAACCGGTTTGATTGATAATGCCAATAATTTGCGGCCCCTTTTTAATTTGATTTTTAAATTTATCTTTTAGGTCTTTATTTACTGTGTTAATTGCATGGTTAACAGTTGTAAGATCGTTATCAACCGATAAATTCAAATTAATGTTCATACTCCATCCAGAATGTGAACCATGAGTTAAATTTTCTACAATAGTAATATTGCGATTGGGAATATAGATAACTGCACCATTGGTAGTTTTAAGACGAGTATTACGTAAGGTGAAAGAAAGAACAGTTCCAGTATAGGTTCCAATTTTGACAGTATCGCCAATATTATATTCGCCCTCACTTAGAATATTTATTCCAGTTATTACATCACTTACTAAACCTTGAGCCCCCATCCCTAAAGCAAGAGAAACAAGTCCCACACTAGCGATAAGAGTCCCGACTGGAATGCCTAGAAGTGTTAAAAGACTGTATAAATAAAATAAAAGAATTGTGTATTGAAAAAGAGCAACGCCAAGTTGAGCTAAGGTTCTTTTTCGACCAGTCATGTGTTCTTGAAACTTGGGATTTTTCAGTAAGTAACGGGTTAATAAGCGTTTACCTATACGCCAAATCAAGAAAAAGATTCCAGTTGTAATTAGAATTTGAGTTCCACGACTTAAGAGAGTATGAAGTACACTATTCCAATCAATAAGTGAATCAACATTATTAGTTTTTTTAGTTGTAGATGTTCCTTTTAAAATAGTTGACCAGTTCAAAACATCATCTCCTTAGCAATTTCTTTAGATAGTATATCAAAAAGTAAGGTACTATTTCATTGCTTGAGGGGAGGAATAATGCTAGACTTTTTATGAGAGGAATAATTAATGGAGGATAGATTATGTCAATTTCATATGGTGCATTAGCTGGCTTGATTGCAGCAGTTGCCTTTTTAATCTTAGTCTTATTTACTTTGCCTTTAATTGTTAGAGCAACTAAGACAATGAAGAAAGTTGACTCAACTATGGATAGCGTTAATATAGCAGTTGATGACTTAACTAAGCAGACTGCAGTATTGATGAAACAAAGTGAAGATTTATTAGAAAAAAGTAATGCTCTTCTAGCCGATGTAAATGGTAAAGTAACCGAGTTAGAACCAGTTGTGAAGGCAGCTGCAGATTTAGGTGAAAGCGTGTCAGACATTAATTCTTCATCAAGAAGAATGATTGAACGTTTCTCTGGTATGGGTATTAGAGGAGCTGGAATTGGCATCTTTTCATCTCTAGTTAGTCGAATGTTTGCAAGACGTAAGCGTCGTCGCGGTGAAGACTAATATTTATAAAGGAGAACAATTATGCGTAAATTAGGTGGATTTTTATTAGGTAGCGTTGTTGGTTTAGGTGTTGGCTTGATTGCTGGATCTTTATTATTACCAGAAGATGCAACTGATGATGTAAAGAAAAAACTAGCTGAAAACGAAAAGTTGCAAGACTTAAAAGAAAAATATGACAAGGGAACTGAAGCAATTAAGAACCAATTAGCATCATTCCCTAAATCAGTTGAAGATGATTCAGAATTGAAAGATTTTGATGATATCGTAATTGATGATACTAACAAAGATCTTGGCGAAGATGAAAAATCTGACAAAGAAGCTGTTAGTGATCTAAATAACGCTGAAAAAAATTAATTAATTAAGATTAAAGAATCAAGTTTTCACTTGGTTCTTTTTTTGTATAAAAAAACTGGTGATAGAGGTAAACTATCACCAGTTAATTTAGTATAAATTAGTCTTTAACGGGAATGTATTTCAATTCTTTACTTGTTTTAGTAAAAGTTTCAAAACCATTCTTTGTCACAACACCACAGTCTTCGATTCTAACACCAGCTACGTTAGGGATATAAATACCTGGCTCAATTGAGAAACACATACCTTCTTCAAGAACAACATCATTTCCTTCCATAATTTGTGGAAATTCATGAACGTTCATACCAATACCATGACCAAGACGGTGGATGAAATACTCGCCATAGCCAGCCTTAGTGATGATATCTCTAGCAACGGCATCAAGTTCACTAGCTGTAATACCAGGTTTTGCGGCTTCAATCGCTGCTTGTTGAGCTTCACGATCAACTTCGTAGATTTCTTTTTCTTTAGCAGTTGGTTCTCCGTAAGCAACAGTTCTACTTGAGTCCGAAGCATAGCCATTATGCATTGTTCCAAGGTCAAAAAGAACTAATTCATTTGGTTCAATTTTATTCATGGTTGGGCCAAGATGAGGGTTAGCAGCATTTTTACCAGCTTGGACGATTGTTTCAAAACTAGTGTGCATTACACCTTTTTGAAGTTTTAACTGGTAATCAATTTGACCAGCAACGTAGCGTTCAGTTACACCGTTTTTAAGGGCATTAAAACCAATTTGAAAAGCAAAGTCAGCTTCTGCGCCAGCAGCTTTTAATTGTTCAACTTCCTCTGGTGTTTTACGTAAGCGTGCTTCAGCAACAAATGGGGATACATTATTTGTAAACGAGGAATCAGGAAAGGCGATTCTTAATGCTTCTAAGCGATCAACTGAAAGATGGACTTTTTCAATAGCAATATTATTTGGAGTGCCAATACGTTGATTTACCAAGTCAGCAATTTTTGACCATGGATTTTCGTGATCAAGATAGCCATAAACATCTCCATCCCAGGCTGAATTTTTAGCTTCTTCAACATTTAATTCAGGTGCAAAAATAAAAGCTGGCTTATCTTTAAAAGCTAGCAACGCAAAAATTCTTTCGTGAGGATCCATGCTGTAGCCAGTAAAGTAATTAATACTAATTGGATCAGAGATGTAGACAACATCATTATTGGTTGAAATTAGCCAATTTTGTAACTTATCTAAGTTCATAATTTTAACTCCTTTTTTAACATATACTGGGAGTATATCATATAATATGGTAAAATAATTAGTTTTTAGTCGTAAACGGTTGCAATGTCTTGATATTCTTGATAAGTTATAAAAGAGTGTTTTTACAGGAGTGTGAGAAATTTATGCAAAAACAAGAAGTAACTATTTATGATGTTGCTCGTGAAGCAAAAGTTTCTATGGCTACTGTTTCAAGAGTAGTAAATGGAAATAATAATGTACGTAAAGAAACACGTGAAAAGGTATTAGCTGTCATTGACCGTTTGCATTATCAACCTAATGCCGTAGCTCAAGGATTAGCTTCAAAGAGAACTACAACTGTTGGTTTGATTGTTCCTGACTTAACGAATATGCATTTTGCAGAATTATCTAAAGGAATTGACGATATTGCTACTATGTATAAGTACAATATTTTACTTTCTAGTGTCGGTAATACTTTGTTAAATGAAGATCAAGTAATTCAAAACTTACTTAATAAGCAAGTTGATGGTGTAATTTACATGTCAAACTTGATGAGTGAAAGGGCACAAGAAATTTTCAAACGTACTAACACACCAGTTGTTTTGGCAGGTACTACAGATGCAAATCAAGATTTTCCTAGTGTAACAATTGATTATAAGGCAGCTGAGAAAGAAGCCTTAGGCTTATTATTGAAGAATGGTAAGAAAAACCTTGCTTTAGTTGTTGGCGATGGAAAAGCTTATGTTAATAAGGATAATCGTTTTGTAGCTTATAAAGATTTTATGGAAGAACATAACTTAGAAAATGTTCATATCTATGAAGGTGCTAGAACTTATGAAGACGGTTATGAATTATTTAAACAAATTAAAGCAGATAAAATAGAGGGAATTATTGCTACTCGTGATGTAACTGCAGCTGGTATTATTAATGCAGCAGCAGATGCAGGTGTAGCTATTCCAGATGACTTAGAAATTATATCTGCTGCTTCAACTAATGTGGCTAAAATTGTTCGTCCGCAATTAACAACTGTGCAACAACCACTTTATGATATCGGTGCTGTTGCAATGAGAATGTTAACTAAATTAATGAGTAACGAAGAATTAGATGAAGCTCATGTTATCTTGCCATATACTTTAAAGCAATCTCGTTCTACTAAATAAAATATAGTTATACTAAAAATCCTCTTAGGTTAAATTCAACCTAAGAGGATTTTTTAATATGTAAAATTCTAATTATGGAGCGGTAGGAGCATTCTCTGCTGCAGCGTCACCCGCAGTAGCTTCTGTGCTAGTAGTGCCGCTCGTAGGAGCATTTTCACTTGGACTAATATTTGAATTTACATCGTTAGCTTCAATAGCATTATTACTTTCTGATCTATTATTTTGAGATGAAGAAGGAGATTCACGAGTAGAAACGGTACTTCTCGTAGTGGAGGAAGAATTGTTGTTTCCGCCTTGTCCTGTACTCCTAGCTTGTTCATCATTGGCTCCTACATTCCGATTAGTTGAGGAAGAAGAATTATTATTAGATTCACGATAAACTTCATGGTTTTTGCCATAATAATTTTTTGCATTTTCTGAAGTCGATCCATCAGCTACAGCAAAGAGACTATTAATATTCTTTTTCTTAGAAATCGTCTTACCAGTGTAGATTAAGACTTTACCATAGTCATTATGTTTACCTTCTAAGTAATCATAGAAGAGGTTGTAGTCTTTGGTTGAGCCACCAATACCAAATCTAGCAGTTGCATTTGGTGCTGGTGAAAGACTTAATGCGGTAGTCTTTTTGCCAGTGAGATCAATATTATCGCCATCATAGCTTACTGTTCCAGATAATGTTCCTGTTCTTGCTAAGACTCTATTTTTATAAACGGAGCTTGGACGGCTAGGCGCATCATTTAATTTAAAGATCGACGGATCTTCCTTATATAATGCATTAGCAATATTGGCCCATAGATTTAAATTAGTCTCACTAGAATTAGAATCTAAGTTGTATGAATGACCGTAGAAGTTATCATAGCCCATCCAACTAGAAATTGTAATTCCAGGAGTAGATCCATTAAACCAAATATCACGATAATCATTACTTGTTCCAGTTTTACCAATTAAGTTCTTATAATCAAACTTCAAGGTACCGGTTAAGCTTGAAGCAGTCCCTTTAGTCACTACTTGGTGTAGCATCTTCTGCATAATGTAGGAAGTGCCTGTAGAGAAGACTTTTTGTGGATTTTGTTTGTGCTTATAGATTACTCGACCTGATGGATCTTGAATTTCTTCAATATAGTATTGATCGGCACGTTTACCATTGTTATAGAAGTTAGAAAAGGCACTAGCATTATCAGCTACTGAAAAACCGTAATCAGTACCACCAAGAGCTAATCCTAAGTTTTCAAATTCACTCTTACTTAAATTTAAGCCTAATTTCTTCATATCTTGACGCAGATTGATATTTTTATCGTTAACTAACTTACTGTATAAATTTACAGCAGGAAGGTTATAAGACTTACTTAAAGCTTCCTGAGCTGAGATAAATCTGTTTTCAACAGTTGAGTTATAGTCAGTTGGAATATAGTTACCAAATCTGGTAGGGAAGTCAGCAATTGCGGTTTGGCTTGAAATAAGCTTATGCTCTATCGCTGGTCCATAAACTAAATATGGCTTAATTGAAGAACCAGGAGAGCGGTAAGTATCAAAGGCATGGTTAATTTGAGAATTTTTAAAGTCAACCCCACCACTAAATGCTAAGACCTTACCGGTAGCATTATCTATTACTACACTACCATTTTCAACATGCTCAGTAGTATTAACCCACTTATTAGTAGAGGAATCAAAATCACGAGAAGTTCGGTCTTGACCATACTTGTTTTGCTTAACAACCTGTTGCATGGTCTGGTACAGCGGCTTTCTAATTGTGGTTTTAATGTGGTAACCCTTTTGATGAAGAAGCTCAGTTGCACTAGTTAGGTATTGATTATAACGGTTTGTATCTTGTTTAACGTCAGAGACTTTTAAACCATCTTGTTCAATCAAGTTTTCAGCTAAAAGACTAGCACTCTTATTCATTACTAAATTGTATAAGTAACCGCTTTGTTTCTTTTGCTTAGGTGCTTTTTCAGGAGCAAGGAAGTCAGCCCGTAAATCATATTTTTTAGCTGCAAGATAAGCTTTTTTACTAATATCGCCATTTCTGTACATACGGAATAAAACAATGTCTTTTCGCCGCATTGCTAAGTCAAGATCACTTTTTACTTTTCCATTTAAGCGATATGGAGTATATACAGACGGACTTTGAGGTAGACCGGCAATAAAAGCGACTTGCGGTAAATTAAGTTCAGAAATTGATTTACCAAATATACCTTCAGCAGCAGTTTTAATGCCGACAATATTTTCTCCGCGATTATTTTTACCATAAGGAGCAGCATTTAAATATGCACGGAGAATGTCTTCTTTAGAAAAATGTTTTTCGATCTTATGAGCATAAAACATTTCAGTAACTTTTCTTCTCCAAGTTGTCTGGCTAGTTAAGAATTGCATCTTAACTAACTGCTGAGTTAAAGTTGACCCACCAGTCTGCACACCAACACCTGTTAGTTCAGAAAGTACAGCTCTAACTAAGGACTTAGGTAAAACACCCTTATGAATATAAAAGTTTTCATCCTCAGTGGCTGTTACAGCATTCTTAACGAGGGGAGTTAATTCACTTTCACTTGCTTTTTTAGTAACCGTATCTGGTCGAACAGTAGCAATTTTTTTATTACCAGCATAGTAGAGGGTAGCTGAATTTTGAGCATGATTTATTTGATGATTTAATTCGCTAATAGTTGGAATAGGTTGATTACGAACAATGCCAAGTGCATAACCTCCACCAAAACCAATTAGTAAAAATAAACCGAAAAATGCAATTAAAATAAAATAATGAAAAACACGGCGCAAGGTTAAATAGACGATACCACTATAAAATTTCCACTGGCTTTCGTCTGATTCGCTTTGCAGTGTTTTAACTTCTGGCCCCGCAGTTAGGAACTTTCTGATTTTCTCTTTTAAATTTTTCACAGATCAGGATCCTTTGTTAATTACTTTTCACCTATTATAGCAAAAAAAGGACTAGCATTGATGCAGTCCTTCTTTACGAATTTATTAATATTTTTGGTTTACTTAGTTAATTCATAAATTGCTTCGGCGTAAATAGCAATTGAATTGATTAAATCATCAACCTTCATGTATTCATTTGGTTGGTGCATAACAAGTGGGGCACCTTCTGGTTGAGCACCAAAAGCTACACCATGTTTGAATAGCCGGCCGTATGTACCACCACCAATGATAACCTCATGTCCCTTCTTACCAGTTTGTTTTTCATAAACAGAAAGAAGTGTCTTAACAATTGGATCATCGCCAGGAACATAGTGTGGAGCTTCAGCAGAGCCTTCAACTCTAGCATCTAAAATATCACCAAACTTTTCGTTGATATTTTTCACCATTTCTTCTGGTTCAATACCTTGAGGGTAGCGAACATTGTTTAAGAGGTATGCATTTTGACCTTCAAAATTAAACATACTTGGTGAACTGGTTAAATCACCCATTAAATCATCATGGTGGAAAATGCCTAATTTCTTACCATTGAAGTCTTTATGTTCAACAGTTGCTAGGAAGTGTAAGAAGTTCTTTGCTTGGCCATCAAAGTTAAGACTATCAAGGAAGAGGGCAAGGTAAGTAGCAGCATTTCTACCAGTTTCAGGAGCTGATGCATGAGCGCCATGACCAGTTAATGTTAATGCAAGGCGACCACTAAGCATTTCAGCCTTACCTTCAAGTTTGTGTTCTTTAAGGAAAAGATCAAATTTTTCTTTAATGCCGTCAATATCGCCTTCAAGTTGGGCATGAGCGGTTTGAGGGATGACGTTAGTAGCGATTCCAGATTGGAATGTCCAAAGCTTAACGTCACCTTGGCTTGGGTCAAATTTGAAGTCAAGTTTTAGAGTAACAATTCCTTGTTCACCGTTGATAATTGGAAATTCAGCATCAGGTGAGAAGGCAACATCAGGAGCTGGTTGATGCTTGAGGTAGTAATCAATTCCTACCCAATTAGTTTCTTCATTAGTTCCAAGGACAAAATCAATCTTCTTTTTAGGCTTAAATCCATGTTCCTTTAAGATAAGCATTCCATAATAAGCAGCTAAAGAAGGTCCTTTATCATCAGCACTACCACGACCATAGATTTTTCCATCTTTAATAGTCATCTTAAATGGATCAGTCTTCCAGCCTTCGCCAGCAGGAACAACATCCATATGTCCAATAATACCTACACGTTTGTCACCAGAACCCATATTGATTCGATCTGCATAGTTATCAAAATTTTCAGTGTCGAAACCATCGCGTTTAGCAAAAGATAAAAACTTCTTCATTGCTTTAACTGGGCCAGGACCAACTGGGTATTCTTTACTGGTGTTGTTTAAATCTTCAGAAGAATCAATTGCGATTAATTCTTTTAAATCATTTAAAATAGCATCCTTTTTTTCCTGAGCTAATTTTTTATAATCTAGTTCTTCCATAAATGTACTCCTTTAATTTTTATCTCTGATTAAATATTACAGCATTTACATCAGAATAAGTCGACCAAAAGTTTTTAATTGGGACTTTTTCTACTGGTAAATAAGGAAATAGTGCAACGTTGGTTTGACGATAAGCTGGATCAAGTTTTCGATAATTCTTATAGGCAAAAGTGTTCTTATTGAATAGACCATAATATAAGATCTTAGAAGACTTTACCCAGCCATAGTCAGTAAGAAGCCATAAATCATTGACTCCGCCACTTACACCTAATATTTTATAGCGTTTATTAGGCATGAGTTGGGCTTTTTTACCAGACTGCCTATCAGGTTTATTATAAGTGAAAATCGGATTTTGGATAGGATTAATAATACTTAAATTCCAATATGGCAAAATCCATTCAGGCTGCAAATCTAAGCTAACTAGATCTGCAGGAACAAATTCCTTATCACCAATTTGATAAAAAGTTTGTCCCGATGCAATAACAGCTGAAGAAACATGGACAGGTTGTAAGAAACTAATTTGCTTTGAAGTTTTCACATTTAGATATGGGTTTACGCTAACTCCAGTCGGAGTACGACCAAAGTAAATACCATCTTTATTAACAGTATATTTTTTAGTACCACTCTTGGCCAATTTGTATTTATAGCCTCTTGCAGGAAAGTTCGTTACAACTCCATCTACATCATTGTTAATTAACCAGTTCCATAATTTAGGTGATTCGTTCATTTCGGCCCAAACAAATACTTTTTGATGTAGAGCATGAAGCTGACCGATAAGTTTAGGATTTTGAGTGACTAAATCAGATGAAATGTTAATTCCATTTACATAGCTTAATACATCAAAATTAATTCTTTGCAGAGAGCCAACAATAAAAATTCTAGGTACATCAGGTAATAATTGACTCATAGTCTTTAGACTAGGGGCAGAAAAGCTATGGATCATGACCCGATCTTGCATATGATATTTTTTGATACTGCTAGCAAGAAGCTCCTCCATATTTTTAGGGCTATTATGTTTAGTCTTTTTCGTTTCAAGAAGGAACTTAGTATTAGGTTTATCTTTATAATAATCAAATAATTGATCTAGCGAAATGATTGACTCACCGTTAGCTTGTTTTAAGGTATTTAAATAGGAAAAATTATTTTGTGATACAATAACCGGTGATCCAACAACTCGGCTTAAGTCGCGGTCATGAGAAACGACTAAGACGTTATCTTTTGAAACATGAAGATCAAGTTCAACATAATCTGCACCATCTGCGAAAGCTGAGTTGTCACTTTGAATTGTTTCTTCTGGATATTTACTGGGGTTGCCTCGGTGTCCGATAACCAGAAATCCAGATTCAAAAATAAAAATTAAACTAAAAAAAAGGGCTAAAAAGTAAAGCCGGCTTGTTTTCATGTGTACACCTCTATTCTTTTTAACAATAGCATGGATGTATACTTTTTTCTATAATTAATATAGTAGTTAAAATCATTTTAAGAAAGTAGATGCTGAAATATGGCTTATGAGCAACTAGACTTGATTGAAGAAGTTACTCGCAATGACGGATCGAAATATTATGAAATTTCAAATATCGATCAAAACGGAATTGCTGAACTAGCTGTAGACCGTGGATTAATTAAAAAAGTTCGAATCTTGCAGTTGAATTTAGCTCGAACTAAATCACTACAACTATATGAAGAATATATTAATAAAACCTACCAATTAGAGACCTTAACTAATGAGAAGGATTGGAAAGACCCACAATGGGTAGAGTGGGAAAAACCTAAAGGAAAAGTATTAGATGCCTATAACACAGTATTAAAAGCCAATCATATTGGTTAGAAGAGGAAAAGTATGGAAAAATTACGTATTATTCATACTAATGACCTACATTCACATTTTGAACAATTTCCTAAAATAAAAAGATACTTGCATCAAGCTCAAAATGATAAGAGCGTTGATCAAACATTTACTTTTGATGCTGGTGATTTTATGGATCGATCACATCCTTTGTCTGACGCAACAGAAGGACAGGCTAACATTAAATTAATGAATGAATTTAATTATGATGCAATTACCATTGGAAATAATGAAGGTATTTCAAATTCTCATGCAGTTTTAGAAAAATTATTTGATCACGCTAATTTTCCCGTTGTATTAGCTAACCTACGTGAGGAAGATGAGAGTATGCCAAAGTGGTGTACTCCCTATAAAATATTTGAAACCAAAAAGAAGACTAGAATTGCAGTTGTTGGTTTAACAGCTGCATATCCAATGACATATGGTCCCAATCATTGGCATGTGAAGTTGATTTCTGATACTTTAGATAAATTACTGCCGAAGATAAAGGGTCAATATGATATGTTAATTATTGTTAGTCATATTGGTTTAAGGGTGGATCGATATATAGCCCATCATTATCCTGAAGTAGACTTGATTGTTGGCGGACATAGTCATGACTATTTAGCAAAAGGTGAAAAAGTAAACAATACTTGGATTACTCAGACAGGAAAATGGGGTCAACATATTGGTGACATTAGTGTTGAATTAAATGATGAGCATCAAGTATTATCAATTAAACCAAACACTGTCACTACTGATGACTTACCAAGTTTAGATTCCGATCAAAAGCAAATTGTAGATTGGCATCAAAAAGGTGAGCAGATGCTTAAAGCACGAAAAATTGCTTATTTACCAGGTAAATTTGATCATGATAAGATGGCAGCAATTCAAGTTTCACTTGATGCAATTAGTGAATTTGCTGGAACTGATGTTGCTGTCTTGAATAGTGGTTTATTTTTAAAACCATTTCATCAGGGAGTTTTAACGGAAGCCGACTTACAAGCTGCTTTGCCTCATCCAATGCATGTGGTACAAACTAAGCTGCTTGGAAGTGATGTTTGGCGCATGGTAATGGAGATGGAAAAAAATCGTCATTTTCTAAGTAAATTTGCACTTAAGGGAATGAGTTTTAGAGGTAAGATTTTTGGAGATCTTGTATATAAGGGAATACAAGTTGATCATGCAAGTAGAACGGTTTACATTAATGGAAAAGAAATTGATCCTGAAAAAGAATATACACTTGCATTGCTTGATCACTATGTTTTGATTCCATTTTTCCCTACAATTTCAATTATGGGTAAAAATAAATTTTTATTCCCCGATTATCTAAGAACCGTAATAGGAAACTATTTAAAAAAGAAATACCCAATAAATAAAGAGAAAGAAAAATAATGGAGTATAAAGAAGCAGATAAAGACCAGCCGCTATACCATCCTTTAGCTCATGTCATTATTAATGAAGATATTGTAATGATTAACGGGCGAGAGTATGAAATTATAGCTAACGTAAAAGATGCTCTAGACATTGAAATGCTTAAGGAGAAGTATGACCCTTATTTAGATCAATATGATTATTTAGTAGGGGATGTCTCAAGTGAGCATTTGAGATTAAAGGGCTTTTATGATGAGAATGATCGCGTTGCAATTGATAAAAAAGCTAATGCAATTGTGGATTATTTAGAAGAATACTGTAATCCTGGTAGTGCATATTTTATTTTGCGTTTAGCTCAAGAAAACCAAATTAAAAAAATTGCTTTTGGTAGGCAAAATAAGAGAAAGAGCACAAACAATAACTGCTACCGTGCAAAGCGTCCTTACTTTAAAGAAAGACGCGTTCATAAAACAAAGATTGGCAGTCATAAGACAGCCGTAAAATTTCAACGTGGAAATCATAAAAATAAAAGCTTTGTAATTAAGAAGAGAAAGGGATAATTGTGGAACATAAAGACTATAAATGTTACTTAATTGATTTAGATGGAACTATTTACCGTGGCAGCGATACGATTGAAAGTGGTGTGAGATTTATACATCGTCTCCAAGAAAAAAATATTCCCCACTTATTTTTAACTAATAATTCAACTCGTACACCACAAATGGTAGTTGATAAGCTTAGAGGACATGGCGTTAATACTGATATTTACCATGTTTATACGCCAGTTTTAGCTACAGAGTCTTATTTACTTTCTCAAAATCCAGATGCAACTAAAATACCAATTTATATTATTGGTCAAATTGGCTTAGTACAAGGCTTATTAAAAAATGAACGTTTTTACTATGATGATCGAAATCCAAAATATGTGGTTGTAGGGATGGATACAGATTTAACCTACCACAAAATTCGTGTAGCAACTCGAGCAATTAGAAATGGTGCAACGTTTATTGGAACAAATGCAGATAAAAATTTACCTTCTGGAGATGAGCTACTACCTGGAAATGGCGCCCTTTGCACGATGATTGAAGTAGCAACGGGGGTTAAGCCAACTTACATCGGAAAGCCTTCACCGATTATTGTAGCGAGTGCATTGAAAATGTTGAATGCACAAGGACAAGATGCAATTTTAGTTGGAGATAACTACGATACCGATACTATGGCGGGGATTAACTGCAATATTGATTCACTCTTAACGTTGACAGGCGTAACAAATAAGGAGCAGTTAAAAGAAAAAGATAAGAAGCCGACATATATTGTAGAGAATCTAGATGAATGGAAACTATGAAAAGAAAACCGATAATTGCAGTTGTTTACAATTTAATGATGGCGCTTGCTACCGCGACTTTAGGAGCAGTTGTTTTGAGCTGGCCCTTACTAGCAATTTTTGTAAAGGCTCAAAAGACTGATTTAATAGTAAGAAAGTCACTGGGAACAATAATGAAAAACTATACTCAACTTTTGGATTATTTGTTGCTCCCCTTTAAAAATAAATTGCAAATGTCTGATTTCCCTACTTCTCCGAGTGCAGCACGCCATTTTTATGAGTGTAAATTATTGTTTGAATTAGCAATAATTGTCTTTATTGTTGGATTAATTATTCTTATCTTTTTAAAAATGAGAAAGAGAATGAATTATATCTACATTTCGAAAACTACAGCCTTAATCTTTATGATTTTACCTGTAATTATTTTGCCTTTTGCTTTAATGAATTTTGATGAATTTTTCATTTCTTTTCATCACTTATTATTTAACAATAGTGACTGGCTTTTTGATCCTACTACCGATCCTATTATTAACGTTCTAACAGAGGAGTTTTTTGCAGGGTGCTTTGCAACTGGTGGGATAATTTATGAATTATATTTTTCCTGTTTTATTTTGACAAAAAAATAAAGGAGCTTTAACCAAGCTCCTTTTTTAATACTAATTTTTTCTTTATCCAAATGATCAATACTGGTACCACTGAGATTAAGATGATTGCCAGCACAATTAATGAGAAGTGTTCTTGAACAACTGGAATATTTCCAAAGAAGAATCCTAGAGCAGCAAATAAAGTTACCCAGAGAAAACCACCGAGAAAGTTATAACGGATGAAAGTACCATAATGCATCTTACTTGCACCAGATACAAATGGAACAAAAGTACGAATAAATGGAATGAATCTTCCAATTACAATAGTAATACCGCCATGCCTGTCGAAGAAATTTTCGGCAGCTTTTCGTTTATCTTGATTAATCAACTTATTAAACCAACTGTGCTTAGCACCTTCAGCTTGTGACCAACGACCGATTTCATAATTAATTGTATCGCCTAAAACAGCAGCCACAAGAAAAACTAAATAGCAAATCCAAAAATGAAGATTGTATTTTGGTGTTGCTGCCATTGCACAGGCAGCAAATATAAGTGAGTCTCCTGGTAAAAATGGAAAGATAACTAAACCTGTTTCAATAAAAACAATTGCAAACAGAATTAAGTATGTCCAGTTTCCAAACATATTCACAATTGTGACTAGGTGGTCATCAATATGAAGAATAAAATCAATAAGTCCCATAAATAACTATATATTCCTTTCAAAAATTAGATACTCGTAGAATGAAAAGTCATTGTTTTTTCTGGAAATAGGTCTTGCATAATGCTGCTAATTGCAATTTGAGCCTCGCCAAAACCTAGGGCAATCATTGGTACCCGGCCTGGGTAAGTAATAGTATCACCAATTGCGTAAACATGAGGCAAATTTGTTTGCATTGTTTGAGAAACAGAAATTAAATTATTTTCTAATTCAATGCCCCACTTACGTAATTGACGATTATCACTTTTGAAACCATATGCAACTAGAATTTCATCAACGTCTTTAGTAATAAAATCGTGACTTGCACCAACTCTGTGCAAAACTAATTCTATTCTATTATTGTTTAAGTGAAGTTCTTTTGGAAGGTAAGGAGTTAAAAGTTCAACATTTTTTAAACTTTTAAGTTGACTAACAGAACTTTCAAGTCCGCGAAATTCATTTCTACGATGTACTACATATACATCAGATGTTTTACTTAATTCCATTGCCCAATCAAGTGCAGAGTCGCCACCACCAAGAATGGCGACTTTTTTATTAGAAAAGATTTCGGGATGTTGCATGGAATAGTGAATATGGGCTTGGAGTTCTGGAGTAGTAGATAAAGGTAGAGTTTTTGGCTTAAATGCTCCTAAGCCCGTAGCAATCAGAAGGCTTTTCACTTGATAGTCATTATCAATAATAATATCGTCTTCAGCTGAGAAAGAGATATTTTTTACTTTATGTGAGAGGGTTAATTTAGTATTTTCGTTTTGTTCAAATAATCGGGAAACTAATTCTTTTCCTTTAATAGAAGAAAAAGCCGGGATATCTTTAATATCTTTATGTGGATAAAGCATACTAATTTGACCACCAACTTCATTTAAAGCGTCAAAGCTAATAGTTTTTAAGCCATGTAAATTAGCAAAAGAAGCGGCAAAGAGACCAACTGGCCCAGCGCCGATAATAGCTAAATCATATTTTTCCATTGTAATAAGCAATCCTCCATAAGAATTAATCTAGAAGTCATGTCTTTAGCGTTAATTAAAAAGACAGTTATAATTAATATTAGTAAGGGATGAGATAGTATGCAAGTTAAAATTGGTGATATAGTTCATGGAAAAATTAGTGATATACAGCAATACGGAATTTTTGTAAGATTGGACAGCCAGATAGAAGGATTAATTCATATTTCTGAAATTCATGGTGGCTATGTAAAAGATATAGGAAGAGAATACCAAGTTGGAGAAACTATAAAGGTACAAGTCATTGATATAGATCCATATTCTAATCAAATTAGCCTATCTCGACGAGCTGTTCTTCCTGAAGTCAAAGAAGCAAGAAAAAAGAGAGTTCATTTTTGGACCTCAAAACGAGCTAAAAAAGGATTTATGCCATTAAAAGAAGTTTTAAATAAACAAATTCAAGAAGCTAAAATTAGATATTCAAAAAAAGATTAAAATAAAGTGTTAAGCAGTAGTACTTAACACTTTATTTTTTATATCCGAATTTTAAAACTTAAATCTTAATAAAAATAAGAATGAAAAATGATAAATCTGAACAATTAAATTGTTAATTAAATGAATATTCGCAATATATATTTTTATTCAAAACCATGTTGACGAAAAGTGAAAAAGCCTGTAAAGTAGTACATGCTGTTTGAGGCAAGCGAAAAGAGCGAATAAAAAAGTTCAAAAAAAGTTTGCCAAAGCGAGCAAAAGATGATAATATTATAAAGCTGTCATTTGAGAGAGATGAGAAAATTAAAAAAAGTTCTTGTCAAAGCTTAAAAGACATGATATAATATAAAAGTTGTCACATGACAACGGTAGTACCTTGAAAACTGAACAAAGTTTCGCTGAAAGTGTGCGGGATATAAAAATCCCAAACAAAAGCGAAGTCAATTCGTAAGCAATAAATTTGAGATAACTCAAAGAAAGTTTTAGAGCTAAACGATAAAAAGCTCATTTTCAAAAGGAAAATGAGAGTTTGATCCTGGCTCAGGACGAACGCTGGCGGCGTGCCTAATACATGCAAGTCGAGCGAGCTTGCCTAGATGATTTTAGTGCTTGCACTAAATGAAACTAGATACAAGCGAGCGGCGGACGGGTGAGTAACACGTGGGTAACCTGCCCAAGAGACTGGGATAACACCTGGAAACAGATGCTAATACCGGATAACAACACTAGACGCATGTCTAGAGTTTGAAAGATGGTTCTGCTATCACTCTTGGATGGACCTGCGGTGCATTAGCTAGTTGGTAAGGTAACGGCTTACCAAGGCAATGATGCATAGCCGAGTTGAGAGACTGATCGGCCACATTGGGACTGAGACACGGCCCAAACTCCTACGGGAGGCAGCAGTAGGGAATCTTCCACAATGGACGAAAGTCTGATGGAGCAACGCCGCGTGAGTGAAGAAGGGTTTCGGCTCGTAAAGCTCTGTTGGTAGTGAAGAAAGATAGAGGTAGTAACTGGCCTTTATTTGACGGTAATTACTTAGAAAGTCACGGCTAACTACGTGCCAGCAGCCGCGGTAATACGTAGGTGGCAAGCGTTGTCCGGATTTATTGGGCGTAAAGCGAGTGCAGGCGGTTCAATAAGTCTGATGTGAAAGCCTTCGGCTCAACCGGAGAATTGCATCAGAAACTGTTGAACTTGAGTGCAGAAGAGGAGAGTGGAACTCCATGTGTAGCGGTGGAATGCGTAGATATATGGAAGAACACCAGTGGCGAAGGCGGCTCTCTGGTCTGCAACTGACGCTGAGGCTCGAAAGCATGGGTAGCGAACAGGATTAGATACCCTGGTAGTCCATGCCGTAAACGATGAGTGCTAAGTGTTGGGAGGTTTCCGCCTCTCAGTGCTGCAGCTAACGCATTAAGCACTCCGCCTGGGGAGTACGACCGCAAGGTTGAAACTCAAAGGAATTGACGGGGGCCCGCACAAGCGGTGGAGCATGTGGTTTAATTCGAAGCAACGCGAAGAACCTTACCAGGTCTTGACATCCAGTGCAAACCTAAGAGATTAGGTGTTCCCTTCGGGGACGCTGAGACAGGTGGTGCATGGCTGTCGTCAGCTCGTGTCGTGAGATGTTGGGTTAAGTCCCGCAACGAGCGCAACCCTTGTCATTAGTTGCCATCATTAAGTTGGGCACTCTAATGAGACTGCCGGTGACAAACCGGAGGAAGGTGGGGATGACGTCAAGTCATCATGCCCCTTATGACCTGGGCTACACACGTGCTACAATGGACGGTACAACGAGAAGCGAACCTGCGAAGGCAAGCGGATCTCTTAAAGCCGTTCTCAGTTCGGACTGTAGGCTGCAACTCGCCTACACGAAGCTGGAATCGCTAGTAATCGCGGATCAGCACGCCGCGGTGAATACGTTCCCGGGCCTTGTACACACCGCCCGTCACACCATGAGAGTCTGTAACACCCAAAGCCGGTGGGATAACCTTTATAGGAGTCAGCCGTCTAAGGTAGGACAGATGATTAGGGTGAAGTCGTAACAAGGTAGCCGTAGGAGAACCTGCGGCTGGATCACCTCCTTTCTAAGGAAGGCGAAAGATGATGGAGAGTGCGAGAGCACTAAGAGAAGTCATCGAGAAAGCCAAGCGGAAGCACACTGAGAAACTTTGTTTAGTTTTGAGGGTATTACCTCAAGAGCTAGTACATTGAAAACTGAATATAATCAAAAGCAAAAAACCGAGACAATCGAAAAAACAGATTGAAGAGCGACCGAGAAGAGAGAGAAACTCAACTTGAAATAGGTCAAGTAGAAAAGGGCGCATGGTGAATGCCTTGGCACTAGAAGCCGATGAAGGACGTGACGAACCACGAAAGGCTTCGGGGAGCAGTAAGTAAGCAATGATCCGGAGATATCCGAATGGGGGAACCCAATACCGTGAGGTATTATCATTAACTGTTAAGGTTAATGAAGGAAGACGCAGTGAACTGAAACATCTAAGTAGCTGCAGGAAGAGAAAGAAAAATCGATTTCCCAAGTAGCGGCGAGCGAACAGGAAAGAGCCCAAACCAGCTGGCTTGCCAGTTGGGGTTGTAGGACTGCGATATAGTACTTGAAGTGATAGCAGAATTATCTGGAAAGATAAGCCAGAGAGGGTGAAAGCCCCGTACGCGAAATTGCAGAGAGACTTAGCAGGATCCTGAGTAGGTCGGGACACGAGGAATCCCGATTGAAACCGCGAGGACCATCTCGCAAGGCTAAATACTAACTAGTGACCGATAGTGAACCAGTACCGTGAGGGAAAGGTGAAAAGAACCCCGGAAGGGGAGTGAAAAAGAACCTGAAACCGTGTGCCTACAAGTAGTCAGAGCACATTAAAGTGTAATGGCGTGCCTTTTGTAGAATGAACCGGCGAGTTACGTTATGGTGCAAGGTTAAGTCAGAAAAGACGGAGCCGGAGCGAAAGCGAGTCTGAATAGGGCGAAAGAGTATCATGACGTAGACCCGAAACCAAGTGACCTACCCATGACCAGGTTGAAGGCGTGGTAAAACACGCTGGAGGACCGAACCCACGTGAGTTAAAAATCGCGGGGATGAGTTGTGGGTAGCGGTGAAATTCCAAACGAACTTGGAGATAGCTGGTTCTCTCCGAAATAGCTTTAGGGCTAGCCTCGTGTGAATGATAATGGAGGTAGAGCGCTGTTTGGACTAGGGGCCCGTCAGGGGTTACTGAATCCAGATAAACTCCGAATGCCAGATATCAATGCACGGGAGTCAGACTGCGAGTGATAAGATCCGTAGTCGAAAGGGAAACAGCCCAGATCACCAGTTAAGGTCCCCAAATCTATGCTAAGTGGAAAAGGATGTGGAGTTGCGTAGACAACTAGGATGTTGGCTTAGAAGCAGCCACCATTTAAAGAGTGCGTAATAGCTCACTAGTCGAGTGACGCTGCGCCGAAAATGTACCGGGGCTAAGCATAGTACCGAAACTGTGGATGCATATATTATATGCGTGGTAGGAGAGCGTTCTAAGTGCGGCGAAGTTAGATCGAGAGGACTAATGGAGCGCTTAGAAGTGAGAATGCCGGTATGAGTAGCGAAAGATAGGTGAGAATCCTATCCGCCGAAAGACTAAGGTTTCCTGGGGCAGGCTCGTCCGCCCAGGGTAAGTCGGGACCTAAGGTAAGGCCGAGAGGCGTAGCCGATGGACAACAGGTAGATATTCCTGTACTGAAATTGTTCGATATGAGCAAAGGAGGGACGCAGGAGGCCAATGACGCATGTTGCTGGAAATACATGTGCAAGCAGTAAGAAAAAAGATGAGTCAAATGCTTGTCTTTAGATTTCAAGCTGTGACGCGGAGCGAAATAAAAGTAGCGAAGGTCATGATGTCACACTGCCAAGAAAAGCTTCTAGCCAGAACAATTTTACCCGTACCGCAAACCGACACAGGTAGTCGAGTGGAGAACACTCAGGTGAGCGAGAGAACTCTCGTTAAGGAACTCGGCAAAATGACCCCGTAACTTCGGGAGAAGGGGTGCTGATAGTAAAATATCAGCCGCAGTGAATAGGCCCAAACAACTGTTTATCAAAAACACAGGTATCTGCAAAATCGTAAGATGACGTATAGGTACTGACACCTGCCCGGTGCTGGAAGGTTAAGAGGAGAGCTTAGCGCAAGCGAAGGTTTGAATTGAAGCCCCAGTAAACGGCGGCCGTAACTATAACGGTCCTAAGGTAGCGAAATTCCTTGTCGGGTAAGTTCCGACCTGCACGAAAGGTGTAATGATTTGGGCACTGTCTCAACGAGAGACTCGGTGAAATTATAATACCCGTGAAGATGCGGGTTACCCGCGACAGGACGGAAAGACCCCATGGAGCTTTACTGTAGCTTGATATTGAGTATTTGTTAAACATGTACAGGATAGGTAGGAGCCAGAGAAAGTAGGACGCTAGTCTTACCGGAGGCAATGTTGGGATACTACCCTTGTTTGATGGATCCTCTAACTCACAGAGCTGAGCGTTCTGGAGGACAGTGTCAGGTGGGCAGTTTGACTGGGGCGGTCGCCTCCTAAAGTGTAACGGAGGCGCCCAAAGGTTCCCTCAGAATGGTTGGAAATCATTCGCAGAGTGTAAAGGTATAAGGGAGCTTGACTGCGAGAGCTACAACTCGAGCAGGGACGAAAGTCGGGCTTAGTGATCTGGTGGTACTGCATGGAAAGGCCATCACTCAACGGATAAAAGCTACCCTGGGGATAACAGGCTTATCTCCCCCAAGAGTTCACATCGACGGGGAGGTTTGGCACCTCGATGTCGGCTCGTCGCATCCTGGGGCTGAAGTCGGTCCCAAGGGTTGGGCTGTTCGCCCATTAAAGCGGCACGCGAGCTGGGTTCAGAACGTCGTGAGACAGTTCGGTCCCTATCCGTCGTGGGCGTAGGAAATTTGAGAGGAGCTGTCCTTAGTACGAGAGGACCGGGATGGACATACCGCTGGTGTACCAGTTGTCTTGCCAAAGGCATCGCTGGGTAGCTATGTATGGAAGGGATAAGCGCTGAAAGCATCTAAGTGCGAAGCCCCCCTCAAGATGAGATTTCCGATGCGAAAGCAGTAAGACACCTTAAAGACGATGAGGTAGATAGGCTAGGAGTGGAAGCATAGCGATATGTGGAGCGGACTAGTACTAATCAGTCGAGCACTTGACCAAAGCTCAAAGGTTTAAAGGCTAGAGATTATATTCAGTTTTGAGTGTGAAAGCTCAGAAAGAGTACGGTGGCGATGGCAAGAAGGATACACCTGTTCCCATGCCGAACACAGAAGTTAAGCTTCTTAACGCCGAGAGTAGTTGGTGGGAAACTGCCTGCGAGGGTAGGCAGTCGCCGTGCTCTTTTTTAATATTCCGGCTTAGCTCAGTTGGTAGAGCACCTGACTGTTAATCAGGTTGTCGTCAGTTCGAGTCTGACAGCCGGAGTTTATGGCAATAATAAAATAATGGAGTGTTGTCCGAGTGGCTGAAGGAGCATGATTGGAAATCATGTATACGGGCTTTACCTGTATCGAGAGTTCGAATCTCTCACACTCCGTTGGAGAATATTTTTCGCCATAATATGTATTTCATTTATTGAGTAAATTTTTTGAAAAAAGTACTTGCTTTTTGAAAAAGATCTGGTATAGTAATATATGTGCTCAATTGTGAGATCTGGCCCGTTGGTCAAGCGGTTAAGACACCGCCCTTTCACGGCGGTAACATGAGTTCAAATCTCGTACGGGTCATTGCCATATTAAATATGGTTGTTGGAGGATTAGCTCAGCTGGGAGAGCATCTGCCTTACAAGCAGGAGGTCACAGGTTCGAGCCCTGTATCCTCCATCGTTCACGGGACTACCAAATATGGTAGTCCTTTTTTTGTGTTTAAAGACAAATGAACGAATTTTTATTATATATATTGTTATTCGGTTAAGGTCCCGAAAGGATTCGTTTTTAACGAAGATGCCTTGTAACCGAAAGATGGGGGACTCTATGAAAAAAGAAAAACGTTTATTTACTTCGGAATCAGTTTCAGAAGGACATCCAGATAAAGTTGCAGATCAAATCTCTGATGCTATTTTAGATGCAATTTTAGCTAAGGATCCAGATGGTCGTGTAGCTTGTGAGACGACTGTTACTACCGGTCTCGTTTTAGTTGTAGGTGAAATTTCAACCTCTGCCTATGTGGATATTCAATCTGTAGTTAGAAAAACTATTTTAGAGATTGGATACAATCGTCCTGAACTTGGTTTTGACGGTAATAATTGTGCTATCTTAGTCGATATTGATGAACAATCTAGTGATATCGCTGGTGGTGTTAATGAATCACTTGAAACACGTGAAAACCAGCAGGACAAAGATGATTTAGATAAAATAGGTGCTGGTGACCAAGGGTTAATGTTTGGTTTTGCCATTAAGGAAACTCCTGAATTAATGCCGCTACCTATTTCTTTAGCTCATTCATTGATGAGACAGGTTGCTAGTCTTCGCAAAGAGGGACGTCTTGATTGGCTAAGACCTGATGCAAAAGCACAAGTAACTGTAGAATACGATGATGAAAATAAACCAAAACGTGTAGATACAGTGGTTATTTCTACTCAAACTGATGCAACAGTAACTAACGATGAAATTCGTGAAGCAATGATCGATATGGTAATTAAGAAGGTCATCCCATCTCAATATCTTGATAAGGATACTAAGTTCTTGATTAATCCTTCTGGTCGCTTTGTTATTGGTGGACCTAAAGGAGATTCGGGGCTAACTGGACGTAAGATTATTGTTGATACATATGGTGGATACGCTCGTCATGGTGGCGGTGCTTTCTCAGGTAAAGATTTAACTAAGGTTGATCGAAGCGCAAGTTATGCGGCTCGATATGTAGCTAAGAATATTGTGGCAGCTGGCTTAGCTTATCAATGTGAAATTCAACTTGCTTATGCAATTGGAGTTGCCCATCCAGTTTCAATCATGGTTGATACGCATGGAACAAGTAAAGTAAGTGAAGATCTATTGGTAGAGGCGGTTAGAAATGTCTTTGATTTAAGACCAGCTGGTATTATTGAAATGCTGAACTTAAAGCGTCCTATTTATCGCCAAACTGCCGCTTATGGTCATTTTGGACGAACAGACGTGGATTTACCTTGGGAGCATACAGATAAGGTAGAAGCGCTAAAAACATATGTGAGCGAGCATGCAGAATAAAAGTAATACTAAAATTGTAACAATTGCTATCTTTTTAACGACCTTTATGACAGCGATTGAAGGGACTATTGTATCGACGGCGATGCCCACAATTGTTTCTGATTTAAATGGATTAGAAATCATGAATTGGGTTGTTTCCATCTTTCTATTAATGACTGCTGTCTCAACCCCAATTTATGGAAAACTAGCTGATAGCCTTGGAAGAAAACCTGTATTTCTATTCGGAATTGCTGTTTTTGTGATTGGATCAGCACTTTGTGGAATTGCACAGAATATGGTGGAACTAATCCTCTTTCGAGTAATTCAGGGGCTCGGATCAGGAGCAGTACAGCCAGTAGCTGTTACCATTATTGCTGATTTATATACGCTTGAAAAAAGAGCAAAGATGCTAGGTTTAAACTCTGGTTTTTGGGGAGTAGCTTCGGTCATTGCACCATTGTTAGGTGGATTCATTGTTCAACATTTATCATGGCATTGGATTTTTTATATTAATGTTCCATTAGGAATTTTAGCCTTTTTACTGGTGATCTTCTTTTTTAAAGAAACAAAGACAAGTAAGGATTCCACTTTAGATTTAAAAGGAACAACTTGTTTAGTCATCTTTTTATTGGCCTTAATGGTCTTCTTACAAGAAATAGAAAATGGCTTTAATTTAATCTTATTAGGATTACTAGTTATTATTGTTGCTTCAGCCTTTCTTTTCTTTAGAATGGAGAAGAAAGCAAAAGATCCAATTATGCCGCTAGATATGCTAACTAGCAAAGAATTTACAATGATTAATTTGATTACTTTACTTATTTCAGGGGTAGTCATTGGCTTTGAATTTTATATTCCAACTTGGATGCAGGAAATAAATGCGACAAGCGCTTCTGTTGCTGGATTTGCGGTGACACCAAGTTCTTTAATGTGGATTGTAGGATCATTTTTAATCGGAGGAATGCTTGGACGATGGGGAATAAAGAAAACATATGATTATATGTTAATTATCCTTGTTTTGGCAGACTTAGCTTTAATATTTGTTCCAATCTACACTTCGTTTTGGGTATTTTGCCTGATTGCAGCATTTAATGGGACAGCCTTTGGAGCTATTACAACTGCTTCGCAAGTTTGTTCTCAAGTTTTAGTAGGACGCGATAAAATTGGAGTTGCAACTAGTTTCAATACATTAATGAAATATTTAGGACAGACTATGATGGTCTCTATATATGGAATTACATTTAACATGGTTGTAGCTAAACAGCTAGCACATCATCCGCAATTAACTCAAAGAATGATGAATGATATTGTTTCTGCTGATAAAGCTAAACATTTAACATCTAATTTAATACCGACTTTAAGGCAAGTTTTATTAAGTGGTTTAAAGTCAGTATATGTAGTTTCTTTAATTGTAATAATTTTATCGCTAGTTCTTAATCAACTTTATAGACAGAAGAAAATTGTTGAATAAAAAATGCTAACTGAGTATGAAGTGCCATAGAAAAGTTAGACATTTATAAAATTTTAAAGATTTGATAATACACGATTTCTGTATTTTACAGGAGTCGTGTATTTTAATTTGTTTGATCTTCTAACATTGTTAAACCAATAAATATAATCTTTCAGAATTTCCTTCATCTCTTCTAAACTTCCAATCTTAAGTCGATTCAGTTTTTCTCTCTTCATTAGATTAAATATCGTTTCTCCTGGTGCATTATCATGACAATTTCCTTTTCGGGACATGCTTTGAATTATATTCATTTTCTTTAGTCGAGCCTGATAGCCTGGATTCTGATATTGAAAGCCTTGATCTGAATGAAGGATAGGAGCAGCTCCTGGTGGAAGATTATCTGCTAGTTCATCTAGCATATTATAAATAGTTTTCATTTCAGGAGAGTAACTTACTGCACAAGCTAGAATCTCCAAAGAAGCTTTATCTACTACAGGAGAAATATAAACTTTCTTGCCGTTAGTTAGTTTATATTCGGTTACATCGGTATGAAGAACTTTATAGGGGATAGTTTCATCAAAAGTTTGATTTAGGATATTTGGTGCTTTCTTTCCTACATTACCCTTATACGAACTATATTTACCAGTATTTTTATGATAAATTGTTGTTTTTATTCCTAAACTTCTCATTAACTTACGTACTGTTTCTAGAGAAAATTTAAATCCTTCATCTCTTAACGCTCCCCACATAGGACGATAACCATATGTTTCTTGTCCTTCATAGCCATAATAGATTTCTTGAATCTTCTCTTTTACTAAAGCATACTTATCAGCTTGATTAATTCTATTTTTTACATTGTCATAGTAAGTCTTTCTATTTAATTTAAGCACCTTAAATAAGACCTTAAGTTTAATTTGATGGTGTTTTGCCCGAATATCCTGTATTAATTGTGTTTTTTGTTTGTTGGATAACGTGGATATCGGGCAGCCACTTTTTTTAAGACAAGATTTTCCACTCTAAGTCTTTCTAATTCAGCTTCCTGCTTAAGAATTTTTTCTTTATACTTTTGCTTTTCACTAAGTTCTAACTTTTTAGTTGTCTTCTTACTCTTTTTAGGCACTTTCCTAGGCCGACCTTTCTGTTAGCGTATCCTTCTTCATTGAACTTTTTAGCCCAATTGTATACTTGAGAATCACTAATATTAAACTTAGCCGCTACCTTTGAAACTCCAATAGAATGTGTTAAGTAGTAGCGTACCACATTTAGCCTAAAGTCAGAAGAATAAGTAGTTTTAGTATGTTTAACAGATAAGGCAGCTAAACCTTGACACTTAGCCTTATCAACCCACCTACGAATAAGAGTCCAATGAATATTATATTGTTTAGCTAAACCTTTTATTGAATCTTCATGATTTAAATATTTGGAAACAATTTCAATTTTTAATTCAGTCGAATATTTGGTCATAAAAAAATACCTCATAATTATTAGATTTTATGTCTAACAATTATGAGGCACTTCAGTATGGTTTTGACTCAGTTAGCATTTTTTTATTTATTCTTTTTTAAATAGAGGTGGTATAAAACTGAAAAGCCAAGTAAAACAAATGTTGTACCTTCTAGCCATCCACCAAGTACATCTGAAGGATAGTGGACATGACAGAAGATCCTAGTATAACCAATAAAAAGTGGGAAAATACTCCAAATAATAATTAAAATAGCGCGCCAGGGTTTATTTTTTACTAAAAGGATAGTTAAAACTATTAGAATACCAAAGAAAGTTGCACTACCTACTGAGTGGCCCGATGGAAAGCTATAACCATCAGCAAAAACTAAATGGTGAACTAAGGGGCGATGACGTTCAACGGCATGTTTTGTAATCCAGTTATAACCATTGGCACAGATCATTAAGCCGGCTGAGAAGAAAGCATAGGCGAATCTTTTGGCAATCATCAAACCAATAAATAAAATTATCGTAGCAATGGTTAAAGTACTAGTATTACCAATTACTGTTAATTTAGTGGCAATCGCTATATTAGTAGGATTGTTGTTAGAAACTAGATGAATAATAGTTTGGTCAAAAGAATGTATAAAAGGATTTTTATAAATGACCAAGAGTGCCCAAATTACATAAAGAATTAAAAAAATAAATCCAGGAATAAGGGTATCGTGGATAGTTAAATTGTTATATTTCTTTTTCAAAAAAATTTCTCCCCTTGTAATTTCTAGTAGATGTGGTAAATTATAATCATTATCCATCAAAAAATAAAGACTAGGGAGTAGTAACAAGTCAGAGTTGTTATTAGAGATGAGCTGGTTGGTGTAAAGCTTAACAATGATGCTGTGAACTTGCCCTAACGACAGTCTATCGTTTGCCTTCCGCGTTAAGGGGCACGAGTGTCACACATTGTATGTGTGGAACTTAGGTGGTAACGCGAAATTAACTTCGTCCTATGATTTTAATCATAGGACGTTTTTTAGTTTTAAGGAGAGATATTTTTGTATAATCACAAAACTGTAGAAAAAAAGTGGCAAAAATACTGGGCTGAGCATGATACTTTTAAGACAGGCACTGATCCTAAGAAAAAGAATTATTATGCTTTAGATATGTTCCCATTTCCATCTGGTAAAGGTCTTCATGTAGGACACCCAGAAGGATATACTGCAACTGATATTGTTTCAAGAATGAAGAGAGCCCAAGACTATAACGTACTTCACCCAATGGGTTGGGATGCATTTGGTCTTCCAACTGAACAATATGCCTTAAAGACCGGTGAAGACCCAGAAAAAGTTACTAAAGAAAATATTGCTAACTTTAAAAAGCAGCTGAATAAGCTTGGCTTTTCATATGATTGGGATCGTGAAGTTACTACTTCTGATCCAAATTATTATAAGTGGACTCAATGGGTTTTTGAACAAATGTATAAGAAGGGCTTGGCTTATGAAGCCGAGGTTCCTGTTAACTGGTCTCCAGATCTAGGCACAGTTGTTGCAAATGAAGAAATTGTTGATGGTAAGACTGAACGTGGTGGCTATCCAGTTTACCGTCGAAATATGCGTCAATGGATGCTTAAGATGACAGCTTATGCTGATCGCTTGCTCGAAGATTTAGATGATTTAGATTGGCCAGAGCCAGTTAAAGAAATGCAAAGAAACTGGATTGGTCGCTCAGAAGGAGCTCAAGTTACTTTTAAGGTTAAAGATAGTGATAAAACATTTGATGTGTTTACTACACGTCCTGATACCTTATTTGGTGTTAGTTACACTGTCTTAGCTCCTGAAAGTAAGTTAGTTCAAGAAATTACAACTCCTGAACAAAAAGAAGCTGTGGATGCTTACATTAAGAAAATTGAATCAAAGTCTGATCTAGAAAGAACTGATCTAAATAAAGACAAGACCGGTGTCTTTACTGGTGCCTATGCAGTTAACCCAGTAAATGGAAAAGAAGTTCCAATTTGGATTTCTGATTATGTTTTAGCAAGTTATGGTACTGGTGCAGTAATGGCGGTACCAGCTCATGATGATCGTGACTATGCTTTTGCAACTAAATTTGGTTTGCCAATCAATCGAGTTATTGAAGGTGGAAATTTAGAAAAAGAAGCATTTGGTGGAGATGGTAAACACATCAATTCTGAATTCTTAGATGGCTTAAACAATGAAGAAGCTAAGAAGAGAATGATTGAGTGGCTTGAAGATCACAATGTAGGTGAAAAGAAGGTTAACTATAAACTTCGTGACTGGGACTTTAGTCGTCAACGTTACTGGGGTGAACCAATTCCTGTAATTCACTGGGAAGATGGTACTACTTCACTAGTGCCAGAAGATGAATTACCATTACGTTTGCCACATGCAACTGACATTAAGCCATCAGGTACTCCAGAAAGTCCACTTGCCAATTTGACTGATTGGGTAAACGTTGTTGATGAAAATGGTCGAAAAGGTAAGCGTGAAACTAATACTATGCCTAACTGGGCAGGTTCAAGTTGGTACTACTTACGCTATATTGATCCACATAACGATAAAGAATTGGCTGACTATGATTTACTTAAGAAGTGGCTCCCTGTAGATCTTTACATTGGTGGGGCAGAACACGCTGTTCGTCACTTACTCTATGCTAGATTTTGGCACAAGGTTCTTTATGACTTAGGTGTTGTACCAACTAAAGAGCCGTTCCAAAAGCTTTATAATCAAGGTTTGATTTTAAAGAATCATGAAAAGATGTCTAAGTCTAAAGGAAATGTTGTTAACCCTGATGAAGTAATCGATGAATATGGTGCAGATTCACTTAGAATGTACGAAATGTTCATGGGTCCATTAGATGCTTCAATTGATTGGGATGATAATGGTCCTGCCTCTACTAAGAAATTCTTAGATCGTGTATGGCGCTTATTTGTTAACGATCTTGACCTAAAGGCAATCCCTCAAGAAAAAATTGTTGACGAAAATGATGGCGAACTTGATAAGGTATATGCCGAGACTGTCAAAAAGGTTACAGAAGACTTTGAAGCTTTACACTTTAATACTGCAATCAGTCAAATGATGGTCTTTATGAATGCAGCTCAAAAAGCTAAGACTATTCCACGTGAATATGCAGAAGGATTTGTACAACTTCTTGCTCCTGTTGCACCTCACATGATGGAAGAAATCTGGTCAGTATTTGGTCATGATGAATCTCTTGCATATGCTAAATGGCCAGAATATGATCCTGCAAAATTAGTTGAATCAACAGTTGAAATTATGGTTCAAGTTAATGGTAAGCTTCGTGGTAAATTTAAGGCTGCTAAGGATAGCGATAAAGATACCTTAGAAAAAGAAGCTCTTGCTCTTGATCATGTTCAAAAATTCTTAGATGGAAAAGACGTCAAGAAAGTCATCGTTATTCCAAACAAGATTGTTAATATTGTTGCTAAGTAATTTAAGTTTTTCCTAAATAATTAATATTTGTAAATACAATTTACATTAATGAGTAATATATAATTCAGACGCTTAACTGGATATAGGGAAAATTTATCTTTATGGAAAACAATACTAAAAATACTAAAGAGACAATGGTCAAAGGCTCCGCATGGATGACTTTTGGCTCTATTGTGTCACGAATTTTAGGAGCATTGTATATTATTCCATGGTATGCCTGGATGGGAAGTCATGGAAATATTGCCAATGCTTTAACAGCGAAAAGCTATAACATTTATAGTTTATTTATTATTATTTCTACCGCAGGTATTCCCGGAGCGGTTGCCAAGCAGGTAGCAAAATATAATGCTTTAAATGAATATGATATTGGGCGAAAACTGTTTAGACGCGGCTTAATTTTGATGGCCATGTTTGGTGTGATTTGTGCAGCAATTATGTACTTTGGTGCTCCAATTTTAGCTACTGATGATATCATTGGTGCCCTTTTGCATGGGGCTAAAAGTGATCCGCGTCAAGTTGCTGTGATGAGAAGTCTTTCTTATGCAGTTTTAATTATTCCAATTTTGAGTATCATGCGTGGGTATTTTCAAGGTTATGCAGATATGATGCCTCCAGCTATGTCTCAATTTGTTGAACAATTGGCACGTGTAATATGGATGCTATTGACTGCTTATATTATTATGCAAGTTCAACATGGATCTTATGTTCATGCAGTAGTTCAATCAAATTTAGCTGCAGCTATTGGTGCGGTATTTGGAATTTTGCTCTTAGTATGTTTTTTATATCGTAGACGAAATGAACTAAATGCATTAATGAAGCAATCAAATCATGCAATTAAAATTTCTACTGCTGGAATTTTCTGGGAGATTATTAATCAATCTATTCCATTTATCATCATTGACTCTGGAATTACCTTGTTCCAATTAATTGACCAGTATACCTTCCATCCAATGATTGCTATGTTTGTTCATGCTAGTTCTGATCAAATTGAATCATGGTATGCCTTATTTGGATTAAATGCAAATAAATTAATCATGATTATTGTATCTTTAGCAACTGCAATGTCAGTAACTGCTATTCCGCTTTTATCAGGTGCCCATGCACGACGTGATTATGCCAGCATTTCTAGCCAAATTGAAAACACCTTGGAATTATTTTTGTTTGTTATGATTCCAGCTTCATTGGGTATGGCTGCTATTGCAACGCCGATTTATACAATTTTTTATGGCTACGATCAACTAGGTTCAAATGTCTTGTACTTATCATCATTTACGGCAATTAGTTTAGGCCTATTTACAGTTTTAATGGCAATTTTACAAGGTCTATCAGAGAACGGACTAGCTATAAAGTACCTGGTGTTAGGAATTATCATTAAATTTGCTGTCCAACTTCCGATGATTGAATTCTTTAAAGTATATGGACCACTCTTAGCTACAAATATTGGCTTGATTATTACCATCTGGCTTTCTTTAAAGCACTTAAAAGTTAGATACAGATATAATAGTAGTCGTACATCAAGACGGTTTATTGGAATTGCAATTTTTTCAATGGCAATGTTTGTGATAGTTACCGGGGTAGTTAATTTCGGTGGAAAAATCATTTCACCTGAACGTAGGCCAACCTCATTTGTTCTTGTTACACTTGCGGTAATTATTGGTGGCTTACTTTATGCCTTTTTAACAGTGAAATTTGGTTTAGCTCAAAAGATCATTGGACCAAAAGTTGATAGGGTATTAGAAAAATTACATATTAGAGTTTAAAAGAGAAAAAGGAAACTTGAGTAAGATACTTACCTAAGTTTCCTTTTTTGCCCCTGCCAAGGAAGGCTATTATATAATATTTTCCGGGAAAGTGAGGAAGAAAAATTGGATAATATGCTTGTATATGCTGCAAAAGAGAAGCGAAGTTTTAATGAATTTCCCTTAAATGAAGTAGATAGCATGATTTTTTCTCAATTAGCGTATTGTAATTTTGATACTCTTCCTCAGCATCATAGTTTACAAAGTTTGGCTTCTGATGAAGAGATTAAGACTTTAACTCAAGGGAATCTCGGTGGAAAGAATACTGAAAAGTTAATCAAGATTATGCTAGAAAATCCCCGCTTTAAAAAACTATGTTGGCGCAATGTGGTTAGTAAAGTAGATGCAAAAACACAAATGCAATTTAATGCTGTTACATTTTGTATTGCAGAAGATCAATACTATATTGCATATCGGGGAACAACGGCTACTACCATCGGTTGGAAAGAAAATTTTAATATGTCTTTTAATGATTGGGTACCAGCTCATTATTTTGCTCGTTCTTATTATCGAAAAATCAAAAATTTGTTTTCAGGGAAATTTTATCTTGGTGGGCATTCAAAGGGCGGAAATTTAGCTTTTGCTGTTGCATTGAACCTAAAAGAATCCGACCTGTCACATATTGTTAGAATCGACTGTTTTGATGGACCAGGTTTTCATAATCAAGAACGATTAAAGAATAGATTCTTAAAATTAAAGGGGAAGATTCATAAATATATTCCGCAAGGCTCATTGATTGGCATCTTACAAGATGATCTGATTGGAGAAAAAGATTATTGTACTATTGTGGCAGCTTCTGGAAATAGTTTGCTCCAGCATGATATGTTTACTTGGCATGTTATCGATGATCAATTTGCAACCGTAAAGCAATTAGATAGCACATCTGAAGTTTCCTGGAAGGCAATTGCTGAATGGCTAAAAAATACAAACGATACGGAAAGAAAAGATTTTATTGAAATGCTATATCTAACCGTGAGTGACACTAATCAAATTTATTTCAGGAAGCTGTTAACGCCTAAGACGACATATAAATTAGCTACTCGTTTGATAAAAAATAATTCTACTCAAAAGAATGTTTGGAAACCAATAATAAGAAAACTTTTTAAAGCCTATGTGAATTCAGGAGCAACAGCTTTTAGTGAACAAAGAAAAAAACAATTATCAAACTTTAAAAGAATTTTAGATGAACAACGCAATAAATAGGTTAAGTTATAAAAATCTATCTTGAATTAAAAACTACCTGCTTATCTAGAAAAAGAGTAAAATAACGATTGAAAGAGGTGGACAAAATTGAAAAAAGATACATATATGACTTTACTAGGATTCCGTGATACTTGTTATAATGACTTCAATTTTGATATTGATGAGAAAGATTTTTATTTAGGAACTGATACCTATAAAAAAATTGACAAGATATTAAAGGATGCACAGAATGAACAATTATTAGTTCAGTTTGAAGAGGGTACTCATCTTTACCAAGATTATGATCCAGAATACTTGAGCGTAGCACAAAAGAGAGAAATTCAACATGATATTAATGCAGCTCGTAACTTTTTGGATAATTACGACGGGGATGTAGACGATAAGCATGATAACTATGCAGCTTACCTAGATGATAATTCTTTGAGTTATTCTTTTGGTCCAGATAGTAATTTAGATGAAGTACAAAATAATTTAAATGATATTGAAACCAATGGCGTAATCATTTGGCAAAGACGAAAAGATGAATATATTTTATTACCACATACCATTCATAGCCTTGAAAGAATTAAAAAACAGATTGCATCAAGTAAACGTGTTGATGATAAAAAATTGCGTTATGCAATGGAGCGCTTATTTGACAATATAACTGATTTTCTTAAGCCATTTAGTGACAGTGAATTAGGAAAATACGAAAATACAATTTCACAGGAGCTTAGAGATAATTTGGAACATTATGCTTTAAGTGTTCAAACTGATGCACGTGAAGTAGCTGCAGATAAATTAACTAAGTATGCAGTGCAACTTGCAGAAAAAGAAAATAATGACAGTATTTAAAGTAAAGCTCATCGATTAGATGAGCTTTTTTGGATAGGATAAAATGGAATCTATTTCACAAGAATTAATATCTAGAGTAATAAAGAAAAGAAAAAGTGCGACCCATAAAGGTAATTATGGCCGCTTACTCCTAATTGGAGGTAGTAAAAAGTATGGCGGAGCACTGATTATGGCAGCAGAAGGTGCATTGAACAGTGGTGCAGGTTTAGTGACAGTTGCTACAGACCAAGTCAATATTGCCGCGTTACATACTAGAGACCCAGAGATTATGGCTCTTAATTGGGATGAAAGCGTAGAGTTAAAAAATTTAATTAAAAGCTCTGATGTAGTAATTTGCGGAATGGGTCTTGGATTAGATGAAAAAGCACAACAAATATTAGGACTAGTCAGAGATAACATCACCTTAAAGCAAACACTAATCTTAGATGCTAGTGCACTAGATTTAATTGGTCAGCAAAATGACTTACTACCATTAAGTTCAAAAGTTTTGATTTTTACCCCTCATCAAATGGAATGGCAGCGATTAAGTGGAATAAAAATTTCTGATCAAAGTGATGAACTAAATCAAGCAGCTTTGAATAAATTAGTTAAAAATAAGAATGCAATTTTGGTTTTGAAATCCAATCATACTAAAGTTTATGATCAAGCAGGGCATATTTATTTAAATCCTTTTGGTAATCCAGGAATGGCTATTGGCGGAATGGGAGATACATTAGCTGGAATTATTGGCGGATTTTGTGGTCAATTTACGCCTAACTTAGAAACAGTGGCAGCTGCCGTAGGGATTCATTCTTTAGATGCTGATAAAATTGCAGAGAGACAATATATTGTTCGACCAACTCAATTATCGGCTTATTTCCCAGAAATAATGAAACGATATGAAAAATGATTAAGTAAAGACGAAATAAATTGCATAAAGAGAATTTAGGTGACCGAATGAGGCATGCAAAGAAGAAACCTAAGAAAAAGTATTTATGGTTAATTATATTTGTAATGGCAGCTATTTGTTTTTTTGTATGGAAAAACAATTTTAACTCAAATAGAATGCAATCGAACTATCATGCTGACCAAGTAGATTTAAACGTTAAAGCTGCCGTAGCAATTAATGCAAAAGATGGAACAACCATTTACGCTAAAAATGCTAATCAAAGCTTGCCGATTGCCTCAATGACTAAGCTTTTAACTGTTTATTTAACTTTACAAGCAATTAAAGAGAAAAAGATATCTTGGGACACAACCGTTACTCCAACTCAAGAAATAGTAGACTTAGGCTCAAATCCAGATTATGCTAGTGTTCCACTTAGGCTAGGACAAAAATATACGGTAAGAGAGCTATACGATGCAGCTTTAATAAAGTCGGCAAATAATGCAGCCCGTTTACTCGCGATTGCAGTTAGTGGAAACGAGACAAATTTTCTAAATCAAATGCGCCAGCAAGCTCGTAAATGGAAACTCAATAATGCTAAATTCGTAACTGTTGATGGTTTACCAGAGAAAAAGAAAAATTTTTTAGGGATGACGACAACAGTTGAAAATAAAATGAGTGCTAATGATATGGTAATTGTAGCGAGAAAATTAATAACTGATTATCCTGAAATTTTAAACACTACAAAGCAAGCCAGAGCGTATTTTCAAAATACCCTTATGACTAATAGTAATAAGATGCTAAATGGCCTCTCATACTATGATTCGACATTTCCTGTTGATGGTTTAAAGACGGGTACTACTGATGGTGCTGGTTCGTGTTTTACTTGTACAGTAGATAAAAATGGAAAAAGAGTAATTACAGTAATTTTAGGTGCTGAAAATGATAATGAACGGTTTGTGGAGACCCAAAAGTTATTAAGTTATTGTTTTAATTAAAATTTTACTATGCATTCGATTTAATATTGCACTTTCCCTAAGTTTGCTGATATAATCTTCATGACAAAAGGTTAAAAGTAGTAGTGTTGCATTTATATTCAGCGAGTCTATGGTTGGTGGGAGTTAGATAATAGGGCAATATGAAGGCGTGTTTAACTTTAAATTTAAAATCAATTAATAAGCGGATACTTTGTATCAAGTAGAGTGGTACCGCGGGAACTTTCTCGTCTCTTTCTAGTTTACTAGGAAGAGACTTTTTTTATGCAAGAGGTGTTATAAGTGGATTTTAAACAAAAAGTCGTTGATTTAGTTAGTGAACAGGTAGATTTACCTAAAGAAAAAATTTCTATGTTAATTGAAAGACCAAAGAATCCTAAGATGGGTGATTATGCTTTTCCAGCATTTGCTTTGGCTAAAATTGAACATAAAAATCCGGCTTTAATTGCTAAGGATATTGCAGAAAAAATTAGTGATGATAATTTCACCAGTATTCAGGCAGTTGGACCATATGTAAACTTCGCAATTGACCATGCTAAATTAGTCAATGCAACTTTAAATGATGTTCTAACTGAAAAAGAACATTTTGGTGATCAAAAACTTGGAGAAGGAAATGTTCCAATTGACATGTCCTCTCCTAATATTGCTAAACCAATGTCAATGGGACACTTACGTTCCACAGTTATTGGTAACTCAATTGCTAAGACTTTGAAAAAAGTTGGTTATACTCCAATTAAAATTAATTATCTTGGGGACTATGGTACTCAATTTGGTAAATTAATTACGGCTTATCGTTTATGGGGTAATGAGGAAGATGTGAAGAAAGATCCAATCACAAATCTTTTCCATTACTACGTTAAATTCCATGAAGAAGCTGAAAAAGATCCTAAATTAGAAGATGAAGGACGGGCTGCCTTTAAGAAACTAGAAAACGGTGATGAAGAAGAAATCAAATTATGGAAATGGTTCCGTGAAGTTTCTTTACAAGAATTTAACCGTATCTATAAAGAATTAGGAGTAACCTTTGATTCATATAATGGGGAAGCATTTTTCAATGATAAAATGCAGCCAGTAGTTGATGAATTAAGAGAAAAGGGCTTACTTGAAGAATCTCGTGGAGCTCAAGTTGTTAACTTGGGAGAAGATGAAAATCCAGCTTTAATCTTGAAATCTGATGGCTCTAGTCTTTATATGACGCGTGATTTGGCTGCTGCCTTATATCGTAAAAAAGAATATGACTTTGTTATGTCATTATATGTTGCTGGTGGTGAACAAACTGGTCACTTTAAGCAATTAAAACAAGTTTTGAAGAAGATGGGCTATGACTGGTCAGATAACATTCACCACATTCCATTTGGTTTGATTACTCAAGGCGGAAAGAAATTATCTACTAGAAAAGGAAACGTTGTTTTCTTAGACCAAGTCTTAAAGGATGCAGTTTCTTTAGCAGAACAACAAATTGAAGAAAAGAATCCAAATCTATCTAATAAGAAGCAAGTTGCTCATGATGTTGGTGTGGGCGCTGTTGTGTTCCATGATCTAAAGAATGATAGAATGGATAACTTTGATTTTGATTTGGAAGAAGTTGTTCGTTTTGAAGGGGATACTGGTCCATACGTTCAATACACTAATGCTAGAGCTCAAAGTATTTTACGCAAAGCTAATAAAGAAATCTCAATGGATAATTTAAGCTTAAATGATGATTGGTCCTTTGCAGTTGCAAAAGCATTAGCTGATTTCCCTGCTATTGTAGAAAAAGCTTCAGAAAAATTTGAACCATCTATTATTGCAAAATATGCCTTGGACTTAAGTAAGAAATTTAATAAGTATTATGCAAATGTTAGAATTTTAGATGAAGATGATCAACTAAATGCTCGTCTTGCATTAGTTCAAGCAACTTCAATTGTTTTAACTGAAGCATTAAGACTTTTAGGTGTAAATGCACCTAAAGAAATGTAGTATTTTTTGAAATAAAAATATTCACGAATTTTTTTAAGCTAAAGTATGTTAATTTTTGCACTAATGGGTTAAACTAGTGATGTGTTAAAAATTTAGGAGGTATTTTTTTAATGGCTTATTTAGTAAATGGTAATGACATTTTCAAAGCTGCTCGTGAAAACCACTACGCTGTAGGTGCATACAACACTAACAACCTTGAATGGACTCGTGCACTTTTAAGAGGTGCTAAGGAAACTAGAACTCCTTTATTGATTCAAGTTTCTACTGGTGCTGCTAAGTACATGGGTGGTTACAAGACTGTTAAGGACTTAGTTCTTAACGAAATGGACAACATGGATATCGATGTTCCAGTTATTTTGAACTTGGACCACGGTGACTTTGAATCAGCTAAGGAATGTATTGCACTTGGTTACTCATCAGTTATGTTTGATGGTCACAACTTACCAACTGACGAAAACTTAGCTAAAACTAAGGAAATCGTTAAGTTAGCTCACGAAAGAGGTATCTCTGTTGAAGCTGAAATCGGTAAGATTGGTGAAAACCAAGGTGCCGATGGTGGTGAATTAGCATCAGTTGAAGACGCTAAGACTTTCGTTGCTGCTGGTGTTGACAAGCTTGCTTGTGGTATTGGTAACATCCATGGTGTTTACCCAGAAGGTTGGACTGGCTTAAACTTCGATCGTTTGAAGGAAATTGCAGAAGCAGTTCCAAACGAACCACTTGTTCTTCACGGTGGTTCAGGAATTCCTCAAGACCAAATCGAAAAGGCAATTCAATTAGGTATTGCTAAGATTAACATCAACACTGAATTCCAATTAGCATTCCAAGCTGCAACTCGTAAGTACATCGAAGACAAGATGGACTTAGACAAGGGCAACAAGGGTTACGACCCACGTAAGCTTTTGAGAGCTGGTACTGACGCAATTACTGATTCTATGAAGGAAATGATTTCATGGATGGGTACTGCACCAATCGACTCAAAGGAATCATCAGTTCAATTTGATGAAGCTTCATTAAACGAAGAATAATCAAAAATTATATTAAAAAGACCTCATTTTTGAGGTCTTTTTTTATTGGCTTAAGTGTGAAAAAATGCAAATAATATTTGATGCTCGTGGATGTAAAAGCTTTTTTAAAAAATATAGTAGTCAAAAAAAGATAATCAAGAATTTAATTGAAAAAGCCATTGTTAAAGAAGTTACCACTGGTATGACAAAGATTAAATTGGCCAGTAGAAAAAGAATTAAGGGACAAAAAATTTATGAATTTCGATTAAATCTTGGTACTATTGGATCGGCTCGAATTGCCTTTTCAGTTTTTAAAGATCAGGCTACTATTTATTTCATTAGTAAGGATATAGAAAAAGCATCTTTTAGTAAGGCATTTGAAAAAATCTTGAGATAATGCAGGTTAGCTATGATATACAAGCATAGTTAATGATATCGCTTTCAAAAAAATAGTTATCAAAGAAATCAAAAGTAAAGCAAAAAACCTCGTTGATCTGAAGTCAACGAGGGTTTTTAATACTAAAATGTAGAGGAAAATGAAGAATAAATTATGGATTTATTTCCTACGAACCTTTACAGGAACTGGAACTGGTTTATTTATAATTACTGCGTTGGTAGCAAGTAATGCTACAACACTAATACCTAAAATTAATAATGTCATTTAAACCATTCCTTTCTTACTTGATTGATATCAATATTAAGAGTAATTTTGTGAATTTTTTGTGACTTATATTTAAGATAAAATCTAAAAAAATATAAATAATTTTTCTTTATTTATAAAATACGAACAATATAATTATTAGTAGTAAAAATAATTAATAAATAAGTGTAAAAAGACTAAAAAAATCATCGGATTTATGTTAGAATTTCATCATTGACGATTTTAATAAAGAGGAATTAAAGAATGAATAACGATATCGAAAGTGTATTGTATACTCAAAATGATTTAAACAATCGTATGGATGAAATGGCTGCTGAATTAAATAAAAAATATAAAAATGAAGAGCCAATTATCGTTCCAGTCTTAAATGGAGCAATGATTTTTGCTAGTGATATGATTAAGCGATTAAGTTTTAAGCTAACGATTGATCCTATTAAGGCATCTAGTTATGTAGGAAGCCACTCAACAGGAAAAGTAAAGATTACGCAAGATATTAAGTCAGATGTAAAGAATCGTCCAGTAATTTTTATGGAAGATATTATTGATACGGGACGTACTTTGCAGGCACTTAGTGAAATAATGAAAGAACGTGGGGCTAAAAGCGTAGAAGTTGTATCGATGCTTGATAAGCCTGAAACACGCGTCGTAGATTTTCATGCAGATTATTATGGTTTTAAGGCTCCTGATGAGTTTTTAGTTGGCTATGGATTAGATTACAATGGCTTGTATAGAAACTTGCCTTATGTCGGAATTTTAAAGCATGAAGTTTATGCTAGTTAAAGGGATAAATAATGCGCGTTAATGTATTGCAACATACTCCAAACGAGGGGCCCGGAGCAATTAAAACTTGGGCAGATAGTCACCATCATGAACTATATGTATATCACCCTGAAACTTTTGGTAAATTGCCAACTGCTAATGAAACAGATCTACTCGTAATTCTAGGTGGCCCCATGAGTCCAAATGATAATCTAGAGTGGATAAAAAAAGAAAGAGTTCTAATTAAAAAAATACTTGATGCTGGTAAACCGATGTTTGGGGCTTGTTTTGGTGCACAGCAAATCGCAATGACTACGGGAGCTAAGATTTCAGATGCTCCTCATAAGGAAGTGGGCTGGGCGCCAGTTTACCTAAAAGATACAACAATACCTGATATTCCTAAAGAATTAACAGCCCTTCATTGGCACCAACAAATGTTTGAAATTCCTGTAGGTGCAAAACTCTTATTTTCAAGTGATTTAGTAAAAAATCAAGGTTTTTTGCTAAGGGATAATGTTATCGGCTTACAGTTTCATTTTGAGCCTGAAGAAGATAATGTCCGCGAAATTGCTATTAACGATAGTGAGTATCCACTTGAAAATAATGATCTAAATCAGACTGCTGAAGAAATTATTGCTCATGGTGTACCGAGAGAGAATAAAGAGGTAATGTTTAAATTACTTAATTTTATTACTAAAAAATAAATGTAAATTTTGAACTACTAATAAAAAGTAAGTTATGATAAAGCTGTAAGTTTTTTCGAGGAGGAAAAATTATGGCTAAAATATTTATTTTTGGTGGCTCCGGAAGAGTAGCTACAGACTTAATTAAAGATTTAGTAGCTGATGGTAATACAGTGACAGCCGCAGCTCGTCATCCAGAAAATATTATTAAACTTGATGGTGTAACACCTGATAAGCTTGATTTACATGCTGATGTAGAAGATATTACTAAACAAGTAAAAGGCTTTGATGTTATTTACTTTACTGCTGGATCTCGTGGTAAAGACCTTATCCAAACTGATGCTATGGGAGCAATTAAAACTATGATGGCTGCTGAAAAAGCAGGTGTTAAGCGCTATATTATGCTCAGTTCAATGCTTAGTTTAGATGTGGATTCATGGAAGAAGATTCTTGGGCTTGAAGACTATTTAGCTGCTAAATTCTTTGCAGATACTTATTTAATGGATTCAACTAATCTTGAATATACGATTTTGCACCCTACGAATCTCACCGAAGAAGCCGGAACAGGCAAAATCAAACTTGATGTTGGACCAACTGACTCCAATCCTATACCTGACGTTGCTAAAACATTGGCTGAAATTTTAAAATATCCAAATACTATTGATAAGGTTATTCCAATGAGTAGTGGAAATACACCAATTGATCAAGCATTGAAAGAAATCTAACTAGAAGAAAAAGCTCCATTGTGGAGCTTTTTGTGTTTATAGTGTTAAATAATTAATTTTTAGAATTTAAATACCTTAGAAATTTTTTCTAAGTATTTTTGATCTAACTCATCGAAGTTAGCTAATTTAGTTGAATCGAAATCAAAAACTCCCCATAAATCGCCGCTTGTTTTAAAAATAGGGACAACAATTTCAGAATTTGATTCACTATCACAGGCAATATGTCCAACAAACTCATATACATTTTTTATAATTTGAGTTTGCTTTTCTTTTGCGGTTGTTCCGCATACCCCTTTACCAATTTGGATATGAACACAAGCTGGCTTTCCTTGAAAAGGGCCAAGAATCAATTCTTGGTTATCATAACGATATACGCCGGCAAAGTTAACATTATTAAGTGAATTAAACAATAAAGCCGAAATATTTGCTGTATTTGCAATCCAATCTTTTTCTCCTTCAACTAGGGCTTGGGCTTGTTTTAATAATAGTTGATAATTGTCTTCTGTCGTGGCAGCCATAATTGAATACCTTCTTTCTCTTAAATTGTTCTAATTCTACCATTAATTTAGTAAATTAAGGATTTTAAATCAATTTTTTTCAGAAGAAATTTGTGTATCAACATAACTATGTAGGCAGTAATAAAAATAAGTGGAGCTAAAGGAATTGGTAATAAAAAAATTAACAAGATAGCTGTAAGGAGTGGCTTTTCTAAAATAATAGTGACGCTAGCAACTACTGCTAATGATACAGTAATTGCTGGTTGAATAGGGATGAATTGAGCAATTGCAGTACCAACAGCGATGCTAGCAAAAATTGCCGGGAAAATTTTACCTCCGCGCCAGTTTATCATTCCCGCGGTAAAAACAGTAGTTGAAGCTTCAGCTCCAATACTTCCACTAGCTCCTAATGATAAAAGCCCTAAAGTAAAAGACTTCCACCAAGAATGATAATCGAGTTTTCTATTTTTCCGAATCTCATGATACTTCTTCAATCGTTAAAGGATCAATTCCTTTATACAATTTAGATTTATGATAGCAGTGTACTTTATTTGTTGTCTTGGTTCAAATCGCTCATAATAAATTTGAGAGCAGAATAAATAAAGAAAGGATTGGTCCATTTATGATTGGAAGAGAAACTCAAATACGCCTAGTAAATAAATTAGAGAATATTCACCATGTTGTAGTTCAAGCTTCCGCAATTGATGGAAGTAACGTCTTTGCCTTGCAGCTTCTTCATAAACAAAGCGACGTTGTTGTTTATCAAACTCCAAATGATAGTGAAACTGTTACATTTGATGAAGACCATCCTATTTTATACTTAAAAGGCCCAAATTCAGCTGGAACTGCTGGTGGACATACACAGACCTGGGTGCAAAGCGGAGAAAATAATAAGTGGTTTGTTGGTACTAAGCCAAAAAGACATGGAAGTACCTATTGGACAACCCAAATTGCAAGAGTGGAAGTTCCTGGATATCAAACACAAGTATTTGCTAATAATACTGATTTACCACGTCTTTCCTACCTTAATCGAGCAGGGGCCGGTTATGGAGATGGAGATACAGTTTATCCAGGAAAAGATTTAGTAAGAGTAGAAGCCACTGTTTCACCAAATGGTCATTATTTCTTAGTTGCAAGCATTGATATAAATCATACCGGCTATTTTGCACTCTATGACCTTAATGAAGTAAATAATAAGTTAGATGAGGTAGAAGAAAAAGCTGAAGATATTAATATTGAGAATTTAACATGCTTAGGAGCCTTTAAGGTCCCTCATTTTAATGATCAAAAGATTGTCTCTATTCAGGGATACGGAGTAGATGATAATAAGGATATCTATATTTCAAGTCAACGAAGCCCGCATACAACTTTTTTAGGTTTTCCAAAACAGGGAAAACCTCGTGAAATTGTTAAAATTCCGTGGGGGATAGCTGATCCAGATAAGTGGTCTGTAGTTAATTTAGATAATAGCTTAAAACTTGATGCTTTAGATTTTTGTACTGAATTTGAAGGAATTCAAGTAACTAGTGATTGTCTTTACTTAACAGTAGCTTATCATCAGCGAAATAGTGACTTAACAACTTTAATGAATCGTATTTACCAAGTTGAAAAATTTTAGAATGAAAAATAGGCAGACTTTTATGTCTGTCTATTTTGCTATAATTGATAAAAATGAGGTGTGAAAAATGGAAAAAATGCGTTGTAGTTGGGGAAATAGTAAGAATCCACTCTATCAAGAATATCATGATAAGGAGTGGGGTAAGTTGAATCTAGATTCAACCTACTTATATGAGATGCTTGTGTTAGAAAGTTTTCAATCGGGATTATCCTGGGAAACAATTTTAAATAAACGTGAAAATTTTCGAAAAGCATTTGCAAATTTCGACTATCATGAAGTAGCCAAATTTAATGAAGCTGATTTTGAAAGATTAATGCAAGATAAAGGAATTGTACGGAATCGACTAAAGATTAATGCTGCAATTAATAATGCAAAAGTTTTAGTTAAACTAGAAAACAACAATCAAACTTTCAAACAAATTCTAACTAAGTTTATTCCTGAGCCAATAAATCATCATCCTAAAAAAATGGAGGATGTTCCTGCTTCAAATGACTTGTCTAAACAAATTTCAAAAGAAATGAAAAAAAGGGGTTTTAAGTTTGTGGGACCAGTAACAATATATTCATTTTTGCAGGCAGTTGGATTAATAAATGATCACATAGAAGATTGTAGCTTTAAGAATGGAGAACTGTAATGCCTTTATTACTACCGACAAAACAAGTAGTGATTATGTTTATCTTGATGTTTGTTGGCTGGATTTGCTACCAGGTAAAATTTCTCCATGAACAAACAGTAAAAGATTTAACTAAGATACTTCTTTATGTAGTATCACCATGCTTAATTATTAATTCTTTTCGCCAATCTTTTTCAGTTACTAGATTAATACAATTTAGTTTAATTCTTTTACTAGTACTTGTTTTATTTGTGTTTAAAATTATTGTAAGTTCGGTTCTCTTTAACAAAAGAACAATTAAAGACGAGCAAAAAAGAACAATTCTGCGATATGCGGGAACTTATACTAATGCGGGCTTTATGGGAATACCTTTAGTACAGGCACTTTTAGGGAATAATGGTGTGTTTTTTGCAGTACCATATTTGATTATTTATAACATCTTTATGTGGACGCATGGCATTAGAATGTTTACTAGAAAAAAGCAATCATTTAAAGAAAGTTTTCATCAAGCTATAGTTAACCCTAATATTATTGCAGCTATTGTAGGGATGATATTATTTGTAATTCAAATTAAATTACCTGATATAGTTTCTGATCCTATGAACTATATTGCTAATTTGAATACTCCGCTAAGTATGATTGTTATTGGTACAAATCTTGGAGCTATTAATTTAAAAGAAGACTGGCATGATAAGTTAGTTTGGAGTGGAGTATTAGTTAGAAATCTGTTTTTCCCATTAATAATTTTAGGTTTTTTACTAGTTTTGCCGCTTCCATCAATTGCTAAAATGACAACTTTAATTATGGCAGCTTGTCCAGTAGCAGGAGTAGTAGTGCTTTTTAGCTTAATCAGCAATTTTGAAGTGAAATTTCCTACTAAATTAATGTGTTTATCTACTTTAGTAGCAATTATTACTCTTCCAGTCATAATTAGTTTGGCTAATTTAATGGGAATATAGGGGGAAAATGGAAAAATGAAAGAAAAGAAGAAGAACTATTTTAAAAAAAGCAGATCGACTGATCTGCTTTTTTGTCTGAATAATTAAAGTCCAAATGGAATCTTGTAAAGGAAAATTCCGATGATTGCACCTAAGATAGGAGCAACTACAGGAACCCATCCATAGCTCCAGTGAGCATCCTTTTTATTAGGAATTGGTAAAATTGAGTAAACAAGTCTTGGACCGAAGTCACGTGCTGGGTTAAGGGCTGGGCCAGTTGGACCACCAAGTGCCATAACCAAAGCAGTGATTAAGAATCCTACACCGATATTGGCAATGTCAACTGCTTGTTTGAAGAACATACCCTTGTATAAACCGATTGCAACAAACATCAAGACACCAGTACCGACAAGCTCAGAAATGAAACCATTCCATTTACTGTTAACACAGTCACTAGTAGCAAAACATGCAAAAACAATGTTAGAGTCGGTAGATTTTTTGATGTATGGCCAGTAAATAGTGATAATAAGAAGTTGACCACAAATTGCGCCAAGAACTTGTGAAATAATGTAAGGTGTTACTTGTGCCCAAGGGAAGACACCAGCAGTAGCTTGAGCAAGTGTAACGGCTGGATTAAGGTGATTACCAGAAATTGATCCAAAAAGCATTGCTGGAAGCATAACACCAAAACCAAAACTGAAGGCGATTAAAATCCAACCACCATTGGCTTTACCATCATGAGCATTACCAGTAGTTCCCTTTAAAAATGAGTTGGCAACGGCACCGTTACCAAACATAACCATGATTAGCGTACCGAAAAATTCGGCAAAATACTTGAGCATCCAACTATGTTCCATAAGATACTTTTTTCCTCTCTTGAAAAAATAAGTGAAAAATAAACACAAGTACTGATTATACCTAAGTTTACAAAAAAAGCATAGATATTTTTTAAAGAATCTTGCAATTTTAAGCAAAAAGTTTGCATAATAAGAAGATAAATGTCCAAGCTCTAATTACCAAATGTAATAAGGGCTCTTTTTGTTATTGAGGGAAGTGCTTTAATGAATAAAAAACAGATTACGATGGTGACTGTAGCGTTGATGCTCGGGAACGTTATGGCAGGGTTAGATGGAACTATTACTAATACGGCTATTCCTGCCATCGTTTCAGCGTTACATGGGATCCAATTTATGGGATGGATTGTGGCAATCTATCTCTTAGGAATGTCTGTTTCAATACCAATTTGGACAAAAATTGGAGAAAAAATTACTAATAAATTAGCTTTTGAGATTGCACTAGTGCTGTTTGTTTTAGGTTCAACGCTTGAAGGACTAGCACCTAATATCTACTTTTTCTTAGTTGCCCGAATGATTATGGGAATTGGTGGTGGAGGAATGGGGTCCTTGCCTTATATTATTGCAGGATACGTCTTTCCAAATATTAAGAAAAGAACCCAAGTTTTGGGATATTTGACAGCCAGTTTCAATGGAGCAGCAATTTTAGGACCTTTAGTGGGAGGTTGGCTAATTGATGCTCTATCATGGCACTGGGTATTTTATATTAATATTCCAATTGGTTTAGTTGCTTTGTTAATTTCCTTGATCTATTACAAGCCAGTTACACCAAAAAGTGTCCCAGTTTTTGATTTACAAGGGGCATTTTTGCTAGTGAGTGGTTTAATTATGTTTTTAATGGGAATCCAACTCTTGGGATTAACTGCAACTTGGATTGTAGTAGGGTTGATCCTATTTAGCTTAGTTTTACTGATCTTTTTCTTTTTGCATGAAGCTAAAGCAGAAAATCCAATTATTCCTTTATCTATTTTTAGTAATCATGATCTAAATGGTGATTTGATTTTATTTGCGACTACATGGGGAGCTTTTATTGCTGTAAATACATATTTGCCAATGTGGGCTCAAGCTCTTTTAGGAATGTCTGCTTTAATGGGTGGAATGACGTTAATTCCTAACTCAATTGTTGAAATTATTGCTTCTCAAACAGTTGCCACAATTCAAGAGAAAATTAGAACATTTACGCTGGTAATGATTGGAATTGTTACAATGATGATTTCATCTGGTGGTCTTTTCTTAGCTAATGATCAAACTCCTCTCTGGATATTAATTTTGATTGGGGCATTTTCTGGCATTGGAGTAGGATTTATTTTTGTTGCACTTCAAGTAAAAGTACAAATCGATGCTGGAATGGAAGATATGGCAACCGCAACTTCAACGTCTTATTTAATTAGAATTTTAGCTCAAACTATTATGGCAGCTGTATATGGGGTCATCATGAATTTAGCGTTAGCTAGTGGAATTAATACGCATTCAAGTATTACGATGCATATGATGAATGAACTAAGTGACGCAAAATCAGCTAAATTATTGCCACAATATCTTTTGCCAGAAATGCGCCGAATTTTTCATAGTGGTATTCATGAAATTATGGCAGTCTCTTTTATTTTGTTGATAATTGCTACTGTCTTTAATTTTTATTTCAATTTTAGGCAGCCAAATAAAAAACTTAATAGATCATCAAAATAAAGCTTGTGTTTAAGGAATTAAGCAAGTATATTTTAGATAAGATTATTAGCCTTGATTATTGCAAAATAATTGGGGCTTTTTATTTCATAGAAAAGTAGGTGTACTGATGACAAAAAAGCAAGTAACGATGGTCACATTTGCTATGGTTTTGGCTAATGTAATGGCGGGATTAGATAGCACGATTATTAACACAGCAATTCCAGCTATTATTGCAGACTTACATGGAATTCAATTCATGGGGTGGATAATTGCCATTATGCTCTTAGGGATGTCTGTTTCAACTCCAATTTGGACTAAAGTTGGGGAAAAGATTGGTAATAAGGCGGCTTTTGAATTATCGTTACTCTTTTTTGTATTAGGGTCACTTTTTCAGGGACTGGCAAATAATATGTATTTTTTCCTTTTAGCTCGCGCTTTAATGGGAGTGGGTGCTGGAGGAATGGGTTCGCTACCCTACATAATGGCTGGTTTTATCTTTGATAATATTAAAGCAAGAACAAAAATTTTAGGTTATTTAGGGGCTGCCTTTAGTGTAGCAGCTATTATCGGACCACTAGTAGGTGGTTATTTGGTTGATTCACTTTCTTGGCATTGGGTCTTTTATATCAATATTCCGATTGGACTTTTAGCAATTTTTCTTTCATTGCTTTACTATCGTGAAGGTACAATTAAAGAGACTCCAAAATTTGATGTATTGGGCTCTTTCCTAATTATTGTTGGTTTAACTTTACTTTTATTAGGAATCCAACTACTTGGGTTAACTAGTAGCTGGATTGTGGTTAGTTTAGTTATTGCTGGTATAGTTTTACTGGTCTTATTTTTTATGCACGAAGAGAATCATCCAAATCCAGTTGTCCCGATTAGCATGTTTAAAAATCGGGCTTTAGTTGGGGATTTTTTACTTTTTATTTTTAGCTGGGGAGCTTTTTTAGCTGTAAATACTTACTTACCAATGTGGGCGCAGGGATTACTTGGAACAACTGCATTAATTGGTGGAATGACGCTAATTCCTAATTCTTTAGTTGATGTTGTAGGGACTTTAGTAGTTAACCCCTTAAAAGCACGCTTTAGTAATCGCAGTTTACTGTCAATGGGGTTAATATGTATTCTCATTTCTTCACTAGGTTTGGCCATTGCTCCACAAAATACTAATATCTGGTGGCTTTCAATTATTGGAACTTTTTCTGGCTTTGGTGTTGGTTTTATTTTTGTTTTACTTCAAATAAAAGTTCAAGTTGACGCTAGTGAAAAAAATATGGCCCCAGCAACTTCACTCTCGTATTTAATTCGTATTCTTGCTCAAACGATAATGGCAGCTGTTTATGGTGTAATTATGAATATGGAGTTAGCGCGGGGTGTAAGAGAGAATCATGGAATAACAATGAGCATGCTTAATAAATTAAGTGATGCATCTTCCGCAAAAAGTTTGCCGCAACACTTGCTGCCAACGATGAGAAATATTTTTCATTTAGGACTTCAAGAAATTATGTGGTGTGCGACTGCTCTCTTGGTGGTAGCACTTTTATTAAACTTTGTTTTTAATAAAAGCGATAAGTAAGGATTTAAGATCAAATATAAAATAGTTACAGAAAATTTAGCTATTCTTAATAATTTGATTTTTTATTAAAAATATCTTTTAATTAGAGAAGTAAATTATAATTTAGAAAAGAGAAGGATTCTTATTTTAGACGAACAACCCGCCCGATGGGGCTCTAAGAATTATCATAAAGTTAAAGATTTATATTATAGTGCTTTTCCAGAATGGGAAAGATTCTCATGGATCTCAATGGTATTAATGAGCTTGCGAAAGAAACTCCAACTTAATGCCGTTTATGATGGAGAAGTATTTTGCGGAATGGTTTGTTACTATATTAGTGACAATACTGTTTATTTGGCGTACTTAGCTGTTGAACCAGAATTACGTGGCAATGGATATGGGAGCAGAATTTTACATATGCTTGAAGAAAAATATCCAGATCAGCAAATCGTATTAGATATTGAACCGCTTGATCCTGATGCAGAGAATTATCATCAACGTGTTAGTCGTTTGCGTTTTTACCAGAAGAATGGTTGGCGTAGAACTCACCAGATGTTAATCGATGCGGATGGTGAATTTGAAGCATTAGTAGATCAAAACCATTTTGATAAAAAAGATTTTGCCAAAACATTGAAACAAATGAGTTTAGGTTTTTATCGCTTTAGAATTGAAAAATAATATTTTTGTGTCTGGGAAAAAACTAATTCTCAGACATGAAAAAAGAACGATGATTTCCATTTTGGATTTCATCGTTCTTTTTATGTACTTTAAGTGCCTTCCTTGCTATTATTGAATCACCACAAAACAAAATGAAAGAAGGTAATCTCAATGTATCAAAATTATATCACAGGTCAAACTGCTTTAACACTTAATTTAGACTTCTCTATTCCTAACAATCATTTAGCTACTGTTATCAGCTGGTTTGTCGATTCAATTCCAGAAGATGTTTTATTGGGAGATACTGCCGAAACTGGACGTCCAGCCTATTATCCGGCCATGATGCTTAAAATTCTGCTTTTTGCTTATTCCAGAAGAGTATTTTCAGGCCGAAAGATCGAATTAATGTTGGAAGAAAACCTGCCCATGATGGTATTGGCAGAACATCAAAAGATTTCTTACCATACCATCAATAATTTTAGATCTAGCAAGCATGCCAATCAGCTCATTAAGAAAAGCTTTTTGTACTTTACCAACTTATTAGAACAAGAGGGTTTAATCAATGAAGGGACTATCTTTATTGATGACACCAAGATTGAAGCGGATGCCAATCGCTATATTTTTGTTTGGCGTAAAGCTGTTGAAAAGTTTCATGAAAAGCTAAAAGATCAAGCAGTCAAGCTTTATGATGAATTGGTTGCCCAAGAAGTGGTTAAAGCAATGGAAAAAGAAAAAGTTCAAACTAGTCAAGGCTTAGCAGAACTAGCCCAAGAAACCGAAGCTGAAATTGAAAAACTGACTAAAGAAATTGAGCAAGAACCAAAAGCTATCCCAGGTGGCTCGCCTAGAAAAGCGAGAAGACGTGGACTTAAAAAGTATCTTCATCGCTTGAAAAAAGACTATCTGCCCCGAATGAAAAAATACGAGGAAGCCGAGAAGATTTTTGCTGGACGCAACAGCTACTCCAAGACAGACCATGATGCGACTTTCATGCATATGAAGGAAGACCACATGAAAAACGGCCAGCTTAAGCCAGGCTACAATATTCAAGCGGCTACGACGGATCAGTACGTGGTTGATTTTGCCTTATATCCTAATCCAACTGATTTCAAGACGCTGGAGCCTTTTTTGAAACAGATGACGGTCCTAGATAAGTTTGACAAGATTGTCGCCGACGCTGGCTATGGGAGTGAATATAATTACACACAGCTGGAAGAAAAGTATTCAGACAAAGAGTATTTCATTCCTTACACCATGTATGAAAAGGAACAAACCAGAAAGTACAAAAATGATCCAAGCCGGCTGTCTAACTGGTTCTACAATGAAAAAGATGATTATTATTTAGATCAAAACGGCGTTAGATTCAATTTCAAATATTATAGCCAGCGCAAGGACCACTCTACTGGTCAGGTTCGTGATTTTAAGATATATGAAGCAGATGAATTCCAAATCACACCAGAATTGGAACGCTTAGCTAAAACAAAAAGCGGCCGTCAAAGGCAAGTACGTTATAATCCTAACTGGCAGTATTTAAAAGAAAAGACAAAAGAAGTTCTTCAAAGTCCTGAAGGCAAGCACATCTACAGCATGAGAAAGTATGATGTCGAGCCAGTTTTTGGACATTTGAAGAACGTCTTTGGCATGCGCCGAACTCATCTAAGAGGTAAAAAGAAGGTTGAAACTGATGTAGGAATAGCCTTGATGATGATGAACTTAAGCAAGTATTGGCACAGAAGATGGTCCAAAGACCGATCTGCTTTATGTGCAAATAAAAATAGAAAAAAAGACGGTCAAGCTACTCAAATTAAGAGTTGGCTTGATCGTCTTTTTGTACCTGAGAATTAGTTTTTTCCCAGACACATTTTTTATGAAGAAGTATAAAAAAGTATAAAACAGTTTATAGTAATAAATGAGGAAAAATAATGAATCCATTTAATCCAACATTTGGTGATGTTCCTAAAATATTTCTAGATAGATCGAAACAGATAAATATCGTAATTAAGGGTCTTGAGGGACCTGTAAGTCCATATCAAACTACTTTTGTTTATGGTTTACGTGGATCAGTTAAAACTACTTTTTTAAGTGATATTAGCAATCAGATGTCTAAAAAAGATAACTGGATTGTGATCAATTTAGCTGTTGGAGAAGATTTATTAATTACATTAGTAAAGTTAATTTATGATCGAATGAGCAACAAATTTCGTGAGATCTTTGATCAATTAGATTGGCATTTTGAAGTATGGGGTGTATCAATAAATAAAAATTCTAAGAATACAATTGAGAAAACTGATTTACGAATTGTTTTGGAAAAAGTGCCAATTAAAGACATTATGACTAAGATGGATAAACCTTATATTTCTATTTATCGGCGTCGATTAATTGATGATCAGGTTATCTTTAGCAAAGAACGAGGTTATGTTGAATTTACATTGCCATATTTTGCTGATTTTGTCGCTGAATTTGGTGACATGTACTAAAAAAGCTTGAAGCGTGGGGATTACTTCAAGCTTTTTGTTATTAGAGAATATTATTTTCAATGTAAGTAAGAACACCTTGTTCATTATTGGAAGTAGTTGTATGATCTGCAACTTTTAAAACTGCTGTATCCGCATTTGACATCGCTACGCCATCTCCAACTTCTTTGATCATTTCTAAGTCATTTCTACCATCACCAAAAGCAGTCATATCAGAAAGAGAAATTCCTAAAACTTGGCCTAATTCAGCTAAACCATGAGCCTTATGGATCTCTGGTAAAATCAAGTCAATTTCGCCATGACCACTACTTGTTACATTACAATAGCGGCCGAGGTTCTTTTTTAAGAAGTCTACATAATAATTTGTTTTTTTGTCCGGACAGGAAATTGAAAATTTGAGTACTTTATCATCAACATCATTAAGGTTATGTATTTTCTTTAAACGATAGTAGTATTTAGTAGAAATTTCGTAATAATCATCTGTAAATTGAATCGGAAAGTAAGCACTTTTTGCACCTGAGATTAAAAATTGTAATTCAGGTTGTTTTAATAAAAAATCTTCGATCTGTTTAACTGTATCGTTTGAAAAAGCATGAAGTGCTAAAATTTTTCCTTTGTTTCTAACTAAAGCGCCATTTTCTGCAACATAGATTACATTAGGAAAATCTTTAAAGAAAGTAGTAATTTGATAGTATTGATTACCACTAGCTATAGTGAATTTAATATCTTTCTTTTCTAATTCTTGATAAATTCGAGCAAATTTTTCTCTAGCGTAAGTTTTATCATCTCTTAAGAAAGTACCGTCCATATCTACGGCGATTAATTTAATCATTTTAAATCCTCCTCATATTTTTTACATTATTAAGATACCATTTATAAATAGAAAAAAAGTATCATTTTCGTAATTAAGAAGTAATTTTTTGAAAAGGATTACAATAGTTGAGTATGAAGAAGTTCAAAATAATCAAAGATTGCCTTTTTATTTTTACCACAGCGATCAGGCAATTCAGTCAGAGCATTGGCATCAAGGAATTGAACTTAATTATTTAGTTAAGGGAAAGGATCTGCGTTTTGCACTTGAAGGTAAAACTTATCACTTTAATAGTGGTGATATTTGGCTTGTTAATCGAAGAAAGATTCATAGTTCATCTGGTAAAGAAGAAAATTGGGAATATGAAGGTTTGATTATTGATGATGATTTTTTATTAAGTCAATATCCTACACGTATTAACTGGAACCTTGATCTGTTAGGAAAAAATAGCACTGAGAATAAAAATTCTTATAAAAAGTTAGAAAAAGAAGTTATTGAACTCGGTAAATTATGTCATAAATCATTGACTGACGCTCGACGTTTTATGATTTTAAGTCATTTGATGAGAATGATTGTTTTACTTGATCAGAATTTTAATAAAAAAGAGTCAGTTACTAAAAGTTCTAATCTTCCACTAGGGGATGAAATAATTAAATATATTAATGAGCATTTTCAAGAAGATATTCAGATTGACGATATGTTGCATTTACTTTGCTATTTTTTAAGGAGTACGTATTGCAGCAATATAGATTTGAACAAGAAATGGACTACTAAAAAGGCTAGAATCCACATTACACGGATTCTAGCTCTTTTCATATATTCAACTAATTAAAGTATTTTTGTTCTTTTTCTTTCTTTTCAGCTTCTAACGCTTTTTCGCTAGCCGCTTGTTTAGGTAAGATCCAGTTCATCAACATACCAAAGATTGTACATAAGGCAACTGAAGTTAATTGGAAATTACCGAGTTGTAAGTAAGCTCCACCAATACCAATAACTAAAATGACAGAAGCAATTAACATATTACGTTTTTCGCCAAAGTCGATTTTATCATCAACTAAAATCTTTAGCCCATTAGAGGCAATCGTTCCAAATAGTAAGAATGAGATACCACCAATAACTGGCATTGGAATTGATTCAGTAACTGCAGCAACTTTACCAACAAAACTAAAGATAATTGCAAATACTGCAGCTCCTGCTAATACCCAAACTGAATGAACTTTGGTCATAGCTAAAACACCGATATTTTCACCGTAAGAAGTAGTCGGAGGACCACCGATAAAACCAGCAATAATTGTTGAAAGACCGTCACCCATCATAGTACGGTGTAAACCTGGATTCTTAAAGAAGTTTCTCTTAGTTAGAGAGTTAAGAACCATAATATGTCCCATATGTTCAGTCATTGTAACAAAGGCGATTGGAGCCATTGTTAAGATAGCTGCTGGATACCATTTGAAGTGGTAGCTAATTCCAGGTACATCTAAAGCAGGCATGGAGAACCAAGCAGCTTTTGCTACTCCTGAAAAATCAACTATTCCTAGAACACAAGATAGGGCGTAACCACAAACGATCCCAAGCATAATTGAAACTAAACTAGTAAAGCCTTTGAAGCACATTTGGAAAATTAAGGTCATGACCAAGGTAAAGATGGCAACACCGAAGTAAGTTAAGTTGTACTTGGTACCTTTCATCATGGCATCATTTGCAGCAGTAGTTGCAAGAGATAGTCCAATTACGATAATGATTGGCCCTACAACAATTGGTGGTAAGACTTTGTTTACCCAATCAGACCCAACCTTTGCGATAACTAAGGCAACGATAACATATACTAACCCAGCTGCAATTGCACCTTGAGCAATTGCTGGATAACCGTCTTGCTTCATTAAAGCTTGCATTGTTGCAACGAAAGCAAAACTTGATCCTAGGTATGCTGGAATCTTGAAGCGGGTTAGTAGCATATGAACTAAAGTACCGACACCAGATGAAAGAAGAGCAATACTTGGATTAATTCCGACTAAGATTGGAACCAGAACTGTTGAGCCAAACATGGCAAACAAGTGTTGCATGGAAAGGAGAATTCCTTGCCCTAATTCTGGTTTCTCATAAACGTCTAAGATCGCATCATCATTATGAAATGTGTCTTTAGGCATCTTTTTCATAATTTCCTCCTTGAAATGAAAATCTTGATGACCTAAAGAAAAAACGACTATCTAAAGAGCATCCCTTTAAGATAGTCGTTTCTGTTTAAAACTATGTCAAAAAATAGTTTACGCGCAGATTTCCTTGATAGCCTCACGGGACTATATTAAAGGTCATCACATTATTTCTTTCTTAATTTAACTAAGAGATAAGAAAAAAGTCAAGCGTAAAATTTGATTGTTCTAACTAAGGTACGACGTCAACCATATGAAGGGTGTTGGTGAAGAGATTCATCCTAAGGATTTGCCTGCAACTGATTGGGACTGGATTATTTATTCACAAGGGATGTACGGCCAATTAAAGCGTGTCTATGATGATTATCCATTAGTTCATTCGATCTATATTACTGAAAATGGAATGAGTTATAAAGATAAGTGTGAAAGTGAAGATAAAATAATTGATGATACTCCAAGAATTGATTATCTAAGACAACATATGGAAGAAGTTGCTAAGGCAATTGAAGCTGTTATTCCAGTAAATGGTTACTTTGTCTGGTCACTTCAAGATATGTTCTCTTGGACGAATGGTTATTCAAAGCGTTATGGTCTATTCTATGGCGACTTTAAGACGCAGGAGTGTTACGCAAAGAAGAGCGCATATTGGTATAAGAAATTAGCTGAAATCCGAGAACTCCCTCCTGTTGATTAAGAAAATAATCATCTGTAAAAAGCTAAGTACTGAATGAAAGTACTTAGCTTTTTTGATGGAAAAGTTTAAAAGAGTTTAAAAGTAGATATGAAGTTTAAAAGAGTTTAAAATAAAATATGAAGTTTAAAAGAGTTTAAAAATGAAAGGAGACATTAAGGTGAATAATCCTTTTAATCCGACATTTGGTGATGTGCCTAAAATATTTCTTGATACAGATACTAGAATTAATGATTTAATTTCTAAAATTAAAACTAGTGATTTTGCCCGTTCATTTTTTATTACTGGCGTTAGAGGTTCAGGAAAGACTGTCTTTTTAAACGCAGTGGCTCAAAAATTGGATCAAGATGATAATTGTTATCGGATTAATCTTATTAATAAAGATAACCTAGTCGCAAGTTTAACAAAAAAGTTAGCTATCAAGACTGAATCTGCTTTTCAAAAAGCTTTAAATAATGTTAATTCAATTACTGTAAAAGGAATTAATATCGATTTGAACAGTTCTGAAACAGAATATGATATTGTTTTAGAAAAAATACTAGAAAAAGTAAAAAGACAAAATAAATACGTGGTTGTTACAATTGATGAAATTACTAATACCGAAGCAGTAAGAGAATTTGCACAAGTCTTCAATGAATTAAAGGGAGATAATTTACCGATCTTCGTTTTAATGACAGGACTTCCAGATTTGATTTTAGATATTCAAACTCAGAATAAATTGACATTTTTGCTTAGATCAGAAAAAATTCACACATTACCGTTAAAAAATGCAGATATAATTGCGGCATATAGTTCTGTGTTTAATTGCTCTTTGAGTGTAGCAAGTCGTATGGCGAAAATGACAGGTGGTTATGCATTTGCCTTTCAATTATTGGGATTTTTATTGTTTGATCAACTAAACGGAAAAATCCCCGAAAGTGCAGATCTTGATAAAGTTTCAATTCCATTTCAGTTGCAACTATTTGACAATGCATATCAGAAAATCTTTATTGATCTATCTGAATGGGATCGAAAATATTTATTAGCAGTTAGGGGAGATAAGCGACTTCGAGATGTAGTAAAGATCTTAGAAAAAGATAAAGTTTTTGTGGCACAATATCGAAGAAGAGCTATTGAGCGTAAATTGATAATCCCAGCCGGATATGGACTAGTACAATATACGCTTCCATATTTTGATGAGTATTTGAAACAAACTGAAGATCCCGATTCAGCTTATTATTGGGGATATTAGGAACAATATTTGGGGGATAAATTCAAATGACGATTGTATACTTTGTAAGACATGCTCAACCGAATATAGATATTCATAATGATGTCATGCGTCCACTAAGTATAAAAGGATTAGAAGATAGAAAAAAGCTAGTTTTATATTTTAAGCAAAAGAAAATTGATGTAGCATATTCTAGTCCTTTTAAGAGAGCAATTGAGACTATTGATCCAATTGTGAAAGATAAGCAAATTTCATGTCTTATAGATAAAAATTTACGTGAGCGTAAAATTGGTAATGAATGGATTACAAATTTTAATGACTACTGTAAAAAACAATGGGAAAATTTTGAATATCATCTTTCCAATGGAGAATCTCTTAAGGAAGTTCAAGAGCGAAATATTAAAGCTTTAGAAAATATCCTAGAGAAAAACTTGAATAAGACTATTATAGTGGGAAGTCATGGAACAGCTATAGGAACAATAATCAATTATTATGATTCTAGTTTTACTTATGAAAAATTTGTAAAAATTCAGCCATTAATGCCATTTGTTATAAAAGCTGAATTTAAAGGCTTGGTATTGAAGGAATATAATTTAGATTTCTTTTTAAGATAATGTTTTTTATAATCTCAAATATTTCACCTAATCAAATGAATCGACTATGCTTAAAGTGAGAGTGTATTTTCATAGAAAAGAGATAGCTATGATTCAATTAGAAAAATTAGTTAAGAAGAATTTGCCTAAAGAAAAAGAAGGAAAAGTTGCTAGCTATATTCCAGCTTTAGCTGAAGTTAATCCTAAACAACTCGGAATTGCCTTATATGATTTAGAGGATGGTGAAATAGGTGAAGCCGGTCAAAGTGAAGTACGTTTTGCAATTGAAAGTATTTCTAAGGTGATTACCTTAATGCTTGCTATTAAAAAGATGGGCATACAAGAAGTATTTAAACATGTAGGCTCCCGTCAAACCGGCTTTGCCTTCAATTCAATTCTAAATATGGAAATTGAAAGAGCTAAATATCCGTTGAATCCTTTTATTAACGCTGGAGCAATTGCTACAACTTCGATGGTAGTAAGTAAGACGGGTGACGATGCATTTGAAGAAATCTTAAATTTTGCTCGTGATATTTGTAATGACCCAGATCTTTACTTAGATCAAATAATTTATCATTCTGAAAGAAGAACAGGCAATCTAAATCGGTCATTAGCATATTACATGGAATCTAAAAACATGATGCTCGGGGATGTAGTAACTAGTCTTGATACTTACTTTAAGCAGTGTTCAATGATGGTGACTGCACGTTCTTTAGCAAATTTAGGGGCTGTTTTGGCTAATGGCGGTGTAAAACCATGGGACAACAAACGCATTATTCCTGATGAAGAAGCTTGTTGTATCAAGTCATTAATGATGACAACTGGGCTATATAATCAATCAGGCATCTATTCACGACTAATTGGTGTACCAACAAAGAGTGGTGTTGGTGGTGGTCTTATGTCCGCTGCACCTCATAGATACGGAATTGGAATCTTTAGTCCAGCACTAGATAAAGATGGAAATAGTATTGCAGGACTTGATTTATTGAGAGACGTTGTTGATGGATTAGAGCTAGATATATTTGATTAAGTAAGAATTTAAAAATTGATATTTTAAAGCTAAGCATTGTCGCTAGTGTATGCGATAAGTGCTTAGCTTTTTTGCTAAATTATAACGGATTGTGTTGAGCTCTCTACATAAGTGGTAAAATAATAAAAAACATTATTGAAAACAGGAGTAAAAATGAAAAGATATTCAAAAGCGATATATTGGGGCTTACCCATTAGTTTGATTCTTGCCATTTCGATTATTTTACACTTAGGTTGGATTAATGCCTTTGATAATTTCTTTGAAGGATTAGTTCACATTGTTCCTAATTTAAAGGGATTGATGCTAAAGATTACATTTTTAGCAGATACCAAAGTTGACTTGATCTGGATGGTATTAATTGCAGTAATCTTATGGTTTAGAAAGCAACGACCTCTTGCGACTAACTTAGTTTTAACAATGATTACAGGGGATGCAGTTGGTTGGGTAATTAAGCATTTGATTCAAAGAGCTCGTCCTGTACAACACCTAGCAGTTGATGATGGATTCAGTTTTCCTAGTGGTCATACCTTAGGTATGGGGATGATTGTTATTTGGATCATTATGGTGCTTTTACCAGTAGTATTGAAAGATAGAACTAAACGTTTTTGGATTGATTTTCTATTGATTGTTTGGTTAGTTATTGTAATGATCTCTAGAGTATATGTTTATGCTCATTATCCATCTGATGTTTGCGGTTCCGTTGCAATTGCTTTAACTTGGGTTGGAGTAATGCAATTTGTCTTTGAAAAGATTAAGCAAGTAATAAATAGGTAACAAAATAGGGTTAAGCATTATGCTTAACCCTATTTGTGTGAGTAGTTTTTATGATTTTGTTTTTGATTAAGTTAATTGAACTGATTTAGTCAAACAGTGTCCAAGGTTGACTTGGTCTATCATATAGATAACCTTTTTGCCAGTTCCATTCGGGATGTTGTTTCATAAAGTCTTTGGCATCAAATGGTTCACCGTCGGCTCTGCCAAAAATGCCCCACATATTCAAGTTTTCAATATCAGTGGCATCAGCACATTTGCCGTCACATGAACCACCTGGGAAGAAAGGTACATTCCAAACGCCATGTGGATCGTCAGCATAGTATTGTGGATCAACATCATAGTGAGCACAAATATTACGTGAAGAAGCGCATTGATAACCTAGGTATGGATCATACTTATCAGCTAAGATTCTCTTAGCAACGCCATCATCAATAGTCCCAGATACTTCTGGAAGTAATTGCTCAAAGCGAGTTCTACGAGCACCAGTTTGTTGACGAGTATCATTATAGCCATTGTCAACACATTCAAGGTTACGAATCCGTGGATTGTGACAAGCATTACAGCCATAGTAGAAACCATCAGTTGACTCTAACAATTCTTGGTGTTTTAATCCTTGTTCAAAGCGTGCGATTTCACCAGTATTAATGTTGCAAAGAAGCCAAATATTTGCATAACCACCATTGTTGCCTTCATTAACTAATTTTACCCATTGATCAATGTTATTTGCGTACTGAGTAGCTTTACGTGCACGAATAAATTCAGGCATTCCATGTACATCATAGCCAACAAAGCCAGCGATTGTTGTTTCAGTAATACCAAGACCAGCATCAGTAACGTAGAAGTCAGTCATTGAATCGATGTAGCCAGGAACAGTTTGCATCTTAAATGCATGACCATTAGTTGGATGAACTTCTTCACAAACGTTAAAGTATTGACCACTCCAGAAATCATCGAAACTTTCATGAGCAATAACTGGTTTACCATCTCTTGTAGCAGATCCTGTAGCAACAAATCCAGAACAGTGAGAACCGCGTGGTCCTTGAGGAGGATTGTTAGAATAATTAGTTGCAACTTGTGGCCACCAATAGCCAGTTAGTTCCATCCAATCATTCCAACCGATAACATCGTCAACACTGGTTTCAAATCCATTAGCAGTAAAGCCGTCAGCCATACCTTGCATTTCTTTCAAATATTCTTCTGGAATCTTATCTTTGTGCATTTTAACTGCTTGATTGACAAAGAACGAGTAATCCATTCCATATAGTTCAAGCGTCATATGAGTGTAAACACGCACTGCATCCCTAAATTCATCAGTTAAAAGATAACCATGTTGGAAACCAATTTCATAAGGGTCACCTTGAACTGTTAAATAATGCCAACCATTAACATCTTTTTTAGTAGCTTTTGCGACAATTTTACTTTGTGTATCTGTTAATGTCATAACATTCACCTTCATTTTTTAATCAATTAAAGACTAATCAGATAACATTGCAGTCCAATATGGAAGATTGATCTCAGCTTTTTCGTAAGCTGCACGTTCGGTATCAGTCAAATACTTCTTGTTAACTACAGTGTTATAAGTGTATTGATCCATCCATGGATTGTCCATGATAAAGTAGCCTTTGTGACCAGGTTTATCACCCCATGAATTTTGAACCTTCCATTTAGTTGGTTCATTATCATGTAAATCAACACCACGAATTAACATGGCGTGAGTTGGCATGCTTTCACGATATTGAACTCTAGTAGCTTTGTCTTTGCCTAAGCTAATACCAAATGAACGCTTCCAATCATAAACCTTTAAAGAAAGTAAACCAGCAGGATTATTCCATTCTTGTAAGACATCACAAGCAAACCAAACAGGTTCATCGTCTTTTAATTGATCTATGACCATCCGTCTCATATCATGCATTGGAACGTTTAAGTAGCGAATATTTCTCCCACCGACTACGTTATTGCATAGTTCAATACCATAGGTTTGGTTGTACTTGTAGCCACCACCAGGTAAGTTCATTAGTTCAACATAGTCATCTAAGTTAATATCTGCAAACTTCTTGTAAAATTCTAATGGTGTAACTTCACCAGTAGTGTGATACTTCTTATTCTTATCACGATATTCATAAGTGAATTTTTCTGGAGGAGTACCAAAGCAGATGCTCAATACACGATAGTTTTCTTGATTTAGTTGACGAATGACGCTTTTAATCTTTGTATCAGAAGCATTGCTGTTAACTAAATCACGTAATTTCATTGCGTCTTTGTCTAGTTTTCTGTTGTACATCCGATTAATTTCAGTAGTATTCCAGGCTGGCTTTGTTTCAGGCATTAATTCGTTTGGAACTAGACCATATTTTTCAATTAAGTTGGTCAATAGTGGTCAATCACCGCCATCTTCTTGAGGGGTGGCGAGGAGGAACATAACTTCACGGTCGGATAGGGGCTTAGCGGCTGTCTTGACAATGTTGCTGTAGAAGTAATTACCACGTTCTAGCTTGTCGTAGAAGAATAGGTAATCTGGAGATAGTTCCATATCTTTTAAATTGTGCTTCTTTTCAATTAAGAAACGAACAAAGTTTAAACCACTAAACATCCAGCAGCGGCCAGAATGTTTTTGATTCATGACTTTATTTGAATCGACATCAATTGAAAAGTTAAAACTACTATTTTCAATTGCACGTTCATTAGTAATGGCTTTTTTAATACCATTTTCATAACCGCATTTTGAGTAATACGTAATCTTTGAGTATCAAGAAAGTCTGATCTGATTGTTTTCAAATCAGTAGGGTTAATTTCAGACATAATACAATCTCTTTTCTAATATAAAACTAATTGTCGGCATCCGGTGGGGTAAGCTTATTGTCTTCAGCAGCCTTAAAGACGGAACTTGAAACTTGTTCATCTGGGCTGTAGTGACGCTTAATTGGCACACCCATTGGGTTTTGATCTTTGGACATAATTTCAGTAGGGACATTTGAAGAAACCTTTCCTGGTTTATTTAATCCCTCAATCTCCCAAGTAAATGGAGCGAATTTGTTGCGTGGATCAACCCATTCAGGGTGCTTCTTTGATAATTGATACATGATAAAGCAGATAGCCAAGATTACTGCAACCAATACACAGATAATTACCACATAAGTTACAGGTGAACCAACTTCTGATTTAACTTGTGCTGGTGGGTAAATGGCTAATACAATGCCGAATACACTGGAAATTAAGCCAATACCAGCTACAATCCAAGCACCAACTTTACCACCAGGAACTTTAAATGGACGTGGACGGTTAGGTTGGTCATATCTTAATCTCAAGAATGTGATGAACATTAAGATGTAGTAGAACATGTAAAGAATGGTAATAGTCTGAGTTAAAAGAATAACAAATCCTTCGACGTTTGGAATTAATTTAACTAGATAGGCAATAATTGTCATACCTGCAATTTGTGTGTACATTAAGTGAGCAGGCATGTGGTGCTTGTTCTTTTCCTGGAACCATTTTGGTAAGAAACCACTGCCACCAGCTTGTCCAAGCATGAATGATGGACCAGCCATATTGGTAATAACATTAGCCAAAACGTTACATAATCCAGCCCAAACAAGAACCATATATAACCAAGGCATTCCGATAGTAGCACCTAATTCTCTGAAGACAGTGTTCAAAGAATAGATAACGTTTAATTGTTTTTCTGGTACGACCATCGCAATGATCACAGTACCAACAACGAATATCAAGAAAACTAAAATAATAGTAATAAAAGTAGCTTTGGTAAAGTCTTTTTCTGGGTGCTTCAATTGCTTAATATGAGCCGCATTAGTATCAATACCGGTATATGAGAAGAAGACACCAGCAGCTAAGGCTAAGGTACTCATTCCGTTCCACTTAGGAATTAAGCCTTTAGGAGTCATTGGGATGGCAGGGGTGTGTCCCTGACATAACCAAACGATAGCCAAAATAATCATGATAGCTAAGGGAATAAAAGTACCAATTAAAACACCATATTTTGCGACATTACTAAAAGCTTTAACACCTTTAGTAGCGATAAAGGTCAAGATCCAATACAAAATTATGAATCCAGTCATAATTAGTACTTCGTGTTGTGGGTGCTGTGCGAATTGAACAGCCTTATCATACATTGGTGTATAGAACATGATCGTAGCAGCATAGCTTGGCATCCCCATACCAAAACTAATCATAGTTTGAAACCAAAGTATCAATAGACAAGTTAAAGCCCAGCCTTTACCTAGGCCTTCACCAACCCATCGAAAGATACCACCACGGTTGCTCCAGCCAGATGCTAATTCAGCAGCTACTAAAGCCGGTAGGAATGAAGAAACAAATGGCACCAATGGCAAAATAAGTAACAGCAGACAAGCTATAAAAGGCTTGCTGAACGTCATTACCAATACCAGCGATAATGGAGACGTTCATAAGTGTTAATGCAAGGATAGAAATATAAATCTGTTTGACAGACTTTTTTTCTTTTTCCTTGGCATCTTCCATCATTGTTATCATCTCCTAAATAACATACGTTAAAGAAAAAACTAGGTGAGAGTCACCTAGCTTTTCTTTGATTAACTTTGTAAACGATCAGTATTAATGGAGAAACTTAAACGAGATAAAGTTAATTCATGTTTTACTAAATTACCAACAGTTTTATGCGTAAGGTAAAGAACCTTTTGTGCATTAGCTGCATTAGCTTTAGTTAAATATTGCATTAGCTTTTGTCCACTTAATTTTTCAGCTTCTAAATCAGTTTGATGAATTAAGTGATTTGTAAGCTGATCAGCAGTAGGCAAAAATCCATCTAATCCACTTAATAGAGATTTCATTTCGTTATAACTTGGTTGAATTAAAGCAGCAACAGTTCTTGAGAGCCAGTATGCTTCATTTGGATCATATGCATCAGTAGTATTCTCATATTCAGGAGCCGTACCATTTGCATTAGCATAGAATGGAACATAAGGATTAAAGGCTGTCGGAGCAAAATTAAGCCATGCAATACCAGCAATACCTGCTGGAACATTATTTCTGATTTCTAGAATATGTGATTCAGCACATCTTGCCATGGAAATTGGACGGAATTTAGTTCTGTCATCTTTTGGTGTGTTATCAGCTAATGGATCATAGATTGTCTCGTTATAGTGAGAGCTAAGAACATAGCCAACATCTTCACGTTTTAACTTACGATTTGGCTTGAAACTAAAATCTAGGTCATTGCTGGTAGGTGAGAAAGCAATATGTCCTAAATAGCGTTGACCAAACCAAACACGTGGTGTGTTATAGCAACGATCACGTGAATTCGACGTACCAAAAATATGGCGGAAGTTAAATTCATCAGAATCAGGATTAAGGTGATTGTCCTCTACAAAATCTCTAATGCCAGGAGCCCACATAAAGCGACTACTGTCATCAAAGTCAATATCTTGCAAGGAAACTTGATTGGCAACTACAGCAGCTTTGTTATCATCAAGTTTCTCAGCAACCCAATAGTGACCTGTTGGAATTTCCATATACCAAACTTCATCTTTATCACTAAAAGCAATTCCATTTCCTTCATGAGAACCGTATTTTTCAATCAATTTTCCTAAGTATTGGACACCGTCGCGAGCAGAATGAATAAATGGTAATACAATGCTTAAGAGGGCATCTTCACCAATTCCGTTGCTTACTAGTGGATCTAATCCTAATACTTGCGGATTCCCATATAGGCTTTCGGTAGCACTCATAGCAACGTTTTCACTGTTGATTCCGCATTCACCGAATTGACCATGAATTTTATAATCAACGAAAGGAGCCATTTGGTAACGAAGTGCATTTTCAGGTAGAGGAATATCTAATCCTGTTACATATGAATGAAAAGTTTGCTTTTCTGATTTAGCAGGAACAACTACAAACTTTACTGGTACATTACATACTTCAGCATCACAATCTCTTGCAATAATCGTAGAACCAGCAATATTGGCTTTTTTACCAACCAAAACAGTGGTACATGCCATATATAATCGTCCTTTCTAAAGAAATAATTCTCTTTAAATTGGGTTCATTGCGTTCCAGTATGGAAGCATTACTGGCTCTTTTTCGTAAGCAGCGAGTTGTTCGTCTGTTAAGTACTTCTTGTTGACAACAGTTTCGTAGGTGTATTGTTCCATCCAGTCATTGCCCATAATGAAGTAACCTTTGTGACCAACTTTTGGACCCCAAGAGTTTTGGATCTTCCATCTAATTGGCTTGTCATCACGGATGTCAACACCAGAAATAAGCATTGCGTGTGTTGGTAAGCTTTCACGGTATTCAAATCTCTTAGTCTTATCAGTACCTAACTTAATACCAAATGAACGATCCCAGTCAAATACTTTTTCAGTTAAAAGACCTGCTTGTGGTGCCCATTCTTGAAGAACATCACAGCCAAACCATACAGGTTCATCATCTTTCAATTGTTCAATAGCAGTCTTTTCCATGTCCTTCATTGAAACGTTGAAGTAACGACTTGGTTGACCGCCAACCATGTTGCCAGAAATTTCAACTCCAAATGGGGTGTTGTATGGATACTTTTCACCTGGTAAGTTCATTAACTCAACATAATCATCTAAGTTAATACTTACGAACTTCTTGAAGAACTCTAATGGAGTAATTTGACCAGTGGTGTGGTATTCGTTGTTTTCGTCACGATATTCATAAGTGAATTTCTCTGGAGGAGTACCTAAAGCAATGGCTAATACACGGTAGTTTTCTGCGTTCATTTGACGAAGTACACTCTTCATCTTTTCATCAGATGCATCGCTATTAGCTAAATCACGTAACTTCAAAGCGTCCTTTTGTAACTTTCTGTCATACATACGGTTTAATTCTTGAGAGTTAGCACTAACTGCATCTTCTGGCATCTCTTCCATTGGAACAATACCATACTTTTCAATTAAGTCGACTAGTAATTGCCAGTCACCACCATCTTGTTGTGGAGTAGTAAGTAACCAGTTAACTAGACGATCAGACAATGGACGGTCAGCTGTGTTAATAATGTTTTGGTAGAAGTAGTTACCTTTTTCTAGCTTGTCGTAGAAGTAAACGTAGCTAGGTGACAATTCCATGTCCTTAATGTGGTGCTCTTTTTCAATGTGGTAACGAATGAAGTTTAAACCTGAGAAGTCCCAGCAACGACCAGATTGTTTTTGGTTTAAAACTTTATTTGAATCAACATCAATTGAGAATACAAATGGGTGAGAATTAATTTCACTTTGATTTGTAATTGATTTCTTAATACCGTTCTTCATTACGGCATTTTGAGTGTTACGATACTTTGGTGTATCTAAAAATTCTGATCTAACTTGTTTTAAATCTTCATTATCAATTTGTACCATAATAATCTCTTTTCTTTAAAATCGATAATCTATTTAACTTTCATCAGTTGAAAGCTCGTTGTTTTCATCTGCTTTAACAATGTCGTCGGAAACTTGCTCATCTGGCTTATAAGGACGATTAATTGGCATACCCATTGGGTTTTGATCTTTAGACATAACAGTTGTTGGGACATTTGATAAAGCCTTTCCAGGTTTCTTAAGTCCTTCAATTTCCCAAGTGAATGGGGCAAACTTGTTATTTGGATTTACCCAATCAGGATGCTTCTTAGAAAGTTGATATAAAACAAAACAAACTATCAAAACAACAGCAACTAAGGCCAAAATAACAGAAACATAAACTATTGGTGAACCAACTTCTGCTTTAACTTGTGCTGGTGGATAGATAGCAAGAACAATTCCGAAAACAGATGAAATTATACCTACTCCTCCAACAAGCCAAGCTCCAAATTTACCACCTGGTACTTTAAATGAACGAGGACGGTTAGGTTGGTCATAACGTAAACGTAGGAAAGCAGTAAACATTAAAATGTAGTAAAACATATATAAGACAGTAATTGTTTGAGTTAATAAGATAACAAATCCTTCAACATTAGGAATCAATTTTACTAAGTAAGCAACAACCGTCATTCCTGCAATTTGCGTATACATTAAGTGTGCCGGCATATTGTGTTTATTGTTCTTTTGGAACCAATTTGGCAAGAAACCACTTCCTCCGACTTGACCTAACATAAATGATGGACCCGCCATATTAGTTACAACCATAGCAATTGTGTTGAAAAGTAGAGCCCAAACAAGAACCATGTACAACCAAGGCATTCCAATTGTTGATCCTAAAATCCTGAATACAGAGTAGAGAGTGTATAAAACATTAATTTGTTTTTCAGGAATAATCATAGCAATGATTACAGTACCAACAACAAAGATTAAGAAAGCAAGAATAATTGAAATAAACATTGCTTTTGTGAAATCTTTTTCAGGATGTTTTAGTTGCTTAATATGGGCTGCATTAGTATCAATACCTGTGTATGAGAAGAATACACCAGCAGCTAGAGCTAACGTACTCATACCATTCCACTTAGGAATCAATCCTTTAGGTGTCATCGGAATAACAGGTTGATGCCCTTGAGCTACCCAAACAATAGCTAAAATAATCATGACTGCTAAAGGAATTAAGCTTCCGATAATGACACCGTATTTCGCGATGTTAGAGAAGGCCTTAACCCCCTTAGTAGCTAAATAAGTAAGGACCCAATATAAGATGATCCAACCTGTCATAATCAGCAATTCATGTTGTGGTGCTTGAGCGAATTTTACAGCGGCATCATAGTTTGGTGTATAAAACATGATGGTTGCTGTAAAGCTTGGCATCCCCATCCCAAAGTTCAAAATTAATTGGAACCACAGGATAAGTAAACAGGTTAGTCCCCAGCCTTTACCTAAACCTTCACCAACCCAGCGGAAAATTCCTCCGCGGTTACTCCAACCAGAAGCTAATTCAGCCGCAACTAGAGCAGTTGGGATGAAGAAACAAATAGCTCCGATTGCAAAGTACGTTACTGATGCAAGTCCATAGAATGATTGCTGAACATCATTTACTAGTCCAGCAACTATGGAAACATTCATCATTGTTAGGGCAAGGACAGATATATAGGTCTTTTTCTGTTGAGTTTTATTGTCTTCCATGAAAATACCCACTCCTTCTAAAAAGGCAAAAGAAACTAACTAAAAAGATGGTTGGCTTGTGAATCTCTTTTATTAGCAACATTTGTTATTGATAAAAAAGATTGCTCGTAAAAGATAGTAGTTCACATGAGTTTTCATCAAAATAGAAAGTTAATAAAACAAATAGATATTTATATAACGACTTGCAAGTTAAAATAATAATTATCTATTCGTCTCTTAGAATAGGAGTTAAAAATAAAAAAAGCAAATAAAAAACAATCGTAATAAATGGGCTTTATTTACAAAAAAACACTATATTAACTAATTTTTAATAAAATAACTAAAAAGAAGACTGATAAAATAATAAATCGATAAAATGTTTAAAAAATATATTCTTTTAGGAATAATTATTATTTTGTAAGTAAATGAATTATTTTTTGGATTCGGTTTCTTTTATTTGCTTTTAAAAAGGATAATCGTTATGGTTGAGATGAGAGTTAATGTTTTAGAAATATAAATGAACAGTTTCAAAGGTGGTAAGTACTATGGTTAAAAAAAATGTTCCTAAAAAGTTAACTTTTATGTCAATCTACTTTTTAGGAATTAACGGAATTATTGGATCTGGAGCGTTTTTGCTTCCACAATCTATTTATAAAGACATGAATTTGCTCAGTGTAATTGTTTTACTATCTGCTGCCTTGACAGTGGGGTTGATTGCTTTATGTTATGCAGATTTAGCTAGTCGTTTTACAGGATCAGGGGCTGCTTGGTTATATTCTTATAATGCTTTTGGTCGATTTGCGGGGTATGAATTAGGTGTATTTACCTGGTTTTTAGGTTGCTGTACGTATGCTGCTGAAGTGGTAGCATTTTTGACAACGCTTAAAAGTTTTGTACCAGCTTTTAAACAGAGTTCGATCTATTTTGCAGTTGGGATAGGTTTAATCTTATTATTCTCAATTATTAATTTCTTTGGTCGTGCATTAGTTAAGGTAATTGATAATACTTCTTCGATTGCAAAATTATCAACTATTATTTTATTTATTATTGTTGGTATGTTTTTCATGCATATTGCAAACTTCCATCCCGTAATGCCAGCAGCCGCCGGTAAGGGTGTTGGTCCTTTCTTCCATCATTTTGGTGCAGCATTTAGTGTTGTATTTTATTTATTTAGTGGATTCTCATTTATTCCAATAGCTGCTTCACAAATGAAAAATCCTGCGAAGAATATTCCACGAGCTTTAGTTGCAGTTATGGTTAGTGTAAGTATTCTTTATACTTTAATGCTATTAATTGCGATTGGTATTTTGGGTCATAAAATGTCTTGGTACACAATTCCAATTGCAAATGCCTTTAAAGCTGCTGTTGGTGAATGGGGTTATGTGATCATCATTATTGGAGTTTTGTTAAGTATTTTCGGTGTGGCGTTTACTTGCTCATTTAATACGCCTGCTTTGATTGCTTCCTTAGCTCTAGAACACCAGTTATTACCAAATTGGGTAGGAAAAAAGAACAAATTTGATGCTCCATGGGTTGGTATTATTTTGACAGCTGCTGTAACCTTACTTTTAATTACTCAATCATACTTATTCTTAGTTGGATGTATTGTTTTAGCTTCATTTGTTCAATATGTACCATCTATTTTTGCGGTTATTAAATTTAAGCATACTGGCCAATATCCAAACCATGGCTTCAAGCTTCCAGGTGGCTACACAATTCCAATTTTAGCTTTATTAGTAGCTTGCTATTTAATCTTTAACTTTACTTTGGAAACTATTTTACTCTCAATAGTTGTAGCTGCTGTAACAGCTGTTTTATACTTGTTCTTAGGAAAGAAGAGATTAGCTAAGATGGGCGGAATTCCAACTGCAGTTAGGGAGCAGAAGAATCATCCAAATATTACTAAAAAACAAAATTAACTAATAAATTTTTTGAAGTATATTCCAATTTGAACTAAATTTTATGTTGAAATAGGGTATGCTTCATTTTTTGTATGTTTTTATAAGTTTAAAGTATATTTGAAAGTAGAAAAAATGTCTGGAAATTATATTAGATTTCCAGACATTTTTTGTTTGTAGCGAAATTATGGATTAATTATTAAAAAATTTACGATAAATAATATTTACATGATTTTCTTTAAGAGCATATAAAATATGTCTATCTTCTACTGGCATATCTGTAACAACTTAGTCGAGACAATCAAGACTGCAAAGTTATGATGATTTGAAAATTTAGTATGATTCAAGAGGAGTGATCACATATGTTTATTACGCAAAGCGAAGAGATTTTTTATAATTAATTTGTAGAATTTATTCGAAAAAAGCATATTCCAATATAAAATCAGAATATGCTTTTTCACGATAATTAATAAAGTTAATTGTTAATCTTCTTCAGCCTTAAAACCGTTGGCTAGGTTAGGTTTTCTTCTACCAATTAGCCAAACAATCAGCAGACTAAGTATACCTTCAACAGCAATGTAGATTCCACGTCCAGATAAGTGTTTTAATCCTCCTAGGTAAATTCCGAAGATAATTGAGCCCATAATGATTGCAATCATTGAAATCCATTGAACCTTATCAAAAGCAATACCATATTCAATTTCTCGGTGTCTGATTCCAGGCAAAATTGCTCCTAAACCAATCAAGACGATTACAGCAACAATATTAATAATTAATTCATACCACCAAATATTGCTTCCTTCCGGTACATCTTGTGGCGTGATTCCCATAATCGTGGCTATAGCAGTAACAAGAAGGAGAGTTAGCCCAACAGCATAGGCAATTTTGTCGTTTTTAATAAAGACATATTTTGAAGGAAACTTTTTCGAATCTTTTCTAATCCGCATAAATGAGTAGAAGATCCAGCAGGTAACACCTGGTGAAACAATTGCGTTTAAGTTAAGTAACCAGTTAAAAATATCGTTCATGTTAGGTAAAAAGATACCTAAAATCATAATGAATGATGACAAAGCTACAGTTAATATATACCCGTTAATTGGCAAACCATTCTTATCCTTTTTTCTAAGGAACTTAGGCATATAGCGACTACCAGTATCAGAAATTAACATTCTAGTCATTGCATCAAGTAAAACTGCTAGCAATGCACAGTTAAAGAAGAAAGATGTCCAAGCCCAGAAGTAGAGAAGAAAATTGCCCCAACCATATTGGTGGCCAATCATCTTAAAGGCATAGTAAGCACCGTTCATTTTTAAGTCGTTAGGCAAGTGGTTTGCGTTAAAGTAAATTCCTAAGGCAAATGATCCAAATATTGTTAAGAATGCTGTCATTGCTGCTAAAGCAATCATCGCTTTAGGAAAGTCATATTGTGGCTTCTTCATTTTAGTTACATAAGGCGCAACTAATTCGGCACCATTCATTGCATAGATTAGCATTGCAATTGTTGAGAAGTAGCGCCAGTCAAATTTAGGAAAGATATCTCTCCAAGTGAAATTGGTGGTGGCCATATGGCCATCTGATTTTGCCAAACCTACAAAGGCAAGGACAACAAAAAGAATAGTCATAATAACCATTAGTCCACCACCAATGGTTGACAAGAACTCCATTGAATTTGAAAAATGGTGTTCAACAATGATGAAGACAATAAAAGTTACAAAGGTTAGGAGGGCAAACAAAGAGTTGGGAATTTGATCCTGAAACTTTTCTGATCCAGTAAGAGCCCAACCTAAGTCAACAATAACTTCATTAGCTGAATCAACAGCATAAGGAATTGAAGCTGCCCAATAAGTCCAAGCAGTGAAATATCCCAAGAATTCGCCATCAGTTCCGCGTACCCATGAAGAAAGTCCTCCGCCTTCTTTATTAAAGACTGAACCTAATTGTCCAACCATTAAAGAGTAAGGAATAACATAAAATAAAACCATTACGATCCATGAGAATATGACCGCCATTCCTTGGTTTTGGAAATTGTACATTATGTCATCTAAACCGATAACAGTACAGAGTGCCATCAAAAATAAAGTTTGCCAAGAAATAAATTTCTTGGCAGGGTTTAAATCTTTTGATTCATCCACGTTTAAATTTTCATCCTTTTCTACTAGTAAAATTGTATACAGCGATTTTACTAGAAAAGACTAGGCGATTTATTCTTAAATTTTATATTCATAAATTACTATTTTTCCTCTTAGTATTAATATCCTTAACTATTTTAATAATTATGAAGGTGTAAGACCAGGAAAAATATAAAAAAATAGCGTTTCTCAATTTGGAGAGACGCTATTTAAAATTATTTTGCAAGATTTCTAACGACATTCAAATTAAACAAAATCAAATTCAAGACCACAATACCTGCTGTGACAATAAATACCATGTTGTAGCTTGAAATACCGGCAATAAAGGAACCTAAAAGAGGCCCAACTATATTTCCAATATACATTGCACTCTGATTCCATGAAAAAATTCTTCCTGTTACAGCAGCTGGTGAATTCTTAGTTAATAAAGTTTGAACTTGTGGGAAGAGACAAGCATCGGTAAAGCCTACTAAAAATCGTAAGATACCGAGTTGAGTTGTGTTGTGAACAAAAGCGGTTAAGAAGAAAAGAATTGTTGCTCCAATAAAACCACCGATAATAATTTTATGGGTTCCAATTTTATCTCCTAAGGCTCCAAAACGAGAAGCAGCCAAAAACGTTGCAATTCCTGGTAATGCTGCAATAACTCCAGAAACGAAAACAACATCTCCGTGTCCATTCATTAATTGCTTAACATACAGTGAGACAATTGGATTAATTGAGTTATTAGCTGCTTGAATAATTAAAGTGGTTAGTAAAAGTCCAAAAATTAGAGCAGGAGAGCGGAGAGTTGCGATAACACCACTGGCCTTATCTAATTTCTTTTCAGTAATAGGTTTAAAACCTTCTTCATGAACAAAGAATAGTGAAAGAAGGAAGGAGATTAACAATAAACCGCCTGTGATAAAGAAAGTAACTCGGTAGCTAAATGTAGAAGCTAGCGCACCTCCTAAAAATGGTCCCAGTAAGTTGCCGGCAGTGAAAGAAGAAGCCATTGTTCCTAAAGCCTGACCAGATTTTTCTTTTGGAGTTTCTGTAGCAATTAAGGCATTTGAGTTTGAAACAAACCCAGCAAATACTCCTTGCAACATCCTTAGGAAGAACAATTGCCAGACATTAGTCACTAATCCCATGCTTCCAAGAACAATTGCCATTCCTAAAGAAGCCCTGAGAATCATTAGTTTTCTGCCTTTTTTATCAGCTAATTTTCCCCACCAAGGAGAAATAATGGCTGAAACAAAGTATACGCCTGAGAAAATAAATCCAGACCAAAAATTTAATTGTTGGTGAGTAAAATGACCCAAGGTATCAATGTAGAGAGGTAGAAAAGGCATAATTTCGGAAAAAGCAATTCCAGCAATAAAAACTGCAATTGAAAGGATATAAAGATTCTTTTTCCAAATCGGTTTATCTGATTTTTGCATCATCTAATCTCCCAACTTTTTAAAATCTATAGTTTTGTTTTTCAAAGATATTTTGCCTACCTTGAAGCCGTAATTTAATAGGTCTTTTTTGTAGGTTAAAAAGGAGTGATCGATTGGTAGACCTGCAATTTTTTTGATTTGATCAAAAGATAGTTGGAAATCTGCGTCTTTATTATCTTTAATGTATTTCCACAAGGGTTTGAATTTACTCATTAATCTTGCCTTTCTTTAAATTTGTTTTTCTAAATTAGTTGAAATTCTCTCAAGCTTTAATAAAGTTTCGGAATCAACAGTTCCAACTAATTTATTTACGTCATCAAAAGCATCGTTTACTTGATCAAGAACTTCTTTACCAGCGGGAAGCAGGAACAATTGCTTCTTTAAGCTGTTTGTAGGATCTGGTCTTCGCTCAATCATATTGCGCTTTTCTAATAATTTAACTACATTAGTAAAGCTTGCTGGTTGGTAAAAAAGATAATCAGCTACTTCTTTTTGAATGCAACCAGAATGTTTTTGGATATATCTTAAGACATGAGCGTGTGACATTCGTAGGTTAATAGAAGCTAGTTTTTGATTGATCAAAAGATTTTCTAATTTGCCAATATGATAAAGTAAATTTGCTAAGGGTCTTTTTCTCATAGGTATCCTTTCTAAGTTGTAATTACAACTATCAATTTAAAATAAGTATAGCGCAATTAATTGTAATTACGACTAGTCTCTTTTTAATTCAAGGAATCAATAACCTTAGAAAAATCATATTTACGATAGTGTAATGCTACTTTTTTATCTTTGAACATTACACTATGAATATCGCTAGAAGAATAGGCTAAGTAAAGACAATGAATAAGAAAATAAAGACACGAAAAAAGCAGACATTCTGGGGGATTAGAAGTCTGCTTTTTAATGTCGTATGTTATTTTGGGAGAATAAGTAAGGTGTAGAAGTTCCCTTACTTGTTAAATAGAATACCTTTCTTTTTTTAAAGAAGATTTGGTATTAGATTTAAAATTTGCAAAGAATTTCTTTAAAAAGTTTAAAGACATAAATATAATTAAAATAAAAGCGTTTGCGAGAGAAAAAATTATGAAAAAAGAACAATAAATTCAAATGTTAAAAGAATTTTCAGATGCAAATTCTACATCTGGATTTGAAGAAGAATTTGTAAAACTATTTTCTACTTATGCTAAAAATACTGCTGATATTACGGTAGATGGGATGCTTAATGTATATGCAGCTAAGAAAGAAAATAAAGGTAATCGCCCTGTTATTCAAATGGATGCTCACTCTGATGCAGTTGGTTTTATTACCCAGGCAGTTCGTCCGAATGGATTAATTAAATTTGTTCCACTTGGTGGTTGGGTAAAGTATAATATCCCAGCTTTAAGGGTGAAAATTCGTAATCGTGATGGTGAATATATTCCTGGAGTAGTAGCTACAAAGCCGCCACACTTTATGACTGCTGCTGAAAGAAAGTCAATCCCAGAAGTTGCTGATATGTCTATTGATGTAGGTTCATCAAGTAGGGAAGAGACCATTAAAGATTATAAAATTGATACTGGTTGTCCAATTTTTGTTGATGTAAAATGCGAATACCATGAAAAATCCGGCTTATTCTTCGGTAAAGATTTTGATGATCGCTTTGGTGCAGGAGCCATGGTAGACATCTTAGATAATTTGAAGGGTGAAGAGACTAATTTTGATGTAGTAGCTGCTTTATCTAGTCAAGAAGAAGTAGGACTGCGCGGTGCATATCTCACTGGACGAAAAATTAAGCCTGATTTATGTATTGTTTTAGAAAGTTGTCCAGCTGATGATACTTTTGAGCCGGAATGGTTATCTCAAACTGGCTTAAAACGCGGTCCAATGCTCAGAGATATGGACACTACATTTTTACCAAATCCTAAATTTCAACAGTATGCTTGCGATATGGCTGATAAGAATAATATTCCATATACTCGTTCTGTTAGAACAGGTGGCGGACAAGATGGGGCAGCAATTTATTATGAATATGGAGCTCCAACAATTGTTATTGGAATTCCAGTTCGTTATGAGCACTCCCCATATTGTTTCTCGGCATATAAAGACTTTAAGGCTTCAGTTGATTTAGCAACTGCAATTATTCGTGATATGACACAAGAAAAGCTAGATAGTTTTAAGGTGATCTAATGGATTGGAAAGTATTTTTCAAAAAAGTAGCAATTTTTAGTTGGTGTATGGCCATTATTAGTATTTTGATTTATATTGTTCGTTATACAGCAAGTGAAATTGGTAATCTTTTTATGTGGGACCAGCCATTTATTTGGGAGTTAATTTTAGGACTTGTTTTTTGTCTCTTATCAGTTTTTTGGCCGAAGAAAAATAAATAGAATATAAATTAATAGATATGAACCCCGAAACTAAGATAAAAATTTCGGGGTTTATATCGTTTATAATAAAAATAAGTATTTGTTATAGAAGGTTAGCTATGCATCTTTTAGAAATTAAAAATTTAAATTATTCTGTTGATGGAAATACCATTCTGAAAAATATTAATCTAAGTGTAAATTCAGGAGACTTTTTAACAATTATAGGACCTTCTGGTGCAGGAAAAAGTACACTTTTAAAAATTATTGCTAGCTTACTTACACCTACTTCTGGTTCAATAGAATATGAGGGAAAAGATATTAGTCAATATTCTCCGCTTGAATATCGTCGGCAAGTTTCCTATTGCTTCCAGCAACCGTCTCTTTTTGGAAAAACGGTAAGAGATAATCTGATTTTTCCTTACCAAATTCGAAGGGAAGAAGTCAATGAAGAGCATCTGGGTGAATTATTAGATAAAGTAAGTCTAAATCAGACTTTTTTGAAGAAAAATATTAATTCTTTATCTGGTGGAGAAAAGCAACGAGTTGCCTTAATTCGAAATCTAGTCTTTTTACCACAAATTTTACTATTGGATGAAGTAACTACAGGACTTGATGAAAATAGTAAGGAAATTGTTCATCATTTATTTGCTGATGTGCGCAAGAAGCATGTTACTATCTTACAAGTAACTCATGATAAAAGTGAAATTGAAAAAGCCAATAAAATTTTTGAAGTGAAGAAGGCATTTCTCGATGAAAAATGTAGTTGTCAGTAACTGGTCTCTAGTTTTTGCATTCTTATTAGTTTTAGTATCAATTGGAATTTCTGTTAAAGAAAAGCTAGGCCTTACTAAAGATATTTTGCTTAGCGTTGTACGAGCCATTATTCAACTAGTCATTATTGGATATATTTTAAAAGTGATTTTCAATGTAAATACTTTTTGGCTAACCTTTGTTTCTACACTTGTTATCATTTTTAATGCTTCCTGGAATGCGAATGGTAGAGATCCAAATACTAATCGAAAATTATGGAATTCAATTATAGCTGAGGCCGTAGGAACCTACATTACATTAGCTGTATTACTTCTTTCTGGTGTCATTAAACCGATACCCATGCAAGTAATTCCAATTACAGGGATGATTGCAGGTAATGAAATGGTTGCAATAGGTCTTTGCTATAAATCTTTAAATGAAAGTTTTCATGATTTAAGACAGCCCGTTTTAGAAAGGTTAGCTTTAGGTAGTGATATTAAAACGGCATCGATGCCAATTATTCGGCGTAGTATTAAGACTGCTATGCAGCCAACGATCGATTCAGCTAAAACAGTAGGGTTAGTTAATTTGCCGGGGATGATGTCAGGATTGATCTTTGCTGGAGTAAATCCAATTTATGCAATTAAGTATCAGATTATGGTAACCTTTATGCTTTTATCTGCTACAAGTTTAGGTGCGATCATTTCTGTTTATCTTGCCTATAAAAATTATTTTAATGATCAGATGCAATTAATGCTCTAGTAAAAAGACTGTTCTGGTATTATTTCAGAACAGTCTTTTGAATTATATGAAACTAAAATTTAATGTATTTTACTCAACTCTAGCGATTTCATCATGAACTTTAATATTATGAGAACCTAAACTTGGTTCTTGACCATGTAGATTAAATTTAACATTAACTCCTGGTCTAAACAAAAGAACATGTGTTGAGCCACCAAAGTGGAAAATACCTAATTGATCACCTTTATTAATATGCTGACCAACTTTAACAGTAATTTCGTTGCCGGAAACTTCTGCCATACCAACAGCTACAAAGCACATTAAGCCAATCTTAGGATTGTCTGCTTTAATGAAGATGACTGCACGTGATGCAGTTTCGGTAATATAAGCTTGAGAATCATTGGGAGCAGCTGGATCAGGACCATTAGGATTTTCAAAGCCTTGTGGTAAAGTTTCAGAGTAATAAGAACCATATAGGTTGTAGGCTTTAACTACTGTTCCGCTTACTGGACTATTCCATCTGTGGTAACTTAATGCACTAAGAAATGCTTGATAAAGAGTACCACCAACAAATTCTGAAGTTAATGGATCATTATGGAGTAGGTCAATTAATGAATATGGTTGTCCTTTAATCCAGAATTTAGCCTTTAAAGGTAGGTTATGAGCAATGCGATATGGTGCTGACTCACAAGCGTTAGCAATTGAATCAGGATCGTCTGCATTAACAACTGGACGAACGCCAGGATTAAATGTCCGGGTAAAGAAGTGATCCCATGAAGTAAAACCATATTGTTGATCAATATTATTATTAGGACAAGCAAAAATATCATGGAAATCTTTGCCATAGGCAGCATCACACATGCTCTTTAATGCTTCATTTCCAAGCCATCCTTCTTTAGACCGATTAAGTACATACGTAGAATCAGGAGATTGTAAAAACTTTCCCCAGTAATCTAAAATATCACGTAATTTTTGATTAACCCGTGGATCCATAAAGGCAACATATCCAGCCTTGGTTGCCATTGGATAGTCGAGAATTGCATTAATTGGGAAACCAACTAATCCAGTAGTATTAAATTTAGGAGCGCGGTGCATAACACGATTAATAACTCTCAGCATTTGATGATAGTTGTGAACTGCTGGAGTATCCATTGGCGTTTCAACATATTTTGCTGGCACTTCTTCAAACATCATGTGGAATAGGTTCCAAAGATATCGATCCGATTCAATTAAATCTTTTAGTGCTTGAACAGGTGGTAAAAGGGCTTGATCTTGTTCTGCTTCAGCTTCTTTTAGCACTTTCTTTAACCAGTTGTTGTAAAATTCCTGATCACTTGGTAACCATTGTCCAACGTTAAATTTTACGTCTTTTTTCATTTTAAACACCTTTTTAATATTAATAACTATAATGAAATCTTCTTAGTAACTAGCAGATATACAGAGATAACAGCCAAAATACATATAATAATAGCCAATGCTAATTCCCACTTGTTAAATAGAGGGGTACCTTTCTTGTCGTATTCTTTTCTGGCAAAGTAGTAGAAGATTATGCCTACAGCATAAATAATTGTCGAAATTAGTAGGTAATTAAGTCCTGCTGCATATAAGAGCCATAGACAATAGATAGTTGATAAAATACCTATGAATAAACTCTTATTACGTTTATGAGAATCGTTTGTAAAAATTTCGCGTTTTTGCGCAATTTTCCATAAGTACATTGAACTCAATAGATAACAAGGTAAAATTATTACCCCGGTAATGTCGATACATGCTAGATAAACGTTATTAGCTGTTACTACTAATATCATGAACAAGGACATCAAAACGCTTGAAATATATAAGGATACACTAGGCACCTTTTTCTTGTTTTCATGAGCAAAGAATTTTGGCAATACATGTCCTTTAGCTGCAGCATATGGAAGCTGAGCCATCATAACTGTCCATGCAACCCATGAACCACCAACGGAAATAATTACAGAAATTGTTACGAAGTCTATGAACCATGGACCTAATAAGTTTTTCATTAAGTAAGCTGTTGATGGATCAGTGAGTTTAGAAAGAGTTGGTTGGTGATAAATACCATAAGCAACAATACTAATTAGAATGTAGGCGATTAATGAAATTAAATAACCCATTACAGTTGCTTTACCAACATCTTTAGGATTTTTAGCGTGGTTAGAAATAACGACTGCACCTTCAATACCGATAAAGCACCATAACGTTACTAACATAGGAGCCTTAATTTGACTAACAAAATTTCCTAAATGAAGACCTTGTCCCCAGAATCCCCAGAAAAATGTTGGGAAACGGAAGAAGATTAGCATACAAATTAAAATGATTCCTAAACTAATGAACTTGATGATGACTGTAATATTGTTAAGAAATGAGGCTTCTTTAACACCATTAAGAACTAAAAAATTATAAATCCAAATTAAGACAATACCGAATATAACAGTTGGCCATTGGTGTTTAAGCAAGACCGGAAAATAATGACCGAAGGAGTCATTAAGCATAACTGCATAGGCCACGTTTCCTGTAATTGCTTCAATCCAATAACCCCAGGCTGAGTTAAAACCAACGTATTTACCGAAACCAGCACGTGCATAGGAATAAATACCAATATTTAAGTCTGGTCTCTCTTCAGCTAGGATTTTAAAGGTAAAGGCAAGCCCAAACATACCAATACCAGTCAAAATCCAAGCAATGATGACGGCACCAAGTGAAGATGAAGCAGCCATATTTTGGGGAATATCAAAAATTCCTCCACCAATCATGGCACCGACAACCATCGCAATTAAGCCAAAGAGACCAATTTTACGACTGTTAGATTTAGTCATTATGAGATCTTCTTTCTTTTAATCAATAAAAATTCATCCTTATTTAACACGAGCTATTTCTTCACGAACTTTAATATTTGAACTGCCTAAACCAGGTTCTTGATCATGTAAATTAAATTCAACTTGAGTTTCAGGTCTAAATAGAAGTACGTGGGTTGAACCACCGAAATGGAACATCCCTAGTTGATCGCCCTTGTTAACGTGTTGACCAACACGTACAGTGATTTCATCACTTGAAACTTCTGACATACCTACAGCGACAAAGCACATGAGACCAATCTTTGGGTTATCAGCCTTAATGAAAATAACAGCACGAGTAGCCGTAGCAGTTAAGAAAGCCTGTGAATCGTTTGCAGCAACAGGATCAGCACCACGTTCATTTGCAAAGCCTTGATATAGACTTTCGGAGTAATATGAACCTGGTAAATTATATGCTTTAACAATAGTTCCACTAACAGGACTATTCCATCTGTGGTAACTTAAAGCACTTAAAAATGCTTGGTATAAAGTGCCACCTTCAAATTTTGATGTCCATGGATCGTTATGAAGAAGATCCATTAATGAATAGGGTTGTCCTTTAATCCAGAACTTTGCTTTCATTGGTAAATCACGGGCAATTCTAAATGGAGCAGATTCACATGCATTAGCGATTGAATCTGGATCATCAGGATCTTGGACAGGACGAATGCCAGGATTGAATAAACGAGTAAAGAAATTATCCCAGGAAGTAAAGCCTAAATGCTTTTCACGATCATTTGATTTACATTTGAAAATAGTTGTGAAATTATCGCCATCGGCTACTTTAGACATTTCGTTTAATGCATAGTCACTTAACCAACCATTTTTAGAAGTGTTAAGAACATAGGTAGATGCAGGAGTTTGCAAATATTTGCCCCAATAATTTAATATATCTCTTAATTTCTTATTGATTTTCGGATTCATGAAAAATACATATCCAGCTTTAGTAGCCATTGGATAATCCCAAATTGCATTGATTGGCGTTCCGACCAATCCGGTAGTATTAAATTCTGGAGCTCTTTGAATAATACGATTGAGCATTAAAAGCATTTGACGATAATTTCTTACTTGAGGAGTCCCCATCGGTGTGTCGACATATTTTTCAGGAATTTCATCAAACATCATTTGAGTAATATTGTACAAGTACCGATCAGACTCAATTAAATTTTTTAAGGCTTGAACGGGAGGAAGTAACTTTTGATTTTCTTCACTTTCTGCTTCTTTTAGAACCTTTTTTAACCATTTATTATAGAATTCTTGGTCACTTGGTAACCATTGTCCTACATTGTATTGAATATTCTTTTTCATAATTTATACCTCGATATTTATGAAAAAAATAACGCTAATCTTAATAAAAAATGTGCACACTTTCAATATCATTATAGGCTCAAATAAAAATAACGTCAAAAAATAAGAAGCAATATTCCAAATTAACATATATTCATAAAATTAAATTTAATGATAAGAATTGTTACTAAGAAGGCGATATAATATTTATGGAAGAAAGTTACTTTTTATACTAAATATAAACATATAGGAAAGAAAAATCATGGAACGAATACTAAAAATTAACTAATTTCTACACGGTGGAGATTATAATCCTGAACAATGGTGGGACGAACCAGATATTATTAATCAAGACTTCGCATTTTTTAAACAGGCGGATATCCATACAGTAACTGTAGGAATTTTTTCATGGGCAAAGGTAGAACCAGAAAAAGAATAGATCCTTTTGCTGGATTTGACTATCAAAAGCTAGCTAAGCATGTAGATCTTATCTCTTGGGATTCTTATCCAGCTTGGGGTAATGACAATCAGACGACAGAAGAATTAGGTAGAAATATTAGCCTAATTCATGACTGCTTTAGGAGTTTGAAACATCAGAACTTTTTAGTAATGGAAAATACACCACAAACAGAAGATAATTAACGGTGAAGTTGTTCTTACTCCATTTGGAAGTAAGATTTATAAAAAAATAAATAGATAAAATGAGTATCTTTAAAAGTAAAGATTGCTTATTTTTTTGATATACTGCTCTGTACCAATTTGACTACTTATTATAAATAGGTATAGAATAGACCTTTCTGTGTATATAAAACACATAATACAGAAAGGATAGTTTTTAATGAATAATTCAACAACAGAGAAGACTTTCTTTGGACAACCTCGTGGCTTGTCCACCTTGTTCTTCACTGAAATGTGGGAGAGATTTAGTTACTATGGTATGCGTGCTATTTTACTCTTCTACATGTATTATGCCGTAGAACGTGGCGGATTAGGGATGAATGAAACCACTGCTGCTTCAATTATGTCTATCTACGGTTCACTTGTTTATCTTTCTACGGTAGCTGGTGGATGGCTAGCAGACAGAATTTGGGGAGCACGTAGTACTGTCTTCTTTGGTGGTGTCCTTATTATGATTGGACACATTATCTTAGCCCTACCAATGGCAGAGGTAGGTTTATATATTTCGATCGCATTCATTGTGGTAGGTACAGGTTTACTTAAGCCTAATGTTTCTGATATGGTTGGTGGCCTATACTCATTAGATGATCGAAGACGTGATGCTGGTTTCAGTATCTTTGTTTTTGGTATTAACTTAGGATCAGCACTTGCTCCATGGTTAGTTCCTTGGGCAAGTGAAGGTTTTGGCCTTAATTTATTTGGAAATCATTTTAACTTCCATGCTGGTTTCTCTTTGGCAGCAGTTGGAATGTTCTTTGGTTTAGTACAGTATGTTTGGGGTGGTAGAAAGTATCTCTCTGAGAATGGAATGCACCCAACAGATCCAATCGATCCAGAAACTCGTAACAAAGTCTTAAAGAGAATCGGTTTAGGAGTTTTAGCTTTAGCAGTAGTATTAGGTTTAATGGCTGCTTTTGGTCAATTAAATATTGATAATATTATTACTTTAATTACTATTGTTGCTATTGCCTTACCAATTTATTACTTTGTTTTAATGCTTAGAAGCCCTAAAGTTACAAAAGAGGAACGCTCAAAAGTTTGGGCTTACATTCCCTTATTTATTGCAGCTTCTATCTTCTGGGGAATTGAAGAATCTGGTTCTGTTGTTTTAGCTCTATTTGCTGCCCAAAGAACAGTACTTCACATCGGAGGATGGCACTTTACTGCTGCTAACTTCCAAACTTTGAACCCAGTATTTATCATGATTTTGACTCCGTTCTTTGTATGGTTATGGGATAACTGGAAGAAACAACCAAGTGCTGCTGGTAAATTTGCTGCTGGTTTGGTCTTTGCTGGTCTTTCATATATGTGGATGGCCCTTCCCGGAATGCTTTATGGAACAAACGGACGAGTTAGCCCATTTTGGCTAGTTGGCTCTTGGTTTATTGTTGAAATTGCCGAAATGCTTATTTCTCCAATTGGCTTATCTGTAACTACACGTTTAGCACCAAAAGCTTTCCGTTCACAGATGATGAGTCTTTGGTTCTTGGCAGATGCCACTGGCCAAGCTATTAACTCTCAAATTGTTAAATACTACTCAAGTAAAACTGAAGTGGCATACTTCTTAGCAGTGGGAATTGTTAGTGTATTGTTTGGTGTAGTGATGTTTTTCTTTACTAAGAAAATTCATAACTTAATGGCAGATGCTGAATAAAACAAACATAATTTAATATTTAGGCTGTTTGTCAAATCCTGTTGATGAATAGTTTGTAAAGAGAGCTAAGCAACTAGAAAATAGTTGTTTGGCTCTTTTTCTTTTACAATATTTTCTTCAAGTCTAATTCTAATTAATAAATGTTTGAAATTTCTATAGCCATAAGCAGTACGTTCAATTTGCTTAATCTTCCGATTGACACCTTCAAGACAACCATTAGAGTAGTTAGAAGATATACCGTTTAGGACACCGGTATAATTATGCTTAAAGGTCAGTAGTGTTTGATGCATTTGTTTACCAACACTTTGTTTTGAATGAAGTAGATGGATAACTTTCTTTTCATCGTTATCCTGAATAGCAGTCATAAAGTCCTGCATAACCCAATAAGTATTTTCTAAGGTTTGGTCACAATCTAAACCATCTAAGACAACATGTTCCTGAGTGAGAGAGTCTTTAAAGTGCCAATCGTAGTAGGGAGTAGTCTTATTAAGTTTGTCATATTTCATGAGATAAAGCTTCCAAGGAGACTTTAAAAGCTTATATTCATGGCTTTGCTTTTTAAATTGCTTCATGATTTGAACTCTGAAAATATTAAACGATCTAGTAAGCATTTGAACCATATGAAAACGGTCAATAACTATCTGAGCATTTGGAAATAATTCTCTAGCAACTAAAGGATAATAACAATTAAGATCCATAGTTACTGTTTTAACCATTGCACGAGCTTTAGGAGTGAACTTGTAAAAATAGCGTAGAATATCAGGTTTGAAACGAGTTCTAAGAATTTGAACAACTTTGTGAGTATCACCATCTAGACAAATAAAGTGAAGCTTTTTGCCTACACCTTTGAATTCATCAAAGGCTAAGTGTTCAGGGAGATGATCAAAGTCATCATAGAACTTAGAAGAGCAGGCTTCTAATACTCTTTGAACCGTGTTGACAGATACATTATGTTCTCTAGCAATGCTGGTCATTGAACGATCTTCAGTAAGAGCAGAAAGTATTTTTCGCTTAGAAGTGTTAGAGATATAGCAGCTTTTATTAACCAGATTAGATTGAGCCATAGATCTTTTTAAACAATCATTGCAGAGAACACGTTGTTTTCTTAATCTGATAGTAACGGGCTTACTAGCATCAGCAGTAATGAAACGAACGTTAGAAACGTAATGACCGTTATGCTTAAGATTAGAGGAAAGACAGTAAGGACAATGGGACTGAATAAGTTCAGCTACATAGAGATTATGATATTTGCCGTTAATATATTTTTTAAAATAATCAGAAAAATAATATTAGGATCTTCAATATTGAGATGAAATTTAATACAATCATTGTTAGAGGACATAAGCAATCACCTTTATTCTTTAGAGTGGAATCAGAAGATTTAATGCAGTGAGGCTTATGGCCTCTTTCTTTGTGCAATAAAAATCCTGTCGATAGAATATCATAGATATCCATCAACAGGAAAAAGTATAGAGCCAATATTTAATAAGGAAAGATTTGATGGGTAATTCGGATCTTTCCTTATTTTTTTATAAAATCATTAGTTCACACTTTTGAGAATGCGTTTTAGTAAAATTTTTGCGCCTAAGGTAATACAATGAAAAATGAATAAGAAAGGTTATTTAAATGAAAGTGTGATATATAATGATTGAAAGTAATCACAGTGCATGTACATCAATTTTAATTGGGAAAAATGCTACTACAGATGGCAGCATTATCATTGGACGTAATGAAGATGATAAGCCAAACTGTGCTAAGCATTTAGCTTTTCATGAAGAAAAGGATATTCCTAATAATCACTTTAAGTCTAACTTGAATAAGTTTGAAATGGATTTACCAATTCATAGATATGCTTATTCTTCAACTCCAAACTGGAGTGACAAGAAGGGTGTTTATGAAGAATCTGGGATTAACCAATTTGGTGTAGCAATGAGTGCTACTGAAACTACCTATGCCAATGACCAAGTTCAATCTTTTGATCCATTCAAGAAGACCGGTATCATTGAAGAAGCAATGGTAACTTGTATCTTGCCTTATGTAAAGACAGCACGCGAAGCTATTGCTCGTTTTGCTAAGATTATTAAAGATCATACTGCAGGTGAATCAGATGGTATTTTGTTCGCTGACCCTAAAGAAGCTTGGTACTTCGAAATTGGTACTGCTCACTACTGGGTAGCACAACGTATTCCAGATGATTGCTATGCTGTAGCTGCTAATGAATTAGCCATTCAAGAAATTGACTTTAATGACTCTGATAACTTCATTACTGCTCCTGGTTTACAAAAATTTGTTGAAGAACATAATTTATGGCCAAATAATAAGCCATTTAATTGGCGTCGTATTTTTGGTACACATAACCTGTTGGATTTAACTTATAACACTGCTCGTGTTTGGACTGGCCAAAGAATCTTAAGTCCTTCTATTAAGCAAGAGCCAAGCAGCTTTGATATTCCATTTATTCAAAAAGCAGACCATCCAATTTCAATCACTGATGCCCAAAGAGTATTAAGAGACCACTATGATGGAACTAAATATGATGTAGCAAATCCTGTTAATAAAGATACAGCGGTATATCGTCCAATTAGTGTTGACTTTACTGAAGAGTCACACTTACTGCAACTGAAAGGTAAGGATTGGATTCACTGGTTATCATTAGGCATTACTTGTCAAAATGTATATGTTCCTTTCTACCCACAAGGTAGCGTAGTACCAAGCTTCTATAGACACGGCAAAGATAAGTATGCTTCAAACTCAGCTTATTGGATTTACAAGGAAGCACAAGTCTTAGCTGATCGTTCATGGAAAGACTATGGTTTGCAATTGTATCAGGCTAGAAATGCTACACAACAAAAATTAAGTCAAATGCGGGCAGAATATGATGTTAAAGTGGATAAGGAAAAAGATCCTGCAAAGAAGCTAGACTTAATTAATAAAGCAAACAAAGACTTAGCTCATACGGCAGTTAAAGACTACCAAGAATTAATTGGTAAGTTAATCACTAAGCAAATAAAGAAATCACCATTGCACTTTAGAAGAGACCCAGACTTATAATCTAGGATTGTAAATCATAAAAAAACGAGTAGAATAAGTTCTGAAGAAATAATTGAATGACAGAGAGCATTCGTTTTGGAGGAATTTAATATGGATACAATGGTTAAGCACAGACATACTCTAAGCAAAAATCAGAAGTGGGTTATTGCATCTACTTCATCAGGTTTTGCGCTTGAGAATATGGATGTGCTTTTTTTATCGTTTGCAATGAGTTCGATGATTGCTGATCTTCACTTGTCAGGTGGAGAGGCTGGCTTTATTTCAACGATTACTAATTTAGGAATGTTAGTTGGTGGAATCGCCTTTGGAATTTTAGGTGATAAGATTGGTCGAGTTAAAACATTTAGCCATACAGTAATTATTTTTGCAATTGCGACAGCTTTGATGGCATTTGCCAATAATATTTATCTTATCTATGCTCTTCGGTTTTTAGCAGGAATTGGAGCAGGTGGGGAATATGGTGTTGGAATTGCTTTAATTGCTGAGAACTTTCATAAAGAACAAATTGGTAAAATGACCTCAGTAGCAGCGATTGGTGGCCAAATTGGAGCAATTTTAGCGGCTTTAATTGCAGCTTGGATTATTCCAGTAGCAGGCTGGCATATGCTATTTTTAGTAGGAATTCTTCCAGTAATTTTAACCATCTTCATTAGAAAACATGTCCATGAAAGTGAGCAATTCATTAAGGCTCAAGCTAGTGAAAAGAATTCATTATTATCAGATGTGGCTAAAAAAATGTTTTCAACACCGCATCTTGCCTGGCAAACAGTGGGTCTAATGATTATGATGACAGTTCAAATTGCTGGATATTTTGGTTTAATGAACTGGCTTCCTACAATTGTGCAAAAACAATTGAATTTAAATGTTTCAAATTCTAGTCTTTGGATGATTTCTACTATTATTGGAATGAGCATTGGTATGATGACATTTGGCTCAATTTTTGACTACTTTGGCCCGAGAAGAGCCTTTGCAATTTTCTTAATTGGTTCAGCTTTAATGGTTTATACATTAAGTTTGGCCCAAAATATGACCATGCTCTTGATTATTGGAGCTGTAGTTGGCTTTTTCTCAAATGGGATGTTTGGTGGCTATGGCGCTGTAATCAGTAGATTATATCCAACAGAAATTCGGTCAAGTGCCAATAATATTATTGTTAATGTCGGCAGAGCAATCGGTGGATTTTCATCAGTAGTAATAGGTATTTTAATGGATAAATATAACTTAGGCGTAGTAATGGGCTTTTTATCAGCTTTATACTTACTTAGCTTTGTTGTGATGATTACTTTACCAGGCTTAAAAACTTTAACAAAAGAAGCTAAAAGAAACTAAATATAGCTTTTAACGATGGGAAACTAGTAAGAATAAATATTTTTCAATTGATAATTGTCCTTGTATACTGGAGAAAAGTAAGTGTGAGAGGAAATAATTATGAAGAAGAAAAAGATTTATCTTGCTAGTTTTTTTATTGCATTATTTTTATTTGTGTTAGCGGGATGTGGTCAAAAAGCTCAAAATATTCCTGCTAAAAGGGTTACTGTATCTTTAACCAATACTAAAACAATTCCCACATTTTTCTTTCATGGTTGGGGGTCAAGTGCAAATGCGGAGACCCAAATGGCGAATGCCGCAAAAAAGGCTGGTGTAAGTAATACAATTATTCAAGCAGATGTAAGTAAAAATGGCACTGTTAAACTTAAAGGCACGATCCCAAAAAATGCAAAAAATCCAATTATCAAAGTTAATCTAGAAGATAATCAGAGTGGAAAAACATCATATGTAAAAGATGTAATAACTGCAATCTCTAATAAATATCATTATGCAAAGATTAATTTAGTTGGTCATTCAATGGGAAATCTACAAATTGCTAACTACATTAATGAAAACTATGACAATAAAAAATTGCCTAAGATTAATAAAGTAGTTTCAATTGCAGGGCATTACGATGGCTATCTTGGTGAAGAAGCTGGCCAAAAGGCTAAGATCAAAAATAAGAAAACAGGTGAACCGGATATTTATAGTGATGGTTTTAAGCAATTATTACCTTTACGGAAACACTATCCGAGACAAATTGAGGTCTTAAATATCTATGGTAATAAAGAGGACGGTTCAAATTCTGACGGATCAGTTTCTGTAGCCTCAGCACAAAGTTATAAATATTTAATTAATGGCCGTGCCAAATCATACCGTGAAGTAGAAATTAAGGGTAAGAATGCACAACATAGCAAATTACACGAAAATAAAGAAGTTGATAAACTTTTAATTAATTTTTTATGGAAAGAATAATAAAAAGTTATTGACAATAGTCTCTGTGGATACTAATATAGTTAATTAATTAGTATCTACAGAGACTATTTTTGTGAGGTGAAGTATGGAATTAACTGCTACCGAAAAGTTGAATTTTGCAATTATCCGAGGTGGAAAAGCTTATGCAGAGTGGGATAGACAACATGGCATGCCAAGTTATCTAACCATTATTTTGTATGAACTATTAATGCGCCAAAGATTAACGCAAAAAGATCTGGTCAACTTAAGTGACTTACCAAAGCAATCTATTAATAAAGGAATTCACCGCTTACTAGAACAAGATTATCTAGAACTGACAATTGATCCAGAAGATAATCGGGTTAAGTATTGCCAGCTAACTGCTTCAGGGAAAAAATACGCTAAAAAGAAAATGACTCCTTTATTTGAAATTGAAAAGCAAATTGCACAAAAAATGGGCGCACAAAAGATGGAACAGTTAGTGGCTCTAAATGAAGAGTGGAGTGATACCTTTTGGGAGCTTTTAAGAAAGAAGGGAGAATAATAGATGCAAATTTTGAAGCCACACTTCAAAAATTATCGTAAAGAAATAATTTTAGCGATTATTACAATTCTAATTTCTGCTTTTGCAACCTTATGGCAGCCAAGATTATTAGAAAATATCCAAAAAGCAATTTTGGCGGATAACCAGAGTGTTGTCTTAAGAGATGGAATTGGATTAGTTGTACTCGGTTTATTAGCAATTATTGCTGGTATTTTTAACGTATATTATGCTGCAAAAATTGCCCAGGGAATAACCTCAGATTTACGTGAAGAAACTTATGCTAAGATTCAAAGTTTTTCTTTTGGAAATATTGAAAAATTCTCTAGTGGTTCATTAGTTGTTCGTTTAATTAATGATATGAACCAAGTTATGAATATGATGATGATCTTATTCATGCAATTACTCAGAATGCCAATTATTTTAATTGGATCATTTGTACTGAGTATTATTACAATTCCTCAGTATTGGTGGGCTCCTGTATTAATGCTAGCTTTAATGATGGGGGTTGGATACATTGTTATTCAAAATATGAATAAACTTTTTGCTAAATTCCAACACTATATGGATAAAATTTCTACTCGCGTTAAAGAAAATTTACAGGGTGTACGTGTAGTAAAATCTTTTAATCAGGGAGAAAATGAGATTAAGAGATTTAACGAAACTTCTGATGATTTAAACGAATTAAATATTAAGATTGGTTACTGGATTTCTACTATTATGCCAGCTTTCATGTTAATTGCTTATTTAGTAATTGCTTTGGTTGTCTTTTTAGTAGGACGCAGTGCTAATTTAACTCCAACTGATGTTGCAGTTGTATCACCATATGTTTCTTATATTTTAACTTTGCTCTTTGCAATTTTAATTGGTGGTTTTGTGATTATGAACTTCACTCGTGGAATGGTTTCTCTACGAAGAATTAAAGAAGTACTTGATACTGAACCAGATGTTAAGTTTGATCCTAATGCACCAACTGCACCAGAGAAGGGAAGTATTGAATTTGACGATGTTTCTTTCACTTATCCTGATGGAGATAAGCCAACTTTAAAGAATATTTCATTTAAGGTGAAACCAGGTGAAATGGTTGGTATTGTTGGAGCAACAGGATCTGGTAAAAGTACGCTGGCTCAACTTATTCCGCGTCTCTATGATCCGACTAAAGGAACAATAAAAATTGGTGGAAAAGACTTAAAGACAATTGGTGAAAAATCGCTGCGTAATACTGTTTCAATGGTTTTACAAAAAGCAATTTTATTCTCTGGAACAATTGCCTCTAACTTGCGTCAAGGAAAAGAAGATGCGACCGATTATGAATTAAAACGTGCTTCAGAAATTGCCCAAGCACAGGAATTTGTCGGTCAATACTCGGATCGATTTGACCATGAAGTAGAAGAAAGATCAGCTAACTTCTCTGGTGGTCAAAAGCAACGTTTATCAATTGCTCGTGGTGTTATTGGTCAACCACCGATTTTGATTTTAGATGACTCTACTTCAGCCTTAGATGCTAAGTCTGAAAAATTAGTTCAAGAAGCTTTAGAGCATGATTTAAAAGATACAACAACAGTAATTATTGCTGAAAAGATAGTATCAGTGATGAATGCAGACAAGATTTTAGTTTTAGATGATGGAAAATTGGTTGCTGAAGGAACTCATGAAGAATTACTGAAGACTTCCCCAATTTATCAAGATATTTATCGCACACAAAAAGCTAAAGAAAAGAGAGGTGAAATTGATGAGTAATACTAAAAAAGCATTAAAATACTTTGCCAAGTATTTAAAGAATTATTGGAAAGGCGTTACAATTGTTATCGTCTTATCTTTGATTTCGACTTTGAGTCAAGTGCTTGGTCCTCTTTTCCTAGGAAATGCTGTTCAAGAATTGACTAAGGCGGTTAATAAAGTAGCTAGCCGTACTCATGATTTAAGTAGCTTTTATCAGGCTTTAGGATCAATGGTGGGTGTATATGCAGCAGGAATTATCGCCTCCTTTATTGCATGGATGGTAATGTCAAAATTCACTGCAAATGCTACTAATGATATGAGAGAAAACTTATTTGCTAAGTTTCAAAGAATGTTAATTCGCTACTTTGATACTCATCAAGATGGAAAACTATTATCTCTATTTAATTCAGACTTAGATAATATTTTTAATGCCTTGAATAATGCAATTTTTGAAATTATTTCTCAAGGCGCATTATTAATCGGAACTATCATTATGATGTTTATCGTAAACCCAACTATGGCCCTATTTACGGTAGCAACAACGCCATTTATTTTGATTATTAGTTTAGTCATTATGAAGAAGGCGAGAATTTACTTAGATAAGCAACAGGATAAAATTAGTGATCTTAATGGTTATGTAAATGAACAGATCAATGGTGAAAAAGTAATTATTACTAACGGCTTACAAGAAGAATCTGTTCAAAACTTTAAAAAGTACAATAACGATGTTCGTAGCGCTATGTTCAAAGGTCAATTTTATTCTGGGATGCTCTTCCCCTTGCTACAAGGAATCTCTTTACTGAATTTAGCCATTGTAATTGGTGGAGGGGCATGGCTGATTGTTAGTGGCCAAGTCAGTCAAGCAATTGGTTTGGGATTAATTGTTGCCTTTGTTGAATATTCACAAACATATTTCCAACCACTAACCCAACTCACTTCAATTTATTCAATGACACAGCTTGCTTTAACTGGTGCTAGAAGATTGGCAACTGTTGAAGAACAAGATGAGGAGAATACGGTACCTGATGGAAAAGTTCTTAAAGGAATCAAAAAGGGCGTTAAATTAGAAAACGTTCATTTTGGCTATAACGCTGATAAAGAAATCTTGCACGGTGTTTCAATTGATGTCGATAAAGGTAAGTCAGTTGCTGTAGTTGGACCAACGGGTTCAGGTAAAACTACAATCATGAACCTAATTAATCGCTTCTACGATGTAAATAGTGGGAAAGTAACTTTTGATGGCGTTGATGTGCGTGATATTACTCTTGAATCTTTAAGAAATAATGTTGGTATTGTTTTACAGGATTCGGTTCTATTTACTGGAACCGTTGAAGATAATATTAAATATGGTAAACCAGATGCGAGCCGAGATGAGGTGATTGCGGCCGCAAAAGAAGCTAATATTCATGACTTCATTACGACCCTACCTGATGGTTATGATACGCAAGTTTCAGAAGAGAATTCCGTCTTTTCTACTGGTCAAAAGCAATTAATTTCAATTGCTCGAACAATCTTAACTGACCCAGAATTTTTGATTTTGGATGAGGCTACTTCTAATGTAGACACTGTTACTGAGGCTAAGATTCAAAAAGCTATGGATGCGGTTATTGCAGGTAGAACTAGTTTTGTTATTGCTCACCGTTTGAAGACTATCTTAAATTCAGATAAAATAGTAGTGTTGAAAGATGGAAATGTCATTGAAGAAGGAAATCACGATGAATTAATTAAGAAGCGTGGTTTTTACTATGGCTTGTATACTAATCAAATGGCATTTGAATAATAAATTAGAGGGACGCTTTCCCTCTAATTTTAGTTAGGGGGAAAGTTTAAAAAGTGAAGAGAAAGCTACGATTCTTTTCTTTATTTGTTGTCTTATTTAGCGTTTTTTTACTTTCGGCATGTCAAAAAAATACTCGTAACGTCTACCAAGAAGTTAAAAAAAGTGATGAAATTACTTGGGGTGTTAAGGCGGATACCCGTTTATTTGGTTTAATGAGTATTAAAACCGGAAAAATTGAAGGTTTTGAAGTTGATTTAGCAAATGCTTTAACTAAGGAAATACTAGGAAAAAATGCTAAGGCAAACTTTGTACAAACTACTGCAAAAACAAAAATTCCACTTTTGAAAAATGGAAATATTGATGCAGTTTTAGCGGCAATGACGATTACGCCAGAACGCAAAAAGCAAATTGATTTTAGCGATCCATATTTTTATGCTGGACAATCACTTCTTGTAAAAGATGATTCAACAATCAAGAGCATTAAAGATATGAATGGTAAAACTGCATTAGCTGTAAAAGGTACAACAGCAGTTGCCAATGTTAAAAAATTTGCACCTAAGGCTAAAGTATTAGAATTTGATGATTATGGTCAAGCATTTACTGCGCTTAAAGCCGGTCAAGGTCAAGCCATGACTACTGATAATGGTTTGCTTGCCGGAATTGCAACAGAAAACAAGGTCTATAAACTTGTAGGGGGCACCTATACTAAGGAACCCTATGGAATTGCTGTCAATAAAGGACAAACACAAATGAAAAATGCAATTAATCGTGCACTAGTAAAATTAAAAAAAGATGGGACGTATGATGCCTTGGTAAAGAAGTGGTTTAGCGGTATTCCGGGCTTTAATATTAAAGAGGCCGAAGGTGAAAAGTAAAATTTTTACTTGCCTTTTTTGAAAAAATATTATTAAATGTAATCAACATTTAAATTTAAAAAGCGATAAAAAGAAAAGTAGGTAATCTATTTCTTTTAGTGAGTTAACGGTAGTGGAAAAGTTAGCAGACCCTGGATTATTGAAAGACACTTTTATAATGCTGCTGGCCGAAATCTTTTAAGAGAGTAAGTTTAGCCGTAAGCGGTACGTTATCTAGCCGCTGGAGCATGGTTGTGCTCTAGTCAAGTTGGTCTTTAATTAGACAATTTAGGTGGTACCGCGGAAAAAAGCCTTTCGTCCTGAGTAATTTAGGAGCGAAGGGCTTTTTTTCTTTGCTCCAATCAGGAAATAAAGGGGTATGCAACAGATATAACTACAGAAGTTAATTTTAAGAAGTTTTAGAGTAGAATGGAAAAGTGAGTAAAAAAGAGAGGGGAAGCACAATGGCTGCAATTATTGATTTTAAGCATGTAAATAAGTACTATGGTAAGTTCCATGCTTTAAAGGATATTAATTTGAGTATTGAAGAGGGTCAAGTTGTTTCAATTATCGGCCCGTCTGGTTCTGGTAAGAGTACTTTGATTCGTACAATGAATGGATTAGAGCGAATTAATTCTGGTACTTTGATGGTTACTGGCTATGATTTGGCAGATAAGCATACGGATTTAAATAAAATTCGTAAAAATGTGGGAATGGTTTTCCAACATTTTAACTTATACGACAACCACACTGTGCTTGAAAATATAACTTTAGCTCCTAAGATTGTTTTGCATAGACCAGATAAGGAAAATAATGATATTGCCATGGATCTTCTAAAAAAAGTTGGTCTTGAAGAAAAGGCAAATATGTATCCAAGACAATTGTCTGGTGGACAAAAGCAACGTGTTGCAATTGCTCGTTCATTAGCTATGAGACCAAAGGCAATTTTGTTTGATGAACCAACTAGTGCTCTTGATCCAGAAATGATTCAAGATGTGTTAGATGTTATGAAATACGTAGCAGATCAAGGAATTACAATGGTTGTTGTAACTCACGAAATGGGATTTGCTCGTGAAGTTGGGGACAGATTAATTTTCTTTGATCAAGGTAGAATTTTAGAGGATGAAAAACCAGAAGAATTCTTTGCACATCCTAAGACTGAACGTGCACGTCAATTTTTAAGTAAGGTTATTACTGAAAAGCTAGGTGGCTAAAATGAAAAAATCAACTAAGATTTTTATTTTGCCTCTGGTACTAGCTTTATTAGTTACTTTGACCGGCTGTGCCAAGAAGCAGAAATCAAGTAATGTTTATGATCAGGTTAAAGAGAGTAAGACAATTACTTGGGGAGTTAAGGCTGATACTCGTTTATTTGGTTTAATGAGTATTAAAACTGGAAAAATCGAAGGCTTTGAAGTTGATTTAGCAAAGGCCTTAACTAAGCAAATGTTGGGCAAAGACGCAAAAGCTGAATTTGTACAAACAACTCCCAAAACAAGAATACCGTTATTAAAAAATGGAAATATTGATGCAATTTTAGCAACAATGACTATTACGCCTGATCGAAAAAAACAAGTAACTTTTAGTGAACCATATTTTACTGCTGGACAATCACTACTTGTAAAAGATGATTCTTCAATCAAAAATGTTAGAGACTTGAATGGTAAAACTGCCTTAGCTGTTAAAGGAACAACAGCAGTTGATAATGTTAAGAAGTTTGCGCCTAAAGCAAAAGTTTTGGAATATGATGATTATGGTCAAGCATTTACTGCATTAAAAGCTGGTCAAGGACAAGCAATGACTACCGATAACGGATTACTTGCCGGTATTGCTAGTGAAAATAAAGGTTATAAATTAGTAGGGGGAACTTACACAAGTGAACCTTACGGTATTGCGGTAGAAAAAGGTCAAACTGATTTTGCTGATCATATTAATAAGGCACTAAATGAATTAAAGAAAAATGGAACGTATCATCGTCTATTAGTTAAATGGTTTGACGGTATTCCAGGATTTAATATTAAGGAGGTTGAAAATTCGTGATAGGAATTTTAACAAATCATTGGTCTGAATTCTTATCAGGCTTTTGGAACACAATTTTATGTAGTGTAATTGCCCTATTCTTTAGTTTGATCCTTGGGGTAGGTTTTGCTTTGTTAGAAGTTGCACCAAATAAGTTTGGTAGAGCAGTAGCACATGTCTACATTGAAATTTTCCGTAACATTCCTTTGTTAGTTATTACAATGATCTTTTATCTGGTTGTACCTCAAATTTGGTTCAAGGTATCTGGATTTGCAGCAGGTACAATTGGATTAACATTATATACTTCAGCATTTATTGCAGAAACAGTTAGAGCGGGAATTAACTCAGTTGGTGATGGTCAAATGGAAGGTGCCCGCTCAAATGGGATGACTTATACGCAAGCTATGCGGTATGTTATCTTGCCACAAGCTTTAAAGATTGTCATTCCGCCATTAGGTAACCAGTTCATTAACTTAATTAAGAACTCATCTGTTTTAGCCTTTGTAGCAGGTTTTGATTTGATGTATCAAGCAGACGTAATTGCATTCTCATCATTTGAAACAATCAATACTTATGTTGTTGTAGGGTTATTTTACTTAGTATTGACCCTACCATTAAGTTACTACATGCGTCACTTAGAAAAGAAATTAGCCTAGGAAGGAGAAAAAGATGGAAAACTTTATTCATGCATATTCTTGGATTAACATTCGCTTTCTCTTACAAGGTTTGTGGGTGACCATATATGTATCTTTGATCTCAATTGCTTTAAGTTTTGTATTGGGATTAGTATTTGGTTTTATCCGTTATGTGAAAATTAAATATCTTTCAGCAATTGTTGGATTTGTAATTGATATTATTAGAAATCTGCCACTATTGTTGATTATCTTCTTTACGTATTTTGGATTACCAGAATTAGGGATTATTACCAATCCAACGGTTGCTTCTATTATTGCCTTGGTAGTATTTGAAGGGGCAATGCTAGCTGAAATTGTGAGAAGTGGGATCGCTGCTGTTGATCCCGGTCAAATGGAAGGTGCCCGCTCAAACGGTATGACATATATGCAGGCAATGTATCATGTAATCATTCCGCAAGCGCTCAATAAGATGATTCCATCCCTTTTATCACAATTTGTTTCATTAGTTAAGGATACGTCTTTAGCAACAATTATTGTTTTGCCGGAATTATTATTCCATGCACAAATTATTTATAGTCAAAATACTACTTACTTGATTCCAATGTATGTAATTATTGCGATTATGTACTTCATTGTTTGTTTCTCACTTTCAATGGTCGCTAAGCATTTACAAAGTAAGTATTAAAAAATAAACCACATGAAAAAATTCATGTGGTTTTTATTATGCCGTTTGAGTAGCAATAATTGTATATTTAACCGAATTGGTAAAAAAATGAACTGGTTTGGTATTTTTTGTATTTTTATTTTAAAGAAAGGAATAAAATACAGGTATAAATATATAAGAAAAAATAAAATGTGAGGAAATTAATTATGAAAAATTGGGGTTTAACAGCCATGTACATTGTCGTAATGTTACTAGGCTTCTTTGAATTGTATCGTACCTTCAGATTTTATAAGTGGGATAAAAAGGCAAAACAACTTGCAACTGCACCTTATGTAATATACTTTGGAACCTTCATTAGTGCAGTATTGATTATCGTACCAGTCATGTTCTTGTTAGGGGATACGAATCCTTATATTCCACACTTTTTATATGTTATTCTAGGAATTATTTTAATTATCGTATCACTTTTAATGTACTGGCGTGGACATCAAATGGCTAAAAAGTTGGGCAAGGATGATAGTAATTTAGCCGTTTGGCAAATTTATTTAATTAGTACGGTAATTCTATTTAGTGGATTTGTAAATTTCTTTAAGTAAATTATCTAGTAAAAAGAGCAACTACACATGAAAATATATGTGAAGTTGCTCTTTATTTACTATATTTTAATTGCTAAAGCTTCATATGGCTTTAACTCAAGTGTTGAAGGAAGAGTAACAATCTCTTCATCATAATTTTGAATTAAAATTTCACCGTCACGATCTATATATTCCGTAGGAATTTCAACCTTTGTTTCTTTGCCATAGAAGTTAGCAAAGACTAATAATTTTTCGTCAGAGTTATCTAAGTAGCGTTCATATGCCATAACCTGGGGATGATCCATCAAAAGAGGCTTAATGTGACCAGCTGAAATTAATTCTTCGCTTTTTCTAAGTTTAATTAATTTTTGGTAGAAATTAAATATTTCTCCTTCACGTAATTCCTTTTCACCATTCACCTTGTCTTGGTCAGTTGGCATCAGCCAAGGCTTACTTTCACTAAAACCAGCATATTTAGAATTATCCCAATGCATTGGGACTCTTGAATTATCACGAGCTTTTGATTGAACGATTTCAAAAGCTTCTTTTTTATTCATCCCTTTAGCAATGAGGGCATCATATGCATTTAGTGCTTCAATATCAACATAATCTTTCATCGAAGTATAGTGTGGATCCATCATACCGATTTCTTCACCCATGTAGATATAGGGTGTTCCACGCAGTAGGTGAAGAGCGAGAGCTAACATTTCAGCAGATTTGTCATGATATTTACCGGTATCGCCAAACCGATTTAAAGCCCAAGGCTGGTCATGATTGTTCCAAAATAGAGCTTGCCAACCGCCACCTTGGTCAATTTTGCTGTTCCAAGTAAGCATAATGTCTTTTAATTTTTTGAAGTCAAAAGACATCTTTGACCACTTTTCTCCATTTTTGTAGTCAACTTTGAGATGGTGGAAAGTAAATACCATTGAGAGTTCATGATCTTGTGGGCGAGTATAAGCAATTGAATTTTCAATTGTAGTAGAGGACATTTCTCCAACAGTGACAGACTCTGGATCTTGACCAAAGGACTTAGCGTTTAATTCTTTTAGATATTGCTGCACTACTGGAGTATCAGTATAGAGTGATTTTTCTTGGACTGGATCAGTTGAATCAACTAGGACAGTATCTTTTCCTGTTACATTAATTACGTCAAAGCGGAAACCGTGAACACCCTTACTGCGCCAAAAGTTTATTACATCAATTAAGGCAGCGCGAACCTCTGGATTGTGCCAGTCAAGATCTGCTTGAGTTGGATCATAAAGATGGAGGTAGTAATAATCTGTGTCACCAAATTTTGACCAGGCAGGGCCACCAAATTTAGATTGCCAATTGTTAGGCAACTTTCCATCTTTACCTTTTCTGAGATAGAAGAATTTTTGATATTTTTTATCACCAGCAAGAGCCTTTTTGAACCATTCATGTTCAGTAGAACAGTGGTTTAAGACCATATCAAGCATGACATTAACATTTATATCTTTTAGTTTAGCCACTAATTCTTCAAAGTCGGCCATAGTTCCAAAGCGAGGATCAATTTTTTTATAATCAGCGATATCATAGCCGTTATCATTTTGCGGGGAAACAAAAAATGGATTAAACCAAATAAAGTCTACATTTAGCTTCTTAATATAGTCAATTTTTTGGATAATTCCGCGTAAATCACCGATACCGTCATTATTTGAGTCATAAAAAGATTTTGGATAAATTTGGTAAATTACTTTATTGCCTAAATTATTCATTGATATAGTACCTTTCTAAAACTTAATCTTTTTTCTACGAGCAAAATCAACAAATTTGAACTTATCGGGTCTATGATAAGACAAAGTTAATTGAAATTTAGTTGTATTAGCTAAGTAATTACGGCTTGCAACTAAAACTGCAAGATCATTGTCGAGTTGAAGTAAGTCTTGAATTCTTTTATCAACTTTGCAGACAGAAATTTCTTTTGTTGCGTATGAAATATCTAATTTTTGTTTATTTTCTAAATAGTCATAGATAGAAGTCTCAGCAGCTTCCTGTGGAAGAGAATTAACTGGAGGGGAGAGTAAATAGTCACAATCCAATACATCTGCCTGCCCATCTATTAAACGTAATCGTTCAAGATGAAAACCGATGCTATTTTCTTCTTCAGGAAAATACTTTATAAATTGCGCTGGTAATTTATCTTCTTTTTGTAGAAGTAATACTTTTGTCTCAGCTTTTAATCCTAATTGGTTATTCAATTCCGCAAAACTAGTAATTCCGGAAATTGGAAAAGTATAACGATCTAAATTCAATACAATTGAACCTTTTCCTCTAATTTTTTGGATCAGTCCTAGGTCAGTTAAGCTGTTAAGAGCTTTTCGAATTGTCTCACGAGAAGCGCCATATAAATCCATTAATTGATGTTCACTTGGGAGATAGTCGCCAGGCTTATATTGTTGATGTTTGATTTTATCAACTAAGTCTTGAGCAATTACTCCAAATTTAGATTGAGCCATAAAAAACCCTCCTTTGTCTTTAATTATATACACTTGATTAGACAAGTAAAGAAAAACATTTTTAATTATAAAATATTGATTTAAAAGAAAAGTAAGCTTTTTCATAAAAATATATTGACAACTTGTACAGACAAGTATAATATTAAAATCAAGATAAATGAAAGCGGATACTTTCAAAGGGGAGAATGAAATTATGGTACAAGATACTACTAATTTATTAGCTCCAGCAACTGGAGCGGTTATTGCTTTAGCTAAAACTTCTGATCCAATCTTTTCTCAGGGAACAATGGGGGATGGGTTTGGATTAACTCCAACCATTGGAAAGGTTGTAGCACCTGTTTCAGGGAAAATCAGTATGGTTGCTGACACTAAACATGCTGTTGGTATCGTAACTGAAGAAGGACTAGAAGTGTTAGTTCATATGGGTGTGGACACCGTTGGCTTAAAGGGAGCTCCATTTACCATTAAGATTGAAAATGGTCAGGAAGTTAAGGCTGGCCAAGAAATTGCTGAAATGAACTTAGATGAAATTAAAGCCAAAGGATTAGATACAACAATTATGGTTTTAATTACTAATTCAGCAGATAAGCTTTCAGGACTAGATGTAACTGAAGGTGAAGCAAAAGCTGGTGAAGTAGTAGCAACTGCATACTTGAAAGAAGCAGGAGCTGAGGATACTTCAAGCAAAAAGTTATCTTATCCAGAATTAGCTACCTTTATTATTAAAAATGTTGGAGGTAAGGATAATGTTAATAATGTGATTCACTGTATTACACGTTTGCGTTTTTACTTAAAGGATGAAAGTAAAGCAAATGATGAAGCTTTGAAAAATCAGCGTGGAATTTTAGATGTAATGCATGCTTCGGGTCAATATCAAGTGGTAATCGGTAATGAGGTTACTAATGTTTTTGATAAAGTAGTTAAACAATTAGGACCTTTAGATAGTGAAGCAGCACCAGCTCCAGAAGATGATGGTAAAAATCCAGTTTCAAGAGCTTTTGGTAATTTAATTGGTTTTATTACTGGTTCAATGAGTCCAATTATTGGAGTAATTGCTGCAGCTGGTATTATTAAGGGTATCTTAGCCCTTCTAACTCTTCCTCAATTAGGAAGTTTGCTTAGTGTAAAGAGTACAGCTTATATTACAACGAGTGCAATCGCCGATTCTGCATTCTTCTTCCTACCAATTTTAGTAGGATATTGTGCAGCTAAAAGATTGAACTCTGATCCGATCATTGCCGCAGTTATTGGTGGAGTGCTTGTTTATCCGCAATTAGTTGATTGGGGTAAAGCTTTCAAGACCATGTTTGAAATTGGCGGAATTAAGTTTGAGTTCTTGAACTATACTTACTCAATTTTCCCAATGATTTTAGCTGCATGGCTTGCTAAAAAATGTGAAGACTGGCTTAAAAAGTGGCTACCATCATACTTACAAATGATTTTTATTCCATTAATTACTGTTTTAGTTGTATCAGCTTTAACTTTGATGGTAACCGGTCCAATTATTCAAGGTGTTGCTAACGGTATTGCTGTCTTCATTAACTGGTTAGTTCATGCATCTGGCTGGGTTGGCGGATTCATTATTGGTGGTTTCTACCAAGTATTGGTTATCTTTGGTCTTCACTGGGGTGTTGTGCCACTTGTTGCTCAACAAATTGCTGGAACTGGTGAAAGTGCATTAAACGCAATTATTTGTTCATCAATGATTGCCCAAGGTGCTGCAGTATTAGCTGTTGCTATTAAGTCTAAGAAAGAAGACTTAAAGGAATTAGGTTTTGCTTCAACAATTTCTGCAATGTGCGGTGTAACAGAACCAGCCGTTTATGGTATTAGTTTAAGATATAAGAAAGTATTTATTTCTGGATGTATCGGTTCTGCCTTTGGTGGATTAGTTACTGGCTTAATGCACGGAACAATGTATGGCTTTACTGGTGGTTTGATTGGATTCTCATCATTCTTCAATCCAAAACATCCAACTGATTTATCTAGTTTCTACACATTCTTAATTGCTAGTGCTGTAACTATTGTAGTTTCATTTATTGTAACTTGGGTATGGGGCTACAATGACAAGATGGTACAAGGTGCTAAGGTAGCAAAAAAGAAGAGACCAGGTAGTAAGTAATATAATAGAAAAAATTATGGCCATTATTTGATCTTAGAACGGGCAATTAGTAGATTTGATAACCAAATTAAGTTGATAAAATTGATAAAACAGCGTTGATAATTCAGCGCTGTTTTTTTGAATTCAATAGTTGAAAATATTAAATCTTATTAATATAATTAATAATAATTTAATTGTGTCGTAGATTGGGGGAAAGGCTATGATCTTTGAAAAGCTTTTTTCTAAAGAAAATAAAAAAGATGAGATTGTTAGGGTAAAAATAAGTGACGAAGAATTCAACGAATTGAAAATAAAATTAAGTAGCGGGGATGTAACAGTTGAACAAGGAGAACGTTTTGCAGTTAACTTTATAGGTAAACGGCACTACTTACCTATTGTTCAATTGGAAAATGGAAAGTTACAGCTTAAGCAGAGAATTAATTTAATTGATAATGGTGAAGCGCATCTTAAAGTCTTTGTACCAGCAGATGTAACTTTAGATAGGCTTGATGTTCAAACTAATAGTGGTGATATTGAAATTGTTGATACCAAAGTGGAAAAAGCATATCTTAAATCGACTGAGGGAAGAGTTAGAGTAAGACGTGTTGCAATTGCTGAAGCCCTTCTTGAATCAACAGATGGTAATGTGACCGTGAGAAACAGTGATTTAGCTGATGGGAAGCTGGCTACATATGACGGAGAAATTAAAGTATCTGGATCTACTTTATCTAAAATTTCATTGAATGTTACCGATGGAGACATGAATTTAACTGACGTAACTATTGATGGTGGAAGTGCAAACTTAAAGGCTGGTAATTTCACCTTAGATCATGCTGTCTTTAAGAGCGATTATGAGATTAATAATATTGAAGGGCATAATACTGTCTGGAGTGCAAATTTAAAGTACGCCCGTGTCAGGACAGCTAATGGACTAAATAATATTTCATTTGATCCGCAACCATCTGGAGTGATCTTAACAATGACAACAGTAGATGGAGATAATGTGGTGGAATAGGAGAAGAATGGTGAAAAGAGAGAAATCTAAGCAGAAAAATTTAGGAATTTATAGTAGCTTGAAATCAGTTATTATTAATACAGTCTCATTCTTTGTAATGAGTTCTATAGTAGTGGGAATTTCTAATTGGAGTGAATCTCAAAGCTTAATACTGAAAACGTCAGAATATCTTGGATTAATAGGTGGAAGTCTGATTGGTGGAATTATAATGAGTTTCTTTTTTGGTGAAAAATAACCCCGTGGAAAACCACGAGGTTATTTTTATTTGACTGTACTTAAAACTGAACGAATCTTCGTAGTAAGCATATCGATAGCAACATCATTTTCTCCACCTTCTGGAACAATGATATCAGCATAACGCTTAGTTGGTTCAATGAATTGATTATACATGGGCTTAACCGTTGCTAAGTATTGATTAATTACTGATTCTACAGAACGTCCACGTTCTTGTGTATCACGCTCTAATCTTCTGATAAAACGAATATCATCATCAGTATCTACAAAGACTTTAATACTCATTAAATCACGTAAATTTTCTTCGCCTAAAACTAGGATACCCTCTAAGATAATAATATCGGCTGGTTCAGTGTGAATTGTCTTTTCACTTCTTGTATGAGCGGTAAAGTCATAAACTGGCATTTCAACTGCCTTATAGTCCATTAATTGACGTAATTGTTCAACAAGAAGTGGCATGTCAAAGGCATCAGGATGGTCGTAGTTGATTTTTTTACGGTCTGCCATTGATAAGTTGTCGTTGTTCTTGTAGTAAGAATCTTGCGTCATAATTAAGATATGGTCGTCTTGTTGTAATTGGTCATAAATTTCATGGGCGATGGTTGTTTTACCACTACCAGAACCACCAGCAATTCCAATGATAATAGGGCGTTTACTTTGCACAATAAAATCTCCTTTTTTAAACTATTACAATAATACCTTAAAATTATGCCCTATGATAGCTTTCTGAGCAATAATCTTGACAAATATGTTTTTTATAGTGAAATATTTTGGAACTAGTTAAAAATAAATATCTTGTTCACTATTAATATTTATAAAATTAATTCTCTTTCAAAAAAATATATATTTACTAGTAGTACGTTATAGAAAAAGAATACTAAATCAGTAATCAAATTGACCAATTTGGTATTTTTTGATTTTTTAGATAGTAAAAGATGGTAATATTTAAGACATAAAAATGTTATTAATTGTTTTAGAGGAGAGAATAACAATGAAAGAAATTAAAAAAGAAAATATTGTTAAGAAAGTTATTTTAACTGAAGAGGAAATGAGTGAAGTTACTGGTGGAGCTAGAGTAAATGCCTTTGCTGGTGGTGGAAAAATTAGTAAAAATATATTTTACTGGACGCGTAATATTTGGAAATAAAAATGTTATTAGTATATGTTCTTTTAATGCTTGCTTCTGGAATAACTGACTTATGGATATTCTTTAGAATTTCTCAAGTTGCAGCTAGCAAAAAAATATTTTGAGTCTAGGTGCAGTGGTACTATTACTTCCCATTTTATGTGTGGGAGTTATCGAACTAGCTACTTTTTTAGAAATTTTATTTTTTGTATTTTATTTTAGAAAAAGTAAAGAAAAGGATGTGGCTATTGGATCAATTCTAATTGTGGGAGTTGTAGATTCCATCGTAGATATATTAGCCAGTATCTTAGCGGAGCTTTTGTTCATTGAGGATGCAATTTATCTCAATTTATTAGTCCAAATTATCGTTTTAATTTTTACTGTCTTTATAATTGAAATATTTCATAAATATTTTTACTCAGATTTAATAAGTGAGAATCACAAGGTGTTTATTGGACTTCTGTTCTACTTGTATGTCTCCACCACTTTAACAATAATTTTTTACAGGCAAACTAGAAAGGTTACATCGTTAAGCATATTTTTTACAATTTTTGTATTAATACAAGTAGTCTTTGCAGTAGCCACTTACGGGGAACTAATAAATATTCAAAAACATCTTTTGAAAAAGTCCCAACAAGACAAACTAATAAAAGAGCAAAAACAACTTCAAGAATACACGCGATACTTAGAAGAGAGCGAAGATGAACTGCGTGCTTTTCGCCATGATTATCGAAATATGTTTAATTCATTAAAAATCAGTGCACAAGAGGGAGATACGAAGGAACTAATTCAAAAACTAGACGAATATACTAAGACTAATTTAAATGCCAAATCATTTGAAAAGTATAGAGATGTTAATCATATTAAAATAAAATCTTTGAAAAGCATTATTATTGCTAAGTTAACAGAAATGTATGGATCAAAAATCCCATATAATTTCGAATGTAGAGATGATATTACTAAAATCCCTAACAATATTAATGGATTGGATTTAGTTAGAATTATTGGCATCAGTTGTGATAATGCAATTGAAGAAAGTAAAGCATTATTGAAGCAGAATAAAAAAGCTCATATTGAAATTATGATTAGTTCAAATGAGGATGGCGAATTTGAATATGAAATTCAGAATAAAAGAAGAGATTCAGAAATTTCACTTAAACAAATCCAGCAACGTGGTTATTCAACGAAGAAAAGTCATTCTGGCATGGGTTTAGCCAATATCAATAGTATTAAGAATAAATATGAAAATATGACAATCTCTTATGAAGTGCCGAAGGGATACTTTGATTTCTATCTCGTAATTGAACCAGAGGAGCTAATTAACAGTTAATGAAAATATAGAAATTTATAGAAGAAATAGAAAAACAGCTTATTTAGAAAGTTAAACATGGAAAATAAGCTTTAATTTAATATTTACTTGTTTTGCTTTCCTTCCTTAGATAAACTTATGTTTGTATTTAAGGAGGTGAAGAAATGATTAAAACACAAGTAGTTAAGCTAAAAGTTAATAAAACAATGCAAAAGCATCTTGATAATTTGTGCGACTATCGTAGGTATTGCTGGAACAAAGGATTAGAAACTTGGCAATTAATGTATGAAGCTCATACATTAAATAGAAAAGATAATCCTAGCCCTAATGAACGCAGGGTCCGTGATGAATTAGTAGCTAAGAAAGAAGATTGGCAGTATGAATTATCTGCACGTTGTCTTCAATTAGTGGTTAAAGATTTGGCTAATGCTTGGAAGAACTTCTTTGATAAGGCTCAATCTGATTGGGGTAAGCCTAGTTTCAAATCAAAGAAAGCCCCTAGACAAAGCTTTAAAACTGATCGAGCTAAGATTGTTAATGGCAAGCTTCGACTTGATAAACCTAGAAGTGTCTCAAAAGAAGATTGGTTTGATTTGTCTAGTTATGGGGCCTTAAAGATGAGTGAAGTTAAAGTAGTAAGTATCTTCAAAGAAAAAAACGCTTATTATGCGGCTCTTCCCTATGAAGAAAAGATTGAATATAAATCTAAAACTCATCAAAAGACAGCAGTTGATGTCAATGTCGGTCACTTTAATTACACAGATGGACAAATCAATGTTTTGCCTGTTAAACTGCAAAAACTATATAAACGTATCAAGCATTATCAAAGGATGCTAGTCCGTAAAAGAGAAATTAATGGGAAATCAGCTATTAAATCAAATAATTACTCTGCAGTGAGAACCAAACTGCAAAGAGATTATCGCAAGGTAGCTAATATTCAAAATGATCTTTTACAGAAGTTTACTACTAAGCTTGTAGATAATTACGACCAAATCGTAATTGAAGACTTAGCAGTCAAAGACATGATGATGACGCACGTAGCTTCAAAAGGTATGCAGAGGTCTTTATTTAGTAAGTTTAGACAGATATTAACTTATAAGTGTGATTGGTATGGCAAAGAATTAATCTTAGCTGATAAAACATATCCATCAACACAAAGATGCGCTAAATGCGGATACGTCAAAACGGGTGATGAAAAAATTACTTTGCAAGGCAATCAAAAGCATGGCACCAAACATAATGAGTATATCTGTTATAAGTGTGATTACAGTAATGATCGAGATGAAAATGCAGTTTTAAACCTTTTAGCTTTAGCAAGATAAAAAAATAAAAACAAAGGGGCTGGCTAGGCCCTAAAGCTGTGAGAGCTAGTCAATGTGATTACTCCTAAATGGAATATCAGAATACTAATGAAGACAACAGTAAATAAAACAAAGAAAGGGAAAATATATCTTTCTGATATGTAGAAAATACATATTCTTCTACATATTTCCATGTTTTATATAGCAGTGAAAAAACATTGAAATATCCAGTAATTATTTGTGATGACGATAAAACACTAGCAAATAATTTAGTAAATAATGTGAAATACGCAGCTCAGAATTTAGTTGAAGACAATACAGCTTATGAAAATGTGGAGATTAGTGTAGAGCAAGTTGCCACTACCTTTGAGCAAGTCGTAAGTTATGTAGTGGCTAAGGATATTCAAAATGCAATTTACTTCTTAGATATTGAATTAAGTCAAAATTCTGAAGCTAAGAATGGAGTAGATTTAGCAGAATTCATCAAAAAACAAGATCCGAATGCTCAGATTATTTTTGTTACTGCTTATGATAAGTACGCCCCCTTAACTTATCGAAGACGAATTGGTGCAATTGACTATATTAATAAAGCACTAGACCAAAATGATATGATGAAGCGTCTAGAAGAAACAATTACTGGGGCGATTCAAAGTATTAACAATCTTACAAAGTCTGGAAGAAAAGAGCTTGTTTATAAAGTAGGCCGCAGGATAAATAAGGTAGAAGATACTAATATCTATTATCTTGAAAATAGCCCTACACAGCATAAAGTCACTCTAATAACTGAAACTGGTTCAGCTGAATTTAGAAGCAATATTTCAAAAATTAGTGATGAAAATGACTTTCTTGTTAAAATATCTCAATCTTGCGTAGTTAATCCAAATAATATTGATAGCATTGATTTTTCGAAAAAGACCATAACATTTCCTAATGGGGATGAAGTAATATTTGCTCGTAGCTTCAAAAAACATGTCAAGAATTTACTAAATAAATATCCGGAAATTAACGTTAAATAAAAGGTAAGACTTATGTTATTCAAATATAAATCTGTTTATGTACCTCAAGTAGATGAGATGGATTGCGGAGTTGCTTGTCTAGCAATGATCTTAAAGCAGTATCAATCTCGTGTGTCTTTAGCACATTTGCGTCACGAAGCTCGCACAAATCTTGAAGGCACAACTACGCTGGGACTAGTTAAAACAGCACAGAAATTTAATTTTAAAACTGAAGCCGTAAAAGCTGATATGTCTCTTTTTAATGAGGATACTATTCAATACCCTTTTATCGTGCATGTTCTTAAGCAAGGAGAATTACTTCATTATTACGTAGTTCTTAAAAATACTAAGAATTACTTAGTAATTGCCGATCCTGATCCATCAGTTGGCATAATAAAGATGCCTAAAGATAAATTTGCTCAAGAATGGACTGGTATTGCGCTTTTTATGGTTCCGAATGAAGATTTTGAACCAATTAAAGAAAAGAAAAATAACCTATGGTCTCTCTTTCCATATATGTTTAAGCAAAAGCGGCTGATGATTAATATCATTTTAGCCGCTTTATTAATGACAATAATTAGTATTTGTAGTTCATACTTTGTGCAAGGAATAATCGATACTTATATTCCCGATGGAACTTATCAGACTCTTTCAATTTTAGCTGTTGGACTATTAATTGCTTATATTTTTAATTCAATCTTTTCTTATGGACAGAATTTTTTATTAAATGTTCTAGGTCAAAGATTAAGTATTGATTTAAACCTCCAATATATAAGGCATATTTTTGAATTGCCAATGGAATTCTTTGTGACTAGAAGAACTGGTGAAATAACCTCACGTTTCTCTGATGCAAGTAGAATTATTGATGCTCTAGCAAGTACTGTTATTTCACTTTTCTTAGACTTAGCGATTGTAATTGTAATGGGACTAGTGTTAGCTGCTCAAAATATGACCTTATTTGGAATCACATTATTAGCTTTACCAGTATATGCTGTAGTAATTCTGGGATTTACTAAGAAATTTGAAAAGTTAAATGATGAACAAATGGAGAGCAATGCAGTACTAAGTTCTTCAGTCATCGAAGATATTCAAGGTATTGAAACTATCAAAGCTCTCAATAGTGAAGATACAAGATATCGTAGAATCGATAGCCAATTTGTAAATTATTTAAAGAAGTCATTTAAATATAGTAAGGCTGAGAGTTTGCAGACGGCGTTAAAGACATTTATTCAACTATCTCTTAATGTAATTATTTTATGGGTTGGCGCACGAGTAGTGATGCAAGGACAGATGAGTATCGGTCAATTAATGACTTTTAATGCGTTACTATCTTATTTCATTGACCCACTTCAAAATATTATTAACTTACAACCTCGTCTTCAATCAGCTAGTGTTGCACAAAATAGATTGAACGAGGTTTATCAGGTGCAAAGTGAATTTAATGCAGATACTTCTATCCAGAACTCAGCTGCTTTAGAAGGAATGATTGAATACAAGCATGTTGATTATCGATATGGTTATGGGACGGATGTTTTAAAAAACATTAATCTAAAAATTAAGCCAGATGAAAAATTAGCAATTGTTGGCATGAGTGGATCAGGAAAATCGACAATGGTTAAGTTACTCGTTGATTTCTTTTCACCAAGTAAGGGAGAAGTAACTTTAAATGGTCATGCAACTAGTGAAGTTAATAAACATACCTTACGCTCATATGTTAACTATGTTCCTCAAACGCCATATATCTTTTCTGGAACAGTTAAGAAGAATTTATTACTCGGCTGCAGACCGGATATTAGCGAAGAAGATGTAATTAAAGCCTGTCAGATTGCTGGAATTGATCAGGAGATAGCTAGTTTGCCACTACAATTCGAGACAAAGTTAGATGAGAATGCCAAGATTTTATCCGGTGGACAAAAGCAGAGATTAACTATTGCTAGAGCATTACTCTCGCCAGCAAAAGTTTTTATCTTTGATGAAGTAACAAGTGGTTTAGATACAATTACAGAAAAAAGAGTAGTTGACAATCTTATGAAACTAAAAGACAAGACAATCATTTTTATTGCACACCGTCTAGCCATTGCAGAACGTGCAGATAAGGTGGTTGTAATTGACCAGGGGCAGATTGTTGAAGAAGGAAGTCATGAAGAGCTTATGGAGCAACATGGTTTTTATTATGACTTAGTAAAGGGATAGGTGAAGATAGATGGACGTAAAAGACTATGAAAGCACAGAATTCTATTCCTATAAATTTAAAAATTTTTCGACAATGATTATTATTCCAGCTGCTATTCTTGTCTTCCTTGTATTTATTGGTTCTTTTTTTGCAATTAGACAGAGTACAGTTTCTTCAGTCGGAGTTATTGAGCCAGTGACTGTGATTAAACAAAAAACTACTAATTATGATGAGGGGCAAATTGTAACAAAACATGGTCAAAAATGGGTAGCTCATATTGATCAAGATGATGCAGTAAATTTGATGCCCATGATAGCAGCCAAGAAACAGGTGAAGATAATCACTTACGTACCAAGTAATAAGGTTTCGGCTATTAAAAAGGGACAGACGATAAACTTTTCTGTCCCAACAGGAGATGGCTTGACCAGTAGATTAATTGGTAAAGTGAGAGAAATTGGCGTTTATCCAGTAAATATAAATAAGCAGAGTGGCTATGAGATCATCTCGACTGCGAAAATTAATGATGAAAATGTTAAGTATGGGATGCAGGGAAATGCGACAATTCTCACGGGTAGTAGCACTTATTTTGAATACTTTTTAGATAAGATCTTGAATAAGAAATAAGTTTGATAAAATGATGTTAAATCATATTAGGTGAGGACAGAAATATGAATGAAAATAAGCTAAAAATGATGTTGACTAAAATCAAAGCAAATGTTGATATTGCAACTGATCCAGAAGCACAAAAACTAATTGAATCAGCACTTGATGCAGTAGATAGAAAAATTGATTTACAAAAAGTTATGCATGATCTAAAGCAAGATATTAATATGTATTCTGTGGCGCATGGATTTAAGCTACCAGAGACTTTGACAAAGTTACAGCTTTTATTAGATAAAAATCCTGATAAATGGGTTGGTGCAGGTGCTGGTGGAGTTTGGCCAGTAATCTAGATATAAATAGAATTTTTAAAAGTACCGAATTAGTCACAAACAATACTAATTTGGTACTTTTTATTTTTGGACAATTTTAAAATGCTAAAATTTAAATCTATAGGGAAAATAATTAGGAAGGAAAAATAAATGAAAATTATTGAGGCCAATGAAAAAGCAGCTTCAAGAAAAGAAAGATGGATAGTCCTAAGTATAAGTTTGATCTTCGGAGACTTAATGAACAAATTATTTTTACGGTTGACTTCGATTGATAGCTTTATTCTAAGCATGGTAATTGGAATCGGAAGCATGTATTTGCTTGAGAGTGGATATTATTATTTTAGAGATGATATTCAGAAAATAATAGAAAAGTTCAAGAAGTAATAGGTTTATTCATCTCAACTTAAATTTTAGGAGGAGAATAAAAATGGCTATAGGATACATTCCAATTATTTTACTTTTAATAATTGCTTTAGGTAATATTACTATTTCACTAAAATTGCATAAGATAGTCAGAACCTCTGACGCCTCAAATATCTTAGTGTTTGGAATAGTGACCATGGTTATTTTTGCCTTAAAAGATTTAGATTCATTTTCTTGGAGTTCAGCAATTGCTTGTATTTTTATGAGTATCGTTGTCTTTAAAGATCTATATAATGAATATCAACTTCAAATAAAAAATAAGTCTGAGGAACATAACTAATGAGAAAGCCATTAACGATTAGATGCATCTTCGCGGGATTTGCTTTTTGTTTACTTCAAACTCTAGGGGATATATTGGTCGGTAGTCAATTAACTCTTTGGATAATTCTCGGTAATATTCTGTGGGGAGTAATTTTTGCTTACTTAATGTTTAAATTATTAAAAAGAATGCAAGTGCGAAAGAAGCATCAAAGGAAAGATACAGATGAAATTTATTGAAACCACTAATAAGAAAGATGCCCATACTGAGGAATGGATCGTAATTATTCTCAGTGTGATCTTTGCATATTTGATTAATAAACTATTTTTATCTTTGACTAATAGCACTAGTATTACAGTGAGTCTTGTAGTTCTAATTGCGAGCATGAGTGTTTTTTCAATCACTTACTATTATGGTAAAGATAAACTCCAACAAAGGCTAAAAAGCAAAAAGTAAGAACCAAATTGGTTGTAAAAAGTGCTAAATCGATCCAATTATCATTCTTATTAAAAAATGATAGTAAAATTAATAAATGAATGATAGTATTTAAACAAATATAATCCTTTGGAGGACAAAAACATGAAAAATGAATTGGCACAAGTATTGAATGATTTCATTTCACTTGCTAAGACTCATTATGATCGAAAAGGTAACGAATACTTATTAGAACAATTAGAGATTGCCTTAGATAAGACGAATAACAATGTTCAAGATGCGGTAAACGAAGCACGAACAACCTATCAAAATGTGAATACGATTTGTTTAGTAAACCATCTCCATTTAGAAAAAGATGAAGAGGCATTACTTGAAAAAATTAAAGAAATTTCAATGAGTAAAGGCTGGCTTGGTGGCTTAAACAGCTGGAATACTACCAATACTTGGCCTGGAAGGTAGGAATGAAAATGCAAGCTTTTTATTATGCAATGCCAACTTTAGCAGTAATTGTAATTGCAGCATATATTTTTACTTCAGTTAAGATTCATAAGTTTATCTGGTTTTCACCAGTTGTTTATTTAGCTTTGATAGGAAGTATAGGACTCTGGATTAAAATTGGTACAAATATTTTTTCTACCTCAGAAACTGGAGTTTTCGGATTGCTTACACTAGAAGCAATTCTCTTAGAGGGAATTATTGAAGAATATAGATATCAAAAACAGAATCTTGAAAAGAATGAAGAGTAGCAAAGTAGCTACTCTTTTTTAATATATCAGCTTTATGTGCATCTTTTCTCAAAGTGAACTAAAATGGAGCTGGAAAAAGGAATAGAAGTGATAACTTTGACTGAAAAAGATGATGAAGACGATGAGATAATTAAGGTGGCTCAATTATCCGTCGAAGATGCATTAAAAGAATTAAATACAGAGCAAGCTGGTTTAACTATTGATGAAGTACATACTTTGCAGCAAACATATGGAAAAAATGTTTTTGCTAAAGCAAAACAAGAACCACTATGGAAGAAGTTTATAGCTAACTTTACAAGTTTAATGGCGATTTTACTTTGGGTAGCAGGGATAATAGCTTTCTGCGCAAATTTAGTACAACTAGGAATTGCCATTTGGGCTGTAAATATTATTAATGGGATTTTTAGTTTTTGGCAGGAATTTCAGGCTGATAAGGCAACCGAAGCTTTAGCGAATATGTTACCTTCATATACTCGTGTTGTGAGAAATGGTAAAGAAGAAAAAATTCTGGCTAAAGACTTAGTACCAGGTGACATAGTCAAACTAGAAGAAGGGGACGATATCCCAGCTGATATTCGTGTGATTGCGGCAACAAGTGCTCAGGTAGATCAATCATCCCTAACTGGTGAAGTAAATCCAGTGCATAAAGATACACATCGAATTGAAAACGTCGAAAAGAAAAATCATGCTGATCTTAATAACATGATTTTTTCTGGTACAAACATGATGAAAGGAAACGTTACAGGTGCTGTTGTTAAGACAGGAATGAATACTGACTTTGGTAAAATTGCTGAATTGACACAAAATGTTAAGCAACAAAAGAGTCCACTTGAAAAAGAACTTGATACTTTAACGAAACAAATTTCAATTCTAGCAATTTCTATTGGTATTATTTTCTTCTTAGTTGCAACTTTCTTTGTACATTATCCTTTAGTAAAAGCCTTTGTTTTTGCTTTAGGGATGATTGTGGCTTTTATTCCAGAAGGATTAGAGCCAACTGTTACATTGTCCTTGGCTGGAGCAGTTCAAAGAATGGCAAAAAAGCATGCCTTGATTAAGCGTTTATCTAGTGTTGAAACGCTAGGGTCAACTTCTGTCATTTGTTCTGATAAAACAGGTACTTTAACTAAGAACGAAATGACCGTAAAAGAACTTTGGACTTTAGAGAAGAGCTATCATGTTTCGGGTGAAGGTTATGCAGTGCGGGGTCATATTAAAGAAGGACCAACGCATATTTTTGCAAAAGATAATGACACCTTGAAGGAAGTATTACTTGGTGGTGTTTTTGCAGATAATGCAAGAATTCAAAAGCCTGATAAGCAACATCCGCGCTACCAAATCTTAGGTGATCCAACTGAAGCTTGCCTTGAAGTTGTTGCAAGAAAAGGAAAGATAGATGTTGAAGCAGAAGTAGAAAAGACACCACGCGTTAAAGAATTGCCATTTGATTCAAGTAGAAAAATGATGACAGTAATTCAGAGCTCCGATGGTACACACCGTTTCAATACCTATACTAAGGGTGCCCAAAATTGTGTGGTTGATAAATGTACTTCTTACCTATGTGATGGTAAAATTCAGCCTATTACCCAGGAAATAAAAGATAAGATTATGCGAGCAAATGACGGCTATGCTAAAGATGGCTTGCGTGTCTTAGCAGTTGCTGGCCGTAATCTTGATCAAAAGATAATGGATAATTTAGATCTTGCAACAATTGATACAGTTGAAAGAGATCTCACCTTCTTAGGGTTAACCGTTATGATGGATCCGCCAAGAGCCGAAGTTTATAAGGCGGCACGTGAATGCCGCAAGGCTGGAATTAAAGTTACGATGGTTACTGGTGACTATGGTTTGACCGCTAAGAGTATTGCTCGTGAAATTGGCTTGACTGATCCTGATAAGCCACTGACAGTCATTACTGGGGATGCTTTAAAGACGATGCCTGATAAGGAGTTAAGACATTATCTTGAAGGTGAAGTTGTTTTTGCTAGAATGGCCCCTGAACAAAAATACCGTGTTGTTTCGATGTATGAAAAAATGGGTAAAATCGTTGCTGCCACTGGAGACGGCGTTAATGACGCACCTGCTTTAAAGAAAGCAAATATTGGTATCGCTATGGGTGGAACGGGTACTGATGTTGCAAAAGAAGCAGCCGATATGATTTTGGCTGATGATAATTTTGCTTCTATTGTAGGTGCTATTAAAGAAGGACGCGGTGTATACAGCAATATTCGTAAGTTCTTAATTTACATTTTGAACTCAAATATGCCTGAAGCCGTTCCATCTGTTCTGTTTTTACTTTCAGGTGGGGCAATTCCATTGGCTTTGACTGTAATGGAAATTTTATTTATTGACCTAGGTACTGACATGATTCCAGCTCTAGGTTTAGGACGAGAAGATCCTGAAAAAGGAATTATGGATCGGCCTCCAAGATCACCAAAGGATCATTTGATTAATAAAGATGTCCTGGCAAAAGCCTTTCTCTGGTATGGTTTAATTGCTTCGATAATTGCGACAGCTGCCTTCTTCATTGCTAACTTTTATCGTGGTCATATTTTTCCTAATTTGCCAGCAAGCGGCTGGGACTATCGCCAAGCAACTACTGTAACTTTAGCGGCAATTATTTTTTGTCAGATTGCGGCAGTCTTAAATATTCGGTATGCTAGACAGTCAATGTTTAACAAATATTTCTTTAAGAATTCGATGATTTTTATTGGGATCATTATGGAAATTGTCTTGCTACTATGCATTTCTTATGTGCCAGTCTTTCAGTCATTTTTTGGTACCGAGCCGCTTAATGCACATGATTGGATGATGCTAGTATGTATCCCGATACCATTAATTTTAATTGACGAGTTAAGAAAATGGATTTTAAGAAAAGAGTCAAAAAATAAATAAACTTTAACTGCTAGTTTTAACTAGCAGTTTTTTCTTGCTAAAATAGTAAAAATACGGAAGGTGGCGAAAGTATGAAAAAAGGATTAGTAATGGAAGGTGGGGCAATGCGCTGCATGTTTACTGCTGGAGTAATCGATACTCTGATGAAAGCCGGCATTGATTTTGATGGTGCAATAGGTGTATCAGCAGGAGCTGCTTTTGGGTGCAATTATAAGTCAAAGCAAATAGGAAGAGTTTTACGCTATAACGTAAAATATGCTAGTGATCCACGTTTATCTAGTTGGCACTCGTGGCTAAAGACCGGTGATTTATATGGTGCTGACTTTTGTTATCGAGAATTACCAGTAGAATTAGATGTATTTGATACCGCTGCTTTTCAAAAAAATCCCATAGATTTTTGGTGTGTGGCAACTGACATTAATAATGGTGAAGCAGTATATCATAAATTGATTTCAGGTAAAGAAGCAGATTTGCAGTGGATTCGCGCCTCTTCATCCATTCCTGTTTTTGCGCGGCCAGTTGAAATTGGGAGTCGTAAGTATTGGGATGGTGGAATTAGTGATTCAATTCCGATTAAATTTTTTGAAAAAATTGGCTATGACAAGAACGTTGTCATTTTAACGTAGCCCCTCTCTTATCGAAAAGAAGCAAGTAAACTATATCCAGCTTTAGAATTAGTCTTACATCAATATCCTGCTGTCTTGAAAAAATTAAAGACAAGAGCAAAAGATTATAATGATGTACTTAATTACATTAGAAAAAAAGAAGTACAAGGCAAAATGTTAGTTATCAGACCGCCTTATCCTTTAGAAATTGGCACAATGGAGAAAGATCCCCAAGAATTGAAGCGTGTATACCAAATCGGTGTAAAAGAAGTTAAGAAAAATTTACAAGCAATAAAAACTTATTTGAGTGAATAATCTTCTTGAATGACTTGTCTAGATTACATTTCATTCGCTATAATTAACAAAAGCTTAAATTTTCAGTTTTTTAATAGTAATTGTAGAGGGAATGAATGTAATGAAAAAAACAAAACTGTTAAGCTTTTTCTTTGCACTTTTGATGTTTTTCTCACTCGGTGCTACTTTTATCAAGCCAGCTCAAGCGGCTAGCCAAAAGCAAGTAGCAGAAGGTAGTGTCTTGAAGAAGATTAAAAAGAGTGGAGAATTAGTAGTCGGTACATCTGCTGATTATCCGCCACTAGAATTTACCGCAAGTGAAAATGGTAAGACTAAATATGTTGGAGTAGATATTGAACTAGCCAAAGATATCGCCAAAGACTTAGGTGTGAAGTTAGTTATTAAGAATATGTCTTTTGACTCCTTGTTAGTTGCACTCGAGACAGGAAAGGTAGATATGGTTATTTCGGCTATGACGCCTACCCCTGAAAGAAAGCAAAGTGTGGCATTTTCAAAAATTTACTATAAGCCAAGTGGTGAATATTTCTTAGTAAATAAAAAGGATAAAGACAAGTACACCAGTATTCAAAGTCTTAAAGGTCAAACGGTTGGAGCACAAACAGGAAGTAACCAATATAATTTAGTTAAGTCTCAAATGAAAGATTCTAAATTAAAGGGTCTTGGAAAAATTAACAACTTAGTATTAGCCTTGCAATCAGGCAAGGTTTCTGCAGTAGTAGTAGAAGAATTAATTGCTAAAGCATATGCCGAAAATAATAGTGGCTTAGCTGCAGTTCATTCAAACTTAAAAGAAACTCAAGCAGGAAACGCAGTTGCAATTGCTAAAGGACAAGATGATTTAGTAGCTCAAGTAAATAAGACAATTGACCAAGTTCAGAAGAAAGACTTGATTAATAAAGAATATTTACCAGCAGCTGCTAAATATATGAAGACAGAAAAGAAAAGTAATACTTTTGCTAAGTACATTCCATATTTCTTTAAGGGTATTTGGTACACAATCGTAATTACTATTTTTTCAGTAATTATTGGTATTGTTTTAGGTATCATTTTAGCTTTGATGCGTTTATCAAAGAATCCAATTTTACACTGGCTTGCTGTTTGCTACATTGAATTTATCCGTGGTACGCCGCAAATGGTACAAATTTTATTTGTTTACTTCGGAATTGGATATTTGATTTCTAATCTTTCCGCTTTAGTTGCAGGTATTATTGCGATTGGACTTAATTCTGGAGCCTATGTGGCTGAAGATATTAGGTCAGGAATTGATTCTTTACCAAAAGGCCAGATGGAAGCAGCTCGCTCACTTGGTTTAAGCCGTCAAAAAGCCTTTAGATATGTCATTATTCCGCAGGCAATTAAGAACATTTGGCCAGCTTTAGGCAATGAATTTATTACTTTATTAAAGGATAGTTCGTTAGTTTCAGTAATTGGAGTTGCAGAACTAATGTATCAAACACAATTAGTTCAAACTTCAACTTATAAGGGTGTTCTACCATTATTTATTGCCATGATTATTTACTTTATTATGACTTTCTCATTAACGAGATTATTGAATCACTTTGAAAAGAGGATGAAGCGTAATGACAATGATTAAGGTTGAACATTTAAAGAAGAGTTTTGGAAAAAAAGAAGTCCTCAAAGATATTTCTGCAAATGTTGAGAAGGGAAAAGTTATTAGTATCATTGGCCCATCAGGTTCAGGTAAGAGTACATTTTTACGCTGTCTTAATGTACTTGAGACACCAACAAGCGGCAAGATAATTTTTGATGGGCAAGATTTAACACATATTAGTGAAAAGGAATTAGATATTTTAAGAGAAAAAATGGGAATGGTTTTCCAAAGCTTTAATCTTTTTCCAAATATGAATGTAGTTGAAAACGTTAAATTAGCTCCTATGAAAGTTAAAGGCGTAAGTGAAGAAGAAGCTGAAAAGCAGGCTTTAGAATTGCTTGATAAAGTGGGTTTGAAAGATCGGGCTAAGCAATATCCTTCTAGTTTGTCTGGTGGGCAGCAGCAACGTGTTGCGATTGCTAGAGCTTTAGCAATGGACCCCGAAGTAATGCTATTTGATGAACCAACAAGTGCCTTAGACCCAGAAATGGTTGGCGAAGTTTTAAAGACAATGCAAGACTTGGCAGATTCAGGTATGACAATGGTTATTGTTACTCATGAAATGGGATTTGCCCGTGAAGTTTCTGATGAAGTGTGGTTTATGGCAGATGGATATTTGCAGGAACAAGGAAGTCCAGAACAAATTTTTGAAAGTCCGCAAAGTACACGTGCAAAAGACTTTCTTTCTAAAGTACTTTAAATATTAATATTTTTTAAAATAAGCACTTTCTTTTTACAAGGAGAGTGCTTTTCTTTATAATAGTTGCGTTAGAAAAGTTAAAAGGGGATGAGTTTAATGAAGATTAGACAAGCTACAATGGATGATTATGATCAAATTATGACAATTTTAAAGGATGGTGCTAACCAACTAGCAGAACGTGGAGTTGACCAATGGCAAGGAGACTATCCTTCACCAGATCAAATTAAAGAAGATATTGAAAAAGGTTTTGCCTATTTAGCTGTTTCAGCTGATGGGGAAACAGTAGGTGCTATTTCTATAGTTGAAGCACCAGATCATTCTTATGATGATTTGAAAGGTGAGTGGCTTCTAGATACTGATAAATATGTTGTAATTCACCGCGTTGCCATTCATTCAAAGCACGCAGGTCATGGTTATGCTACTAAGCTTTTGACTGAAGTAATTGATTATATTCGTGATCACCGTAAAGATATTGATAGCATTCGAATTGATACACATGAAAACAATAGCGCAATGCAACATCTAATTGATAAGATGAATTTCACTAAAGTGGGAGAATTGCATGGAGTTTATCGTCCAGATGAAATTTCATATGTTTATGAGAACGTTAGATAATAAATAAATTTTAGCTAGGTTGAAAAACCTAGCTTTTTTGTTGAGTTTAAGCATTCTGTTGACAGGTATGAATATGATAGAATATTCTTGTTGAATACTGTAAATTACATGGAGAAATCGATGAGAAAAAATTTTAAATTTAAAATAGCCGCTGTTTGTGGACTGCTAGCTATTTTAATTGGACTTACAGGCTGTGCTAACAATAATAGCAATAAGATTACTGTTGTTGGATCTAGTGCCATGCAACTTTTAGCTGAGCAAGCTGGAAATGACTATCGTCTGTCTCATCCTGACAGTAATATTGTTGTTCAAGGAGGAGGTTCGGGAACTGGTCTTAGCCAAGTACAGGCTGGAGCAGTTGAAATTGGAACTTCCGATGTTTTTGCTGAAACTCAAAAGGGAATAGATGCTAAGAAATTGCAAAATCATCTTGTTGCCGTTGTAGGTATTGTTCCTATTGTTAATAAGAGTGCCGGTGTAAGCAATTTGAGTAAGCAGCAATTGAGTGCTATTTTTACAGGTAAAATTACTAACTGGAAACAAGTTGGTGGTAAGAACCAAACTATCACTGTAATTAACCGTTCTAAGGGTAGTGGTACTCGTGGAACTTTTGAAGGCTTAGTTCTAAATGGAAAAAAGCCAATTCAGGCTCAAGAACAAGATTCTAACGGTACTGTACGTAAAATTGTCAGTTCTACACCAGGGACAATTTCTTATATCTCATTCCCGTATGCTAATGATGAAAATATTCAAAAATTAAGTATTGATGGGATAAAGCCTACGAATAAGAATGTCGAGACAAATCGCTGGCACCTTTGGTCTTATGAACATATCTATACTAAGGGTAAACCTAACAAGAATGTTCAAAAATTTATTGATTATATGCTTGGAAGTAAGGTACAAAATGATTTAGTACCTAAACTAGGCTATATTAGTATCGATAAGATGCAGGTCGAACGTGATAGTAATAATCATGTTGTTCAAAAATAAAGAATAGGACGTTTTGATGAATAACAAAGATCTTAAAAAAGTAGTTGAGTCTGCTTTAGATAAGCAAAAAGTTCCTCATGTTAAATTAAAGAAGATTGGTGCAAGTAAGGTTGATGTTGCCAGCTTAACTGAGCCATCAAAAGAAACACGACAAGAATATTGGGGTAAAGGACTAACTTATTGCGCCATTATTTTAATTATTATTTTGGTTGCTTCAATTATTGGTTTTATTGGATTTCATGGACTAGAAACTTTTACTAAAGATCATGTGAATGTTTTTCAATTTTTAACTTCTAGTGATTGGGATCCAGGTGAGGGAAAGAATCACGTCGGAGCAGCAGCGATGATTGTAACTTCGTTTTCTGTAACCTTACTAGCTGCTTTAGTAGCAACCCCATTTGCAATTGCAGTAGCCTTATTTATGACTGAGTATTCTTCTAAAAAGGGTGCACGCTTTTTGCAATCAGTAATTGAATTATTGGTCGGAATTCCCTCTGTTGTTTATGGATTCTTGGGATTAACAGTTATTGTTCCTTTTATTAGAAATATTTTTGGTGGAACTGGGTTCGGTATTTTATCAGCGACTTTAGTTTTATTTGTCATGGTTTTACCGACAATTACTTCGCTAACTGTTGATAGTTTAAAAGCTGTACCATCTGATTACCGGAAAGCTTCTTTAGCTTTAGGTGCAACTAAATGGCAAACAATCTATAAAGTGATTTTGCGAGTTGCTTCTCCTAGAATTATGACAGCGGTAATTTTTGGGATGGCTAGAGCCTTTGGTGAAGCCTTAGCTGTACAGATGGTTATTGGTAATGCAGTTTTAATGCCAGCTAACTTAGTGAGTCCATCTGCTACTTTAACTAGTCAGTTAACTAGTCAAATGGGAAACACAGTTATGGGAACCTTACCAAATAATGCACTTTGGTCATTAGCGCTTCTATTGTTAATTATGTCTTTGGTCTTTAACTTCTTAGTCCGCTTAATTGGAAAGAGAGGACAGAAATAATGAATGCAAAAACTCGTAATAAAATTGCTACTGCTGGTATTTATACCTTAGTGAGTATTGTTGTAATCATCCTCTTTGGGATTTTAGGCGATATTCTAGTTTCGGGTGTACCACATCTTTCATGGCATTTTTTATCTTCTGAGGCTTCTTCCTATCAAGCTGGCGGAGGGGTAAGAGATCAGCTATTTAATTCCTTATATTTGCTAGTATTAACCTTAATTATTTCACTTCCAATTGCTTTGGGAGCAGGTATTTATCTAGCGGAATATGCTAAAGATAATTGGTTTACTAACTTAATTAGAACAACAATTGAAATTTTAAGCTCACTTCCTTCAATTGTTGTTGGTTTATTTGGTTATTTACTATTTGTAGTACAGTTTGGATTTGGTTTTTCAATTATTTCTGGTGCTTTGGCTCTTACATTCTTTAATTTACCAACACTAACTAGTAATATTGAACAAGCTATTGAAGGTGTTCCGCAAGCGCAAAGAGATGCGGGACTTGCCTTGGGTTTATCTAACTGGAAAACAATTCGCGGGATCGTTTTGCCGGCAGCCTTACCAGGAATTTTAACTGGTATTATTTTGAGTGCTGGTAGAATTTTTGGTGAAGCCGCTGCCTTAATTTATACTGCAGGGCAAAGTGGATCTACAATTGACTACAGTAATTGGAATCCATTTAGTCCAACTAGTTTTTTAAATGTGATGCGTCCAGCAGAAACTTTAGCTGTTCATATTTGGAAGGTTAATACTGAAGGGATTATTCCCGATGCAACAATTGTTTCAGCTGCAACTTCTGCTTTATTAATTATTGTGGTAATTTTATTCAATCTTGGTGCACGTGCATTGGGTAATCATTTATACCGCAAATTAACGGCTGCTAAGTCATAAGGAGAAATTTATGCAAAATGTAAATGAAGTCCCGACCTATATTCATCAATTTAATAAGGATGAGCAAATTATATCGACGCAGGACCTTAGTGTTTTTTATGGCGGTAGCGTACAAAAGCTTTTTAATGCTAGTCTTCAGTTTAAGAGAAAAACTATTACAGCTTTAATTGGAGGATCTGGATCAGGAAAGTCTACTTTTTTACGTTGTCTTAATAGAATGAATGACAAAGTGGCTCGAGTAGATGGTGAAATTTGGTATCATGGTTTGGATATCAATAAAAACAATATTAACGTTTACCAATTAAGAAAAAATATTGGAATGGTTTTTCAAAAACCTAATCCATTTCCAAAATCAATTAGAGAAAATATTACTTATGCTCTAAAAGCAAATGGTGAAAATGATAAGCAAAAATTAGATCAAATTGTAGAAGAAAGTTTAAGAGCGGCTGCTTTATGGGATGAAGTGAAGGACAAGTTAGATAAGAGCGCATTGGCAATGTCTGGTGGACAACAGCAGCGTTTATGTATTGCGCGAGCTCTTGCGTTGAAGCCTGAAATTTTGCTGCTCGATGAGCCTGCTAGTGCCCTGGATCCTGTTTCTACTTCTAAGCTTGAGGATACCCTTAAGCAATTAAGAACTGATTATACAATGATCATGGTAACGCACAATATGCAACAAGCTAGTCGTATTAGTGATTACACTGCTTTCTTTCATTTAGGTCATGTTTTAGAGTATGACACTACTGAAAATATTTTTACTAATCCTAAGGGTGAAATTACGGAAGACTACATTCGCGGAAGTTTTGGATAAGGGGTTTACTGTGGAAAATATTATTACAAGTAAAGATGTTCACCTGAGCTATGGAAATGTTGAAGCTTTACATGGCATTAGCTTAGACTTTGAAGAAAAAGAACTTACTACCTTAATCGGTCCTTCAGGATGCGGAAAATCAACCTTTCTTCGTTGTTTAAACAGAATGAATGACGATATACCTAATATTCATATTAGTGGTGAGATTAAATTTGAAAATAAGAATATCTATGGTCCTAAAATGGATTTGGTAGAATTACGTAAAGATGTTGGAATGGTTTTCCAGCAGCCAAGTCCTTTTCCATTTTCTGTTTATGACAATATTGCTTACGGTCTTAGAATTGCTGGAATTAAAGATAAAGAATTAATCGACCAGCGAGTTGAAGAAAGTTTAAAGCAAGCTGCAATTTGGAAGGAGACTAAAGATAATTTAGATCGAAACGCTCAAGCATTTTCTGGAGGACAACAACAGAGAATTTGTATTGCTCGTGCTTTAGCAGTTCGTCCAAAAGTAGTTTTGCTTGATGAGCCGACTAGTGCTCTTGACCCAATTTCAAGTAGTGAGATTGAAGAGACTCTTCTTGAATTAAAGCATGATTTTACTTTTATCATGGTAACGCACAACTTACAACAAGCCTCTCGAATTAGTGACTATACTGCGTTCTTAATGAGTGGGGACTTAATTGAGTATGGTAAGACCTCAGATGTGTTTATGAATCCGAAAAAGCAAATTACTAGTGACTATCTGAACGGACGTTTTGGTTAATAAAGGAGATTTTTTAAGATGCATGAAGTTTTTTTAGATGAATTACGTAAGTTGAATACTCGTTTCATGGGAATGGGCATTGATGTTAGTGAAGCGATTGAAGAAGCAACACAAGCTTTTGTTGAACATGATAAAAAACTAGCTCAAAGTTTAGTCAAAGATGATCAAAAAGTTTCGCGTGCTGCTACAAAAGTTGAAAAAAGAACCTTAAAATTGATGGCTCTTCAGCAACCAGTTGCTAGTGACTTTAGAAATGTCATTAGTATCTTAAAGGCTACTAATGACTTAGAACGAATTGGTGAAAATGCTAATTCAATTGCTTGGGAAACAATTCGAGTAAAGGGAAATCCTCGTATTCCAGAAGTTGAAGCAATTATTAAGTCAATGGCTAAGAAAGTTAACTTTATGCTAGATCAAGTTTTAAAAGCCTATGTACAAGGTGATGAAAAATTAGCTCGTGAAGTTGCTAAAAAAGATGATGAAGTAGATGAGGAATATGTAAAAGCACGTAAGTTGATTATTTCTGGAATTAAACAAGATCCAGAGGCAGCAGTTGCTTCTTCAAGCTACTTTATGGTAATTCGTTTACTTGAACGAATTGGTGACCACGTCGTTAATTTAGCACAATGGGTTGTCTATAAAATGTCAGGAGAATTAGTAGATTTAAATACTAAGGATACTGATGAGATGACCGAATTATAAAATTGAATATTTTTATGAAGCCGGCCAACAATATGATTGATATGGTCTACTTAAAAAATCTGAATATAGAAAAATAAGAACCTTCACTTTGAGGGTTCTTATTTTTATTTAACTTTATATACCTCAGTTGTAAGCGTGTGCAAAAAATAAAAAAGAAATCTATAATAAAACTATAAATTAAGCTGTAATACTAAGTAGGGGGAAGTTATGCGCGATACAGTACAAAAAAAGAAGAAACATCAATTTCCAACAGCATATACAGTTATCATTATTGTTCTATTATTGGTACAGATTTTAACGTTTTTTATACCATCAGGTAATTATGCAACGCTTGAATATGATCAACCAAGTAAAGAGTTTGTAATTACAAAACCAAATGGTAGCAAGCATAAAGAAGCAGCAACCCAAAAAACGTTAGATAAATATAAAGTTAAGATTGATGTTAAAAAGTTTACCAGTGGGACTATCTATAAACCGGTGGCCATTCCTGATTCCTATGAAAAAATTAATCAGAAAAAGCCAGGACTTGGCGGAGCAATTTATCAATTTCTTTCTTCACAAGTAAACGGAATTGCTCAAAGTATCGATATTATTGCCTTTGTTTTAATTCTAGGTGGTTGTATTGGAGTCGTTCATGCAAATGGTGCAATTGATGCTGGAATGCAGGCACTTTCTAAAAAAATTAAAGGTAAACAGGTTTTATTGATTGTCTTAGTAATGGGATTAATTGCTATTGGGGGAACAACATTTGGTTTAGCTGAAGAAACAATGGCTTTTTATCCGATCCTAATCCCAGTCTTCTTATTAGCAGGGTTTGATAGGATGACAGTTGTTGCGACGATCTTTTTAGGTACAAGTATTGGGACGATGGCATCAACTATTAACCCATTTTCAACTGTAATTGCTTCAAATACGGCTGGGGTCAATTTTACAGATGCATTGCCGCTTAGAATTTGTATGTGGGCAACTTGTGTGATTGTAGGGATGATTTATGTGATTCTTTATGCTAAAAAAGTGCAAAAGAATCCTAAAGCTTCATATGTTTATAATGACTTCGCTAAAGAAGATCAAGAATATATGAATCAAAATCAAACTGTGCAAGAAAGTAAATTTACTTGGCGTCAAAAATTAACTTTGCTTGTCTTTGCAATTGCTTTTATTGTAATGATTTGGGGTGTTCAACAAAAGGGATGGTACTTTACTGAAATTGCAGTTGTCTTCTTAGCAACGGGCTACATTTTCGCCTTTGTTTCAGGCTTAAGTGAGCATAAATTCGTTGAGAGCTTTGTAAATGGTGCTGCAGACTTATTGGGTGTGGCTTTAACAATTGGCCTAGCACGTGCTGTTTCTATTGTAATGGAAGAAAGTCATACTAGTGACACAATTATGAATTTCTTTAGCCAACAAGTTTCTGGTATGCCACCATTATTATTTATTTGGTTCATGTTCTTAGTCTACATTATTCTTGGTTTCTTTATTCAGTCATCTTCTGGCTTAGCAGTTCTTTCTATGCCAATTATGGCACCGCTAGCTAACGTGGTTGGAATTGATCGAGCAAGTATCATTGACGCTTATAATTGGGGTCAAGGGTTCATTAGTTTAATTGCACCAACTGGATTAATTTTAATGAGTTTAATGATGGTAAATATTGGGTTCAATAAATGGTTTAAGTTTTGTTGGAAACTATTAGTTATTGAATTTGGCATTTGTTTAGCCTTTTTAGCAATTGGTTTAGTTGTTTACTAACTAGGCAAATAAGTAGCTTTTAGTATTTTTTATAGCTATGATGAAACTAAAGATATTGTTTAATATTTTAAGGAGGCATTTTTATGGCTTATCCAAAAACTAAAAAAATTATGAATGAAATTGTTGCTGATTTAACTCAAACTCACATGGTTGTTCACCAACACCATTGGTACATGCTTGGAAGAGGATTTTTGAAATTGCACCCATATTTAGATGGTGTAATGGAAGAGTTGGCTGAGCAACAAGATGGGGTTGCTGAAAGATTAATTGCTATTAATGGTAATCCGATTTCTACCTATGAAGAAGTATTAGAAGAAACCAATGTTCCAGATCAAATCGGTAGCTGGGACTTATCAATTGAAGAAAGATTCCAACTAATTATAAATGCATACAAACAATTGCGAGATGATTATGAAAGAGGGATCAAGATTAGTGAAGGTGAGGGAGACGACTCAACTAATGATTTATTGATTTCTTACCATACTGCAATTGAAAAGAGAATTTGGATGATGTCAGCTGAACTTGGTCAACGTCCAGGTGAAGGTGAATAGGATAAATATATTTATGCAAAGCATTCCGTGTATGGAATGCTTTTTTGCTATAATGAAAGTAAATATTGCCATACAGGGAAAGGAATACCATGAATAAAGTTACAATTGTTGGTTCAATTAACGTTGATAATATTATGCATATTAAGAAACTCCCTCAACCAGGAGAAACAATAGCAATGTCTGAATTTTCAAAAGCTGCTGGTGGTAAGGGAGCAAATCAAGCCGTAGCAAGTAGTCGAGCAAAAAATGAAACAATTTTTGTTGGACGTATTGGAGATGATGACAATGGTCGCTTTATGCTTGAACAATTTAAAGAAAATGGAATTAATGTTGACCATGTAGCTGTAACGCCAAACCAACAAACTGGACAAGCTTATATTTTGCTTCAAGAGACAGGACAAAATTCAATTATTATTCAACATGGTGCAAATTTTGACGTAACAGCAGAAGATGTTAGAAATGCAAAAGATCAAATTGAAGATAGCGATTTTGTGATTGCTCAATTTGAAACACCAATTGAAGCAACTATTGAAGCTTTTAAGATTGCTAGAGAAGCGGGTAAAATTACTATTTTAAATCCTGCGCCAGCTCGTACTGATATTCCAGAAGAATTATTAGAATTAACCGACTTGATTACTCCTAATGAAACTGAAGCTGAGAGTATTACAGGAATTAAAGTTGACAGTGAGGAGTCAATGAAGAAGAGTAGCGAAATTTTTCATCAAATGGGAATTAAGGGTGTAATTATCACAATTGGTGAACGTGGATCGTATGTTTCTTATGAAGACATTGAAGAGATTGTTCCTGCTTTCAAAGTAAAGGCAGTTGATACAACGGCAGCCGGTGATACATTCTTAGGCGCTTTATCTAGCGAATTGAAGCCTGATTTAAGTAACTTAAGAGATAGTGTGATTTATGCATCCAAATCATCCTCATTTACAGTTCAAAAATTAGGTGCATTTCCATCTATTCCAACTAGAGAAGTAGTTGAAGAAGCTTTGAAGGAGAAGAACTGATGAATAAGACAGAGCAAGATCAATTAAAAAAAGAAGCAGCTACTAAAGCTGCTAATATGGTAGAGCCTAATTCTGTTTTAGGAGTTGGAACAGGCTCAACAGTTGCTTTTTTTATCGATGCATTAGGTGAACGCAAAGAAAAAGAAGGATTTAGTTTAAAGCATATTGTTACTACTTCTAACCGTAGTAAGAAGCAACTTGAAGGACTAGGCTTTAAGGTTGATGAATTAGCTGATATTGATCAAGCTGATTTAACAGTAGATGGCGCTGATCGAGTTGACGATAATCTAGATGGAATCAAAGGCGGTGGTGGTGCCTTAACTTTAGAAAAAAATGTTGCCATCAACTCAAAGAAAATTATTTGGATTGTTGATGAATCAAAACTGGTTCACCATCTCAGCGGTTTCCCGCTTCCAGTTGAAGTATTACCAGTATCTGCTGAACAAAACTTTAAACGTTTTGAAGCAGAAGGGTTGAAGCCTCAATGGCGTTTAGATGATCAAGGAAAGCGTTACGTAACTCATTACGGTAACTACATCGTTGATTTAGCTGCTGATCCAACTCCCGTACCACACGGTTTAGCTGATTATCTAGATCATACAGTTGGTGTAGTTGAGCACGGTTTATTTTTAGACATGTGTGATGAAGTTATCATTGCTCATAGTGATGGTACAATTGAAGACAAGAAGGGAAAATAATTATTTTTTCAAAAACTAATATAATTTTTAAAAGACTTGAGCAGTTCAAGTCTTTTTTTGTAACAAATCTTAGTTCATAATAAATATGATACGTAAATTTAGAAAGAAGGACCTTTATGTCAAAAAAGCCCTTAATTATTAGTACAGATCCAGGTATTGATGATATTGCTGCAATGACAATCAGTCTTTTTGCAGATGAACTTGATGTTAAAATGATTGTTCCAACCTGGGGAAATGTTTCTTTAGAACATACTTTACAAAATACTCTTGATTTAGAGAAATTTTTACATACAAAAGTTCCTGTAGTCAGGGGAGCTAATCAGCCATTAGTACGTCCAGCAATTAGTGCAGCTTCTGTTCATGGTGAAACAGGAATTGCTGGCTTTGAATTCGAAAAAGCTAGTGATGAATTATTAGAGCCAGGGCTGGCTGCTACGAAGATGTATGAAATAATTAAAAACAGTCCTGAAAAAGTTACTTTATTAGGAGTTGGTCCTTTAACTGACTTTGCCCTTTTATTTAAGCAATACCCTGATGTGGTAAAAAATATTGCTGAAGTTTATATTATGGGTGGAAACATTGGGCATGGAAACCATAGTCCATTTGCGGAATATAATATTGCAGGTGATCCAGAAGCAGCACAAATTGTTTTCCATTCCGGCTTGCCAGTTTATGTAGCTCCACTTGAAATTGGAGATAAGGCTCATTTAACTCAAGATCAAATGGACAAGATTAAAGAATGCGGTGAAGTTGGTAAAATGCTTTATTTGATGTTTTCTAATATTCATGAACCCGATGGAGATACTCGAATTAAGATTTATGATCCAACAGCAGTTGGAATTATGCTTCATCCTAAATTCTTTACTTTAAAGCCAGCCAATGTTGAAATTGAATTAGCTGGACGCTATACATATGGTGCTAGTGTGATGGATTTCTTAAGTGAAAAACATAATGCACAAATTGCAACAGACGTTGATACAGAGAAGTTTGCAGCTTGGTTCATTGATGGTATCAAGGCTGCCAATAATGGGAGAAAATAATGACTGATTTAGTCTATCGCTCAGTAATGCGCGATATTAAACAAAAAATACTTAATAATGAATATGAAGATATGCGTTTGCCTGATGAGCGTAGCCTAAGCGACTATTATCATGTAAGTCGTTCATCGATGAAGCGCGCTTTAGGTTTGCTTGCTCAGCAAGGGATAGTTTTTAAAAAAAGAGGTAGCGGAACATTTATTAATCCGCTCTATTTGAAGAATCAAGCGCTTTTTAAGTATGAAGGATCAAATTTAGGTATTACTGATTCCTTTAGTGTTCCCGGTAAGAAGCAAAGTATTGAGCTGTTAGACTATCAGGTAATTAAGGTCGACGAAGATTTAAGACAGGATTTATTTTTAAAAGATTCAGATTTTGTTTATCAAATAAAACGACTTCGTTTGTTAGACGATCAGCCATTTTTAATTGAAACAGGATTTATTCCTATTAAGATTACTCCAGAATTAAATCCGGATATTCTTAAAGGATCGCTATTTAACTACTTAGAAGATACACAAAATAAAACTGTAACACGTTCATTCTTAACAATTACAGTTGAGCCATCAACTTTAGAAGATCAGTCTAAATTGATGCTGGCACCTAATGAACCTGTAGGTGTAATGGAAGGTATTTTCTTTTTAGATGATGGGACTCCATTTGAAGTTTCAAATATGAGAATTCATTATAAATACATGAAGTACAATACTTTTGTTAACTTAAGTCAAGAATAAAAATAAGCCATTGTTTTTCTCGGGGGATGAGAGAAACAATGGCTTTTTATATAGGACGAGTAGCTTAATCAAATTGCAAACTATCGTCAATAGGGGATAGATATACATAGTTTAAGTTAGTGTTTTTACATTGCTCACTGAGGAAATTAATTAAAGTATCTTGTTCCTTAGTAATTGGGATTTGCTTAAGTACTATTTGAGATTGCAAATACATAGCTAACTTATTGCTCCAAGCAGCTGCATCATCGTGGTTTTCGGCTTTAGCTATGACTTTTAAAATTGTCTGCTCAAGCGGAAGATATGCTTTAATTTGAACTTTATTGAAACTAGTATATAAATCTTTTAATACTGTGATAATTTCATCGTGCTTTGTAATAGGTTTTTCTAACATGATAAAGACCTCACTATCTTAAATAATTTAACTGATTTCTGGGCCCACTAAAATACTAGCATCTTTCATGCTTGAAAAGCCTATTTTGTATGAAAGTAGCGGTTTCTGCTAAGTGTTTATCTTGATTTAAATAACATTATACTGATTTAGATCAGTAAATCATTTCTTAAATACTGATTAATCCTTAAAATAAAGCTCTAAATACAGATAAATACGGAAAATGAAAGGGTTTTCTGATAAGATGAGATATGTGAGGTGAGATAAATGCAATCACAAGTTGAAAGACTAGATTTAATTAGACAAAAATTAGATGAGGAAAAAACAATTAGTACACGTGAAATTATGAAATTATGTCATGTCTCTTTTGATACGGCTAGAAGGGATGTAATTAAATTAACCAGCACGGGTCAAGCAATTCGAATCCATGGTGGATTGATGAAAATTAAACAGGGGACAGTGCCTGATTATAATTCTCGTGTCCATGTTTTATCGCCCATAAAGAATAAAATAGCTAAGATGACGGCAAAGTATTTAACAGCTGATAAGCTGATTTATTTAAATGCTTCGACTACTATTTCGCAGCTGTGCCACTATCTTAAGGGCTTAAATGCAACAATCATGACAAATTCAATTGATAATGCTGGTGCCCTAATGATGGATAACTTGCCTAATGTCATCTTACTAGGCGGCTATTTAAATAAAGAGAATCACTATACATCTTCTTTAAATAGTTTAAAAGAAATAGATCAATATGAATTTGATATTGCAGTCATTGGGACGTCATCGGTTAATAAAAATGGCGTTTTTGTAGTTAACCATTCGGATGCACAAATTGAAAGAGAAGTAGTTAATCGAACCAAAACAGTTATTTTACTGGCAGAAGAATATAAATTTAAAGAAGATAGATCTTCTCCATACAAGGTCATGGATTGCAAGCAAGCTGATATTTTGATTACAGATAATAAGCTTGATCCACAGTATCGAAAATATTTTAAAAAGAATATTAAGATTCGTGAAGTACTCGAAGAGGAAAATATAAAAAGTAAGTAATTATAATTGGACCGTCCCAATAATTTTAAAAGTTGAATTTTCGTACTTGATGCTATATGATAAGTACTGTAATAAGCAAATGAAAACTATTTCAAGGAGATATAGCTATGGCAGTGAATTACGATTCTCAAGAATACTTAAAGAGTGTTGACGCATACTGGCGTGCAGCTAACTACTTATCAGTGGGACAATTATTTTTAATGAATAATCCTTTACTTAAGAGAGACTTAAAGGCAGAAGATGTAAAACCTAAGCCAATCGGTCACTGGGGTACAATTGTGCCGCAAAACTTTATCTATGCACATTTAAATCGTGCAATTAAGAAATATGATTTAAATATGTTCTATATTGAAGGTTCTGGTCATGGTGGCCAAGTAATGGTATCTAATTCATACTTAGATGGTTCATATACTGAGCGCTACCCAGAAATTACCCAAGATGAAAAGGGAATGGCTAGGTTATTTAAGCAATTTAGTTTTCCTGGTGGAGTTGCTTCTCATGCTGCTCCAGAAACTCCTGGATCAATCCATGAAGGTGGGGAATTAGGTTACTCACTATCTCATGGTGTTGGTGCAATTTTAGATAATCCGGATGTAATTGCTGCAGTTGAAATTGGTGATGGTGAATCAGAAACTGGTCCACTTGCTACTTCTTGGTTTTCGAGTAAGTTCATTAACCCAATTAAAGATGGGGCAGTTATTCCTATCTTGCAAATCAATGGCTTTAAGATCTCTAATCCAACCATCGTTTCTAGAATGAGTGACGAAGACTTAACTAAGTACTTTGAAGGAATGGGTTGGAAGCCATACTTTGTTTCTGCATATAAAGACGGTGAATTTAATGGGTATAAAGACCACATGGAAGTTCACCAAGAAATGGCAAAGACAATGGACGAAGTTGTTGAAGAGATTAAGGCTATTCAAAAGCATGCGCGTGAAAACAATGATGATTCCTTAGTGAAGTGGCCAATGATCGTCTTTAGAGTACCTAAAGGTTGGACCGGTCCAAAATTTGATCTAGATGGCAATCCAATTGAAAATAGTTTCCGTGCTCACCAAATTCCAATTCCTGTTGCTCAAGATGACATGACTCATAAAGAAATGCTTACTGATTGGATGGAAAGCTATAAGCCAGAAGAATTATTCAATGAAGATGGCTCACCAAAAGATATCGTTAAGGAAAATATCTTATCAGGCGACCAAAGAATGGCTATGAATCCAGTAACCAACGGTGGTATTGATCCAAAAGTCTTAAATATGCCTGATTACCGTGACTTTGCAATTAAATTTGATAAACCTGGTTCTGTTGAAAAACAAGATATGGCCGAATGGGCAAAATATTTAGACAAGATGTCTGAATTGAATCCAACTAATTTCCGTGGTTTTGGTCCTGATGAAACTAAATCTAATCGTTTATTCCAACTTTTAGATAATCAAAAACGTCAATGGATGGAAAGTATTCATACTCCAAATGATGAAAACTTAGCTCACGAAGGTCGTGTGATTGACTCACAATTGTCAGAACACCAAGATGAAGGTTGGCTTGAAGGATATGTATTAACTGGTCGTCACGGATTCTTTGCTACTTATGAAGCATTTGGTCGTGTAGTTGATTCAATGCTTACTCAACATATGAAATGGTTGAGAAAAGCTAAAGAGCAAACTTGGAGACATGATTATCCAGCTTTAAACTTAGTTGATACTTCAACTGTTTTCCAGCAAGATCACAATGGTTATACTCACCAAGATCCAGGTATGTTAACTCATTTGTATGAAAAGAATCGTCCAGATTTAATTCACGAATACTTGCCAGCAGATACTAACTCTCTTCTTGCTGTATCTGATAAGGCATTTAGAGATCGCGAATGCATCAATGTTTTAGTAACTTCTAAACAACCTCGTCCTCAGTGGTTCTCAATTGAAGAAGCTAAAAAATTAGCTGATAAAGGTCTTGGGTATGTTGACTGGGCATCAACTGATAAGGGCGCTAAGCCAGATGTTGTTTTTGCTTCAACTGGTACTGAACCAACAATTGAATCTTTAGCTGCCATTGACTTACTTCATAAAAAATTCCCAGACTTAAAGATTCGCTACATTAATGTGATTGATGTCATGAAATTAATGTCACCAGAAAAGAATCCAAATGCAATCAGTAATGAAGAATTTAACCGTCTTTTCCCTAAAGGTACACCTGTTATCTTCGCATGGCATGGATTTAAGCCAATGATGGAATCAATTTGGTTTGATCGTGGTCGTGGTAAAGATGATGTTCATATTCATGGATATGAAGAAAATGGTGACATTACTACTCCTTTTGATATGCGTGTTTTGAACCACATGGACTGCTATGATTTAGCAAAGGATGTAGTAGAGAGTATTCCTGATTTAAGTGAAAAGAATGCTGACTTCATTGATGAAATGGACAGCTTGCTTGCTAAACACCATCAATATATCCGTGATAATGGTAAAGATATGCCAGAAGTTACTGAATGGCAATGGAATGGCTTAAAATAAATATATTATTTTTAAAGATCGGATTAATTTCCGGTCTTTTTTAATTGTAGTTATTAAAAAATCATTGTATTGTTAGTGTGATATTTATTGCTATAATGGTTTAAGAGAAGTAAGTGTAATTTTAATAAATAAAAGATATTGTAGGAATGGATGATGAGATGGATTTTAAAGATGTTTTAGCAAGTGAACATGCAACAAGAAAGTTTACTGATCAAAGAGTAAGCGAAAAAAAAGTTATCAAAGTAATCGAAGAGGCACAAAGAACTCCATCATTGTTAAATTCACAACCATGGCGAATTTATGTAGCTGAAGGTGAAGTTGCTAAGGCAATAAGAAAAGAATATGAGAAGAAGGTCTTGGCTCATGAAGAACCACATGAAGATTTTGCTTCATTGCTAAAAGTTGAGTGGGATACATTCCCAAGTAAAAACATGGCAACGATGAGTGAAACTTTAGATTACTTTTTATGTGGTGAATCTTATGCTTTCGATCAAGCTCAAATAAAATTGTTTAACGCTCCTGTGATAGTATTTTTGACTATTCCTAAAAAATCTCCAGCTTGGTCAATTTTTGACTTGGGTGCGTTTTCGCAGACACTGATGTTAGCTGCTAATAATCGTGGCTTAAGCACAATGCCAGCTCATGCTTTCGTTAAGTACCCAGATGTAATAAGAAAGTATTTGAATATTCCAGAAGATGAATCAATTGGAATTGGGATTGGTTTAGGATATCCGAATAAGAAGGCAACAATTAATAATTACAAGTCTAAGCGTGTACCGTTAGATGAAGTTTTAAAGATTAAAAAAGATCTCTAATTAAAAAACTCTTGAAGAAATAAAGTCTAGCTAATTTGTTAGATGGAATTCTTTAAGAGTTTTTTATTTGCTTATTTAAAATAATATTAAAATATGGCATAATTATAAAAAAAGGAGAAGAATGATGTTATTAGTTTCTCCTGAGCAATGGGCTAATTGGGATAAATGGTTTAATTACACATTGCCAGGCTATATTTTAATTTTAGGGATAATTTTTTTATTTGTTGGATTGATTCCATTTTTATGCGTACATAATAAAATTACTTATACTTTATTTGGGGTGACAACCGTATTTTTAGTAACTTTTCTGGGGATAGCGTATTTTAAAAATAAGGAATCAACAGAATATGTCAAAGAAAATCACTATTTGACGGCAATGGTTAGAGAGTATGATGCTCAGATTTTTGCTAATAAATATTATGATCCAGAGGAAATCGAGATGTTTAAATATGTAGCTGATATTCAGACTCCGTCACACTTACCCTCAATTTATAAAAAGATACCAGTGAAGCAAGAAGTTACCTACCTTGGTAAAAATGATTATTATGCTTTTATTGAATTAAATAATGTAGTAACGAAGTTTAGTTTAGCAGATTGTAAAAAAATCTCAGGAAATAAAACTTACTTTACAGGGTATCATTTTAAGATTAGAAATAAGAAGTTTTTGAAGTTAGGATTTATTGATTTAAAACATAATTTACGCGATAAAGTAGAACTGCCAGCCGATTCCTATAACAAGCAAGTTTCAAGTAATATTGAAGAAAATTATAATCATCCCGGATTAGTTGCAAACTGGATCCCTGATTCAGCAAAATAATGCTAAAATAGAGATGTAATTATTTAATATATAAAAAAGGTGAAGATCACTTGTCTACAAGTACTATAACTACTAATTTAATTGTTATTTTCATAACGTTTTTAATTGCAATTTTCTTTGTTGTTGCTGAATTTGCTTTAGTGCAGACTAGATCGAGTCAGTTAGAAGATATGCTGGCAAACGGTCAGGGCAATCCTAAGAAACTAAAGCGTGCTCTACATATGGTTCATAACTTAAATGAGTCATTATCTACCACTCAAGTAGGTACAACTTTAGTTGGTGTTATTTTAGGTTGGATTGGTCAGGGAACTATTGAGGAACTATTGACCGATGTGTTTAAAATGACACCTTGGTTTGGAGCAAAGACTAGCGGAGTATTAGGAGCAACTTTAGGTGTTGTATTGCTAACTTATTTAGAAGTTGTTGTAACTGAAATTGTTCCTAAGAATATTGCTATTGACATGCCCGTTAAATGTTTAATGGCAGTCGTTACTCCTTTAGCTGCTTTCCATACGATTGTATATCCATTCGTATGGTTACTTAACCACAGTGCTAATGGATTGCTTCATTTATTAGGGATGCAGTCAGCTGATGAAGAAAGTGAAGTTTATTCACAATCTGAAATCTTGCGTTTATCTCGTAACGCTGTAACGGGCGGCTCACTTGATAAAGACGATCTTTTGTATATGGAACGTGCTTTTGAATTAAATGATAAAGTTGCTAAAGATATCATGACAGACCGTACTCAACTTCAAGTTTTAAATGCGACTGATGATGTAAAGACAGCTTTAGAAAAATACATTAAAGATGGTTTCAGCCGTTTTCCAGTTGTGCGTGATAACGATAAAGATGATGTTGTAGGATATGTTTATTCCTATGATATCGTAAGTCAAGATCAGGAAAATCCTAATGTTCCGATTACTAGAATTATTAGAGCGATTATTACTGTGCCTGAATCAATGTTAATTCAAGATATTTTGAAATTAATGATTAAAAAGCACACACCAATTGTTTTAGTAGTTGATGAGTATGGTGGAACAAGTGGAATTGTAACTGATAAAGATATTTATGAAGAACTCTTCGGATCAATTAAGGATGAAATCGATGATGTTTCAGACGAATATATTGTCCGCGATGATCATGGAAATATCCATGTTTCAGGAAAGACTACTTTATATGATTTTGAACGTTACTTCCATACTAAGCTGAAAGCATTCGAAGATAGTGATATTATTACCATCGGTGGTTATATGATGGAACACTATCCTAATTTAAAACGTGGTGAGTCTGTTGATTTAGAAGGCTTTAAGTTTAAGCTAGTAAACATTGAACAAGGATTCATGCGTTGGTTCATCGTTTCTAAGATCGATCAAGCCAGTGAAAATGATGATTCAGAAAATAGCGATCAAAATGATAAAGAAAAAGATAAATAATCGGAAAAAGCACCTCAAGATAGGTGCTTTTTTGTCTAATTAAATGTTATAATTCTACTATTAACAACGCATTTATAAAAGGATATAGAGGGTTAAAATGCAAAATAGTGATAATATTGACAACATTATTGATCGTGTTTTATTTAGTCAAGATGACATCGAAGAGATTTGTCAAAGACTAGGTAAGCAATTAACTGAGGATTATGCTGGTAAGTTTCCATTAGTCATTGGGGTACTAAAGGGTGCTGTATACTTTATGACTGATTTAACACGCCATATGAATGTAAAAATGCAAAATGACTTTATGGATGTTTCAAGCTACGGTGATGGCTTTGAATCAACTGGTAAAGTTAGATTAGATATTGACGTTCAAGCAGATGTTAAGGGTAGAGATGTATTACTGGTTGAAGATATTGTTGATACTGGTCATAC